>JAPLRS010000044.1 GCA_026399015.1 Methylococcales bacterium | reverse complement strand
GGGTGGCCATTTTTAACAGCGATGGTTTCAAATAAACCATCGCCGTATTGAAAGCCTCTATCAGATAATTCAATCTCCTCCTGAGGTGAACCATTTACCAGGGTCATGAATTTTTAGAGGCTTAGATGTTTGTCTTATGAGTAGCGTTTAAAAATTAATGTGCCATTGGTGCCGCCAAAACCAAATGAATTTGACATGGCTACTTCAATTTTCATATTTCTAGCGGTATGTGGTACATAATCAAGATCACATTCTGGGTCTTGATTATCCAAGTTAATGGTCGGCGGTGCAATTTGTTCTTTAATACTTAGCGCCGATATAACCGCTTCTATGCCGCCAGCTGCTCCCAGCATGTGCCCAATCATAGATTTTGTAGAGCTGACCGCTACTTTGTAAGCGTGTTCGCCTAAGGCGGCTTTCATGGCTTGGGTTTCACCTACATCACCTGCCGGTGTTGAAGTGCCGTGGGCATTAATGTAATCGATGTCTTCCGCGTTAAGGCCGGCATCCCGAAGTGCATTTTTCATGCATCGAGCCGCACCTTCTCCACCCTCTGAAGGCGTGGTGATATGATAAGCGTCGCCACTCATGCCGTAGCCAACTACTTCTGCATAAATTTTTGCGCCTCTGGCTTTTGCATGTTCTAGCTCTTCAAGAACTACCACACCAGCACCATCACTTAATACAAATCCGTCGCGGTCTTTATCCCAGGGGCGACTTGCGTGTTGTGGATCGTCATTGCGTCTGGATAATGCTTTTGCTGAAGCAAAGCCACCCATTGCAGTCGGAGAAGTCGTACAGCGCTCTGCGCCCCCTGCGATCATTACATCAGCGTCGCCATAAGCAATTAATCTTGCTGCGTCACCAATGTTATGTGTGCCAGTTGCACAAGCCGTTACAATCGCAAAGTTAGGGCCTTTTAAACCATACTTAATCGATAAATTACCCGATATCATGTTGATGATATTACCCGGTACGAAAAATGGTGATATTCTTCTGGGGCCGCTTTTGTCATAAGTCGCATGACAATCTTCAATGCCGGTAATGCCACCGATGCCTGAGCCAATGGCAACACCAATGCGTTCTGCGTTTGCTTCTGTTACTTCAATACCAGAATCTTCAAAGGCTTGACAGCCTGCCGCGATGCCATAATGAATGAAGCCATCCATGCGTTTTGCATCTTTGTCAGGAATGTATTTGGATATATCAAAATTTCTAATTACTCCGCCAAATGTAGTGGCAAAAGGAGAAATATCAAAAGAATCAATTGGACTTATGCCGCTTTTGGAATTAATAATGCCATTCCAAGTTTCTGCGACGGTGTTGGCTAAGCATGTAACCGCACCCAATCCAGTTATTACAACTCGACGTTTGCTCAATGTAAAGTACCGTTAGAAAGGTGAAGAAAGAGGTAACTAAATACGAAAAAAGCCCCAAAAGGCTGTGTTATCGTATTGTGTCAGGATATTTAAATTAGTGGATGAGATTATTCCCATCCACTTAAAGTCAGTCTTACGCGTTTTTTCCCACGTAATCGATAGCTTGCTGAACAGTAGTGATTTTTTCAGCTTCGTCATCAGGAATTTCGCATTCGAATTCTTCTTCAAGAGCCATAACGAGTTCAACTGTATCCAGAGAATCAGCACCAAGATCATCTACGAATGAAGCATCATTAGCGATGTCTTCTTTTACACCTAATTGCTCTGCAACAATTTTTTTAACTCGTTCTTCAATGTTACTCATAATTTTTTTCCTCAAACAATGTAAGCTTATAATTTTTCAAACTTAAATTGGTGTTGTTATTAGTTTTTACTGAAACCTCGTGTCTAGTAAATCTAGACAGCGTGGCAATTATACTTAATATTACGACAAAGTCACCATATTAAGGCATAAACATGCCGCCATTGACATGTAAAGTCTCGCCTGTAATATAACTTGCACCTGGTGAAGCAAGAAATGCAACAGCATGAGCAATTTCTTTAGCATCGCCCAATCTATTGAGTGGGATAGACGCTAATAGATTGTTTTTAATATCATCATTAAGTTCCTTAGTCATATCGGTGTCGATAAAACCAGGTGCAACCGTGTTAATAGTGATATTGCGTGAGCCGACTTCTTTAGCCATTGATTTTGCAAATCCAACCATGCCCGCTTTAGCTGCTGCATAATTAGCTTGACCAGCATTTCCTGTAGATCCAACGACTGAAGAAATGTTAATGATACGACCGGTTTTGGCTTTCATCATGCCGCGCAACACGGCCTTACTCATTCTAAAAACAGATGTTAAGTTAGTGTTGATAATATCATCCCACTCTTCATCTTTCATGCGCATTAGCAAGTTATCTCTGGTTATGCCTGCATTATTAACTAATACCGCGGGTGCGCCAAATTCATCATTAATTGTTTTGAGTACTTCTTCAATCGATTCGGCATTAGATACATCTAATTTAAAACCTTTACCGCTTTCGCCTAAATAAAGTGAAATAGCCTCTGCACCTGCATCAGATGTTGCTGTGCCAAGGACAAAAAAACCATCTTCGGCTAGTTTTTCAGCAATTGCTTTACCAATGCCTCGACTTGCGCCGGTTACTAAAGCTATTTGTTTAGTCATTGAGTTGCTCCAATAGCGTATTTATTGTTTCTGAATTATAGATAGAGAAATGCTCTGCGTCTTTAACGATACGTTTGTTAAGGCCAATAAGAACTTTTCCAGGGCCACATTCAACAAAACGCGTAACACCTTGTTCATGCAAATAATTAATACTATCAACCCAGCGTACAGGTTTGAAAAGTTGTTCTTTTAAAATATTACGAATAGCATCAGGGGTGTCGTGCGAAGCAACATCTACGTTGTGAACCAGTTTGATAGTAGGCGTTACAATTTTAATATCGTTTAAGTATGTATCTAGTTTATCAGCGGCGGATTGCATCAAGGCGCAATGAGAGGGCACGCTCACAGGTAATAAAAGTGCTCGTTTAGCACCGGCTTCTTTTGCGCCAGACATGGCTCTTTCAACAGCTGCTTTATTGCCGGCAATAACGACTTGGCCTGGTGAATTAAAATTAACAGCTGAAACAATTTCATTTTCAGCTGCTTGCGCGCAAATATCTATGATTTGTTGATCTTCTAGTCCTAAGATAGCAGCCATGGCGCCTATACCGGGTGGAACAGCTTCTTGCATTAAGCGGCCACGCGCAGCGACTAGTTTTATGCCATCTTCAAAAGATAGAGCACCTGAGCAAACTAGTGCGGTATATTCACCTAAGCTGTGACCAGCCATCCATGCGGGTTGAATAGTGCTTTGTTTTCGCCAAATCTCCCATACAGCGTAGCCAGCAGCTAACATAGCTGGTTGCGTATTTTGTGTTTGGTTTAATTCTTCATCAGGTCCTTGCGTTACTAAAGACCACAAGTCCAAACTTAAAACATCAGATGCTCTTTCAAATGTGTGTTTTACTTCTGGGAAACTAGCGGTTAAATCTGCAAGCATGCCAATTGACTGGGAGCCTTGTCCAGGAAAGACAAATGTTAAATTATCGAGGTGTGTACTCATGTTTAGACTGTATTATTTTTATATTAATATTTAATAAGAGCCGAGCCCCAAGTAAAGCCTGCGCCAAAGGCTTCAAGGAGAACGACTTGTCCACGCTTAATTCTGCCATCTCGTACTGCTTCGTTGAAAGCCAATAATACTGATGCAGAAGAAGTGTTACCTTGATTCTCAAGAGTAACCACAACTTGATCCATAGACATTTTTAATTTCTTGGCGGTTGCCATAATGATTCTAATATTGGCTTGATGGGGTACTAGCCAATCAATTTCTTCTTTAGCCATGTTATTAGCTTCGAGCGTTTCATCAACGATGCGACCTAGGGTATTAACAGCTACTTTAAAGACTTCATTGCCACGCATATTGATAAAGCCGATTTGTTCGTCTTTGATATCCGTATTTGTCACCTGAGGATTGCGGCAATACAAAAGTTCTTCAAATTCACCATCAGCATGAATATGGGTCGATAAGACGCCAACTTCATCAGATACGCCTACTAATAGAGCTCCTGCTCCGTCACCAAATAAAATGCAAGTGCCTCGGTCAGACCAATCTACAATGCGTGAACATATTTCAGTGCCAACAACAAGCGCCTTTTTAGCTGCGCCCGATTTAATAAATTGATCAGCAATGCTTAGTGCATAGATAGAGCCGGAGCAAGCTGCTTGTACATCAAAGGCGGCGGCATTTTTATTACCTAGGCGTTGTTGTAACAAACACGCAGTGCTGGGGTAAACGTATTCTGGTGTGCCAGTGGCGACGATAATTAGGTCTATCTCGCTAGGGTCGCAATTTGCTGCTTCCAAGGCTTGTCTGGCTGCAATTTCAGCCATACTTGCAGCTGATTCATGCGGCGCAGCAATGCGTCGACTTTTTATGCCTGTGCGTTCAAAAATCCAGCTATCTGAGGTGTCAACTGTTTCTGAAATTTGTTCATTGGTGCGAATCTCAGCAGGGAGGTATCCACCGGTGCCGAGAACTTTTGAATAACGAATCATGTGATGTCTCTAAGAGCTAAAGTTCTTTCTACTTGCTCACTTATTTTTTTTATAACATCTTGGTTGGCTTCAACTATGGCTAATTGAATTGCGGTTTTAAACGCTAAGCTATCTGCACCACCATGGCTTTTGATTACTAAACCTTTAAGACCTAAAAAGCTTGCGCCGTTATATAAGCGTGGGTCTATGCGTTGCTTAAAGGATTTAAGTACCGGATAAGCAATAATAGCGATTAATTTGGTAAAGATGTTTTTACTAAAAGCTTCTTTGAGGGTGGTGCCGATCATTTTTGCGGCTCCTTCGATTGATTTAAGCGCCACATTGCCAACAAAGCCATCTGTAACAATTAAATCTACTTTAATTGGGCCAGCATTTAAAGAATTACCTTCCACATAGCCAATGTAGTTTAAGGAAGAGGCCTCTAATAATTTTGCGGCAGCCTTAACTTGCTCATTGCCTTTAGTATCTTCTTCGCCAATATTTAAAAGTCCGACTTTGGGGTTCTCAATGCCTTCAACGGCTTTGACCAATTCATTGCCCATGATGGCAAACTGAAATAGATGTTCGGCGTCACAATCAACATTTGCACCTAAATCAAGAACATGGGTATGGCCGTGTACAGAGGGTAAGGTAGAGATAATTGCAGGACGATCAATGCCTGGAATCATTTTTAAAACAAATCTAGCAGTAGCCATTAAGGCGCCAGTGTTGCCAGCGCTAACACATGCATCTGCTTGACCGTCTTTAACCAAATTAATGGCGACCCGCATAGAAGAATCTTTTTTGTTCTTTAAGGCTTTAGACGGTGACTCGTCCATTTCAACGCGTTGTGACGCGTGGTGAATAGAAAGTCTGTCTTGATAGGTGCTTAAATCGTTGGGCAATAATCCTTTAATGGTGGATTCATCGCCTACTAAAATTAATTTTAAGTCTGGATTATTTTTTAAGCAGTCTAGTGATGCTGGAATGGTGACTTCAGGGCCTTGATCCCCGCCCATTGCGTCAATTGAAATTGTTAAACTCACGCTGATGAACAACTCCGAAGTTATTGAAGGGCGCCGAACCCTGCAGGGTTCGGCATGGGGTCAATCAAGGACGAGATCTTACTCTTCGTCTGCTGTCGCTACAATTTGACGGCCTTTGAAAAAACCACCTGGAGTTACATGGTGACGTAAGTGCATTTCACCTGTGATCGCATCTTGAGATAATGTTTTGGATGTTAATGCGTCATGTGAACGACGTTGACCGCGTCTTGAGCGCGATACTTTACTCTTTTGTACTGCCATTATGAATCTCCAGTTTTTTTAAGTTTGGCTAAAATTGCAAAAGGATTTTCTGGGGCAGAGATCTCTTCAGCCACCATTTTTCCATTAAGTTTATTATTAACTTCCAGCGTCACGCATTGATGTTCATGCTTTGGAAACGCGGGTAAATTTAGAAGTATTTCGTCTTCAATAATATTGTTTAGAGGAATTTTTTCTTCCTCGGTCATTAAAGGTTCGTATTCTTCGGGTAATCTATCTGCTTGTTCGATGGTATTAGCAATACCTAATTTAATCTCACAATCAATAGGCCATTCAACAGCTTCAAGACAATTTTGACATTGTAAATTCAAAGTAGCTTGAATACGACCTTCAACCTTAGCTAGTTTACCTTCTCGGCCAAAAATAAGATGAACACTTATTGAGCCAGAGTCATTGATAAGCATCTCGGATAATCGCGCCAAGTTGCCTATCGGTATTTCACCCTTAATTTCACCGCGGGTATCTGCAAGGTGAAGTGGGTCTATAAATTCGGGTAATCTAGATAACATAACTGACAAATAATATAGAGAAATACTAAAAGCGTCAAATTCTAAATAAACTTATACGGAAAATTATGAAATTTTAAAGGCTTAATTAAAGCATAATTGCTGTTCTTTGCGCAGCGCTATAAGTCTTATTAATGCACTCTACGTACTTTATAACCCTAGGTGTCTAGGTATTGCATCCGCTGGTACAATGTCTCTATAACTGGTTATAGACTAAAAGGTTCTTTTTCACTTGTAAAAATAAATTTATGACAGAAACAAATCAAACATTAGGTTTTATCGGCATTGGGTTAATGGGTAAGCCGATGGTTTATCGGTTATTAAGCGCGGGTTTTAAGGTCAATATCTGGAATCGCAGTTCCGATAAACTTGCCTCAATAGTGAGTGCAGGGGCGAGCGCTTTTGATTCAATTGCGCCATTAGTTGCTGCTTCTGATGTGATTATTTTGTGCTTAAAGGACACTGATGTTGTTGAAGATGTAGTGCTTAATCATATACTGGGATGCGGTAAATTTGGTCAGTTATTGATTGATTTATCAAGTATTGATCCGCAAAAAACTCGAGATTTGGCGGCAGTTCTTTTTGATAAATGTGGCGTATCTTGGGTTGATGCGCCAGTGTCTGGCGGTGTGTATGGAGCAGAGCAAGGTAATTTAGCGATTATGGCCGGTGGTGCAGAAACGGATATTGCTATTGCTAGAGTTATATTGGCGCCACTTTATAAGCAACTAACCCATATGGGTGCGGTTGGTAGTGGGCAGATTACTAAGATTTGTAATCAAATGATTGTTAGTTGTAATGTGATGGTGATTGCTGAAATGATGGCTTTAGCCAAATCGGCCGGAGTTAATGCAGAAAAAATAGCCGGGGCTTTAGAAGGTGGTTTTGCAGATTCAAAACCTTTGCAAATACTGGCTCCAGAAATGGCGACGGAGACTTTTGAGCCTGTTAAGTGGCGCGTTCAAACATTGTTAAAAGATCTTAATATGGCTGTTAATTTGGCCTCAAAACAAGCGAGTTCTATCCCAATGTCTGGACTAGCTGCTCAGTTAATGCAATTACATGCATCTAAGGGTTATGCAATGCAAGATCCATCTACATTAATTAAATTATTTGGTGAAAATGATGCTTAAGTTTACCGCCAATATCAGCATGTTATTTACAGAGGTTGATTTAGTTGATCGATTTGAGATGGCTAAAAAAGCTGGTTTTGATGCAGTCGAAATACAGTTTCCTTATAGTCTTAGTGCACAGAAAATTAAAGCCTTGCTGGATGAGAATCAATTAAGTTTGGTGCTTTTTAATATAGACGCTGATGATTTACTGCTGGGAGGTGAGGGGCTTGCGTCTGTGCCAGAAAAAAAAGCTCAATTTAGATTAGCGGTTGCACAAGCTTTGGAGTATGCGCAATTAATAAAACCAGAAGTTATAAATGTGTTGCCAGGTCGTTGTTATGATTCAACTCGAGAGCAAGAATATCTATGCGTTTTTAAAGAAAATTTAGCATTTGCAGCAGAAGTCTTTGCGCCTTTAGGCGTAAAAGCAGTTTTTGAGGCGATAAATACTAAAGACATGCCTGGCTTTCTTATTAATAATGGTCAAGATATGTTGGATATATTGGAAGATCTATCGTTGTGCAATTTGTTTATGCAATACGATATTTATCATATGACTATGATGAGTGAGAATGTGTTAGATTTTATTAGCCGTTATGGGCATCTGATCGGACATATACAATTCGCTGATTGTCCGGGTCGAGGGCAGCCAGGTACCGGTGAGATTAATTTTGCAGAGGTTTTTTCCGCAATAGAAATGTCGGCTTATTCAGGTTGGGTAGGTGCTGAATATAAGCCCGTAGGTAAAACAATTAATAGCGTGGCTTGGCTATAAAAGTTAATTTGTATTTAATTTAAGGTTCGCTTAAGACTTGTAATTTAGAATCTAACCTAAGTTAATAAAAAAGGGTTTGATTTGTGAATAAACTGACATTAGCAGTCGTTGTTATTGCAAGCAGTTATTTTTTTAATCTTGTTGGCGTTGTTGAGGCTGCACCTAGGCATGTAAAAAAAACGCATGTAAGTAGTCATCAAAAAGAAAATAAGGTTTTGACAGCTTCTTGGTATGGTGCGGCTTTTCATGGTAAAAGAACGGCCAATGGAGAGAAGTTTAATATGTATGAGATGACAGCGGCGCATAAATCGTTGCCTTTATCATCTTACGTAGAAGTCACAAATCTTAAAAATCATCGTAGTATTGTGGTTCGTATTAACGATAGAGGTCCTTTTCATTCGTCAAGGTCCATGGATTTATCTTTAGCTGCAGCTAAAGAATTGGGTATGAAAGGTACCACTCCTGTAGAAATTAGCCCTGTGGCTCAAGATCAAGTATCTTCACAATTGAGTCGTAGTAAAGGATTTAAAAATAGTTAATTTGTGTTTTCTATCAATAATAGCAGTTGAGTGATTTCTCGCTCATCGCAATGCATTCAATCGGGCTTATGAGCCTTTCTTCCTTTCTGGAAAAGATTACCCTCCCCGTAATTATCAATTATTTCTTGTTAAATCGATTTTATCGGTTAGATCCTTTTGTAATTTGTTATCAGTTTTTTGATTAATGAGGATCAATTTCAAGGTCTTTTTTTGTAATAATGGATCTTTTTTTGTTATTTTTTTGGGTAAAAAAGTCTAAACTTTGAGTTTGTCGGCTGATTTTTTTTGTGCAAGGATGATAATTATTTTTTATTTATAAGTTCACTTTTTTTTCTTTATAAATTCTTTTAATTCAAATGTTTATTTTTTATTTGGATGAAAATATTTAATCGATTACAGCTATAAATTTTGAGGAATAAATAAAAATTATCATTTTTTTTATTTATAGCTTTGACATTGCCCTCTAAGTCATGATAAAAATTACACCATTGCTGGAGACAAATTTGGCAATCAATTCATAAAATCTCATTTTTGAATTGCTCTCTTGAGGAAGAGAGAATAATAATTATTAATAACTATAGAGGATTTTAAAATGACTGAAGAAATTGAAAAAGACAATACTTGGGTAATCGTTGGCGTTTCTATCGCTGCAATCGTACTTTTAGTTGTTTTGTTGAAAAAAGATGAAACTAAACATTTAGAAAGTGGTGCAGTTGCACAACTTCAAACTGAAACTTTCAGTAAAATTGAAAAAAGACATACTTCTAATAACAGTACTGCAGCACAAATCGCAGGCAAATAAGTTATTAGCTTCTCCCTCGCTAAACATGGCGAGGGAGTTTTACCCCCCCCTCCTTGATTTATTGTTTTAATTCCCTAACTTGTTTAAAACGATATCGTTATAAAGAATCTTTGATTAGTTTAAATCTTACAAGTACCATTCTTACTTCTCGTATTTGATAACCTGGCACCTTTTGATACCAGGTATTGCTTAAGGTTAATATTTTTAAGGATTGCTGACTTTAACTAACCAACCTGTTTTATCATCACAACCTGCTACTGATTTCGCGCTGACATCAATTCTGGCAAAATCTCCGTTTAGGCTGGCCGGTAGTTTTGCTTTTATTTTATGGAACGTGCTTGTGCTTTCAAGTGTGAAAGGTAATGGAGATTTTTTAGCGGTTAGTTTTATGCTCTCAGGATCTGCCCATACAGAGATTTTGATAATAAATTCTGCTTCCGCCGGTGTTTCGATATTGCTTGGGGCTTGGTATTCTTTTAAATTAAAGTCGGTAAACTTTGGTTTTTTACAGGTTTTATCAGATTCTTCTGGTGTATACGCAGTCGCAAGTCCATTGTATAAAAGTGTAGTTATGAGTAGAGTTGCTTTGACTATTTTTATTATTTTCATATTAATTCCTCAGTTAATAAATTGTTTTACCTTATTGGAATAACCAACTGTCACGCTGGGTAACTTTAGTTTTTTTTTAAATTAAATTCAACTGTTTCGCTTTAGTTTCCTAAGTTTTTAATCTAAAAATCTTAATTAGGTTTCTGTATATCTTTCACAAAATGACCTGATGTCTTGTACAATATCCTCAGTTTAAATTTTGAAGAGACAATGACTTTGAGCGAAAAAAACCAAGAAAGCTTAAATTATAAAAGTGCAGGAGTTGATATTGCTGCAGGAAATGCATTAGTAGAGCGAATTAAGCCAATAGCGGCTAAAACTCGTACAGCAGGTGTTATGGCTGGGTTAGGTGGTTTTGGCTCGATGTTCGAGTTACCTTTAGATCGTTATCAGAATCCAATTTTAGTGTCTGGTACTGATGGTGTGGGTACTAAGCTTAAGTTAGCAATTGATCTCGGTATTCATGACTCAGTGGGTATCGATCTTGTAGCTATGTGTGTTAATGACATTATTGTTCAGGGCGCTGAGCCTTTATTTTTCTTAGATTATTTTGCAACCGGTAAGCTCGACGTAGATACTGCAGCTTCGGTTATAAAAGGTATTGGTCAAGGGTGTGAATTAGCTGGTGCTGCATTAGTTGGTGGTGAGACAGCAGAAATGCCAGGTATGTACCCTGATGGTGAATACGATTTGGCTGGTTTTTGTGTGGGTATCGTAGAAAAAAGTAAGGTACTCGATGGCGCTCAGGTTAGTGTAGGAGATAAGCTAATTGGTATCGCTTCATCTGGGCCGCATTCAAATGGTTATTCGTTAATTAGAAAAATTATTTCTCACAGCGGTACTTCACTGGATGACTCATTTGGTGATAAAACCCTAGGGCTAGCTTTATTAGAGCCAACTCGTATTTATGTTAAATCGCTATTAGCTTTATTAGAAAAAGTGCCTGTACATGCTTTTGCGCACATAACCGGGGGTGGGTTAACTGAGAATTTACCTCGTGTGTTACCTAATGATATTCAGGCAAATATTGAGCTATCTGCTTGGGACTTGCCTGAAATTTTTGTGTGGTTAAAAGAGCAAGGTAATGTGTCATTGGCTGATATGTTGATCACTTTCAATTGTGGTATAGGTATGATTGTTTGTGTTGCCCCAGAAAATGAGCAAGCAACTCTTGATAGTTTAAAAAAATCAGGTGAAACGGCTTTCGTTATTGGTGAATTAGTAGCATCTAAAGGCAAGCCTGAGGTTAATTACATTTAGTTTTTTAGAGCTAGACTTTAATGGATTCTCTTCCTCATAAGCTTTACAAAGTCGCTCAAGTTAGAGAATTTGAGCGACGAGCTATAGAGGACTTTGGTATTGCTAGCTTTGAGTTAATGCGATTAGCGGGTGTGGAAGTTTATAAAAATATTCGGCTGCAATGGCCAAATATTAAATCTATCACCATATTTTGTGGCGCCGGTAATAATGCTGGTGATGGCTATATAGTTGCTAGTCTTGCTTTACAGGCGAATTTAAGGGTAACAGTTTATAGTTTGGTTAATCCCGATCGCTTAGCTGGTGATGCGTTTACAGCCTGTCAACACTATCAAAATCAACATGGTGTTATTGTTCCTTTTGAAAATCAAGCCATTGATGATGAAATTATCGTTGATGCTTTATTGGGTACCGGTTTAAATCGCTCTGTGAATGGTGTATTTGAGCAGGCTATTAATAAGATTAATCTTTCATTATCCCCTGTTATTTCTATTGATAGTCCATCAGGTTTAAATGCGGATACTGGTGCTGTTATGGGGTGTGCTGTAAAAGCTGATACGACGATTACTTTTATTGCGTTGAAGCAGGGTCTTTTTACCGGTCAAGCCGCAGAGTATTGTGGGGAGCTTATCTACAGTTCATTGATGTTACCGGATCTCGTTTTTAAGGGAGTAGAGAGTTCTGCTACTCGGGTGTATAAAAAATTATGGCCGTCTAGAAATCGTTGTACTCACAAAGGGACTTATGGCCATGTGTTAATTATAGGCGGTGATGTCGGTTATTCGGGGGCTGTTAAGTTGGCAGGTGAAGCTGCATTGCGAATGGGTGCTGGTTTGGTGACTATAGCAACTAATCAGATTCATGCAGATTTTTTGAATATAAATCGACCTGAGTTAATGTGTCATGGTGTTGCATGCGCCCAAGACTTGGCTGTGTTGATTAATAAAGCAACGGTGGTGGTTATTGGGCCTGGTTTGGGGCAAAGTGCTTGGGCGCAAGAATTATTTGATACCGTTTTAATGAGTCATAAACCTTTAGTTATTGATGCTGATGGTTTAAATCTTTTGGCGAAAGCGTCTAGAAGTCATACAAATTGGATTTTAACTCCCCACCCAGGCGAGGCCGCTCGCTTATTAAGTTGTAAGACCTTAGAAATTCAGCAAGATAGATTTTCAGCCATATCGGCACTTCAATCTAAGTATGATGGCGTTATAGTTCTTAAAGGTGCGGGTACTTTAATTGCTTCAGATCATGAATGTATCGTTTCCTCGACAGGAAATCCTGGAATGGCCTCGGGAGGTATGGGTGATGTGTTGGCGGGTGTTATTGCAGGATTGCTTGCTCAAGGTGAATCCTTGTTAGATGCTGCGCAGCATGGTGTTTATGGTCATGGGTATGCGGCTGATTTAGCTATACAAGTTGACGGTGAGCGCGGTCTTCTGGCAAGTGATTTGATGCCTTATATTAAACAGTGGATTAATAATTTTTGATGCAGATTTATTTAGAAAATACTACGCAAACTGAGAAATTGGGCGCTGATTTATTTGAAAAGATATTAGAAAAATCTATTATTTTCTTGCAAGGTGATTTGGGTGTAGGTAAAACAACTTTAGTGCGTGGGTTTTTAAGGGCTGCTGGATATGAGGGAGTTGTTAAAAGCCCTACATATAATATTGTTGAGGAATACTCAATAGGTGATTTAAAAGTCTTTCATTTTGATTTATATCGAGTTGTTGATCCAGAAGAATTAGAGTGGATAGGGATAAGAGATTATTTTGATCAGCAAGCGGTCTGCTTTATTGAATGGCCGGATAAGGGGGGAGGTTTTTTGCCTAGACCTGATAAGGTGATTACTATAGTGGTTAAAGGTGACGGACGAGAAGTCATTTTGTTATAACGAATTTAGTTATTCCAAAAAGATAGGTCGTAGGTAAAGCAAATACATTTAGATATAATGTCAGTAAATCCATCGTTTTTTAGAGTGTTATGATAAGAGTATACGGAAAAATATTCTGCTTTTTGATATTCCTGTTGGTATCTTGGTCAATTAAGGCACAAAAACAGATTGGCGTTAGTTCTTTAGCGTTTGTAACGACTGAGAGTCAAAATAAGTTGATTTTCGATGTGACTGGGTCAACGAAATATCGTGTTTTTGTAATGGAAAATCCCGCTAGATTGGTGATTGATATCATAAATGCAGAGTTATCTCGGCCTTTAGTAAATCCGCCAGCAAAGCAGTCCTTGTTTGGGCGAGTGACTACTTTAAATACAAATGAAACCGATTTGAGAGTTTTAGTAGATTTAAAAATACCTGTCAATGCTAAGAAATTTTCTTTGATTTCGAATATTACCCCTGATCATTTAGTGATTGAACTAAATTCAAAGGCTTCGAGTACGGTTTCTCAGCACGATTCAGTTGTAGCAAGTGCTGATACAAAGTCTAAAAATATTAAGACAAAAGAAATAGCCAGCAAGCCAATTATTATTGCAATTGATTCAGGCCATGGTGGTAATGATCCAGGAGCAAAGGGCGTTCAGGGAACGGAAGAAAAATTAGTTACTTTTCAAATATCCAAAAAATTGGAAGCATTGATTAACTCACAGCAGGGAATGCGTGCGGTTATGGTGCGAACTGGCGATTATTATGTTGGATTAAGAGAGCGGATGAATATCGCCCGAGCCGCAAAAGCTGATGTATTTGTATCGATTCATGCGGATGCTTTTCAAGATACTTTGATAAAGGGCGCGTCGGTTTATACGTTATCTACTAATGGGGCCTCAAGTGAAGCTGCTCGTTGGTTAGCTGATTCAGAAAATGCTTCCGATATGGTTGGTGTTAATCTTCAGGATAAAGAGGATGATTTAGCGTCGACTTTGTTTGATTTAACTCAAAAGGATACCCGTGAAGAAAGCGTTAATGTGGCTAATCATATTTTAAAAAGCTTTGCTAATGTTTCACCATTACATAAAGATACAGTGCAAAAAGCAGGGTTTATGGTCTTAAAATCTCCAGATATCCCGTCAATACTCGTTGAAACTGCGTTCATTTCAAACCCATCAGAAGAACAAAATTTACTAAGCCAAGCATTTCAGACAAAAATGGCGAAGGCCATTTTTAATGGTTTATATGTTTATTTTCAAGAAACTCGTCATTAATAAGCATTTAAGATTGTTGAAGAATTGAGCATTAACTGTGTTAGCATAAGGTTTACCTTGTGGTGTAAGGTAAAGAAGGCCTAATACATTAATTATGCGGAGAATAAAAATAATGAAAATAAAAATAATAGTAACTACAGGATTATTTGCTCTAGCTTTATTAACAGGTTGTGATAAACCTGCAGAACAAGGTACTGAAGTTAAAACATCAGAAACAGCGGTTGCTGAAACAGTAGCGCCTGCTGTAGTTGAAGCGCCAGCAGTGACTAGTGCACCAGAAGCAACTCCAGTTCCTAGTGAGCCGGCAACGCAAGATGCTCCCGCAGTAGTTCCAGTACCTACACCTAATTAATTGATCTTAGCGTCCGACTTTTATAGTCGGGCGCAATTATTTAAGTGGTATATAGTTTAACCACTATCAAAAATCGCTTAAGTTGAAATAAGTATGAAATACTTTCATACTTTAGATACCATCCATTTTATTTTGAGTCTTAATGCTAAACTTTAAAAATATTGCCTTACGCCGTGGCGTTCGTGTGCTGTTTTCTAACTCCTCTTTTACTATTCACAAAGGTCAAAAGGTGGGTTTTACTGGTGCCAACGGTGCGGGTAAGTCCAGTCTTTTTGCACTTGTTAAAAATGAATTACATTTAGATGAAGGTGATTTTTCTATGCCTCCAAATCTAGAGATTGCACATGTGGCTCAAGAAACACCTGCCGTACCTTGTTCGGCTATTGATTATGTTATTGATGGTGATCAGGAGTATCGGCGTCTCCAGGATCGCTTAAAGCAAGCAGAACAAGATAATGATGGTGTAAAGCAAGCTGAGCTTCATGCTACTTTAGATGTGATTGGTGGTTATACTGCGCAGGCTAGAGCATCGCGCTTAATGAATGGCTTGGGCTTTAGTGCGGATCAAGAACAAAATATAGTAGGATCTTTTTCAGGTGGCTGGAGAATGCGCTTGAATTTGGCGCAAGCATTGATGTGTCGGTCTGATGTGTTATTACTTGATGAACCAACTAACCATTTAGATTTAGACGCTGTTATTTGGTTACAAGATTGGTTGTGTAAATATCCGGGTACATTAATGTTGATATCTCATGATAGGGATTTTCTGGATACTATTACTGATCATATTGTGCATATTGAGCAGGGTAAGGCTGAAATTTACACGGGTAATTATTCAGCATTCGAGCGTATGCGAGCTGAAAAATTAGCTCAACAGCAGTCAGCCTTTTTAAAACAACAGCGTGAAATAGCTCATATCCAAAGTTTTGTGGATAGGTTCAAAGCTCAGGCAACAAAAGCAAGGCAGGCTCAGAGTCGAATTAAAGCATTGGAACGAATGGAATTGATTTCTATGGCGCATGTTGATTCGCCGTTTGATTTTAGTTTCGCTAAACCTGAGAAAATGCCAAATCCTTTGCTCTCTTTGGATAAAACGGATATTGGTTATGGCTCAAAATGTGTGCTTAAAAGTGCTGGACTCACCATTTCTCCCGGTGATCGTATTGGCTTGTTAGGACCAAATGGCGCTGGTAAGTCGAGTTTAATTAAGGTGTTGGCGGGTGACATGTTGCCTTTGTCAGGTGAGCGTTATGAGGCGGAGGCTTTAAAAATAGGCTATTTTGCTCAGCATCAATTAGAGCAGTTACAGCTTGATGAAACACCTTTGTGGCATTTACAAAAGCTTGATAAGCAGGCAACTGAAAAAGATTTGCGTAATTTTTTAGGAGGGTTTGATTTTCAGGGTGACAAAGTTTTAGAGCCAGTAAGACCTTTTTCGGGAGGTGAGAAGGCGCGCCTTGTATTGGCTTTATTAGTTTATCAAAATCCAAATTTATTATTGTTGGATGAACCAACAAATCATCTTGATTTAGAAATGCGTCATGCTTTAAGTGTAGCTCTTCAGGATTATCAAGGTGCTATTGTGGTGGTTTCTCATGATAGGCATATGTTGCGCTCTGTTACGGATCAGTTATTGTTAGTAGCCGATGGTAAGGTACAACCCTTTGATGGTGATTTAGATGATTATCGAGTATGGTTGAACGAGCAGAAAAAAATTGATGATAAAGCCGGAGATGTAGACGCTGTTTCTGCTGTATCACGAAAGGATCAACGAAAATTGGATGCTGAGCGTAGGCAAAGAAATAAGCCTTTGTATGATGCACTTAGGAAAGCTGAATTAGCCGTAGAAAAATTTCATAATGAACAGCGTCAATTAGAGCAACAGTTGGCTGATCCTGAACTTTATGCTGAGGAATCAAAGGCTCAATTAAAACAAATTTTAGAAAGAAAAGTGCAAATTGATAAGTCTTTAGAAGAGGCAGAGACAGCATGGATGCTAGCAGAAGAAGCGATTGAAAATGCCCAGTAGATTGCCTTAATAGATTAAATAAAGATAATGTTTTGCGTTCGTTAATATTAACTTAAGGGAAGGTCATGAGTACTTATAAACATTTGTTGGTTGCGGTTGATTTTTATGAGCAATGTGAAGATATCATTAATAAAGCTAAAGCATTAGCGACGATATATGATGCTAAACTCAGTATTTTGCATGTAGTGGATAATTTGCCAACATTTGATCCGGGTTATGGAGCAGACTTAGCCTTTAATATGGATTTAACCGCAGAGTTAATGGATAGTTCTAAGAAGAGGTTAGCTGTATTAGCAAACACACATCAAATACCCGCTAATTGTGTCTGGTTGGAAATGGGTAGTCCTAAAGCGGAGATAGTTCGAATTGCTGATGAAAATGAAGTGGATTTGATTGTGGTTGGTTCGCATGGGCGACATGGTTTAGCATTATTATTGGGATCAACAGCTAACGGGGTTCTTCACCATGCGAATTGTGATGTGTTGGCGGTGCGCTTAAAAGCAGATTAGGTTAAATCGACAAAATTTTGAGTCATTTCAATTTAGAAGCAATCGCCATATTGAATGACCAATAGTTTACAGTCAAAGAGTGTATTTGGAAATTGAGTGCTGATAAGAAAGCGTAAAATGTAATCTAAGATTAGATAAATCGTTGCTGTTCTGGCGAGTACGCTATATATTTTGTGGCGGGTGTGTTGAGAGCAATGCCAAACTGAATTTATCCACCATACTAAGGGGAGTAATAGCATGCCGTGTGCAGTTTTCCAACTAGCTATGGTGTAGGTGTCATTTTCAATTCGATAGTCTATATAGAAAAAAACACTGTTGACTAAAATAAAAAAAGGCCAAAATGCGTGCCATAATAAGGCTTTGCCTAGCCAGGCTGAACGTAAGGCCTCATACATGCTTATGTCGGGTTGTTTTCTCCAGTTTTTATTAACTCCCGGTGTATAGAAATAGACTAAGAGTAAAATAGCCATCAAAAAAATACCTGCTTCAACGATTGAAAACAGGTGGGTAAAAGTAAAAATAATGGGTAATGTAGTCATAAACATATTGGCGACCCTTTAAATTTTGTTAGACATTGTTCGTAATCAGTTTACCTAATTCTCTTAAAGCCCGCTATATTTCAAGATGATGATTAACTCATATACACACACACTTTTTATTTATGTGGCTTTGCCTTGTGAGGCCAAGCATATAGTTGAATATTTTAAGTTAAAGAAACAGATCACGGTTCAACCTTTTGCCGTGTATTTGAATAAAGACATTTGTCTCACTGTAACAGGATTAGGCAAGAGTGCAATGGCCGCTGCCGTTGGTTATACTCAAGCATTATTTTGTGCTGTTAATCCAGCACTATTAGTTAATTTTGGTGTTGCGGGGCATCAGTATTTTAATTTAGGTGATTTGTTGTTAATGACAAAAATTACCGATTTTGAAAGTGGACGTCATTATTATCCGTCTTCTATATTTTCTTTGCCTTGTGCAACGGCAAGTATTCAAACAGTTTCCACGCCAGTGCTTGAGTATGATTCAGTTGCTTTGTGTGACATGGAGGCTTCTGCTTTTTATGAATCCGCAATTCGCTTTGTATCAAGTGAGTTTATTTTTTGTTTAAAGGTCGTTTCGGATAATCAATACTCAACAATTGATAATGTTCAATCTAAACAAGTGATTGAATGGGTGGCGCAACATACGGAGATTTTTGTAGTCTTGTCAAACTTAGCTATTAGGCAAGTCGAGTTAAAAAAAGTAGGTCCTAATTTTTTTTTAATGAAACAGTTATTAGAGAAATATCACTTTACTGTTAATGAATCAAATCAATTAAAAGCTTTTATTGAAAAATGGGATGTTTTAACTGATCAAAAGTTGCTATTCATTGATGATATGACTCCAACCAACTCGAAGCAGATATTGAGATGGATGGAGTCAAAAGTGAGAGCAGTAGATTTCTATTTGTAGTTTGAGAGTGGTGCTTTTTATAAAAAGAAGAACGCGTCTTTAGTAACAGCAACAACGCCAATATAGGCTAAACAGAGCATTGCGCCACTAAAAGCTAACCATTTGTTTTGACCGTTTAAGCGTAAAGTCATAATGCCAAGACCGATATAAACAAATAAGACAAGCAGTTTTGCAATAATCCAACCAAAATCCATGCTTAACCAATTACCCTGAAAAACTAAGCTAACTCCACTAATAATTAAAATGAAGTTAATGATATGTGGGGCAATTTTGATCATTTTATGATCTAGTGCTACAGGATTTATTTCTGACAAGATAACGCGTCCAATAAAGCTGCCTAAGGAGATTAAAATAAAGCCTAGGTGTATTAGTTTTAGCATGTTTTTTCCAAATATTGTGATGATTGATAGGGCATTATAACGAGCTTGCACTTAAAAGCTAAGTGATCTTATTTCTAAAGATAATTTGAAATATCAGCTTAGATGTTAGTATTGTCATAAATGTGTGTCATAATATACAAAGTTGTTGTAATTAAGCTACGAAGTTAAGTTCTTTTGCGGTGGTTTAATGCGTTATATGAAGTTAAATCTAGGAGATTAATATGATTAGAAAGTTTTTAATGGCTGTCGTAGCCATGTCAAGTGTTAATGCTATTTCTGTAGCGCAAGCTGATGATTTAGTTGATAAAAGATGGTATGTCGCACCTTTCGGCACTTTTGTTCAACCTGCAGGTGATCGTGGTACTGACACAGGTTGGGGTGCTGGTATGGGTGTCGGTAAAATGCTTAATGAACATTTCAATGTCGAATTGAAAGGTTTCTATCAAGGTTTAAATGCTACAAACGGTACAGGTAGATGGGATATGACCGGTGGTACTGTTGATGTTCAATATTTTATTTCTCGTGGTGCTTTCTCTCCTTATACCGTAGTGGGTTTAGGTGGAATGAACACAACTCACGATAGAGATAGTGCGGCTGGCTTTATTGGTGAAGCGGGTGCAGGTCTTACTTATGAAGTAGCAGATAACTTTTTAGTGCGTAGTGATGTGCGTTATCGTTACAATAATAATTTTGATAACCATCTTCAAACTGGTCCTACTGAGTTTAATGACATGGTTGTTAATCTTGGTTTCGTGGTGCCTTTAGGTGAAAAACCTAAAGCTGTAGTTCAGGCGGTTGCTCCAGTAGTTGCTCCTGCACCTAAACCTGTTGTAGTTGCTGCTCCTGATTGTTCAACGCTTGATTCAGATCATGATGGTGTAAATGATTGTAATGACCAATGTCCTGATACTTTAGCGGGTGTTAAAGTGAGTATAGCTGGTTGTTGGATTGTTGATGTGAAATTTGATAATGATAAAGATATTATTAAACCACAATATTTTCCAAATCTTGATAATGTTGCAAAACGTATTAAAGAGCATCCTGAATTAGTTATTGAAGTGCAAGGACACACAAGTAAAACTGGCGGTTTAAAACATAATATGCAATTGTCTGAACGTCGTGCTGCTGCTGTTAAAAAATATTTAGTTGATGGTACAAAATCACCTAACTTAACAACACGTGGTTATGGTTGGACTCATCCAATCGATAGCAACGATACTGAAGCCGGTCGAGCTAATAATCGTAGAGTACAATTAGAAGTAAACGGTCAAGCACAAAAGCCTTTGGCTAAATAATTTGTGTTGATTGTTTAATTAATTTTACACAGATAATGAGAAAAGCCCGTTTTATAACGGGCTTTTTTTTAACCAAAATTTATAGAATGTAGCTAGTAGTTCAATTTTGGTCTTAAGAAATACGTCTCATATGGTGTTATAGTATGCCCTGATTTGTTTGGAGTGAGGCTAGCATAATGACTAACGATAATAACAATGCAAAACATAAGATAGTAATTGTAGGTGGTGGTGCGGCTGGACTAGAGTTGGCGACAAGTCTAGGTGGGCAGTTAGGTAAGTCAGGTTTGGCAGAGGTCACATTAATTGATGCAACCAGTACGCACATTTGGAAGCCATTATTACATGAGGTAGCTGCGGGTACGCTTGATGAGTCAGAGCAGGTCGAGTATTTGCCGCAAGGTCATAGGAATCATTTCTTTTTTAGATTAGGCCGAATGGTGGGTTTAGATAGAAATAAAAAAGAAATTGTAGTGAGCCCAACTCTAAGTGATAGTGGTGAAGAGTTAATACCGGGAAGAACGTTTACTTACGATACATTAGTAATGTCTGTGGGTAGTGTGAGTAATACTTTTGGTATTAAAGGTGTCGCAGAACATTGTTTATTTTTGGATACAACTTCTCAAGCTTTTAAGTTTCAGAAACAATTGTTTGAATCTTATTTAAAAAGTTACATTGGTAAAGATCCAGAGACAGTTAAGCCTTTGTCCATTGCTATTGTAGGGGCGGGGGCAACAGGTGTTGAACTAGCTGCACAGTTACATGAAGTGACAAATGTATTATCTATATATGGTTTAAATGAAGAAAGTACCGTTAAATTAACGATTATAGAGGCTGCTACACAGCTATTACCTGCTTTGCCGATTAAATTGGCTGCGGCTACCCAACAACAACTTGCTCGTTTGGGCGTGGTGTTAAAAATGGGGCGGCGTGTGGTCGAAGTCACAAAAGGAGGTATAACTACTCATGATGGTGAGTTTATCGAGGCGGATTTAAAGGTTTGGGCGGCTGGTATTAAGGCACCTGATTGGATGAAAAATCTTGATGGTTTAGAAACAAATGCAATTAATCAGTTGGTTGTAGATAGCACATTAAAAACTAGCGATGAAAATATTTTTGCCATGGGTGATTGTGCCGCATGTGCATGGACAGGACGAACTAATAATGTGCCGCCTAGAGCTCAAGCAGCGCATCAGCAAGCATCAACTTTGCATAAATCTATTGTAAATAGACTAAAAGGTCGTGCTTTAGTTGAATTTGTTTATTATGATTATGGTTCGTTAGTTTCTTTAGGTAAATATACAACCGTAGGTAACTTGATGGGTAATCTGATGGGTACCGTTAGTATTGGTGGGTTTATTGCTAAGGTGGTTTATTTATCACTTTATAAGATGCACCAAGTAGCGATTCATGGCTATTTTAGGACGGCTATGTTGACCTTGTCTAATGCCTTTAGGCGTAGTGTTTATACTAAAATAAAAATGCACTAAAATTTTAAATTAAAAGAAGAAGAATAAGATTATGTTTGAAGTAGAGTATGAGTTTGGTGAAGAGGATTTAATTCATTTTAATGCTGAGCGTTATATGAAAACAGAAGAATATCAAAATGATATGCGCAAAAATCGTTTAATTGTGCCTGCTGTTCTCGTGTTTATTAGCGCTTTTTATTATTTTTATTATCAAGACCTCAATACATCGGTCTATATCGTTGTTATAGCCTTGTTATGGGCATTGTTTATTCCTAAGACGATACTTTCTCGATGGCAGCATAAATTATTAAGTAGTTATACGCCTAAAGAAAAGCTAAATATGTTTGGGGCCTACTCATTATCTATTGATCCGGCAAATCCCAATTTTCTGTTTGAGACTTCTCCAAGTGGCAAAAATAAAATGCCATGGGCTGACTTAGTCAGAGTTGAATACGCCAAGCGTTATGTGTATATCTATATTAATTTAGATACTGCTCTGGTTATTCCTGTCGATAAAGTAAAGCAGGGAGATCTTGAGAAGTTTGCTGAACAAGCGGAAAAAATGATTGATCGGTTCGCTTAATCATTTTATTAAAAGCCTTTAAATAGGAATTCTGTTTAAAGGCTTTATCAAATCTCTAAATAAGCACCATTTTGTTTTAGCCATCTCCCATGTTCTTTGTAATGCAGACAATATTTTGCGACAGTCTGCCAATATATAGGTGAATGATTATGGTGGTGAATATGACACAATTCATGAATAACTAAATAATTTATAATGGCCTCAGGTGCCATAATAATTTTCCAGTTATATTGAATGTCCCCATTGACGCTACAACTTCCCCATCGTGCTTTGAATGTTCTAATTTTTATTGATGTGGGGTTAACCCCAATCAATAGAGCGTAGGAAGTCGTTTTCTCTTTTAAAACTATTTCTGCTTGTTTACGATACCATCGAATTATTAGTTTTTCTATAAGCATGCTGTCGTGTAAATGATGCGCTTGTACTGTTGCAATTAATTCTTGGTTATTAATTTGGAGATTAGTTTTATTACCCACAGAAATTGTTAATGTGTAGGTCTCACCTAAATATGAGAATGTTTCATTATTAATAAATTTTTTCGGTTTAATCGCGAAAAATTTTTCTTGTATAGTAAGTTTTGCTTTAATCCAGTCTCGTTTTCTAGCAATAATTGCTTCAAGTGTTTCGTGGCTTAAAAATGTGGGGGCATTAATAAAGACCTGACCTTTGCTGATTTTAATAGAAACGGTCTTTCTTTTGGGAGAGCGGATTATTTTAGCTGTAAAGTCATCTTCTTTTATTAAAGTCATCAAATGTCCTTAATAATTCGATAAATTGTAAGATTGTAAAGGCTTGCTTGGCTCATTGTATAATGCTAAAAATATGGAACTTGATGGGTAGTTCTGGCGGTCATAAATTTAGGAGTGAAACGTGTCAATTAGATTATTTAATGATAAAAAACCTATTATAGGGCAATTTGTTTATATAGATGAAAGTGCTGTTGTGATAGGTGATGTCTCACTAGCTGATAATGTGTCGGTGTGGCCAACGGCTGTTATTAGAGGAGATGTCTCATCAATCAAAGTAGGTGCAGATACAAATGTTCAAGACGGTGCAGTGTTGCATGTTTCTCATGCTGGACGTTTTTCTGAGCATGCTCATCCTTTAAATATTGGTAAAGGTGTCACAATTGGACATAAAGCAGTTGTTCATGGTTGTAAAGTGGGTGATTACTGCTTAATAGGTATTGGGGCCATTATTATGGATGGAGCTGTTTTGGAGGATTATGTCATGCTTGGCGCGGGTGCATTAGTGTCTCCTGGTAAACGCTTAGAAAGTGGCTATTTATATGTTGGCTCTCCAGCAAAACAAGTACGTGCTTTAACTGCAGCCGAAAAAGAATTTTTGTCCTATTCGGCTGAGCATTATGTGCACTTGAAAGATGAGTATTTGGCAAGTATTCCCTAATGCTTCAGTTAGAATCTTTCTGAGTTTAGTAGCTCAATAATGGATGATGTTATTGGGCGAATTCCACGCCAAATGAAAAAAGCTTCAGCGGCTTGTTCAACTAACATTCCTAGACCATCAAGGCTTTTTAGGGCCTTATTTTTTTTGCCCCAATTTACAAATGAAGTTGGTTTATTACTATAAGCCAGGTCATAACAAATGCCATTTTTACTGAGGATATTTTCCGGTAAAGGTGGGATTTCATCACTTAAACTAGTTGAAGTTGCATTAATAATCAGATCAAATCGCTGGTCGTCTAAGTCATTATAGCCACAGCCTTTAATCATGCCTTTGTGAGCAAATTCGTTGGCGAGTGTAACTGCTTTATCGATTGTTCTATTTGCTATTACAATCGAAATGACGCTCTGCTCAAGGATAGGAAGTATGATGCCGCGACTAGCGCCACCTGCACCTAATATTAATATGTTTTTGTTTTTTAGGTTAACTTCATGATTTATTTTTAAATCAGTGAGCAAGCCTAAACCATCGGTATTATCACCAAGTATGCGGCCATCTGATTGTAAGGCTAAAGTATTAACCGCTTTACTGAGTTCAGCACGTTCAGTTCTGAT
The DNA here is from genome assembly GCA_026399015.1 of Methylococcales bacterium. GTDB lineage: Bacteria > Pseudomonadota > Gammaproteobacteria > Methylococcales > Methylomonadaceae > Methylobacter_C. The sequence goes on along the minus strand of JAPLRS010000044.1, from coordinate 49,733 downwards.
GTCAGCATAAGCCCACGCAAGTTCTTTAAGGGGGAGGGTGCAATTTAAGCCTTTGCCACCTGCAGAAAAAAAGCAGGATACTGCATTAGCAAATTGTTCTGCATTAACTTCTTGAGAAGCATAAATTAAGGTTTGCTGGGTTTGCTCCGCAAATAATTTGTGGATACGAGGTGATTTGCTGTGTTTAATTGGGCTGCCAAAGACGGCGTATTGATCAATTGCTGTCATTCTTGTAACCATTGAGCAACTGATTTTGCATAGTAACTTAAGATGCCATCACATCCGGCTCTCTTAAAAGCTAATAAAGATTCCATAACTACTTGTCTTTCATCTAGCCAGCCATTTATGGATGCTGCTTTAAGCATCGCATATTCGCCACTGACTTGATAGGCAAATGTAGGTACACCATATTGTTCTTTAACGCGATGAATTATGTCTAAATAGGGCATGCCAGGTTTTATCATTACCATGTCTGCACCTTCTTGAAGATCCAGTTGAATTTCTCGTAGCGCTTCATCTGAATTAGCAGGGTCCATTTGATAACTATATTTATTGCTTTTGCCTAAATTGCCTGCTGAGCCAACCGCATCTCTAAAGGGACCATAAAAACTAGAGGCATATTTCGCGGAGTAAGCTAGTATTAAAGTATTGGTATGATTAGCTGTTTCTAAGGCTGATCTTATGGCGCCTATACGACCATCCATCATGTCAGAAGGCGCGACAATATCAGCCCCTGCTTCAGCATGTGATAAAGCCTGTTTGACCAGTACTTCAATAGTTTCGTCATTCAGCACATAACCGTCTTGATTGATTAAACCGTCTTGACCGTGAGTGGTAAAGGGATCTAATGCAACATCGGTAATGATGCCTAAATTAGGGAAGTTGCTTTTTAATTCTCTGACTGTTCTCTGAGCTAGGCCTTCTGGATTAAATGCTTCCGCGGCATCTTCAGATTTTTTATTAGCGTGTGTGACAGGAAATAACGCTATAGCAGGTATACCTAATTGATTAATTTCATCAGCTTGTTCTAGAAGTAGGTCTAATGAAAATCGATGTACCCCCGGCATTGAGCTTATTTCTTCTTTTTTTTGGGTGCCTTCGGTGACAAACATAGGGTAAATTAAGTCATCTACTGTTACGCTGTTTTCGCGCATTAAACGTCTTGAAAAATCGTTATAGCGCATTCTTCTCATGCGTGTGAGAGGGAAATTGATGGTATTATATGTCATCTTATTTATGCTCTTTTAGTTTAGAAAATCAGTGCGACAGCATTGATTACTATTTTTTAATTGTTTTATTGTATCAAGGATTGATGGAGTAAATTTTGTAAAATATGGCAAGTTGCCATTAGTTTAATTTTAGAGGGTTTCATGAACGTTAGGCGTAACATATTGTTTGGTTTTTTCTCATTATTGATGATTTTAATGTCGCTAAGCCAAGCTAATGCGACTGAATTATCACCACCGCAACAAGCCATTGAGACAGCTTCTGCAAAGTTACAACAAAAGATGCAGGATAAGACTTTCATTAAGAATTTCTCTAAAGTTAATCAGTTTGTGAATGAAGCAATTTTGCCAAGTGTTGATTTTGAGAAAATTTCATCTTTGGTGTTGGGTAAACTATGGAAATCAGCAACGCCCCAAGAGCGTGAGCGTTTTAAACATGAGTTCCAAACTTTATTAGTTCGCACTTATTCTAGAGCCTTTGTAGAGTTTAAAGACTGGTCAATTCGATATTTGCCTGTTGAAGCAGGTGCTGATACGAGTAAAGTGGTGGTAAAAACGGAAGTTTTACAACCAGGCCTTAAACCTGTTGCAGTGGATTATCGTATGTTACTTGCGGATGGATCTTGGAAAGCTTATGACATTATGATTGAGGGTGTCAGCTTGGTTACCAATTATCGTACTACTTTTACTAGTGAAGTTGAGGCTAAAGGTTCTTTAGCAATCGTGATTGATGGACTCGCTAAGAAAAATGCCGAAGCATTAGCAGCAAAAAACTCGTAATAGTTGGTTTGTCTCTATTCGATCAATCGTTCTCTTAATGATTGACTATTCCCCCTTATACAATGCTCTAACGGACGTTAAGGCAGATGCTTGGGTAAGTATTTTACCCAAGCAATTGTCGGATGCGTTTGATGTCACAAAACATGGAACTTTGTCTGCGTGGCAAGCCGTCATTGAAAACATTGCTCAGTTACCCACATCGCACAAATCTTTAACGCGTTCAGCGATGCAAATTGGTCTAACAGATGAATTGTCTGAAGCAGATCGAAGTGAATTGGAAAATCAACTTAAAATACTCCATCCCTGGCGTAAAGGACCTTATGAGCTATTTGGTATTCATATAAATACTGAATGGCGCTCTGATTGGAAGTGGGATAGGTTAACTCAGTATATTGCACCTCTTGAACATCGATTGGTTTTGGATGTGGGGTGTGGAAATGGCTATCATTGCTGGCGTATGTTAGGCGCAGGTGCAAAAATGGTTGTTGGTATTGATCCTATGTTACTTAATGTTATGCAATTTCAGTTCCTTAGAAAGTTATACGGCGAAGCTCCTATTTATGTATTGCCATTGGGAATTGAGGATATGCCTTACGGATTAAAGGCTTTTGACACGGTATTTTCTATGGGTGTTCTTTATCATCGCAGATCACCTATGGATCATTTGTATGAGTTAAGAGATGCTTTGCGTCCAGGTGGTGAGTTAGTTTTAGAAACTTTGGTGATAGATGGTGGTTTGGGGGAGGTTCTAGTTCCTGAGGATCGTTATGCAAAAATGCGTAATGTTTGGTTTTTACCGTCTTGCGATACTTTGGTTAGTTGGATGATTCGGTGTGGATTTAAAAATATTAGAGTTGTTGACATAACCACGACGACTATTGAAGAGCAACGCAGTACCGACTGGATGCAGTTTCAATCGCTTAAAGATTTTCTTGACCCAGAGGATCTCTCGCTTACTTATGAGGGATTGCCCGCACCTAAACGGGCAATCATTATTGCGGATGCCCCGTGATAATTACTTAATTTGAGATTCTATTAATTATCATAAATTATTAATCCTTTATTAATCAATAAATTATGTATTTTAAGCGAGTATTTTGTCAGAATTAGTTAAAATAAAATTGAATTTTCAGAATTCTTTACTAGACTCAGTTACTGGGCATCTGCTCAGAGTTAATAAAAATCCTTTTGTTAGCTTCTTGTGTATCTAGGAAAAATCATGAAAAAATTAATTTTAATGTTCTTGTTTTTATTTTCCACAAATTTATTAGCAACTCCCGTTAATATTAATACGGCTGACTCAAAGACTATTGCAGATGCTTTGAGTGGTATTGGTATTAAAAAAGCGGAAGCTATTGTTAAATTTCGAACAGATAATGGCGCCTTTTTGGTTATCGAAGATTTGACTAAAGTAAAAGGTATTGGTCAAAAGACCTTAGATAAAAATAAAAAGGATATTTTGTTAACGGATATGCCTACATCTAAATCAGAGCCTGCGGCTATTGTAGTAGATCCAAAAGTAGTAGTAGAGCCTAGTAAAGTTAACAAAGCAAAATAGTGCGCCAAACTCTTGGTCATGCACTATTCTGATTGAGAAATAAGCTCTATTAAGATGATTGAGTTTATTTGTAGGGGGGAATATTTAACAAATAATCTTCTCTACAGATATTCAGTTTAATCTTCTGTGTTTTTTAAAGGTCCTGCATTTATTTCAGCTAAGCCCATCGCGTGACGAGTCAGAAGATGTTTTACACTAGGTATATGATCTAGTAAAGTAAGGCCAATATTTCTGATAAGTGCCATTGCTAACCACTCATTAGAAAAGACTTTGACGACAGTATCGGTAAAGTTTATGGTTTTATCGTGGTCTTTGTTTCTGGAGTTGGCGTAAGAATTAAGAAACTCTTTAGCACCAATATCTGCGTTAAGTTGATGTTGCTCGATTAATTTATCGGCCAAACTTACCACATCCCGTAAACCTAAATTAAAACCTTGTCCGGCAACGGGATGTAATTGATGAACAGCATTACCAATAATAACTGCTCGCTCAGCTAACATCTTTTCAGCACGAATTAATGAAAGTGGAAATGCTCTTCTTGGTGCCGCTAAACTAAATGCGCCTAGTTTAAAACCAAAACATGCTTGCAGCTCAGCCAAAAAGTCAGCTTCATTGCCTAGCATTAAGGCTTCTGCATCTTCAGTTGATCTTGTCCAAACGACAGCACTTTGGTTTTTTGTTAGTGGTAATAAGGCGAGTGGGCCAGAAGAAGTGAAACGCTCAAAAGCCGTATTTTGATGTGATAGTGACAAATTAACAGTTGTGACTATCGCAGTTTGACCATAATCTACAGATTGTTGTGGAATATCCAGTAATTGTCTGACTGAAGAGTATCCACCATCAGCTCCGACTAATAACTTTGCGGATAGATTTAAGTTCTCATTACCTTGTTTTAAAGTAACATGAATTTGCTTATCTCCGGACATTAAGCCGACAACTCTAGCGGGTGAAATAACTTCGATAGAGGCTTCATCGACTAAACGACTAATGTGGTTCTCAAGTTCGCGTGCGGTAATCACATAACCTAATGCCGCAATTTTTTCTTTTTCAGCGGATAAACGAGTTTTACCAAAATGTCCGCGATCTGATATATGAATATGTTTGATATACGTAGCTACATGACTAATGCCTTGCCAGGCATTAAATGTCTCGAGCATTAGCGCTGTCCCTGCGGCTAATGCAAGCGCCCTGTCTCCAGAAGGAGCTGTTTGCAATTGTGCTCGAGTATTGGCTTCAATAATCGCTATTCTTAAACCACTATTAGCGAGTTTTAAGGCTAGACAGTTACCCGCTAAACCACCACCTACAATAAGTAAATCATAATCCTGTTGCATTTATTGGCCTTGCATTAATGCTTCAATTTCTTGAATAGATTTAGGTACGCCTGCAGTTAAAACTTCATGGCCAGTAGCGGTAACTAAAATATCATCTTCTATTCTTATGCCGATGCCGCGCCACTTCGCTTCCACTGTTTTACAGTTAGCTGGGATATATAAGCCCGGTTCAACGGTTAAAACCATGCCAGGTTCTAAAATACGCCACTCTTGATTGATTTTATAATCCCCCACATCATGTACATCCATGCCTAACCAGTGCCCTATACGGTGCATGTAAAATTGTTTGTATTTTTCATCTTTGATCAGTTTATTAATCTTGCCTTTCAAAAGACCTAATTCGACTAAACCTTTAGTTAACACTTCTACAGAAGCATCATGGGCTTGATTCCATAAAAGTCCGGGTTTGATTTGTTCTAAGGCTGCTAATTGTGCATTCAAGACAAGTTGGTATAGCTGTTTTTGGGGCTCTGTAAAACGACCAGAAACTGGAAATGTGCGGGTAATATCAGCTGCATAATGATCACACTCTGCACCAGCATCAATGAGTAATAAATCTCCGTCTTTGAGTTTAGCGTTGTTTTCAGTGTAATGCAGTGTGCAAGCATTTTTGCCTGTTGCAACAATAGAAGGGTAAGCTACATTGCGTAAACCATTTTGATTAAAGTGGTAAATAAGCTCGGCTTCTACTTGATATTCATATAAGCCCGGTTTACAGGCTTGCATGGCTTTAACGTGGCCGTTTGCCGATACTTCAGCCGCTTGACGCATTAACTTAAGTTCAGTCGTACTTTTAAAGAGACGCATTTCATGCACAATGACATCTATAGAAATAAGTTCAGTTGGCGCAATTACACCTGATCTTGATTGATTTCGGATATGATTTATCCATTCAAGTAAATTCGCATCAAGCTCTCGATTACGTCCCATAGGATAAAAAACTTTCATTTTATTCTCTAGTAGACCCGGTAATATGTCATCTAGATCATCAATGGGAAATGCATCATCCGCTTCAAAATGTTTTGTTGCGCCTTCAAGGCCGGCGTGAGCACCTTCCCATAGGGCTTTTTTTTCATCAAATTCTCGGCAAAATAAAATATATTCACCTTGCTCTCGACCTGGGATAAAAACAGCTAAAGCATCAGGTTCATTAAATCCGGTTAAATAAAAAAAATCGCTGTCTTGTCTAAAAGGGTAATCGACATCTCTATTGCGTGTACGCATTGAGGCGCTGCTAATTAAAGCGATATTGCCTACTCCAATACGATTTATTAAGTGTTTACGGCGTTTTTTAAATTCACTTTGTTTCATATTATCTGCACCGTTAAGGATTTATTGCTTCATTGTTATGCATTAATTCTGCTTTTAATAATAATACCGCTGATCTTAAATATTCGGTAATTTCCATAAAAGCTTCTTCATCTTCTTCACCCGCGACTTCTGTATCTAATTTAGTAAACTCAGCAATATCTCTTAGAATTTCTATAGCATCTTTTGAGAAAGATGTTGTCGTATTAACAGAGCCCATACTATATAGAAAGCCTCTGCACCAGTTTTTTAATGCCTCAGTTTGTAGGCTTAATTCTTGGTCATCATCCGGTAAAAAAAGATCAAACTCAAATTCGTCGTTAATTAATAGTTTTTGAGTTTCGTTAAATAAGCGTACCAAAATAGACTCATCATTTTCGACTGTAGTAGGGCTGTTTGCTTTAATTTCAGAAATCCACACATCACTTTCGGCGTGTTCGTTAATGCATAATAAACCTGTGGCCATGCCATGAGCTTCAGCTGCTGAAAGTTCTGGGTCAATTTCTAAAATTATTGCGTTACACGCGTTATAAGCCATAATAATTACACTATCACTAAAATAAAAATGACGCTTATGCTACCATTGATCATAAAATTGGTTAATATTTGTTTACTTTTTATTAAGTTAAATAGATGTTAATGGTAGTAGTTTATCATTACACACAAAAATACCTAATTACCTATAACAATTATTGTGGCCACTATGACTGAAATTTATTTGCCTATAGAGCTGGAAGATTTTGAATACAACTTAGATAAGCTGGTTGGGCGATATCTAGATATTAAAAATGACAATATTGCTCTGAAGATTAAACAAGAAATGTTAGAAAAGGAGAATCTTGAATTGCTCGGTAAAGTAGAGCTTGCAAAAGCAAGATTAGACGCGATGATTACCCGATTAAAAGCGCTGGAGAATAGCTAATGAATAAAAAAGTACAGCCTGTTACGTTACTTATTATGGGTAAAGAATATAAAATTGTGTGTGAAGAAGAAGAGCAAGATGATTTGATTCACTCTGCGCAGCAGTTAGATGTACAAATGCGGAAAATGCGTGATTCTGGCAAGATTGCCGCGCCAGATAGAATAGCTGTTATGGCGGCATTAAATTTAGCGCATGAGCTACAGACAATAAAAGCTCAAAATGATTTACTCAATAATAGATTAAGTGAATGTTTGGCAAAATTAAATCAAAAAATAGAAAACGTTTTAGAAAATTCATAAACACAGCTAGAATAGCCGGCTGTATCTCCTGCGACGTTCGAGAGTGTGCTGGGTGTTTCCTGAACCTGTATTAACCCCGGGGGCGAAATCCGTTACTGGTGTGCATGCCTGCTTTATGCAGGAAGCCTTATTTATCGGTTACGCCTCCACTTGAACCTCCGGTTCAAGGACGAAGGCACATAACGGCGCCTGCGGGGATACACTTAAATAATCTTCGGTCGTCGTTCAAATTATTTCCCTCCAATATGACTTATTTAACAGTTCTATCTTCTCTATGCGGTGGTGTTCTTATTGGACTAGCTGCGACAATATTATTTTATTTTAATCATCGAGTTGCCGGCATATCTGGTATTGTTGCTGGTTTATTTAAGCCGTGGCAATATGATAGTCTTTGGCGGTTAGCTTTTTTGATTGGTTTAATTATGAGTGCTTCACTCTGGTATTTAATGGGTGGGTTTATTCACATAAAACTTGATGCTTCTTATAGTTTATTGGCTATATCGGGTTTATTAGTGGGCTATGGGACTCGTTTAGGTAATGGTTGTACCAGTGGCCACGGAATTTGTGGATTAGCTCGATTATCACCGCGATCAATGGTAGCTACTGCTTGTTTTATGGTTACCGCTGGTATCACCGTTTATTGGGTGCGCCATGTCATTTAAAAAATCATCTGCATTTTTGATTTTTACGGCTTTTTTGAGTGGGCTGTTATTTGGTTTAGGTTTGATTGTCGCTCAAATGACAAATCCAGCAAAAGTTTTAGGTTTTTTAGATGTTCTAGGTGATTGGGATCCGTCTTTAGCGTTTGTGATGGCAGGTGCTTTGGTTACCTTAAGCATGACACAGTTTTTTATTAAAAGAATTGCTGAAAATAATGTAGAAACAGTAGTAAATTTAAGTCCTGTAAAGGCTAAAATTGATGCCAAATTAATTATTGGCTCAGCAGTTTTTGGAATTGGATGGGGATTGTCAGGGTTATGTCCAGGACCAGCTTTGGTCAGTTTAACATCCGGTTTAATGGGTAGTTTTATTTTTGTAAGTTCCATGCTGCTTGGTTTTATAGCATTTAAATTTATACATCATTCCAAGTAAAATTTTAGTTTTTATTGTGTTAAAACATTGGAGAATTTAGCTTGAACATTCGCGCGTCGTTTAAGTTTTTTTAATGTTTTTGTCATAATTGATTAAGATAATAGCATGCAGTATTGTCGATATAACAACTTTAAAACTATGCTTTAGGTCTGTTCATTAAGTGTATGAATTATGATCATTAGATTTCAAAATATACTCACTTATGTTCGCCCCAAAAATAATCTTATTAGTTACGGTCTTTAGTCTTTTTAGTATTACAACGCTACAAACGCATGCTGCTGGTCTGAACGATTTCGAGAGTAATGATTACGAGGAGTATTCTGTGATGAATACTTTATCAGATCATAATCTGCATGACCTTAAAGATGAGCGCTGGAATATCTATTCACAAGCCACTTATATTACCCAGGTTAAAGATGCTTTTCCTGCCGCATATACCAACTTAAACGGTACGCCTAATTCTTTAACACCTAATACAGAGCGAAGTTTTACAGCTACTTATACGGCTTACTTAGGACTTAAAGCCTGGCAAGGCGGTGAGTTTTATGTGGCACCAGAAATGATTTCTGAGTTACCTCTTTCTGGTTTAAAAGGTGTGGGTGGTTCAATTTATAATTTTGAGTTACAAAAAAATGGTTCTGAAAATGCTACTTGGTATTTACCTAGAGCACTTTACAGACAAACCATTGAGTTGGGAGGTGCTCCTATTCAAATGCAATCTGGTGCTATGCAATTGGGTGGAACAACTACGAGTCGACGCTTTGTATTTACCGGTGGTAACTTTAGTATTTTGGATATCTTTGATAAAAATACCTATGCTGCCAACCTCCGTCAACAGTTTTTTAATATGGCCTTTATGACTAACGCGGCTTATGACTTTGCTGCGGATGCTAGAGGGTATACTACTGGTTTTGCCGGTGAGTTATATTTAGATAACTGGGCTTTTAGGTTTGCACGTATTGCTGGACCCATGGATCCAAATGACTTACCAGTCAACTTTGATCTGTTAAATTTTTATGGTGATCAAATAGAGTTAGAACATCAACATAGTTTATTTGGGCAACCTGGAGTTGTGCGATTATTAGCCTATAGAAATCGTGAAAATATGGGGAGTTGGATGGATGCTATGACGGCATTTAAAACTGACCTAACAAAGAATGCTACCACCTGTAATAGTTTTAATTATGATTCACTCAATGCCACCGCGCCTGATTTGTGTTGGGCCAGAAAGCCTAATATCAAGATGGGTATCGGTATTAATATGGAACAAAAAGTCACCGAAGATTTGGGGCTATTTTTTAGAGGCATGATTTCAGATGGTAAAACAGAAGTATATTCTTACACTTCGTCTGATCAGTCCATTTCTTTTGGTGCGGCACTAAAAGGTTTGCGTTGGGGTAGAGCGAAAGACTCTTTAGGACTAGGTTATGCGGCTAGTTGGCTTTCAAAAGAGCATGTTGCTTATTTAAATATGGGTGGAATAGATGGTTTTATTGGCGACGGTAAGATTAACTATCATCCTGAACAAGTGGTTGACCTTTATTACCAATGTCATGTATTTAAATCGACTTGGTTGTCTTTAGATTATCAACACTTAGCTAATCCAGCTTATAACGCAGATCGGGGTCCTGTTGACATCTATGGAGGTCGAGTACACTTTGAGTTTTAAATCGATATATAAGATATATGAGCCTAAAAATATCATTTTTTAAACCATTCCGATTACATTATTCTGCTCAAAGCAAGATAAATTCATTAACTTACTATTTTATCTTGCCTCACGTTTGACAAAAAATAACGTGTAGAGTATTTTAAACTTAATTATGCAAGCTGACCGGACCACCGGAAGCCAGCGAGTCCATCAGGGCCGCTGGCTTTTTTTTGGCCAAAATTTCGCCACCGATCAACTTAGCACAACCCACAGGTAATTTATTATGGCAAATTGGTACACAGATAATTCACACTCTATAGGTAACACACCTTTAGTTCGTCTTAATCGCATTACGGACGGTGCAGGTGCTACTGTATTAGCTAAAATCGAAGGTCGTAATCCGGCGTATTCGGTTAAATGCCGTATTGGTGCAGCCTTGATTTGGGATGCTGAAAAACGCGGTTTGCTTGGGCTGGGTAAAGAATTAGTTGAACCAACTAGTGGAAATACCGGGATTGCTTTAGCGTTTGTTGCGGCCGCAAAAGGTATACCTCTAACCTTAACTATGCCGGAGACCATGAGTCTTGAACGCCGCAAATTGTTGATTGCTTATGGTGCAAAATTGGTTTTAACCGAAGGCGCAAAAGGCATGAGTGGGGCTATCGCAAAAGCTGAAGAAATTGCTGCATCGGATCCAGACCGTTACGTGTTACTACAGCAGTTTAAAAATCCTGCGAACCCTGCTATTCATGAAGCAACGACGGGTCCTGAAATTTGGGACGATACAGATGGAGAAATTGATATCTTAGTCTCTGGTGTAGGAACAGGAGGCACCATTACGGGTGTATCAAGATATATTAAAGAAACCAGAGGTAAAGCCATCACTTCTGTTGCTGTTGAGCCATCAGCTAGTCCGGTTATTAGTCAATATCGTGCGGGTGAGCCTTTACAGCCAGGCCCTCATAAGATTCAAGGTATTGGTGCGGGCTTTATTCCAGGGAATCTTGATCTCTCCTTAATCGATGAAGTTCAGCAAGTGAGTAATGAAGAAGCGATTGCTTATGCGCGTAGATTGGCTAAAGACGAAGGTATCTTAGCTGGTATTTCATGCGGTGCGGCAGTTGCTGCTGCGAGTAGAGTGGCTAAACGCCCTGAGAATGTGGGTAAAACTATCGTAGTAATACTGCCCGATTCTGGAGAGCGTTATTTAAGCTCGCCTTTATTTGAAGGAATATTTGACGCGAGTGGATTTGCTGCATGAGTTTTTATTACCCTGAAAACGGTTTTTACGACTGGGGCATTGATAACATCGTTGGGGAATTGCGTGATTTAAGGTTGCATTCATTAGAAACCAGAAGTTTACTAAACAGGCCGCCAAAATTACCTTCTCGTAGAGAATTACAATTGATATTAGATGGTTTAGGTGGCGTGTTATTTCCAAACCGTTTGGGCTTGCCTGATCTAAATGATGAAGGTATTGATTACTTTGTTGGGCATACTTTAGAAAATTTATTGCGTAAGTTGTATAAGCAAATAAGTCGTGAGTTGCAGTTTATAGCAGGCTTGCAAGGCGTGGATGATGGTGATCACGAACAAGCCATTAATATTGCCCGCCAATTTGCAGTCCAGTTACCGACTATAAGAAAACTGCTTGATACTGATATTCAAGCCGCCTTTGAAGGCGACCCTGCAGCACGAAGTCCAGATGAGGTGTTGGTTTGTTATCCAGGTATAACGGCCATTATTCATCATCGTTTGGCACATGTGTTATATCAGTTAGGTGCACCTTTAGTAGCGCGTATTATTTCTGAGATCGCCCATTCTGCAACTGGCATTGATATTCATCCGGGCGCGCAGATTGACGAAAGCTTTTTTATTGATCACGGTACTGGTGTGGTAATTGGTGAAACGGCGATTATTGGTAAACGCGTGCGAATATATCAAGCCGTAACTTTAGGCGCTAAACGTTTTGAAAAAGACGGTAATGGCATGTTGGTAAAAGGTAATGCCAGACACCCTATCGTTGAAGATGATGTTGTCATTTATGCAGGCGCAACTATTTTAGGGCGCATTACTATAGGTAAAGGAACTACAGTCGGGGGTAATGTTTGGTTAACACACAGTGTTTCGCCCAATAGTAATATCACCCAAGCACATGTAAGAAGCGAGTTGTTTCATGAAGGTGCGGGGATCTAAAGTTTAGTGTTTTAGTGTGTCAATGTATTAATGGAAGCTCCAGGTTCCAACTATCGGAAGGTTTTATCTTCCAAAGCACAATTCCAAGCTGGAGATTGGAATAAAAACCAACTCATAAATTATAATAAATATAGGAACTAACGATGTCAGATATCCATGAAGGCAATACCGCATTAGGTGATGTAGCCGCGCGTACCTTAGCTAATGCCACCAAAACCGTCCCAATGTTATCAACCATCACGCCACGATGGTTAGTGCATTTATTACAATGGAAACCACTTGAAGCCGGTATTTACCGTGTTAATAAAGTGAAAAATGAATCAGGACTTTTAGTCGATTGTTCAAGTCTTGATGAAAAAGAATTACCTCAAACTTTCGTAGACTACGAAGAATGGGGCCGTGAATACCGGTTAAACGCCGTTAATACAGTATTAGACGTACATACACGTATCTCTGATTTATACAGCAGCCCACATAACCAAATCCACGAACAATTACGTTTAACGATTGAAACGATTAAAGAGCGTCAAGAAAGTGAATTAATTAACAATGCTGAATACGGTTTGTTAAATAATGTAGCGCCCGGTTTTAGAATTCAACCACGTAACGGTGCACCAACACCTGATGATATGGATGAATTAATTTCACGCGTATGGAAAGAGCCTGCATTTTTCTTAGCTCATCCGCAAACTATTGCGGCTTTTGGTCGTGAATGTACTCGTCGTGGCGTACCACCTGCTATCGTGACTTTGTTTGGCTCACAATTCTTAACATGGCGCGGTTTACCGATTATTCCATCTGATAAAGTAAAGGTGGTTAATGGTAAAAGTAGCATCTTATTATTACGTACAGGCGAAAGCCGTCAAGGTGTTGTTGGTCTATATCAACCTAACTTGACGGGTGAATTAAGCATGGGACTTTCTGTGCGTTTTATGGGTATCAATCATAAAGCGATTGCCTCTTATTTAATCTCACTATATTGCTCTATCGCAGTATTGACAGATGATGCACTCGGTGTGCTCGAGAATGTCGAAGTGGGCAGATATCATGACTACAAGTAACTTTGAGCCCCCTACTTCTCTGCCAGATATTGGGCAGTTAACAAAAATGGCAAATGAGTTGTTTACGGCGTTGCCTTGTGACGGCTCTCGTTTAGGTCTTGCTAAGGCAGAATTACCGAATGAGATACCCAGCACGGTAAGTTCACCTTTGCCAGGATTTAATCAATCAAGTTTGCCTACTCAATTAGGGCAACAATCGTTTGATTTGCCGGGTGATGTGGAGTTGCAAAAGTTTTTTGCTAAGCCAGAAAATTCATATAAAGATGTGCCTCATGCGCTAGATACCAGCCCTGTTTTAGGCGGGGCGCCGTCTACTGAACACAGTCTGGCAAACTTTGATAAATCAACGTTGTCAGGTATTTTGCCCAGTGACTTTGGCTTACCTGATGAAGCACAGTTACAACAATTATTAGTGTCACGTAGACCGGCCGGTAGCCATCCTAGTGCGCCTCCTGGTGTTGATACCCATAATCCGGTTGTACCTGCTGAATTATCAGAAGCGTCTAAGTTAAACAGCCCACCTCAATCTTTTGAAACGGAGTTGCAAAAACTGTTTGCCGATAAAAAAATTGAGCAGCCGTCTTTTACGTCACCTAGTGCAATACCGACAGATTTGAATGGATTTAATCCCGCCTTAATTGCCGGATTAACACCTGAAGCTTATGGTTTACCCGGTGAAGCTCAAATCAAAGACCTGTTTGCTGTCACAGAAAAAGCGCCAGTAACGCTTGAGGAAAAACCCACGTTTTATTTTCTTGATGAATTAAAAACAGGCGAATATAACCCTCAAACGGCGCCTATCAGTTCTGCGCATCCTGCGTTTGATGTGCATGCGATTCGTCGTGACTTCCCCATTCTTAAAGAGCGTGTCAACGGACACCCTTTAGTGTGGTTTGATAATGCCGCTACCACTCAAAAGCCACAATCGGTGATTGATAGAATCTCGTATTTTTATGAACACGAGAACTCTAATATTCACCGTGCGGCGCATGAGTTAGCCGCAAGATCAACGGATGCTTACGAAAATGCGCGTGATATTGTGGCTAAGTTTGTGAATGCGTCATCACCTTCAGAAATTGTATTTGCTAGAGGCACCACGGAAGCGATTAACTTAGTCGCGAAAAGTTGGGGTTATCAAAATATTAGAGAAGGGGATGAGATAGTCATTACCTGGCTAGAGCATCACGCTAATATCGTGCCTTGGAAACAATTGTGTGATGCAAGAGGTGCGGTATTAAAAGTGGCGCCCGTGGATGATCATGGCCAAGTGTTATTAGATGAGTATCAAAAACTACTGTCGTCTAAAACTAAATTGGTGTCTTTTACACAAGTGTCTAATGCCCTAGGTACCGTGACTCCTGCAAAAGAAATGATCGAAATGGCACATCGCGTGGGTGCACGGGTCTTATTAGACGGTGCGCAATCAGTTTCGCATTTACGTGCAGATGTACAAGCTTTAGATTGTGATTGGTTTGTATTCTCGGGTCACAAAATATTTGGCCCTACCGGTATTGGTGCCTTATATGGCAAAGCAGATTTACTAGAGTCTACGCAACCTTGGCAAGGTGGTGGCAATATGATCGAAGATGTCACCTTCGAAAAGATTGTTTATCAACCTGCGCCAGCACGTTTTGAGGCGGGTACCGGTAATATTGCTGATGCGGTCGGTTTAGGTGCCGCCTTAGAGTATGTATCTAAAGTCGGTATCGATAATATTGCGCGTTATGAGCATGAGTTATTAGTGTATGCGATGGGTGCTTTAAGAAGTATCTCAGGCTTAAGATTGATTGGTACTGCACCAGAAAAAACGAGCGTTTTATCGTTTGTATTAGACGGACACAGCAACCAAGAGATTGGTGTACAACTGAATAAGGTCGGTATTGCGGTTCGTACAGGCCATCATTGTGCTCAACCTATCTTACGTCGCTTTGGCTTGGAAACGACGGTTAGACCCTCTTTAGCTTTTTACAATACCCATGCAGAGGTTGATCTCTTAGTGGATACGGTAAGACGCATTAAAAGTGGTTACACTGTATAAAGCATAAATAAGCCCTGTTTCACTGTTAAGGTGAGGCAGGGTTTTTTATTGTCTAGGTTTTTTAAAGAATCAACATTAAGCTCCTCTCCTTATCTACTGAATTAAAGAGATTAAAATACGCGAATTACTTGGTAATTAATTTAAAGTGATTTCTTATTATGTAAATTTTAAGACAATTGTGTGAACTGTATTACACCTGTTGATATTTCAACACCTAACAAGCATATCGTGTTTGTGAATCAGCAGTTACAATTGGTTTGTAATATAAAAAACCTTAAATAACATATGCTTAAAAGTTGGCATTGTGTTTGCTATATATTTAATAGCAATACAACTATAAATCTTTTTTTATTTTATTTGAGGCACAAATATGAAAAAAACTACAAAAATAGTCGCAGCAGTGACACTGGCTTTAATGGCTGGTGGCGCATCTGCGGCATGGGTAGATGGAAATACATTAGGCTCACCTTCATCGGTTTCATTTCAAATTAGTGATAGCGTAAATCAAAATACATTTGTATTAGACTTAGCTGTTGGTCATGCTGGCCTTAATTATGCGTCCTTCCAAAATGGAACTCAGGGTGCTAATGGGATTTTAACTTGGGATTTGTCATCTTTAGGTGGCGCTACTTTTACGCCTTTTTCAGCTGATACAGCAAGTTTTAAATGGTCGGTAGCTGGAAGTTATCAGGTTGATGGTGATGCGGGCACTAACGTGGATAGGTCTGGATCTTTAGCTCCATTTACTGATACAGCTAATTGGGGTGTGCAAACTACTGTACACAATACATCTACTTTAACTCAGGCTAATTATACTATTATCCAACAGGCCGCAGATCCATCTGCGGGTAAAGTTGCCACTTGGATTAATGGTTTAAATGCGCCTGATTCAGCTAATGGCGCCGCTGTAGCTTCAATTGCTCCAATTAGTGGTACTTCTTATTATGATACTAACTATTCGGATCTAGGTACTTTAGGCGGTGGACAAAATTTTACTGGTGCAGCCTCTGCAGATTTCTGGGGGGTAACAAATCCAACTCTTGATGCGGGTAATAATGTATTTACTAAATTAGGAACATTTAGTTTGAGTTCGGGTAATGTTTTGACATTTACTTCAGCAAGCGTTGCGGCAGTTCCATTGCCTGGCGTAGTTTGGTTATTTTTATCTGGTTTAGTGGGCTTGTTAGGTTTAAATCGCAGACGCACTGCGTTGCTGGCTTAATTTATAAATAAATGTAAGAAGGATTTTCTTCTATTATTAAATACATAGGAATTTTACAATGAAACATACAAAGCAATTAAAAGTTTTAGCAGTCGCTGTATCTTTATTAGCGGGTGTTCAAAGTGCACAAGCTATTACACCTTGGACCACTGGAAACAGCACGCCTGATTTTAAAATATTTACATCTGGTGGAGCTGCGCAAGATAAAGCTTATCAATCAGCAGTACTAAAGGTATTAGCGGAGCCCGGTACTTTAGATATATTCGAAGATGATAAAGCGGGTACTATTGGTGGGCAATTTGCTGGTTATTACTTTATCGGAAGAAGTACTGCTGACGCTACAGCTGGTATCCCAGCTCTACCAACAGGTCTAGCGGGTGCAAAAATATATTTAGAGAAGCGTTCATTGGGTGCGGCTGGTTATGGTGTAGTGCCATTAGCAGGAAATATCGCAATAGATCATTTAGATATATTTTTAAGCGCCTCAACTGATTGGCTTACAAATGGTACGGCAAGTGGTGGCACTGGTAATGTAGCTAACAAATATAAAACTGCGGTTAGCATTGCTACACCTTTGGCGAATGCATCCAGTTATTTTACTTCAGTGCCCTCTGATGGAGGATTTATTGGTGTGGATGCAGAAGCTTTATTACAACCAAATACTCAAAATTATCCTGCGCCAGTAAAAGAAATTAGTACAAATGCAACTACAACACCATGGCCAACTACTTATAAAATTGGTAATTTAGCAGCGACTCGTGTCGCTACAGGTGGTTTAGTTTATGGTGTGGGTGTAACTTTAGACTTATATAAAGCCTTGCAAATTGCTCAAGCAAGATCAGGTAGTTTGCCAGCAGATGCTGAAACAACAAAATTAGGCGAATATACAGATCCTAAATATATCCCTTCTTTAAGTCGTAATTTTTTAGCTGACTTATTAACTGGTAAGGTAACAAATTGGGCTAATGTTAAGTTTGTCGATAGAGTTAATGCGGGTAATAATGTGTACTCTTTGGCACAAGTAGCAACAGCTAATACTGCAACACTTGGTTCTACACCTAATGGTTTAGGGTTTACGGCTTTAGCGCCAACTAAATTTACTGTAGGCGTGGGTCGTCGTAATAGTGGTGCTGCAATTGGGGCCGTAGGTTATGCAAAACTGTTGGGTTATCCTTTTACACCAAACAGTGTTCCGCCAGCTACTGATACTCCTACTTTAACTAAAGCAACAGCGGAGCCATATGTAACATCGCCCGGTGGAGCATCAGCTACTGATAATTTATTAAAAGATTGGCAAGCGGGTACTAACGTAAGTACGCTTAACTATAGTGCAACTGGTAAGTTGTGGGGCTTCGCAATACACAGTGGTGACAGAAACGGTGCTGCTGCGGGTGTTGCACCATCACAAAACTGGCGTTATGTTCGTATTGATGGTTATACAGGTACTATTGAGAATGTCGCTTCAGGTAATTATCCTTACTGGGCAGAAGGTGAAGTTTTAATTCAGCCATCTATCGGAACTGATAAAACCACTTTATTACAAGCGTTAGGTGATGCATTCCGTCATTCTGCAGTGGCTAACGATGTAAATACAGCGTTAGTTCAACCATATGGTCAATCTGGCGTTTTTGCAACATCTAGAACGGATAATGTTGATACAACAAACATTCCTTTTGATGCAGTTGCAAAACCAATTGTTAGTTTAACGCATTTTAATGGTACTTCAACTCATTTAGGTTTGGTTCCTCAAATTTATAAAAATGGCGCTACAACAACTTCAACTATTGAGTTGAAATAATTATTGTGGTCGTTGCAATAACGATAACTGGGAATACTTTCCCTGAAGGTCAATAGATTGACTGAAGATGGATTTTATAATGGAATGTCTAAAGGGATATGGAGTAGACAAATAGGATAAGGAATCAAAGATGTCTCTGAGTAAGTTATTTATTCAGAGGCATTTTTATTTGGTGTATCTGTAAAATATTAGGCTTCGAGTTACATCGAGGCTTTTTTGTTTCTGTCGATTTGGGTTATAAATACGCATTTGAAATGAAATGTTTATTTATAACTTAAGTTTTAGGCTTTTTTATAATACCGAACAAATCGGTTTAGTTAACTTTATTAGATATATTTATGATCACTCATTATTCTTTAATGTCAGAATTACCGGTTAGTAAACAAAAGCCTTTGGTGCTAGCTATTCGGTTTTTGATAGCCACTAGTTTTATAGTTGGCTCAGGGACGTCATCTGCAGAAGTTAATGTGCATTTACCTAATTTAAGTACCGCACCAGCAAATTTAACGAGTGCACCAGTTACTAAAAATGATCAAGGCACATTAATGACCATAGATCAAAAACATCACGGTGTAGATAAGGTAACTTTGGATTGGGATAATTTTAATATTGACAAAGGCTATCATGTAAATTTTGACCAAAATCCTAATCAGATCGCGCTGAATAATATACATCAGGCCGACGCCAGTAAAATTTTAGGGTCCTTAACAGCCGGTGGTCAGGTTTATTTGATTAACCAAAATGGTTTTTTATTTGGTAAAGACTCTCAAGTTAATGTTAATTCCTTAGTCGCAAGTACTTTAGGTATAAGTAATGAAAATTTACAATTAGGTATCACTAAAGTCTTTGATACTAATAAACTTACTGATGATTATTTAAATAAAGCAGCCGCATTAAAAGGTAACGGTGAGTTATATCTTAAAGGTGCAGACGGAAAAGTATTAAAAGATAGTGAAAATAAACCCATTAAGATAGAAATCTTTATCGAAAATGGTGCAAAAATTAACACAAGCACACCTGGAGGCCGAGTAATTTTAGCGGCTCCTGTTATTACTAATGCAGGGGAAATTAACACCCCAGATGGTCAAACTATTTTGGCCGCTTCAAAAGATAAAGTTTATTTACAAGAAACGGGGCCCGGTTCCGATATTAGGGGTTTATTAGTCGAAGTAGGTACGGGTGGTGATGTTAATAACTTAGGTAAAGTTATTGCTGAGCGTGGCAATGCCAGTTTACTAGGCTTTGCCGTTAACCAGCACGGCACTGTATCCGCATCAACTTCTTTGCAATTAAATGGTTCCGTACGCTTATTAGCTAGAGAGGGTATTTTAGTGCCTGCTCAAACGGGGGGGGCGTTACGCGCTAAATCTACTCAACGTTTGGATGGTAGTAGTGCCACAGTAAGGTTGTTTAATGATAGTTTAACCAGCGTTGAATTAGATAGTGATAAAACAGCCAAAGCTATAGACGCCCAAGTTCAGGCAGAATCAAAAATTGAATTAAGTGGTCATAAGATTGTTTTAAAAAATGGATCTAATGTAAAAACCCATTCAGGAAATGTTTCTATTAATGCGGTGGATGATATTGCCGGCAAGCATACGGCGCGTATATATTTAGAAGCGGGTAGTAAAGTTGATGTTTCAGGATTAAAAAATGTCGCTATTCCAGTAGATAGAAACATCTTAGAGGTTGAACTTCGTAAAAATGAATTGCGCGATTCACCATTACAAAGAGATGGGGTTTTATACGGTCAGAAAGTCGCTGTTGATCTAAGAGAAACTACTTTAAATTATTCAAGTACAGGTGCTTTATTAACTGCAACCATTCCCATTGCTGATGTAAAAGGTGCTGTCGATAGAATTGCCAGAAATATTGATGAAAGAAGTACCATTGCGGGAAGTATAGATCTAAATTCTAGTGGCGATGTGATTACGCAAGCGGGTAGTGTTTTGGATTTTTCTGGTGGGTCCGTGGCCTATCAGGCGGGCAATATAGAGTCTACGCAACTAGGCTCTAGTGGCCAATTGTTTGATATAGCACATGCAGATCCTAATCGCCATTACGATAAGATTATAACCTCAACGCATTATGACCCAGGTTACTTAGAAGGTAAGGCAGGAGGTCAAGTTACTGTTTCCTCATATGAAGCAGTCTTAGATGGTAGTTTAAAAGCCAAGACAATCACCGGTGAATTGCAGAGGGAGGTAAACAATAGACCTGAAGGCAGTTCTTTTACAATTAATTTGAATGACTCTGGTGTTTACAGCGGTCAAGATATTGTTTTTGATAAAGATGCTATATTTACTTCTTTAAGTCCAGATGATCCTATATCTAGAAAAATTTCGGGAAGTGATGTTGCTGTTCCTCTACAACTGAACGATCAGTTATTAAATAACTCTGGATTAAGTCAATTAAATATTAATACCAGTGGTTCTGTTGCAGTTAATAAAAATGCGTCATTAAATTTTCCTGCTTTAGGCGGTTTAAATTGGTCGGCGGAAGATTTTAATGTGCAAGGAAAAATTATTGCGCCATCAGGATCAGTTAATTTACAGGAACTACATTTAGACGGCATTGTAAAGCCAAGTGCAATAAATTTAGGGGCTACAGCAGTAATTGATGTAAGTGGTGTGTGGGTTAATGACCGTTTAGATGCGACTTTAAATAAAAAATTAAGCACAATTAACATACAAGGTGGAAGTGTCAAGCTGGTTGCGGAGCAAGGGGATTTAATTTTAGAAAAGGGAAGTCGTATTGAAGCAAGCGGAGGGGCATGGTCAAGTGCCGCTCATGTAGTTGCAGGTGAGGGTGGTTCTATATCTCTTGCGACGGTAAGTAGTGATCCAATTACTAAGCCGGGTAGTTTAAATATAAATGGTGATTTAAGTGCTTGGGGCATTGAGCAAGGTGGTCAGTTATCTATTAATACTAATGAGGTATTAATAGGCACAGATAAATCCTTTGTTTTACATCCTGAAAGTAAGTTATCACCTTTAGTGTTAGGGCCTGGTTTTTTTCAACGTGGTGGTTTTTCTAGTTATAACGTTACAGCAAATTTTTATGGTTTAACCGTCGCCGACAATGTTACCCTTAGGCCAATTCAAGTTAATCGGCAGTTATCAGAAATTGCACTTAATAAAACCACAGGAAGTCATCTGTCTGAGGTAAGTAAACCAGTCCAATTACCTGATTTTTTGCGTCATCCAACAAATTTGGCTCTTTCATATATTGAATCCGCCGGCCAAAAAACAGCTGAGGCTTTACGGATAGGGCATGGAACAAGTATCTTGGCTGACACTCAATCAACTATCACTTTAAATTCAGATACTTCAGTTTTTGTTGATGGCATTATTAACGCGCCTGCAGGGAATATCAATATAAACATTAAAGCACCAACAGCTCCTGCTGGTTATTTAGCCTCTCAGGGTATTTGGTTGGGTGCAGATAGTCAGTTATTTGCGCAAGGTCATTTCAAGAAACAATTGAATGTAAATGGCATTAAAACGGGTGATGTTTTAGCCGGCGGCATAGTATCCTTAAATGCAAATAGAGGCTATATTATTAGCCGTTCGGGGTCATTAATTGATGTATCTGGTAACGTTGAGACATTAACTTTTTTAGAACCGTCAATAAAGGGAGATAAACCAGGAGATCGAAAGATATACTCAGATGGTGGGGTCATTAATTTAACTTCTGGTGAGGGGATGTTAGTAGATGGCAACTTAAAAGCTAATTCAATAGGAGGTTCATCTGCAGGTGGTGTCTTAAACGTGAGTTTGGATCGAAATTTGCGTCAAAAACCTAATCTTGCAGACTTTAAGTATTCACCTTTATTTCCGGATGATATTAATCCATCTGAAACTTTTAAGATTGAAGTTCTATCAGATGAAGCTAATGTTGTGCCGGAGAATTTACAGCAAGGTGCAGCATTATCAACAAAGGATTTTAGTGGAAAAGTATTCTTAAAAAGTTCTGTGCTTAATGACGGTGGATTTGATTCTTTAAGCTTAAAAACGGACGTTGTAAATATTAATAATCAGTATACCAGTGCTGTTTTATTTAAAGGGGATGTCACCACAGGACATCAAATTGTATTAGATACTCCTAGTATTGAGTCAGTTGGTGGGAGTATCAATTTAAGTACTGCTTATGCAATTTTGGGATCAAGTCTTAGTCAGTTTAATAAGTTTTTAGCACCTGATGCAACCAGCGGTACTAGTGAGCTGACTGTAAAAGCTAATGCGATAGATTTAATAGGTGGCTTAGCCACAAATGGATTTGCGAAGGTGAATTTAAAAAGTACAACTGATATACGGTTGCGTGGTTTGCTTAATGTAAGTAAAAAAACAGACTTAGGCCAATTTAATGTAGCAGGTGATTTGGATATTACTGCCCAGCAAGTTTATCCTGCAACATTGACAGATTTTAAGATTAATGTATCAGGAAGTGGTAACGAGTCGATTGCTATTCATAATAGCCCAGGTATTTCCACTCCGGTGCTTTCAGCAGGTGGACGGTTAACGCTTAATGCCCCAAATATTATTCAAGAGGGAACGCTTAAAGTACCTTTTGGTGAATTAAATTTAAACGCAGACAAAGTTTTGCAATTAAGTTCGGGTAGTGTAACTTCAGTAACAGCTAGTGGCGCAATAGTGCCATTTGGGCGTGTGTCAGGCGGGACTACATGGCTTTATCCTTTAGATAATACCGGGAACACTAATTTAGTTGAAGTGTCACCTCCTGAAAAACATTTACAATTAAAAGGCTCAGACATTCATTTGCAATCTGGGTCAACAATTGATCTATCGGGTGGTGGTGACCTTTATGCTTATGAGTTTATTACTGGTGCGGGTGGTAGTAATGATGTTTTAGATCCAACTGTAGCATCTGGATCTCAAAAATTTGCTGTTTTACCTGCGTTTAATAGTGCCTTAACGCCTTATGATCCATTGGAGTCAGCCACTGCAGGATTAAAAAATGGTCAAAGTGTTTATTTAGGCTCCGGCTCGGGATTAAGCGCTGGTTGGTATACTTTATTGCCTGCACATTATGCTTTATTGCCTGGTGCTTATTTAGTCACTCCAAAGGCGGATACCCAGGATCAATTTCAAACAGTAAAAAACCTTGCCGATTCGTCGATTGTACCAGGCTATTATGGAGTATCTGGTACAAATATAGCTTCCTCAAGAACACAAGGTTTTATTGTTGAACCTGGAGTTATCGCTAGAGCACGTTCAGAATATAAAGACTATTTCGCAAATCAATTCTTTCACGATAAAGCCCTTGCTGCAAATAATACTGTTCCACAATTGCCACAAGACGCTGGGGCCCTCTTATTAACTACAAAGAATAGTTTGGCGTTGAACGCTGAGTTATTAGCGACTCCATACGGTAGCAAAGGGTTAGGTGGGCAAGTTGATATCAGTGCTGATCAATTAGAGGTAGTCCCTGGTACCGATTTAACGGGCATAACAGCGGGTACAGTTGGTATATTATCAAGTGATTTAAATAAATTAAATGCACCAAGTTTGTTATTGGGTGGGAAGCGAAGTAAGGAACTTAATGGGCAGCGTATTAATGTGCTATCTGATAAAGTCAAGATTGATCAAAATGTACATCTTAACGGTCAAGAAATTATTTTAGCAGCTATTTCTGATGTGACCGTATCAAATGCCGCAACGTTAGAAAGTACAGGCACTAATGGCAAGAATCCTGAAGCTTTGTTAGTGAGCAATAAGCTTGGCAATAGCGATTCTGCAATTTTAAGGGTTTCTAATGCGGGTCAAGTTGATGTATTTCGTGATAAATCCATCACAAATAAGGGTGGTGTGCTCACGGTTGAGTCTGGGGCAAGATTAAAAGCAGATGGGTCTCTTTTAGTGGATTCAAGTCAGAATACTGTTTTTGATGGGGTTATTGATATGACTCAGGGATCTTTATCTTTAAATTCAAGTCGCATTAGTCTCGGAGTCGTCCCTGATAAAACGCCTGGTTTAGTATTAAAAAACACGAGTTTTAATTTAGATGATTTAAGACTTAATAGTGCCCATGATTTAGATATTTATGGTTCTGTTAATTTTAATAGTAAACAAGTGACTATTAATGCGGCAAATATAAATGGCTTTGATGATCCTAAGGTCTTGCCTGCAAGTTCGTTATCAACAATAACAGCAACAAATCTGCTTAAAATTCAGAATCAAGGTGCAACTACACAACATTCAGGTCAGGGTACTGGAACATTAAAATTTGATGCGAAAAACATCCAATTAGGTACTGGTGAGTATGCAATTAAGGGATTTAAGCAGGTGTCTTTTGTTGCTAAGGATGGTATTCAAGGTGTTGGGCAGGTTCTCGCGCAAGGAACGGGAAATAGTTCAATTGTTAATCCGGGCAATTTGACTATAGTTAGTGATGTAACTTTAGATGCCGGTTATTTTAGTGGTGCTAATGGTGCAACTACGAGCATTAATGCAACAGGATTTAAGTTAGATGTACTCTCTTCCTTTAAAAATCCCGAAAATGTGGTTAAAGGTTTAGGGGTTAGTTGGTATTTACAAGCTGATAAGTTAAATAGTGATGCTGTTTTTGATCTGCCTTCAGGGTATTTAGGCTTAACTGCTAATGATGGTGATATTAACTTAGGAAAAAATACCAATATTGATTTATCAGGTCAGGTCGTTACTTTTGAAAATACTATACGCGCGTCACAAGCCGGTTCTTTGTTATTAAGCTCAAAAAATGCGAATATTAATTTTAACGCTGGAGCAAAAATTAATTTATTAGGCGCCCAATATCAAGAGCATCAAGTCAGTAATTCTGGTGATTTAAGTATTCAAGCAAATAAAGGGACGTTTGAGTGGTCTGGTGATATTAATGCTAAAAGTGCCAGTTTGGCTAGTGATGCAGTAAAGTTGGGTCAAATCCAAGTCGATGTTAATAGTTTGAGTGATAAAGGTTTTTCTGATTTTAATACAAAGTTATCAAACGCCGGTTTATCGGAGAAAGTTATTGTAGAACAACGTAGTGGTAATGTTGTGGTCGCTCAAAATGATATTGTTAAGGCGCATAATTTTGAACTTAATGTTGATCAGGGTTCAGTAACTATTAATGGCCAGATTGATGCTTCTGGTAGTGTGGCAGGCCAAATAGCAATCTATGGAAGAAATGGAATTGCATTGGGTGCGCCGGGCAGTCTAGTCTCTACGTCAACGGGTAAGGGTAAATCTGGGGGCAGTGTTTTACTGGATACTGTGCATAGAGATGATTCAGGTACCGGTGTGCTGGATTTATCAGCAACGGGTGGGCAAATAGATGTTTCTTCTGGCTTAAATGGCACTAGTGGTTCTGTACATTTACGCACAGGCAGAGATGATAATTTAAAGACTATAGCCGTTTCAACTATTAACGCTAAAATTATGGGTGCTGATAGTTTAAATTCTAATCTAGAAGCTGTGCGCATTGTTACACCAGCTGATCAAGTTAATGTTAAATCAACAGATATAATTCAATGGCAAAATCAGACCACCCAATTTATGGCGTCAAGACCTAATTTGACCGGGTTATCAGATAGTACAATAACACTATTGCCTGGCATTGAAGTAAGGAGCTCAACTAATCTTGTTTTACAAGATAAATGGGACTTTATGGATGGCAGTTGGTTTATTGATCAGGACTACGTCAATGGGCTATCCGCAACAGATCATTCTGCATGGAATTCAACTTGGCGTTATGCCGACTCTGCAGGTTTTAATTCTTTGCCTGGATTTTTGACCTTCAGAGCAACTGAAAATATTGATGTTAAGGCCTCATTAACTGATGCCTTTGCCAATACACCTATACCAGGACAAGACATCGTTGATCCAAGCACTAATGAGTTGGGTGCTGTCTATCATGATGCTTTACAGCCAGGTCAGTCGTGGAGTTATAAGCTTGTTGCTGGTAAGAATATTAATTTATATCCATCTTACGGTCTTGATAAGACTCAAGTAATGGTCAGGACGGGTACAGGGGCAATTAATCTGACAGCAGGCGCTGATATAAATTTTAAAAAAGATGTAAATCAAACTGATGCTGCAGCAGCTGTTTATACAATAGGTACGCCAAGCAATTATACAAGAGCGCAACTATTAGCTGGGGCAATTCCGGGTATATCAGCTCGAATCACAGGTGAAACAGATTTAAATTATCTCAATCGTTTAAATACGACTGAGCTTAATAAGTTGCTGCGTTATGGTTATTTTGATGAGTCGCAATTAAGTGTTAATTATTTGTTTGCAGAATATCCAACGCAAGGTGGTGATATTAACCTGAGTGCAAAAGGTAATATAAGTGGCATTCAAACAGGTCAGCAAATAGGTGATTGGTTGGTGCGTGCAGGTTTTTGGAATGAAGGTCGAACAGATAATCGTCCGACAGCTTGGGGAATTGATGTCAGCGGTGATGTTAATCAATCCGGTTTAACTTTTGCTAATGGTAACTTATCTAAAATTAGATATTTTAATCAAAATGTGGGGGCATTGGGCGGTGGTAATGTGCAAGTCAACGCTGGTGGTAATGTGCAAGATCTATCCGTTATGTTACCTACTACTGGAAAACCCTTTGGTAGCTTTAGTGTAAGAGATTCAAATAATGGTCAAGATCAATGGGCTACAAATAGCTCGGTGATTAATGGTGGAGGGGATTTAAAAGTTAAGGCTGGTAAAGATATTGTTGGTGGAGAGTATTATGTGGCTCAAGGAACGGGTATTTTAGAAGCTGGTGGTAGTATTTCTAAAAGTTCTATCCCAAATTCGAGTTTATCGGCAGGCGCCTTATTAGAAATGGGCGATGCTAAGTTTAACCTGCAAGCGCGCCAAGACGTTAATATCGCTTCGGTGATGAATCCAACCATAACAAACCAAAATGTCTTGCCAGATAAAGGTTCACAATTTGATTCACAATTTTTTACTTACGGTCCAGAAAGTGGGGTCAATATAACGGCTACTGCAGGAAATGTCGTTTTGGTAAATGACTTTAATGAGATAAAAGCACTTAAAAAAATGCCAATTTCTACGGCTAATAAATTTGAATATCAGGTTTATCCTGGGTCTTTAAATGCAACGGCATTATCAGGGGATATTCGTGTTGATAACGCTATGACATTATTTCCATCCGCAATAGGTGATTTAACCTTATTGGCAAACGGTAATATCGGCTCCAATATAAATTCAGGAAATAATCGTTTATATGTCAATATGTCTGATACGGATCCAAAGTTGTTGCCTAATATTAAAACTCCCGTAACTGAAATAAATGGCTCAGGTACGGAATATTTAGCCAGAGAATTATTAAATCCTGCGTCAGCTGTTTCTGCTAAGTTACACGCACTTGTCCCCGTTCATAAAGATGATGTGACTGTACCGCTAATGGTTGCAAAGAATGGCAATATTGCATTTCCATCTGATTTTTTAGCTACTTTTTACCTGCCTCAAGCTTCAGTGTTTAAGGCGGGTAAAGATATTTCAAATCTTAGTATTTTGGCTCAAAACTTATCTGTTAATGATGTCACTACTGTAAGTGCAGGTCGAAATATTAGCTTTGAAACGAATATTGATGGTGATGGCAAAATAGTGACGAAGACCGCAAGTGCGCAGTATTTTAAATTAGCAGGACCAGGTCAGTTAGAGGTGTTGGCGGGTAAAGATATAAATTTAGGGGGTTCTGATGGTATACAAACTATTGGTAATTTTTTAAATCAAGCTTTAGTTCAAACGGGTGCAACTATAGAAGTCATTCCAGGGTTGAGCAATAAGCCGGATTACTTAGGATTTATTAAAAAGTATCAAGCAGATTATGCGACTGAATTGAAAGATTTAGCTGATTTAACAGAAGAACAACAAGGGCAGCATCTCTCAGTAATATTTACTGTTCTGTTTAAGGAACTTAAAGCATCTGCATCTGCCGCCGCTGTAGTTCCAGAGAATCAAAGAGCTAAACTTTATAAACGCGGCACAGATGCAATACATGCCTTGTTTCCAACTGATAAAGTTTATGCTGGCGATTTAAGTTTGGTATTCAGTCAGCTTAAAACTATAGCCGGCGGTGATTTAAATATCGTGGTCCCGGGTGGAAAAATAGATGTAGGTTTGGCGGGCACTCAAGGTGGCGTAAGTAAAGGTGCTGACCAGTTGGGTATCGTGGTTCAACAAACAGGTGATATTAACGTTTTAACTTCTGGTGATGTTAATGTTAATCAGTCGCGCTTGTTTACCATGGGCGGTGGAGATATTGCTGCCTGGTCAACTTTGGGTAATATTGATGCGGGTAAAGGGGCAAAATCAGCAATCTCTGCACCTAAGCCGGTGACTACGATAGATGCAAATGGAAATATAAAAACTATATTTCCGCCTATTTTTTCCGGTAGTGGTATCCAAGCAATCGGTGGTGGTGATGTCACTTTGGCCGCGCCAAATGGAGTAGTTGATGCGGGTGAGGCGGGTATTAGTGGTGGGCATGTCACCATTGCGGCAACTGCTGTTATTGGAGCCTCTAACATTAGTTCATCTGGCGGTACGGTGGGTGTGCCTACGACAGTTTCTGCGCCAGTAAGTTTGGCGGGTGCTAATAGTGCAGCGGCGAGTGCAACCAAAAATGCAACGCAATCTGCAGATGACGATAATAAAACCAATAACGGTTCAGATGGCATCTCTAAGAAAAAGGTAAGTATCATTAGTGCTGATATCGTTGGCTTTGGTGATTGCAGCGTGAATGATGTTAAAGAAGGTAAAAACGGCTGCGGTGCTTAGTTATATTGTTTCAAGTGCAGTTAGTTTTATAAATTAATTTACTTTATTTTGTAGATTTTCCATATGAGCAGGCTGGCAACTCAGTTGCTGGCCTGTTGTTATATCAACACTATATCAACAGTAACTGTTGATATTCCAGCAAATAGTTCTATTGCGTTTCTTTTAATACATTGATTAATAAAAAGTTTATTTTTGGCATGTAATTTGCTAAAAGTGCTTTATGTGTCTGAAATCATTCACAAGCACTTACTTTTCCTTGATTAAAAATTTAAACGATGAATAAAAGAAGCATTACATTTGGTCTTATAGCGTTGTTGTTTCCTGTTATTACTTTAGCTTGGTGGAATGAGGACTGGAGTTCACGTCGTCAGGTCAGTGTGGATGCCACTGCTACGGGTGCAGATATTCAAGAAACTGTGGCTGATGTTCCTATTTTAATTCGCTTGCATGCGGGTAATTTTGGCTTCTTTTCAGAATTAGCTGAGCAAGGTCGTGATGTTCGCTTTTTAAAAGATGACAAAACGCCTCTTAATTATGAAATTGAAGCGGTAGATACCTTAAGTGAAATTGGCTTAGTTTGGGTGCGCTTGCCTCAAGTGCGTGGCGGTGTTGCCGATGATAAATTTTGGTTGTATTACGGTAATCAAAATGCGCCTGATGGCTCAGATGCTAAGAGCCTTTATGATACGCCCCAAAGTTTGGTATATCACTTTAAAGACGGTGAAGCGTTACCTCAAGATGCGACCGCTTACGCGAGCAATGCGTCAGATTCTAAAGCGCAAATTGAGCCTGCAGGCTGGATAGGTGCTGCGGCAAAATTTAGTGGCACGGGTGCAATTAGTGTTAACCCGTTACCGCAATTAGCTATAGCTGCTGATAAAGGTTGGACTTTTTCTACTTGGTTTAAATTTGATCAACCACAAGCCAATGCACAAATTTTTACGGCTAAAGAAGGCGCAAACGGTTTAAGTATAGATTTGCAAGGCACTTCATTAGTAGCGCATTGGGTAGGTGCAAGTGGCTCAGTAGATACGGCGCCTATTAATGTTACACAAGGCCAATGGCAACAATTGGTAGTGGTTGCTAAAGCGGATAAGTTGGATGTTTATCTTAATGGTGCAATTGCCGCGACCGCGCCTGTTAGTTTAAGTTCTGTTAATCCTAGCATTGCATTGGGTAATAATTACATCGGTTTATTAGATGAAGTACAAATCGCTACAACTGCTAGAAGTGCGGATTGGGTTAAGTTAAGTTTCCGTAGCCAAAGCCCAGATTTTTCGGTGCTTAATTTTGGCGAAGATGAGTCAAATGGTGATGCTGGTGCAGGTCATTTCATGGTTATTGTCCAAAACGTAACTGTTGATGGTTGGGTGGTTATTGGTTTAACACTCATTATGTTAGTGGTGGCTATTTGGGTAATGATTACTAAAACTATAATTATCAATAGAGTCACTAAAGATAATAAAGCCTTCTTAGAAAAATATCGTCAGTTAGATCCTAAGCATTTAGGTGATTTAGATTCAGATGAAGAACAAGATGAGTCAGATATCGATTGGGTATCCGCTTTAGTAGGAAAGC
This sequence comes from Methylococcales bacterium, assembly GCA_026399015.1. GTDB lineage: Bacteria > Pseudomonadota > Gammaproteobacteria > Methylococcales > Methylomonadaceae > Methylobacter_C. The sequence continues at coordinate 18,886 of JAPLRS010000044.1, read as the reverse complement.
ATGATCATTTTCAGAGTTCTTCACTTTATCATTTGTATCACACCGCCATCCATGAGCTTAAACAGCTACAGGGCGATGTTAACCAAACAGTCACTTCAGAAGCTTGGAATTATTTACACGTCAAACTTGATTCTCAAATTGTAACTGAGAGTCAGCGTCTTAATAAAAATATGGTGTTGTTAACGATTGCGATTGCGGGTGGGCCATTTTTAGGATTGTTGGGCACGGTAGTAGGGGTAATGATTACCTTCGCGGCCATTGCTGCATCAGGCGATGTAAATATTAACTCTATTGCGCCAGGAATTGCGGCGGCCTTGTTAGCAACTGTAGCGGGCTTAGCGGTAGCGATTCCAGCCTTGTTTGCTTATAACTACTTATTAACTCAAATTAAGGATATTACTGCCAGTATGCGTATTTTTGCAGATGAGTTTTTAGCCTTATTGTCAATGCGTGCCGCCCAACAGCAAAAAAAGTGAGTTAAACCATGAAAGTTGAATCAGAAGAGAAGGTATACGACGACATTAACATTACGCCCATGCTGGATGTGGCTTATGTATTGTTGTTAATTTTTATCATTATGACAACGGCTACTGTGCAAGGCATTACTGTTAATTTACCCAAGGCGAGTAGCACACCTTCGTTATCTAAACCTAAAACAAAAGCAATATCTATAACACCAGACGGCACTATCTATTTAGATACCTATCCTGTTTCAGTGCAAGAACTGGAAACCCGCTTGGCACAATTTAAAGCGGCAGTGCCTGATTTGCCAGTGGTTGTTAAAGCGGATGCAAGTGTGCAATATCAAAAAGTGATAGAGGTATTGGATGTGGTGACGCGTTTGCAAATAACTCAATTGGGTTTAGTGACGCAAAAATTAGTGAAGTAGCGGCTAGTTATTACGATGGAAGAAAAGAAATTTGCGTGGTTACGTCGTTTGCCGGTTTTGTTGGGCGTGGGATCGGTTTTATTGATTGTAGTGGGTATTATTGTTTTAAAAGATTTGTTTCCTAAGCCACCGCATGCAAAAAAAGTGGCGCAACAAATTACCATGATTCAGCCACCGCCACCACCTCCGCCACCACCGGAAGTAAAGCCACCGGAGCCTGAGGTTAAAGAAGAAAAAATCGAAGAACCTGAGCCGGAGCCAGAACCAGAGCCAACGCCAGAAGAATCAAATGAGCCACCCGCAGAAGAGTTGGGCTTGGATGCGGATGGCGCCGCGGGTGCAGATGGTTTTGGCTTAGCAGCGCGTAAGGGTGGTCGGTCTATTTTAGGTGGTGGTGGCGGTAACGCTGTTATTTGGTATGGCGGCCAAATTATTAATCATTTACAAGATGATTTGCAATCTGCTTTGGAAGACTTGCCCGCAATCTCATCAGCCAAGTCGGGCTGTTCAGTTGTTGTAAGTGTATGGGTAAGTCCAGAGGGTAGTATTAATCGTACTGAGTTAACTTCAGGTAGCGGGCAAACAGAAGTTGATCAAACAATACGAGCGGCTTTATTAAAAGTACATTCTAGTCTTGGTAAAGCTCCTCCCGAATCCATGCATCAACCTGCTAAGGTTCGTATTAAGTGTGAGTTACTCTTAAACAAGTAAAAATTATTTAATTTAAATAGATATAAAACATGAATACTGCAAAGAAAACCTTACTCGCTATTTTAGCCGGTACTTTAGTTACCCCCGTTTATGCTGAACAGCCTGACGCGATTTTAAAGGTTAAAAAATCTACTTTTGTTAATTTGGTTGATTTATTAGTCCAACGGGGTGTTATTAATAAACAAGAAGGTACGGGCTTAGTGGCAGCAGCAGAGCAAGAGGCGGCGACAGCAGAAGCAGATGCACCCGTTCAAACTTATAAAAATAAGGCACTATCTCCAGCAGAGGTGGTTGATGTTCAACAAGCTAATCCAGCAAATACTAATACTCAAGGTGTTAGTAAATCAAAGCATGTTACTTATGTGCCAGAGTTTGTAAAAAAAGAAATTCGTGATGAAGTGCGCGCCGAATTAAAAGCCGAAGTAGTCAATGATGTAAAAAAAGATGCTAAAAAAGAAGGCTGGGGTATTCCTGCCGCTTTACCTGAATGGGTTGCGGCAATTAATCCGACTTTTGATATGAGAATTCGGTTTGCGGATGAGTTGTATGGAAATGATAATCCTGTGTATTACCCAGGTGTATTAGGTACGACCCCAGATTATTTGGCAATTAATAATGCGGGTGGTTTCGATAAAATTAATGACCCCAATAAACAATATATCAATAATCAAAGAGACCGACTAAGAATCAGAGAGCGTTTTCGTTTAGGATTTGAAGCCAAGTTAGCCGATGGCTTAAAAGCGGGGGTTCGGTTTGCTACTAGTAATACTTACAACCCTGTTTCTAATGACCAAACCTTGGGTAATACTGGGCAATCGTATCAATTTGCCATTGATAGAGCCTTTTTGCAATATAATTTTGTTGATGGTAAAGGCACGGACTGGTTTACTTTATATGCGGGTAGAACCATTAATCCTTTCTTATCTACGGATGTGGTTTTTGATCCCGACTTAAGTTTTGAAGGTATTGCGGGTAGTTTTAGATTACCCTTTAGTCAAAATAATGCCAAAGTTAAAGCTTATAAAACTCCAAATCCAACTGCGCGTAATGGTATAAACCAAGGTCAGCAAACGCCTGATAGTGCGTTTTTAACATTGGGTGTTTTCCCCATTCAAGACATTACCTCATCTACTGTTGATAAATGGTTGTATGCCGGACAGATTGGTGCAGATTGGTTAGTGTTTGATGATTCTCGTTTTAACATTGCAACCTCTTACTATGAGTTCCAAAATGTAAATGCGCGTCGTACACCTGTCACAGGAGCAGGACACCAATACGATTGGACAGCACCGCAGTTCATTCAAAAAGGCAACTCGATGGTGGCAATCACTGATGAAAGAAATGGGGCTGCAAGTGATTGTACAGATTCTCAAGGTTGTCTATTTGGTTTAGCTTCTGGTTTTAAAATCTTTAATGCTACCGCTATTTTTGACTACGCGGCTTCTGATATTACCCATATTATGTTGACAGCGGATTACGCAAAGAACTTAGGGTTCAGTCAGCAACAAATTTTAAGAGAGTTCCACAAAGATATAGCACCAAGAACTGACGCATATCAAGGTCGTATTGATGTGGGTAGACCAGAACTTAGACGCTTTGGTGATTGGAATGTTAATTTGGCTTATCGATACATTGAGCGTGATGCGGTGCTAGATGCGTTTACCGATTCAATTTTCCATCAAGGTGGTACGGATGCAAAAGGCTGGGTGTTAGGAACGCAATATGGGGTGACGCGTAATACTTGGTTAAATTTGCGTTGGTTTAGTACTGATTCGATCAATGGTCCTAAGTATAAAATTGACACGATTAATGTCGATTTAAATGCTAGATTCTAATGGGGCAGGATATGTTTAAATTAAAAATATCCGATAACTTGCTCATCAGTGCTTTGTTTTTAATTGGCAGTTCTTTAATTCTCAGCTCAAATGCGTGGGCTGAGCCTAAAACCTCAGATGGCTCAGCTGCGGTTAAAAAAGCCCAAGGTATGATTCGGCAGTTATCCCAAGAAAAAATCGCATTAGAAGCAGAAAAAGCAACTTTAGTGTCTGATAAAACGGCTTTGGAAGCTAAATTAGCTGGCTTAGAGGCGACTGTAAAGAGGTTGCAGCCCTTAGAATCTGAAGTAGAAAAGTACAAAACGGGTTTAGAGTCTGTAAAAACGAATTTAGAGTCTCAATTAAGTCAGCAACGTCAGCGTGAGCAGGCTTTACAAGAGAAACATCGAGATGTAGTGGGTAAAGCCAATGCTATTTATGCAGATAATCAGTTATTAGTGCAGGCCATTAAAGAGCGTGAGCAATGGATTACACAGTGCAATACCCGCAATAAAGATTTGCAAACGGCTTATAGCGAAGTGTTAACGCAATATAAAGAAAAAGGCCTATGGCAACAAATTGCAGAACTAGAACCACTAACAGGTATTGGTAAAGTAGCGACTCAGACGGTTACCGAAGAGTATAAATATAAATTACAGCAGCTTAAAGTTAGCCCCTTTGAAGCTAATGAAGTGCCAGATGCTGAAGTTGATAAGGCTTTACAAGATTCCCAAGCAGCGTCTGGTAAGGAAAGCAAATAATGCAGGTGAGATATGTTGTGGCACTCGCGCTATTAGTGTCCAGTACCCTTGTTAATGCGGCTGAACCCGCTCCCAATGAGTCTGAAAAGAAACCAGATTTTAATATCTATGACTTTCAAATAGACGGTAATACTTTATTGGATGACGAGTCTTTAGAGAGAGCGGTTTATCCCTATTTGGGACCTAATAAAACTGTAGATGATGTAGAAAAAGCGCGAGCCGCTTTAGAAGAAGTTTACAGAAATAAAGGCTATCCAACTGTCGTTGTTTCAATTCCAGAGCAAGATGTTAATGCCGAACAAGTGCGCTTAGCCGTGCTAGAAGGTGCCATTGAGACTGTGCGGGTGACAGGTTCTAAATACCATGAGTTAGATAAAATTCGTGAAAGTGTACCCGCTTTGGCAGAAGGTAAAGTACCTGATATGCCAAAAGTTCAAGAACAAGTGAATACCTTATCTCAGCAATCAGCGGATCGTAATGTCACGCCTATTTTTAGGGCGGGATCAACACCCGGTAAAATGGAAGTGGAGTTACGCGTTAAAGATGAATTACCGTTGCATGGCAGTTTAGAAATGAATAGCCGTAACTCAGAAAGCACCTCTTATTCTCGGGTGATAGCTTCAGTGCGTTACGATAATTTATGGCAAAAATTTCACAGTGCCTCTTTACAGTATCAAACTTCCCCTCAAAATAATGATGAAGTTGAAGTGTGGTCAGGGACTTATGTGTTACCAACTGGTTGGTGGGATACTAAGTTAGCTATGTATGGTATTGGTATTAGTTCTAATACACAATTGGGCGTTAATGTCGGTGATATGTCTGTTGTGGGAGCAGGTAATATTTACGGTGCGCGCTTAGTTAAACCTTTACCAAGCACAGATACTTATATTCAGAGTTTGAGTGGTGGCTTAGATTATAAAGATTTTGGCCAGGGCGTTAATCAGAGTGGTTCTAAGGGCACTAACAACTCGTCCATCAGTTATTTATCTTTTATGACGGGCTATGATGGTTCTTGGCGTGGTGAAGGGCGCTTAACCAATATCAATATCGCTGCGCATTATTCATTTTCTGGGGTTGGTAATAACGAAGATGAGTTTGGTAAAAAAAGAACGGGGCCAGCGAATGATAGTCATTGTTCAGAAAATAAAAAATATAATGGCGCCTGTCCTGCAACTCCAGATTTTGTGTATTTAACGTCTAGTTTAAAACATCAACAAAGCCTGCCAAAAGATTTTCGATTGCACGCGCGTGCCGATACTCAAGTGAGTTCTTCAATGTTGGTGAGTAATGAACAGTTTTCTGCGGGTGGTCCGTTAAGTGTGCGGGGTTACCATCAAACTCAATTATTGGGCGATAACGGCGTTAATTTATCCCTAGAGTTTTATTCACCTAAATTAGTGAGTAAAGAACTAGAAAGTGTGCAAAATCTGCGCGTTTTTAGCTTTGTGGATTGGGCTAATATTTGGACCTATCAACCTATTGCCCCGACTCCTGGTTCATCCCAGTTAGCGTCAACTGGTGTGGGTCTTCGTATGTTATTGCTTAAACATTTTACGGGCGAGTTTGATTGGTCGTATCCTATGCATAAGCAAAGTACGATTGATATAGGTCAGCAACGTGTTGATTTTAGGGTTGCTTATGAGTTCTGATTTAATGCTATATGTTATAGTTAGATAATCACATCTAATAATAACGTTTTATTGTCATAAGTAATTGATATAAAATAACTTTTTAAAAGATTGATCTGCAAATTTTAGCTCAGTTATTTTATAGCACACAAGAGAAAATATTATGGAAACATATATCGGCAGCAATTACGGTGACGGCGTTATTGATAACGCTTCTACATTGTTGGCCTTTGATGAGCTTGAGTCAAGATCACTGTCTTTATCAGTGCGTGCAACCGCATTGGTATTTGAGGATCCGGTCTCAAGACGATTGTTAGAACAAATTGAACGCATTGCGCCTAGTGACGCAACTGTATTAATTATTGGTGAAACGGGTACGGGGAAAGAATTAGTCGCTAGGCATGTGCATGCCTTAAGTAAACGCAATAAAAATACCTTTGGCGCTCTAAATTGCGCGGCATTAAGCGAAAATTTGATTGAAAGTGAATTGTTTGGGCATGAGAAAGGCGCTTTTACGGGTGCTGTCAATACTAAAGCGGGCTGGTTTGAAACGGCGAACAAGGGTAGCTTATTTTTGGATGAAGTGGGTGATTTACCCATAGGTATGCAAGCTAAATTATTGCGGGTCTTGCAAGAGCGGGAGGTAGTTAAAGTAGGTTCTAGAACATCAGTACCTGTTGATGTCAGAATTATTGCGGCTACAAATGTTAATTTAGAAGAAGCGGTTGCTGCATCGCATTTTAGAGCCGATTTATATTATCGATTTAATGTAGCGACATTGCATTTAGCGCCTTTAAGAGAGCGTCCTGGCGACATTATGCCATTGGCTAGACATTTCTTAAAAATATATAGCGAGCGCTTAGGTTACACTGAAATTAAATTATCCCCCTCCACCGAGTTAGCTTTATTAAATTATGATTGGCCTGGTAATATCCGTGAACTTGAAAACGCGATTCATCGGGCCTTGTTAGTTTGTCCTGGTAATCGCTTACGACCTGAAGATTTTAAATTATCAGGCGTTAGACATGTTGAATCAGCAAACTCTGTATCTACATCTTCTTTAGAGTCCGCTTTAGAGAAGTTATGTGAGCAAGCACCACCAAAGTTGTTTGATATTCTAGAAGAAACAATTGTCAGAACAGCTTTTAGTTTTTGCGAAGAAAATCAGGTGCAAACAGCAAAACTATTGGATATCAGTAGAAATGTACTTCGGCATAAATTAGGCCTTTATGGCTTGTTACCGAATTCGGCAAAAAAATAAGTTATTAAATTTGAGATAATTTGATCTACTTCTTGATCAAGTTAATTTTAATAACTATTTTCTTTGCCCGCTATTAATAATTCTTCAATAAAATGTTTGCTGTATTGAGGTAAATAATTGTGTTTTAAATAAGCAATCTTAGTGCTTGAGCTAGAAATTAAATGCGATAAATCTCTTGCTACTAAGTCTTTATCAACGATCGGATCATATGCCATCCCCGCAATTAAGCCAACTCCCAATCCTAATCGTACATAGGTTTTAATCACATCTGTATCTGATGCGGCTAAAATAATATCCAATTCTAAATTGGCTTGGTTAAAGGCGTTTTCGATATTTGACCGACCGGTATAACCAAAGCTGTAGGTTAAAATAGGGTATTGCGAAATCCGCTCTAAAGTAATAAGGCCTTCTGCCAATGGGTGCTCATGGGGCACTACGATGGAGTGATACCATCTATAACAAGTCTCAAGTATTAAATCAGGTACTAAATCCACGCGTTCTGTACAAATAGCGACATCAGCCTTTCGATTATGCAGTTGATCAATAAGTTGCTCAGGCGAAGCTTGCACCATGTAGATATTAACTCCAGGATACTTTTCTCTAAAGCGTGCAATTGGTTTAGGTAGGAAGTATTTCGCTTGCGTATGCGTTGTTGCAATATGCAAGGTGCCTTTATTACTGTCTAAAAAATCTGAGGCGATATGTTGTATATTCGCTTTAGCTCTGTTGATAGTAGCAACTTCGTCCATAATACTTAGGCCTAAGGAAGTCATTCCAACCAATTTTTTGCCTTGGCGTTCAAATAAGGGTGACCCCAATTCTGCTTCAAATAACTGTAATTGTCGACTCACAGCTGATTGCACAATGTGCATTTTTTCAGCCGCTTTAGATAAGTTTAAATTGGTTTCTTGTAAAACTCGTAATAATTCAATTTGACTTAAGTTCATAATTTAATGAAACCAGTGTGCATGGCGAATCTTTAATTTGACGACATCGCCAATTCTAAGGGCCAAAGTTTTAAATTGTTCTTTAGGCATTTCAGCAAAGAGGGGCTTACTTGAATGATGCGGATCATTCTTTACTAATTCAAGCCGAATAAGAGCCCCTAGGTGTTGCCAGTCTTTCAAGGTCGCGGTTGCGTCTTGGTGACTTTCAGATTTTTCAATCAGAATATCATGCGGACGTACGTGAGCAATTCTTCCAGTACTGTTGGTGTTAATAATACCCACATTTCTTAACCACTCATTATCATGCTCATCCAAATCGAATACGTTGGTTTGGCCAATAAAGCGTGAGACAAAAGCATTAGTGGGGTTATCGTAAATTTCACTAGGTGAGCCTTGTTGTTCAATATGCCCATGATTAAGCACGACCACTTGACTCGCGACTTCCATGGCCTCTTCTTGATCGTGCGTTACAAAAATGCTGGTCACGTTAAGATCATGATGTAGGTTTCTTAGCCATAAGCGTAAGTCTTTTCTAACGCTGGCATCTAGTGCCCCAAAAGGTTCATCAAGTAATAATACAGAAGGTTCTACAGCCAAGGCGCGGGCCAATGCGATACGTTGGCGCTGACCTCCTGATAATTGGTCTGGATATCTATCATGTAACCAGTCTAATTGTACTAAATCTAATAGAGCATGCACTTTTTTCTTAATCACTTCATTGCTAGGTCTGCTATGCCGAGGTTTTACCCTTAAGCCAAAAGCCACATTTTCAAATACTGTCATGTGACGAAATAAAGCGTAATGTTGAAAAACAAAACCAATGCCGCGTTGACTCACATTTTGACTGGTTTTATTTTCACCATTAATAATAACGCTACCTTTGTCGGTATGTTCTAAGCCGGCAATGATTCTTAATAAGGTGGTTTTTCCGCAACCAGAAGGGCCTAATAAGGCGACCAATTCACCTTCAGGCACCTCTAAGTTGATATTATGTAGAGCAGCAAAACTGCCAAAATTCTTACTGATATCAGAAAGTAAAATACTCATAGTAAAATCTCAAATGTTTTAATAGTCTTAAAGCGTTGGGCTTTGTTGACGAATGTTTAGGTATTTTTAATAGTTGGTTATTGCTGTTAAAGGGCTAAGTACTATCTAGTTGCTTGCTTCCATTCAAGGAATGTTTTTAATATCAGAGTGACAATGGCCAAGCCAGCTAGAATAGATGCACTCGCAAAAGCTCCAATAACATCGTAATCGTTATAACTAACTTCGACATGTAGAGGTAGGGTGTTTGTCATGCCTCTAATATGTCCAGAAACCACTGATACTGCGCCAAACTCTCCCATGGCTCGGGCATTGCAAAGTAGAACGCCATAGAGTAATGCCCATTTAATATTGGGTAATGTCACTGAGAAAAAAGTTCTCCAACCACTGGCGCCTAATGATAGTGCGGCCTCTTCTTCTTGATGCCCCATCTCTTGCATTAATGGAATCAATTGTCTTGCGACAAATGGAAAAGTAATAAAGATCGTGGCTAATATAATTCCCGGAGCAGCAAATATTATTTTTATATCATGTGCCATTAACCATTCACCAAACCAGCCTTGCGCACCAAATAGTAAAACAAATATCAAACCAGAAATAACCGGAGAGACTGAAAAGGGGAGGTCGATTAACGTTGTTAATAAACTTTTTCCGGGAAAATCAAAACGAGTAATTGTCCAAGCCGCTGCTACACCAAAAAGAGTATTTAGAGGAACCGTCACTAAAGCAACAGTTAGGGTAAGCTTTATAGCAGCTAAGGTGTCTGGCTGTGCTAAAGCTGTGAAGTAGGCAGTTATTCCTTTAGAGAAGGCCTGAAAAATAACCAGTCCTAGTGGGATGCAAATAAATAAACTAATGAAAGCGATAGATATAGTAATAAGTAGCCATCTAACCCATAGAGGGTCTTGAGTTGTACTGGATTTATTAACGATACTTGCATTTTTAATTTGTTGAATATGTGAGCTCATGAAAAATATCCTTTTATTATAGTTGTCCAGAGCGTTTGCGAGCCCAATGCTGTAGTAAGTTTATGACGAGTAACAATAAAAAAGAGATGACTAGCATAGTCAGTGCGATAGCTGTCGCTCCAGGAATGTCAAATTGTTCTAACTTAATAACGATTAATAGCGGAACGATTTCAGAAACATAAGGGATGTTGCCGGCTATGAAGATAACAGAACCATATTCCCCAACGCCACGAGCAAAAGAGAGAGCAAACCCTGTAAGTAAAGCCGGAAAAATATTAGGAAACACGATTTTTGTAAATACTTGCCAGCGAGTTGCGCCTAAGCTTGAGCCAGCTTCTTCCATACTGGTTTCAAATTCCAAAAGTACGGGTTCGACTGTCCGAACTACAAAAGGGATGCTAATAAAAATTAGGGCGATGGCAATACCTAAAGGTTTAAATGCAACTTGAATACCAAAAGTGCTTAATAAAAATTTACCCAACAAACCACTTGGTTGGAATAGCGTGGCTAAAACAATACCTGCAACCGCTGTAGGTAAAGCAAAGGGCAAATCAATAAGGGCGTGAAATATATTTTTACCAAAAAAAGAATATCTTACTAATACCCATGCAGTAATAAAGCCAAAAATGGTAGCTACGGTAGCAGCAACAAGTGCTGCTGTGAAGCTAACTTGAAATGAAGATAATATGCGTTTGCTGGTAATGATTTGGATGTAATCGTCCCAATTAAGTTTTAAGCTTTCAAAAACCAATGTGCTTAGGGGTATTAAAACGATTAAACTCAAATAGAGTAGGGTAAAGCTTATCGAAGGTCGGAATCCTGGCATGACGGTCTTTTGTGACATTATCTATCCTTTTTGTATGCTTTATTCGCGCTGTGGAATTACTTAGCGAAAATAATGATATTTAATTCTTTTTATAAAGTTTAATTAGATTTCTTATGATAATGAAACGACAATTTCAGATATTAATATCTAAATAAATGATACTTTTTGCAGCGATGATTTAAATGCACCAGTAAGCAATGATAAAGGTTGAAAAATGAGAGATAAAGTTTTAACAGAACTTGCCAAGGCTTTCAAAAGGTAAGTTAAATTTTTAATTATTATTTTCAAATAGTGGATAATATTTTTTATAGGTATAGCAAGGGTTGCTAAAGCTTTAATTGATCTTGGTAAGGATATAACTCACCTTGCTAAAGGTTTAATTCTCCTTGTTAAAGAGAGTTGAAGTTTAGGTAAGGGTTTTTAAAGCCTTGAAAAGCTGAGTCAAAGCTTAACGGGATAAGATGTTGCTTCTGGGAGGGACTGCTACCGCTTTCTCACGTATTGTGAGAGCATAAAAAAGGGTGAACCTAAAGGGGTTACCCTTTTTGTGTTATTGCCTCTGGTTTATTGCTTATTTGCCGGCAGCGTATATTTGATCAAATACACCTTCATCGGCAAAGAATTTGTTTTGTGCAACATTCCAGCCACCGAATAAATCAATTTTAAATAACTCTAAAGGTTTAAATTGTTTTGCGTATTTAGCGGCAATTTCAGGATCAGTGGGACGGTAATAGTTTTTGCCTATTATTTCTTGACCCTCTTTGCTGTATAGGTATTTAAGGTATTCAGTCGCCACTTCAGTCGTGCCATGCTTGCGCGCAATATCTTCGACAACAGTAACAGGGGGTTCTGTTAGCACACTTAAAGATGGCGTTACTATTTCATACTTATCTTTACCAAATTCATCAAGTACCATGTATGCTTCATTTTCCCATGTGATTAAAACATCACCAATTTCACGTTCTACAAAACTAGTTGTTGAGCCACGGGCACCTGTATCAAGTACTGCTGCATTTTTATATAGTTGAGTTACGAAGTTTTTGGCTGCAGCTTCGTCATTGTTATTGTGTTTAAGCGCATAACCCCAAGCGGCTAAAAAGTTCCAGCGAGCCCCGCCTGATGTTTTAGGGTTAGGAGTAACGATACTAACATTAGGTTTAACGATATCATTCCAATCTTTAATACCTAAAGGATTACCTTTACGAACAATGAATACAATAGTTGAAGTATAGGGGCAACTATTATTGGGTAGTAATGTTTGCCAGTTTTCTGGAATTAATTTACGTTTTTGATACAGTTGGTCAACATCATAAGCAATTGCTAAGGTCACTACATCTGCTTCTAGGCCTTCTAATACAGCTCTGGCTTGTTTTCCACCGCCACCATGTGATTGATTGACTGTTACATCATCACCAGATTTAGCTTTCCAATATTTAGCAAAGACAGGATTGTATTCTTTATAAAGTTCTCGCGTTGGATCGTAAGATACATTTAAAAGATTAACTTCTTTAGCTTGAATTGGCGTAGTCACAGAAAGTGATAATGCCGAAGCAAAGATGAGTTTAAAAAGGTTTTTTTTCATATAAAACTCCTAGGTTGGTAATTAAAATGCTAATTGGAAACGAGTAGCAAAAATTTGCTCAGATGGTCGGTTGGTGACATGGTATTTAGTCGAAGCACCTGAGCCTGATGCTGTGCCTGCACCACCGGTGAAAGAGACATCTTCGTAATCTAATCTAATCAGCGCATTTTTGTTTAAAAACCAGTTAGCCCCAATTGTGAAGGCTGTGGCTTTGTTTACTGATTTTGTAGGATCAAGCATTATGAATGTGTCGTTATCGACACTTAATTCGCTCCAGCGGCCCGCTATTTGTAATGCGCCCCAAGTGCCTTTTACGGGGTCGAAATTATTCATGGGCCTTACACCATTAAAGGTATTGTCTTCGCCCGTTATTACATAAGAAATTTGAACTTGAGAGGCTTTATTAGTTTGTGAAATGTTATTACCAACTTTGCCTAAAGCACTAGCGTTGAGTGTTTGAGTCGATTCAACATATTCACCCATAAGGCCAAAAGGCCCATTAAACCAAAAAGCTTGCGGGTAAATGCGGTATGAGTTTCCATCTGCAGTGATGATGCTTTTAGCAGTGTATGCAGAACCTTTGCTACTTGCTGGTATGCTAACATTGGTGTTTGCAGAGGTTTGGGTATAATCAACAATCGTAGATTGGCCAATTAGAGATTTCTGTGCATTAATTAATTGATGGTTAGGGTTTGAATAAGAGCCAGCAAGTCCAAAACCAAAACCCTCTAACCATGAATATCCTGAATGTTGAAATGGTTGAGCAAAGATACGGCCATCAAATTCTTTATCGTTAGCAAAAGAAGAGGATGTGTTTGTTGTCGAATATTTTCCAGTTATTGGGTTATAAGTAGTTGCATTAGAATTTAACGCATTACTATTAGTCGGTGTGCCGTTACCAGTTGCATTACCTGAGTCACCTGTACCATCTGTTATCCCTACTTGATAAGTGAAGGCATTCTTCACATCAATAGGTCCTGCAGCTCTTTCTGTTTTATAGCCAGGCATACCAAATGCCCCATGTAACTGAATTCCTGCATCTCGGTTCGGTGCTAAGTTAGTTGGAAATCCTCGTTCTAAGAAAGCGGTGTCGACATCACCTTGTAGACGTTCAAGACTTATTGAGGGTTTAAATTTACCGACTAATAAACTTGCAGCAGAAAAATAGTTATAGTCTAAGTATGCATCAGGTAATAGGTTTGCCGTACTATTAGTCTGTGCAAAATCCGTCATGATTTTGAAATACAAATCATTAAACACATAACCGTCTAATGTCATACGAGCTTGTCTAAGTGAAATCGAGTCTGGACCAGCAGGTAGTGGAGATGTTGGTATATTGGAAGCGAATCCTGAACCATTTCCTGAATTCCACGCGTTATCTATAAAGGCCTTGTAGTCAGTTTGTACTGCCCCACCTATGCGTAATTGATGTCTTTTATCCGTAGAAGTAACTTTAAAGCCCTCTGCTCCTGCTTCAAAATTAGGTATTTTACTAAAGGCGCCAGTTGTCACTTCATCCTGAACTTCTAATTTTCGCTGTAAGGTATTTACTTTACGATTAAGTTTATCTATTTCTGTAGACGAAATGGAATTGGGTGCTGTCGCCACCGGTATGGGGTCGCTAATCGCTTTATTTGTTAAAGCGGTTGCTTTATCAAGTTGTTCTAATCGACGTTCAAGTTGATCCATTTTTGCTAAACGATTTTCAAGTTCTTGGATACGCTTTTCTAAAGCAGCAGTATCTGCCCCTTTTGCGTTTGAAACGCCTAATATTGTAAAATTGATGGCAATTGCTAATGCGGTTTTTTGTAATTGATTCATGTTGTGTGCTCTTTTACTTAAATTATCGGTTGTCCGGTAAGCCCGCTTTTTATTTTTAAGTTTGACTCACCTTTTTTGGGGTAGAGTGAAGCAAAATTAATTATTTGGCATCGAAGCGAATTTTTTCTTTTCGCTCAATCTGAACAATTTTTCCATCATGAATAATTATCTCTAATGATCCAAAACGGATTCCCTGTAATATTGATGTTATGTGATTAATAACTTCAATTTTAACTTGTGTTTGTTTAGTATTATTTGAGTTCAAAGTCATCCTGTACCTCTACAGCTTTTACTGATTTAAAGTAATTTCAGTTTTTATTTGTGGAGTGCACTATAACAGTGATTTTTTAGAACATTTAATGATGGATTTTCATATGTATATCTGATTTTTGAAAGTAAAGACTGTTGAGTTACGTCCATAAGATAGATTGATTAGAGACGGTGGGCTTTATTTTTGGCATAAAAAAGCCTCGTAGGATAATGATCCTACGAGGCTTTTAGCGGTTTCTGCTTGATGTGTGGTGATTCTACTTTTTAAGAAAGACCTAATACATCTTGCATGTCAAATAAGCCTTTGGGTTTATCTTTTAACCAAACTGATGCTCTAATAGCACCATTAGCAAAAGTCATACGACTCGTGGCTTTGTGTGTAATTTCTACGCGCTCACCTTCGTCAGCAAACATAACGGTATGATCACCAACAATATCTCCGGCTCTAATTGTAGAAAAACCAATGGTTTTTCGGTTTCTTTCGCCGGTATTACCTTCGCGACCATAAATTGCACAGTCTTTTAGGTTACGTTCCAAAGTATCCGCAATCACTTCACCCATGCGTAAAGCCGTGCCGGAGGGTGCATCTACTTTATGTCTATGATGGGCTTCTATGATTTCAATATCGGTATAATCACCCATTACCTTAGCGGTCATTTCAAGTAATTTGAGCGATAGATTGACGCCTACACTCATGTTGGGTGCCAGTACTATCGCCACGTCATTAGCTGCCTTAGCAATGCTGGCTTTTTGATCTTCTGTATAGCCAGTCGTACCTATGACTATTTTTTTACCCGCTTTTCGACACGTTTCTATAATATCCATAGAGGTGTCTGGGCGCGTAAAATCAATTAACACGTCAAATTGATCAAGTACCGCAGTTAAATCATCAACAACGGTGATGCCTAAGGTGCCAATGCCAGCTAAATCGCCAGCATCTTTATTTATGGCTGAACTGCCAGGGCGAGAGACGGCCGCCGATAAAGTAGTTTTGTCGGCAAGAACGGCCGCTTTAATAAGGCATAAGCCCATGCGTCCAGATGCGCCAACGACTGCAATTCGTATCATGATTTAACTCGTTAAATTATTGAAAAAGTTTTTTACGCCATCAACCCAAGAATGTTCTTGAGGGCTGTGGTGTTTTCCGCCGCTCGACAAAGATTCACCTAGTTTTTCAATTAAGGCTTTTTGATCTTTAGTGAGTTGCACGGGGGTTTCAATTTTTACTTTACAGATTAAATCGCCAATGGCACCGCCACGGACTTGTTTAACTCCTTTGCCACGTAATCTAAAAGATTTGCCAGTTTGGGTTTCGGGTGGAATAGTGAGTTTCACTTCGCCATTCAAGGTTGGAACCTGAATTGCATCACCTAAGCAAGCGGTCGTAAAGCTGATGGGTACTTCACAATACAAATTAGCGCCATCTCGAGTAAAAATAGCATGATTTTTTACGCGAACTTCAATATAAAGATCACCCGATGGGCCACCACGTTCACCGGCTTCTCCTTCGCCACTTAAACGAATTCTATCGCCAGTATCAACCCCCGCAGGAATTTTAGCAGAGAGGGTCTTAGTTTCTTGGACGCGGCCGTCACCATGACAGGAGTTACAAGGGTCTTTAATTTGTTTGCCGGTGCCACGACAAGTCGGGCAAGATTGTTGAACTGAGAAAAAGCCCTGTTGCATACGCACTTGGCCATGGCCATGACAGGTTGTACAGATAACCGGTTCTGAGCCTTTTTTTGCACCTGTGCCAGTACAAGCTTTACAACTGACGAGTACAGGAATGCGAATTTTGGTTTCTGTGCCAGCAACGGCTTCTTCTAAAGTTAAATCAAGGTTGTAGCGTAAATCTGAACCACGCTGAGAGGTGCTGCGTTGTTGTCTGCCACCGCCAAAGATGTCGCCAAATACATCACCGAATACATCACTAAAACCATCGGCTCCACCAAACCCACCTGGGCGACCACCCATGGAGGGATCTATGCCAGCATGACCAAATTGATCATAAGCAGAACGTTTTTTGGGGTCTGATAAAACTTCGTAGGCTTCTTTAATTTGTTTAAACTTGACTTCAGCCGCTTCAGGATTGTCTGCGTTTCTATCAGGATGATATTTCATCGCCAAGCTACGGTAGCTTTTTTTGATCTCCGCATCGCTGGCATTTTTATCAATGTTAAGCAGTTTGTAAAAATCTTCTTTTGTTGCCATGTTTCAATCCGCTCCTGAGTGTTGTCAGGAGATTAAGCATTGCTGCGAGGTTATGAGAAACCGCTAGCTAAAAAAGCGCGGTAATTTGCTATAAAATCTGTTTCATTGAAGCTTAATGTAGAAAGCAGGTTAGGGCAACTATTAAAGCCCTAACCTGCTTATTTACTAAGATTGATGTTTACACTCAATCAGAAAGCTTGCATCGATTGAATTAGTCTTTTTTAACTTCTTCAAACTCAGCATCAACAACATTATCATCTGCATGTGCAGAAGATGCACCTTCTGCTTGATGCGCTTCACCGCCTTCTGCGCCTGCTTTTTGAGCGTAAGCACGTTCAGCTAGTTTGCCTGCTAATTCAGTTAGCGCGGTTGTTTTAGCTTCGATGTCGTCTTTGTCGTCGCCTTTAACCGCTTCTTTTAAGGCTTCAAGACCACTTTCAATACCCGCTTTTTCGTCTGCATCTACTTGATCAGCAAATTCTTTAAGTGATTTTTCAGTTGCGTTAATCATGCCTTCTGCATGGTTACGTGCATGAACTAATTCAGTTAATTTACGATCTTCATCCGCATGCGCTTCAGCATCTTTAATCATACGATCAACTTCTTCATCAGATAAACCACTTGAGGCTTTAATAACGATCGATTGTTTTTTACCTGTGGCTTTATCTTTAGCCGATACGTTTAAGATACCGTTTGCATCGATGTCAAAGGACACTTCAATTTGTGGCACACCACGAGAAGCAGGTGGGATGTCTGCTAAATCAAATCGACCTAATGATTTATTTGCTGCAGCTTTTTCGCGTTCACCTTGTAGTACATGAATAGTTACTGCCGTTTGGTTATCTTCTGCAGTGGAGAATACTTGTGCTGCATTGGTTGGGATAGTGGTATTTTTTTCAATTAACTTAGTCATAATGCCGCCCATTGTTTCGATACCTAGAGACAATGGAATAACGTCTAATAATAAGACGTCTTTAACGTCACCCGCTAATACACCCGCTTGAATCGCAGCACCTAAGGCAACCGCTTCATCTGGGTTAACGTCTTTACGAGGCTCTTGACCAAAGATGTCTTTAACCATCTCTTGAACTTTTGGCATACGTGTTTGACCACCTACCAAAATAACGTCGTTAATTTCTGACGCTTTAACACCCGCATCTTTAAGTGCCATTTCACAAGGGCCTTTTGTGCGGTTAATTAATTCTTCTACTAAAGACTCTAATTTTGCACGGGTTAATTTAACGTTTAAATGTTTAGGGCCTGTTGCATCAGCAGTAATGTAAGGTAAGTTAACGTCAGTTTGTTGGCTTGAAGACAATTCAATTTTTGCTTTTTCTGCCGCTTCTTTCAAACGTTGTAATGCTAATGGATCATTGTGTACGTCTACGCCACTTTCTTTTTTAAATTCAGCTGCAAGGAATTCAATAATTCTTGAATCGAAATCTTCACCACCTAAGAAGGTGTCACCGTTGGTTGATAATACTTCAAATTGATGCTCACCATCAATTTCAGCAATTTCGATAATAGAGATATCAAAAGTACCGCCACCTAAGTCATACACGGCAATTTTAGTATCGCCTTTCGGTTTATCCATACCAAAAGCTAATGCTGATGCAGTTGGCTCGTTGATGATACGTTTAACTTCTAAGCCTGCAATACGGCCAGCGTCTTTAGTCGCTTGACGTTGTGAATCGTTAAAATAAGCAGGAACCGTGATAACAGCTTCTGTGACGGTTTCACCTAAATACGCTTCAGCATCTTTTTTTAACTTCATTAAGATACGGGCTGAAATTTCAGGTGATGCCATTTTTTTACCATGGACTTCTACCCATGCATCACCGTTTTCTGCTTCAACGATGTTGTAAGGTACCATTTTGATGTCTTTTTGTACTGCGTCATCTTTAAAACGACGACCGATTAAACGTTTAATAGCGAAAAGTGTGTTTTTAGGATTAGTAACCGCTTGGCGTTTTGCTGATTGGCCTACTAATACTTCATCATCACTACTAAATGCAATGATAGAAGGGGTTGTACGAGCGCCTTCACTGTTTTCAATTACTTTTGCAACGCCGTTTTCTAATACTGCCACACATGAGTTGGTTGTTCCTAAATCTATGCCAATTATCTTAGCCATTGAATACTCCAGAATGAAT
>JAPLRS010000023.1 GCA_026399015.1 Methylococcales bacterium | reverse complement strand
TTCCAGGAGATACTTGGATGCCATATTGTTGTCGTAATTGTTGGATTTTTTGAATAACTTCGGCTGTGGCCGGTTTATAACCTTCTATTGCTTGGGTTGTATGAATAACTTTTTTAAGTGCCGTCAGGTTAATTGGAGTTTTATTCATTTTTAAACAATCCCGTTGGTTATGCTTTATGCATTTTTAAATAAGTAAGCCACTTAAATTGGCTGTTTTATGACTATATAATACCAAATTGGTACTTTATGGGGGGGTATTTTATCTGCGTTGTCGGGGGCTGTCTTGGACAATAAACCACCAGATTTCTTCAAGATCGTTTTTGGCTTCCGGCCGTTTTAATAGACGTGGCATTGAATTTTAACCAGTCATTTGTTGTGCAGCAAGCCGCTTGCGGCCATTTTCTTTAATTTCTTCGATATTTAAGGGTGTTGCTTCACCACTGTTTATACCTTTTTGAATTTCGCTTCTTAATTCTTCAAATCGTAAATCACGCAACTGATCACGTTCTTCCAAGAGACGTAAAGCTTCGCGCATCACTTCGCTTACTGAATTATAAAGGCCACTTTGTACTTTGCCTTTTACAAGTTCTTCAAAATGAGGGTTGAGGGATATATTCATGGCATTAACTCCTTAGTTTTGGCTATTGAGGATCAATAATAACAAATATTGTTATTATTGATCGTTTAAATTCTGAGTGATACGGATTGGCTTGCTTTGAATCTGGAAACAATAGATGAAAGACCTTTATTTATTTAAGTAGTCGGGCTGATGCTCAGTGTTGCGAGGAAGTCTGAGTGCTGTAAGCTCTTGATTTCGTCTTGCTACATCGAAGCTACGAACTAATGCTATCTCTACTACATTTTAAATCAGTTGCATAAATAGTTTGTTTATTTATTTTCTTTATGCAATACTTCGAAAAAACTTAGATATCACTAGATTTTTTTTAATCTTATTTCATTTAAATCGCTACAGCTTAATTTATAATTGTCTTTGTTTTTACTGTCATTTTTTTATTTATTGGCCTTTTGGGCGATTTGTTATTTTAGTGACTGCACTTGATAAACTAGTTAGCTGGTTTTATTTTATAGCAGATCGTTTTTTAGACCCAGTTGGCTATAGAGAGATGAGCAAGGCGACTAGACTATACTTCTGACGAGAAGAACATCAAGCCGACAAGAAGAACGTCAAACCGATCAACAGTACGTTAAACCGACAAGAAGTACGTCAAACCGAGCACCAGTACGTCAAACCGAGCAGAAGTACGTCAAACCGAGCAGAAGTACGCTAAACCGACAAGAAGTACGTCAAACCGATCAGCAGTACGTTAAACCGACAAGAAGTACGTCAAACCGATAAGAAGTACATCAAACCGAGCAGCAGTACGTCAAGCCGACCAGAAGTACGTTAAACCGATAAGAAGAACATCAAACTGACAAAAGGTGCAATAAATACAGCCAGTGATGGCTTTGTAGACGATGACAACACAACAATAACTCTCACTTGATAGGTAACGCCATGAAAAAACCAAAACCAGTCTTCGACTTTGCTCAATATGCTATAGCTGAGAAAATCAGCTTTTTTCGCCATGTTAACAGCCAGTTGTACGGCAATCCGTTATATCCTACACCCGACATTCCTGAAGCCGAGGCAACAGCCGTGGTCGATGCCTTAGAAGCCGCAATGCAGGCCGCTAAGGAAGGTGGGCCGGCAGCGATGTCTGCGCTGCATGATGCAGTAGAACGAGCTGATACGCTTTATAGAAACTTAGCCCATTATGTAGAGCGTATAGCCGCAGGTGATGAAACCAGTATATTAAGTAGTGGCTTTCATGTTTCTAAACAACCGGTCATAAAACCTAAAGCTGAGCTGGTTGCGCTTGATGGTGAGCATTCAGGTGATGTTAAATTAGTGGGTAAAGCTAAAGATAGAGGGGCAGCGTATCGTTGGCAAATGTCTAAAGAGTTAGACGATGGAACTGAAGGAGTATGGGTTGATGCCGGAACTAGCACACGCGCCACTTTTGAAGTCAGTGGTTTACAAATTATGAAGCGATATAAATTTCGCTACGCGGTTGTAACACCCGCTGGCACTTCGGATTTTTGCGAGCCTGTTTCAAAAATAATCACCTAATTTTATGTAAGCAATTGATACTTACCAGGTGCTTTATCAATTAAATCATTTCATCAAGCATAATCGTTATTGCCAATCATAGCTGAAGACTCTGATATGAATAAAGTTAGGTATTTTTGTGTGGTGTTATGCGCTAGTTGGCTTATTGTCTATACGCCACTGATTCAGGCTGATAGTTCTATGCTAGCAAATCGTGCCAATACGACATTAGTATCGCCGCCATTAAGTTATGGTGAAAAGATCGCTGATAAAGGTCTTAATGCCTTGGCTAATTTAACAACGGCGTCACTTGAAATACCCAAAAGTGTTATCAAGACCATGAATCAAAGTAATTTCTTTTATGGCTGGGTGGGTGGTTTTGTTAAAGGCATCGTTAATATGCTGGGCAGGACTGGGTGTGGTGTTACTGACTTAGTGACCTTGCCAATACCTACTCAGCCTATTATTTCTCCCTTGTATATCTGGGATGATTTTGATAAAGAGACGACTTACGGGGTAGTGATGCGTTTGGATAAGGATGCTAAATAGCAAGCTTATCGGTATTTATGGCAATCAACTTAAGGCGGGACACTACAACAAAATGTCGGGTTACGCTGTCGCTAACCCGACCTACACTCATTAACATTATTCACGCTGTCCCGTCTTAAGTTGGTAGCCCTTGGAGTAAAACAGCTTCAGCTGTTTTAAAACGCTGATCTTTAATTGTGTGTATAACGATGAACGCCGAGCTAGGGCTCAGCGTTCCCAGAATCACTAGCCGTATCAGCTAGGACGCTTTTCTAAGCTCTCCCATGCCGTTAGCTTTTTTAACGACTTGTAGTTGAGCTTTAATACGTTTTTGTACTGCTTCGACATGAGAAATAACGCCGACGGTTTTACCGTGGGTCTGTAAGCTTTCTAGGGTACTAATCACGGTATAAAGCGATTCGGCATCTAAATTACCAAAGCCTTCATCAAGAAATAAAGACTCGACTGAGCGGCCGTTATTGGCCAATTCAGAAAGTCCGAGTGCTAAGGCTAAACTGACGATAAAGCTTTCTCCGCCCGATAAGGACTTAGGTAAGCGGCGAACATTAGCTTGATAAGTATCTTCAATTTCTAAGGCTAAACCTTGTTCACTGTGGCCTTTACGTAAATAATAGCGGCCGCTGATCTTTTCTAATAAGGCATTAGTTTGCAATAATAATTGATCAGCTATGCGTTGTTGAACTCGACGCCTAAAGGCCATGCCATTATTTTCAGTGGCGAACAAAGCAACTTCAGCAAAATAGGGCTGAGAAATGGCGGTTTGTTGTTGCCATTGCAAGGATAGTGATTCAAAGTGTTGTTGCAAAGCTTGTTGATCTTGAAGTCGTTTTTGCAGATGCAAAACTTCCATCTCGGCGATCTCTGTTTTTTCGTTAATGCTTTTTAGTTGAGCGTTTAAGTCTTCCAAGCTTAATGATGAATCTATGTTAGCCAGTTCGGTCGCTAATAGGTTTTGATCGTCTGCTAGCGTACGATTAAAGTTATCAATGTGTTGCTCTAATGCTGCTTTAGTATGTTCAAGATCAGCTTGGTTGGCTATTATTGACAGTATGTCGCTAATTTCCTGCACGCTAGTAAATGATGTCGTGGGTAATTTTTCTTGTAGACTACGCTGCAAATCAGCGATTTCTTGAGTGAGTATAGTCAGCGCTTGTTCTTTATCGGCAATTAACTTTTGTTTTTCGATTAAAGCTAAATGTAGGCTAATTAATTCTTCTTTTTGCAGTTGTTCTGTATAGATTGTGGATAGTTCATTACAACGTAAAACTTCAGCTTGGCAAGCAGTTTGCTTGGCTTCTAGTGATGCTAATTCTTCTATTAAGCTTTTATGGCGGAAAGCATAGCCATGATAGTCTTGTCTACGCACATTAAGTTTATCGAATAAGGCATCTTCTTGGCCATAAGTGGGCATTTTTTCACCCAGTACATTGAGTTGTGTGAGCACCTGGTCCGCCAGTTGTCGCTCTTGCTCTTGATAAGCATTTAGGGCAGAAGCCAAATCTAATTGTTCCTGAGTTAAACCTTCATTATTGGAGCCTAGATGTTCAATACTTATTTGTAGTTGATCAATAGTCGCGGTGCAATTAGCCAATAATGTCTTAGCTTTTTTGATATCAGCTTGTTTATTGCGATAGCGTTTGAGGAAATGTACGGTATTGGTAAGCTCATCGTTTTCTTTTTGTATGAGTTCCTGCATTAAGGCTAATTTAGTAATATCAAGATCAGGGCTTGCAACATTAAGTCGATTACATAGGTTTAACCATTCTGCTCTAATTTGTTGGCGTTGCGTATTTCGAGAAGAATTTCTTTCTACTTGTTTTTGAGCAATGTTGATATGGCTATCGGCCGTACTTATTTTTTCTGTTAAAGCTCGAACTTTAGCTTTTTGATCAATTAATGCTTGTTTGGAGTTGCTAGGCGTGGGCGGAAATTTGGCATAAGGATGTTGCAGCGCGCCACAAAGAGCACAGGGTTTTCCATCAATTAAATGCACTCGTGAAGGGGCCATTTTCTTCAATAAGGCTTCATTGGCTATAGCGTCTTCAAGCACTTTTTTAATGTTGGCTTCACGTAGCATTTCAAGTCTTAAACGCTCGAGCTCAATGGTCAAGACTTCAATATCAAAATCAGGTTGTTCTCTGGCTTTAAATAATGAGAAAAAACTGCCGCCTGTTGTTAGTTTTTGATGTTTTTGGGCTAATTGATAGAGCTGTTGTAAGTTCTTAACGCGCTCTAATTGCTCTAAACGTACGGCATCAAGGTCATCGGTGCTATGGCCTTGAGCTAAATCAATAAGCTCTTGTTCTTCTAAAGGTATTTTTTGATTGAGTTCAGCTAGTTTTTGTCGTTCTACAGCTAAAGCGGTTGTATTGTTCTTGAATGTTGTGAGTGCTTTTTTAGAATGTTTACCAAATGATGATTGTTTTTTGCCGGTTTCTAATAATTCTGCACGACATTTCTTTAATACACCTAGCTCAGGAAAGTCAGTCAATAAGCATTCATCTAGCGCATGGTCTTGCAGCCAATGTGCTAATTGAGCCAGTGTTGCCTGTTTATCGCCATATTGTTCTGATAAAGATTGCCATTGTGTGGTTTCGGCTTGAATCGTTAAGTCGGTTTGGTTTAGTTGTGCTTTTGCATTATCTAAAGCCTGCTGTTGCTCATTGAGCGACCGATAGGTTATTCCTTCAGGTGCTGTTTGTTCAGAACCTAGTTGAGTTTTAAGCTGGCTAAGTTCGAGCTGGAAATTATTTAAGCTGACTTGACCTTCTTGAATGAACCTTTCTTTTTCTGCAATAGCATTAATGTCGTCTTTAAAGAGTAAAGCATCTTGACCCGCGCTAAGCTTCGTAAGGTTTAGTTGTAGATCGGCTAGTTGGATATGAGCTGTTTGCAGGTCATTTTCTTGATCGCTTATGCTCATTTGCAGCGTAGTTATAGCCGTCAATTGCTCATGTTGCAGCTTCGTGTGTTGTTGATCTTCTTGTAACTCAGTGAGTTGCTCATTGAAATCATTTAAATCTTGTTCACAAGCGCTGAGCTTGTCGGCATCCATAAAAGCAATGCTGTCTAGCTCTTGTTTTAAGCGATCTAAGGTCTTTTGGGCTTTCTCGGCATTATCAAACAACTCTTTTTTATAATCGGCATAAATATCGCTGCCAATGATTCTTTCTAATATATCCATGCGCTCATTGTCTAGAGCGTTAAGAAAAGCAGAAAAATCACCTTGAGCTAATAAGATTGAGCGGGTAAAGCTACGAAAATTCATGCCGGTAATATCGGCTACTTGAGTGCAGACCTGTTGCGGCGTTTGGGCTAATATTTTGCCATCGGAGATGCGAGATAAACTCATTTCAATGGGCAATAATGCATGGTTAGCATCATCTGCTGCTCGTCTAGCAGACCAAGTAGAACGGTATTTTTCGCCATCTAAGGAAAACTCAATCACCGCAAAACAGTCGCTGGTATGTTGAGTCATAACATGATCTGCAGGACGATTAAACCGAAATGTCTCTCCATATAAAGCTAAGGTAATGACATCTAAGATACTGGATTTTCCTGAGCCATTCGGTCCCGTAATCGCAAAAACACCGGTGTCGATAAAAGGGGCTATTTCAAAGTCGACGCTATGTTCACCTTCCAGTGAATTGATGTTTTTGAAATGAATGTTTAGTATCTTCATGAGCTAGGGGCTATGTAGGTGTGACTTTGTAAAGTTAGTTGCCTAAGTGCTTGTGCAGCGATAAGTCAATCTTTAATGCTTTACATCATACACGACCGGACTGTTTGAGAAAATAGCCATGCCAAACAACGACAATACTTGCAGAATAGTCACTATAATTAATTTTAAGGCAAATCAATGAGCTTTAGGCCTGGCGGCAAGGCTTCGCCAAAAATTAACTGTTCTTCTTTTTCATCGAGTTGTTTAACCTGTTCTAGCATTTCTATCCATGAAGCTGGTGCTTTACTGAATTTGAGTTTGGTGACGATGTCTTGGCGTAGTTCATCATCAATATCTCGCGCTCTATCACCACTTAGGCGAGCAATTAGCGTAGCAGCGAATCCAGCTTGAGGTATTTTTTTCCAATCGACAGATAGCATTTGAGTTAACCAGTGTGCAACTTTGTCTGCGGGAATGACATTATGGTTGCTGCCATGAAAAGGCTGTCTAGCCCCAATACGACCAACAGCCCACCAAGTTTGGTTGGGTTCCCCTGCTTTTTGTAAGCGCTTTAATAACCATTCGCCTAGTTGTATTTTTTTATCGATGGGTAAGCGTTCTAAGACGGCAGCGAGACGCACCATATCATCATAGCCACGATTTTTAATAAGCTTGGCAACACCTGCTTGTCTGGCGGCAGCGGGGTTGATGAATTTAGTGATATCGGTAAATATTTGTTCTTGCGCAGAGCTTGATAGACCACCGGCAATTCGTCGCCAGAGCGTCCACCATTCTGTCCAGTTTTGGGTGTCATTAACAAATTGTATATTTTGGCTATAGGTTTTCCAAAGTTGTTCTACACGCCAGTCATCTAAGGGAAAGCCAAAGCCTGGCCGCAAACAAAATCCTGCTAGACTTAACCAGATACGTTCGTGGCTTTCTGAGCGCCTACGATATTTTGAACCTTCTAGTAAGCTGGCAAATAGTCCTCTAAGTAATGGCGTATCCCATTCTGTGCGAGGGCAGCCTAGTTGTTTTTCTAGATCAGCCCTAAGATTCTTGACGGCTTTAGGAGCTATGTCTTTGGATTTTGAGCCAAAAATACTTTGTATTCGGGTAACGGCTGCATCAAATTGTGGGGGGAGGCTGGTGTCTTGAGATAAGCGTGCGCGGACTTGCTTGCGAATTTGAAATTCTACATCCCAGCGTTGTTCATGGTTATTAACGGCAACACATTGTATTTTAAGCGTACCGACTTCCGTTTGCGTGACGGCTAATTGCACAATGACTTCAGTCTCTTGTGTGCTGCTATCGCCTTCAAACGCTACGGCCAGTGGCGGTAAGGAGTGAAACAAATCACTGATGTCAGTAATGTCGCCTGCTTTAAAGACGGCATCACTACTGATAGAGGCAAGATGGAAGCGTACTGGGATGCCTAAGCGCAAAGCAAAATGCCGATCTTTTAAGATGACTTCTTCGCCTTCTTCACTGCCTTTGGGTAATATACAAATACCTTGTTGGTTCGCGCTATGATCGGTATCAATGATTAGAAAATAACTTCGAGCGCTACCCCCACCTATTTTGAGTTGTTTATCACGTCTAGCCATAGCATAACTAACGGCACCGAAAGCGACAGCTAGTTCTGGGTGCTTATTTTCCAGTAAAACGGGCGGTTTTGTACTCCAAGAATTTAATAACTGTATAAGACGTTGGGTAATAGGCTGGCTTCGAAATACACCGCCGTTAAGTAGTAAAGCATCGGGTACTCTACCTTCACCTTTTAAGGCTTCATTAGCGGCTGCGGCATGCAGTTTTAAAAACGCAGCGATATGTTTGCTGATCGCAGGTTCTGCTGCATAGGGCAAGCCAAACTCAACAACGCCACTGCGTTTCCTGTCAGGCAGATCGTCTAGTGTGGATAAAGGGAAAAAGCCATCTAAGGCAATACTTCTAACTTCGTCTCGAGTTAATATGACTGAGCGTGAGCCCCCTATCAGTTTGGAACCTCCTCCTAGTAAGGTTACGGCCATTTGTTCTGGAGCATCTTCAGCTAATAACCGTTCTTTGGCACAACGACACTGCTCTAATAATTGTGATAAATCTGCGGCTGATAAACGTTGTTCACCATTAATTAAGCGTTGTTCGGCCAAATGTGCGAGGGCAAGATCGATATTATCGCCGCCCAACATTAAATGATCGCCAACACCGATGCGGGTTAGTTTGGGCTCATGCTTGCCTGGCTCTACTTTAATGAGGGTTAAATCAGTAGTGCCGCCACCTACGTCGCAAACTAATAATAAATGGACTTGGGATAAGGCTTCATTAATGTTGTTGCTATTACGCTTTAGCCAGTCATAACAAACGGCTTGCGGCTCTTCTAATAAGCGAACTTGGTGGAGTCCAGCCATACGCGCTGCTTCTAGTGTTAATGATCTAGCTGATTCATCAAAAGAAGCGGGTACAGTAATGACTAGTGTTTGCTGCTCTAAAGGCGCGTTTGGAAATTGATGTCCCCAAACCGTGCGAATATGCGCTAAATAACTAGCGCTAGCGGCAATAGGTGATACCTTGCTGACATCATCTGGGCTGCCCCAAGGTAAAATGTCTGCACTGTGGTCGATAGAAGGATGTGATAACCAACTTTTAGCGCTAGTCACAAAACGACCCTTGCTTTTCGCGCCTAATAAGCGTGCGGCTAGCCCAATGATAGGTGTATCACCGATTATTTCGCTATCTTGATGGTAGCTAGGAAATGCTACATCAGCGGCTGATAATTCGTCGGGTGCAGGATGATAACGTACTGAGGGAAGCAAGGGTTGGGCAGCTACTTCGCCTAGCGCAATCAGTTGTTCAATATGAAACAACTGGATATCAGTGGCTGATTTTTCAGTGCTGGCATAAGCGACTACGGTGTGGGTGGTGCCTAAGTCGATACCGACTAAATATTGAGGAGCTTGATTTTTCACGATTTAGAATTATGTTTAAGTCATAAGGTAGTCTTAGCCATAGTGTATAACCTTGAAGCATCAAAGCGACAACGGTCGAATACCCTTAATCACTAAGTCGATGCTGACTATAATCTCAAAACCGCAGACATTGGTAAAGCTCGCTGTTGCTGTGTGTCTCGCTTGAGTACAGAAAATAAGCCAAGCAAGGGAGTATTACTATGCGATGTATGACTATATCGAATTATGCTTTTAACGTTCATAAAAGACTTAAGTAAACTATTGCGTTAAAATAGCAAAAATTAATAAATAATCCGCTCTGGCGGCGTCTCATTCTCAATCGAATGTTTTCTGAGGAAGTTGTATGCGTAAGAAATTTATTACCTATGTCGGTGCTACTGCACTGCTGTTGATACACACGGCAAGTCAGGCGGCTACTGACTTGCCTCCTACCATCAAAGTTGATACTGGGCCGGTGGAAGAGGTTTGTTCTGAATTTACTGATCCTGCTTGGCGTAAAGCACAAACGATTGATGGTGTAGCCATACAAGAATCTAAGCTTTGTAATCCGGATAATCCAGCAGATATTGCCGCTTTTGTTAAAGGCACCAATGGCATTTCTATGGATACCTTAATGCAAACGCAGTTAGCGGCCGATGCGGTAACCGTATCAGACGATATCGACGGCGATGGTGATCCGGACAAAATTGTTATTAAGCTAGAAGTCGTGGAGCTTAATGGCCATACGCCTGACATGAAAGATCCGACCACGACTTTTGATATTGCTCCAGGTATACAGCCGACTTTTTGGGTGTATGCCCCTAAAACGCGAGACATGTCGACTAAAAGTTTATATGAGCTGGAAGCCAATCCTTTGTTACGGGTGCCGTCTCCTGTTATTCGAGTTGAGCAAGATGATGTAGTTTGGATCATTTTAGAAAATACGCATTACTTACCGCATTCTATTCATTTGCATGGTATCGATCATCCTTTTATGGATCATGGTGGTACAGGTAATGATGGCGTAGCGCAAACCAGTAATATGGATACAATGCCTGGCCAAAGCAAAACCTATGTCATTAAGCCTAGGCAACCTGGCACCATGTATTATCATTGCCATGTACAGCCGCATACCCATATTCCTATGGGCTTGCAGGGTATTTTCGTCGTTGAAGAAAATCGTCCTAATAACTGGGTGCAAACTTTAAACGTAGGCGCAGGTCAAGTTCGTCATCCTTCTGTGGCTGTGCTTGAAAAATACGCCAGAGAATATGATTTGCATTATCAATCAGCGGATAAAGAGTTACATGAGCTAGTCGCCCGCTCAGCCAATGATCCACGGTTGGTTGCTAAACACATGAATACCGAGTATGACACCACCGATGCTACGGATGATTATTTCATGCTTAATGGTCGATCTTTTCCTTATACTTTAAGGGAATCGTTGATACACATGGAAGAGAATCAACAAGTTAAGCTTCGGGTTTTAAATGGTCATACCGAATCATTAGCGATGCACATTCATGGTCATAAACCGACCATAACTCATTACGATGGTGTTGATAACGGCCCTGGCTCTTATATACAACGTGATGTCCATGGCATGGTTCCTGCCCAGCGTATTGATCTGTCCTTGAGCGGTGTGGATGATGGTTTAAATAGTTTTGGTCAAGGTATCTGGATGTTTCATGATCACGTTGAAAAATCATTTACCACCGATGGACATGGCGAAGGCGGCGATATTAGTCTAGTGGTTTACAAAGGTTTTGTAGATGACAGAGGTATTCCAACTGCACACGGCATGAGTTTGGCACCGTATTTTTCCAAGTCTTTATGGCAGGGTAAATACCCGATTTGGCAAGATTATGATGCCTGGGGTAGTTTAGGTTTGCCAGATTTAAAAGCTGAATTTAAGCCCTCTAAAGTCGCGGTGCAAATTGCACCTGTTAAAGCTTCAGAAGCAGCGGCTGCTATTGCCGCCCAGCAACAAGCACCATCGGCATTTTCTCGCTTATTCGATGGCTTATTATTAGGTTTGTTGGGTTATGCGGTTGTAGTTAAACGTAAGCTATTGCTAGATTTTGCAATGAAATTAGTTGATCTTGTCCGTAGTAAGTTACTGAAGAAATAAATATTAGGTTACTAAATAGTTAAGTTCTTCGGCTATGCTAAAATCTATAGCCGAAGAATGATGAGCTATCAAAATTAATAAGGCTCTAACCCAACATCGCCGCTCTAACACAACGCAAGACACCATAACTATATTGTCCATCGAAAGCTTCATAAGCCGGTTTAAGTGAATTTCGTTGTTCTTCAGGCAAACTGAGCAGCACGTCTTCTATCTGTTTAATCTCCTTTTTTGGCAAGTCGACAACCTCTTCTAATTTTAACAGGCCTTGTTCTAGTGCTTGTGAGAGATGGTTATAAATTGTTTCTTCTTTAAGTGCTCTTTTTTGAGCGACTTGGGCTACGTTGTAACCTAATCTGAACAAGTTGACTGATTCTGTGACCGTATCGGCTATCACAGTAGTATTACTAGTATGGTTGCTGATAACGGCTAAAAATTGCTCGCCGTAAAGCTCTAGTTTGCGTACACCGACACCTGATATTAAGGCCAATTGTTGATGGTTGGCAGGCTTAGTTTCAAGCATGGCCATTAGCGTTGCATCATGAAAAATTAGATAAGGTGGTATATCTTGCTCGTCAGCAATTTCACGGCGCTTGGCGCGCAGAGCATCCCAAAGTTCGGTATTGCTGGTGGCGTGTGTAAATCGGCTTGAAGTTTTCTTACCTAATTTACTTTTCTCGGGTTTGATATCTTTGCGCAAGATCAGTTGTTGTTCGCCACGCAATATCGGGCGGCAGCTATCGGTCAACTGCAATATGCCAAAATGTTCAAAATTGACAGCCACCAAGCCTCTTGCGACTAATTGTCTAAATACAGAAGACCATTGCTGCTCATCAAGATCTTTGCCGATACCAAAGGTAGATTGTTTGTCATGGGCCGCATTTATAATTCGTTCGGTGGCTTTGCCTCGTAAAACTTCAATGAGATAACCTACGCCAAAGCGTTGGCCGGTACGGTAGATACACGAGAGTGCTTGTTGTGCAACCAAGGTGCCATCCCACGTTTCAACCGTTTCTAAACAGGTGTCGCAATTATTACAAGCCTGCTCAAGATGATCGCCGAAATACTCTAATAAAGCTTGTCGTCGGCAATGGACTTGTTCGCAGAGTGCCAGCATAGCGTCAAGTTTATGCAGTTCTAAGCGTTTATGGGCGGCATCAGCATTAGAATCCGCCAACATACGTCGCAAGGTGATGACATCTTGTAAACCATAGGCCATCCAAGCATTCGCGGCTAAGCCATCTCGGCCCGCTCTGCCGGTTTCTTGATAATAAGCCTCAACACTTTTAGGTAAATCCAAATGCGCCACAAAACGCACGTTGGGTTTATCGATACCCATACCAAAGGCAATAGTAGCCACGATGACTAAACTGTCTTCCATTAGAAAGCGGTGTTGATGCAAAGCCCGTAAATCACTGGGCATACCTGCGTGATACGCTAAAGCTTTAATGCCTTTGGATCTTAGCCATTCCGCCGTTTCATCGACTTTTTTACGTGATAAGCAATAAACGATACCGGCATCGCCGCTATGTTCGGCTTGAATAAACGCGATTAACTGCTGTCTTGCATTTTGTTTCTGAACAATACGGTAACGAATATTGGGGCGGTCAAAGCCACTTAGATAAAGTGGGGCTTGTTCTAGTTGTAGGCGCAGAATAATTTCTTGGCGAGTTTTTTCGTCAGCAGTGGCCGTTAAGGCAATTCGTGGAATGCTAGGATATTGTTCATGCAGCATTGAGAGCTGTAAATAATCACTCCTAAAATCATGCCCCCATTGCGAGACACAATGCGCTTCATCAATGGCAAACAAGGCAATTTGTATGCGTGAAAATAAGGTGGCGGTGCGTGATGCTGTTAATCTTTCGGGGGCGATATAAAGTAAATCAAGTTCATTATTAAGTAGCTGTTGTTCAATTCGTCTGGTTGCTTCTGATGAAAGAGTGGAGTTTAAAAAAGCCGCTTTAACACCTAGTTGTAGTAAGGCACTGACCTGATCTTGCATTAAAGCAATGAGCGGAGAAATAACAATACCCACGCCAGGGAGTATTAAGGAAGGTATCTGGTAGCATAATGATTTGCCTCCACCGGTAGGCATTAATACTAGGGCATCTTGGCCAGTTAAAAGCTGTTGAATAATTTCTTGTTGTTGGCCACGAAAACTATCATAACCAAAAACAGCCTTAAGTATTTCTAGGGGCTTCTTGTCCACTACCACTGCCTCGCTACGATAATATTTCTTCAAAGAGTTAAACCCTCTATAATACCGCGATTATACAGGACAGCAGGGAACACTAGCCCATTCTATGACTCAATTTAACAATCAGCTTACGCCTCGCCTAGCACAAATTCTAGCTAATGATCAGCAGACCTTGCTTTGCGGCGGCCTTAAAGGCATAGAAAAAGAAAGTCTACGTATTGCTAATGATGGATTAATTTCCCAAGCACCTCATCCTCTAGCTTTAGGTTCTGCGCTAACGCATCCGACCATAACGACCGATTATTCAGAAGCATTGATTGAGCTGATTACGCCTCCGTTTGCGGATATTCAAGACACCTTGACGACCTTACATCAGGTGCATCAATATGTTTATGAGCATTTAGATCATGAAATGTTGCTGAATGCCAGTATGCCCTGTGGTATCGATGGAGATGAAAGCATACCCATTGCTGAATATGGTTCCTCTAATATAGGGCGTATGAAGCATGTCTATAGGCACGGTTTATGGCACCGCTATGGCAGAACTATGCAGGCCATTGCAGGTATTCATTTTAATTACTCCGTACCCGAGTCGTTGTTACTTGAGTTACATCGACAAGAGCGCAGTCAGCTTAGTGTGGAAGCGTTTACCTCAGAAGCTTACTTTGGTTTAATCAGAAACTTTCAGCGTTTAGGCTGGTTAATCCTATATTTATTTGGCGCGTCTCCAGCTATTTGTAAAAACTTCTTTAAAAGTCGTCCAGAATTAATGCGGCAATTTGAAGAATTCGATAACGGTACGCTTTATCATCCTTATGCAACCTCATTACGTATGAGTGATATAGGTTATAAAAGTAAAAACCAAGCTGATCTAAAAATTGATTACAACTCCTTGTCGGGTTATGTGAAAAGCTTAGGTGATGCTATTGCTACGCCCTATCCAGATTATGAAAAGATTGGTATCGCGGTAGCGGGTGAATATCGCCAGCTTAATAGTAATGTTCTGCAAATTGAAAATGAGTTTTATAGCACGATTCGTCCTAAGCAAATCATTAATTCCGGTGAAAAACCAACCTTAGCCTTGAGCCGTCGAGGCGTGCGTTACATTGAGATGCGTTCTTTAGATTTGGATTTATTCAATCCGATTGGTATAGACATAGGCAAAGCTCGTTTTATAGAGGCACTTTTATTGACTTGTTTGCTAAAAGACAGCCCCAGTAATTCAGATCAAGATCATCAGATTAATAATGCTAATCAGTTAGCGGTTGCTAATGAGGGTAGAAAGCCGGGGCTGCAACTGCAACGAGCTGATCAGACTATAGGCTTGCAGGATTGGGCGATGGAAATTTTAGAGTCGATGCGCCCCGTTTGTAATATTCTCGATAACGAGGCTGTTCATAAACCATATAGTGCAGCTTTAGAGCAGCAGATTACCTTAGTCAACAATCCACAACTCACTGCTTCAGCAAGAATATTAGAAGGCATGACGCAAACTGGACAGCCTTTTAGTCGCTTTGCTTTAAGTAAATCTAAGGAGCATGAGCAGTATTTTAAGCATAACCAGTTAGATAAAATCTTATCTGATCAGTTTGACGAAATAGCTAAAGCTTCATTGATTAAGCAGCATGATATAGAAAGTAAACCACAGATTCCTTTTGATGATTTCTTGGCTCAATATTTTGCACAGCACTAAAATATAAGGTGATTTACCTACCCTTATTGACTCCATACAACTTTTAAAAACAAACAAGCCCATGACCTCGTTCAACATACAGTCTTTGCAAAGTGAATTAGCCGATAAAAATCCTCGCATCATTTTAAAGAAAGCCTTAGAGCAATTCGATAATATCGCTATTTCTTTTAGCGGTGCAGAAGATGTAGTGCTGATTGATATGGCTTTAAAAATCAGCAAAAACGTATCTGTGTTTTCTTTAGATACCGGACGCTTGCATCCAGAAACTTATCGCTATATAGAAAAAGTTCGCAAGCATTACCAAATAGACATTGAATTATTAACGCCCGATAGAGACGTGCTGGACGGTTTTGTAAAAGATAAAGGCTTGTTTAGCTTTTATGAAGACGGTCATCAGCAATGTTGTGGTATTCGAAAAGTCGAACCTTTAAAGCGTAAGCTAGCCCAAGTTGATGCTTGGATTACCGGTCAGCGTAAAGATCAAAGTTTGGATACGCGACAAGATATTCCAGAAGTACAAATAGACAGCGCCTTTTCTGGTGCGGATCGAACACTCGTTAAATTTAATCCGCTATTAAATTGGAGCTCAGCTCAAGTCTGGGATTATATTGAAGCCCATCAAGTTCCTTATAACGAGCTACATGAAAAAGGCTATATAAGTATAGGCTGTGAACCTTGTACTCGGGCGGTGTTACCCAATCAGCATGAAAGAGTTGGGCGATGGTGGTGGGAGTCAGGTTCTAAAAAAGAATGCGGTTTACACTCGGCTAATTTAAAAGATTAACGAACTATGATTCAAGAAACCTTAGTGACCACGCAGAACAGCTTGGGCGTGACGCATATTGCACCTATGGGCGTGCATATAGAGGGTGATAATTTCATTATCTTGCCATTTAAACCTTCAACGACTCTTGATAATTTACTTGAAACTAAAGTTGCGGTACTTAATTACAGTGATGATGTGCGGGTTTTTGCTGGTTGTTTAACAGGACGGCGTGAATGGCCATGCACTAAGGCAGAAAAAATCAACGGACAGGTGTTAGTGTGCGCTTTAGCTCATGCTGAACTTGAAGTCATCAGCATAGAAGACGATAGTCTTCGTCCTCGCATAGTTTGTAAGGCCATACATAGCGTCAATCATGCGCCCTTTAAGGGATTCAATCGTGCACAACATTCGGTCTTGGAAGCTGCTATCTTAATAAGTCGCTTGGCGTGGTTACCTATAGAAAAAATAGACGCCGAGATTGATTATTTACGACTAGCCTTAGAAAAAACAGCTGGACCTAAAGAATGGGAGGCTTGGGAGTGGTTGATGGCCAAAATAGCTCAACATAAAGCAGGGAGTTCAGCGTGACAGGTATGTTGGCTAGCGTAAATAGCGTAGAAGAAGCTTTATTAGTATTGAACTCTGAAGTTGATATTATTGATCTTAAGCAGCCTGCTTTAGGTGCGTTAGGCGCGTTAGAGCTGGTAGATATTAAACAGATAGTTGCTGCTATTGCTGGGCGTACGCCAGTTAGCGCAACTATAGGCGATTTGCCTATGCAGCCCGAGTTAATTTTTAATGCAGTGCAGTTGATGGCCGAAACGGGGGTTGATTACATAAAAATCGGCTTTTTTCCTGGTGATGATTGGACAGGCACGCTTAAGAAACTAAGTACATTAGCGTCACAAAAGCAGGCGCTCATCGCCGTGTTATTTGCCGATACTCAGCCAGATTTAACTATTATGTTAACGTTAAAAGCTTCTGGCTTTGTCGGTGTGATGCTAGATACCATGGACAAAAAAGATGGTTCATTAACCCAGGTGATGACGGTAGAGCAGATTGCAACCTTCGTGTCTCAAGCTAAAGCACTTAAGTTGCTCTGTGGTTTGGCAGGTTCTTTGAGGTTAACGGACATTCCTGAATTGATAGCTTATCATCCAGACTATCTGGGTTTTAGAGGCGCATTATGTCAGCAACATAATAGAATAGGGCAGTTAAATCAGGTAGCTGTAAAGGCTATTAAACAAGCTATGCAGGCTGCGAGCCAAGAGTTAGCTATAGAGTCTATAAAATAGACGATTTAACTCTGCTCAATAGACCGTATGGCGTATAATTTTCGCAATTGCAACTTTTAAAAGATTCAGATCATGTCAATTAGCCTTAGAAAAATAACTCATCAAGTTTTAGTCGGCGATGTTAAGGTCGGCGGCGGCGCTCCTATCGTTGTACAGTCTATGACTAATACAGATACTGTTAATGTATCTGCGACGGTTAATCAAATTATTGAACTCGCCAATGCTGGCTCTGAAATGGTTCGAATTACGGTCAATTCAGAAGAAGCGGCTAAAGCGGTTGCAGAAATTCGTAATAAATTAAACCAGCAAGGTTGTACAGTACCGATAGTTGGTGACTTTCATTTTAATGGTCATAAATTATTAGAAAAATACCCTGATTGTGCGGCGGCTTTAGATAAATATCGTATCAATCCAGGTAATGTGGGTCGTGGTAAAAGCCGTGATCCACAGTTTCAACAAATGATTGAATTTGCCGTTAAATATAACAAACCTGTACGTATCGGTGTTAACGGTGGTAGTTTGGATCAGGCTGTTTTAACACGTTTATTAGATGAAAACAGAGCCTTAGCACATCCAGAACCTTTAGCGGCTGTAACGCGTAAAGCAATTGTGTTATCTGCTTTAGAAAGCGCTGCTAAAGCTGAAGAATTAGGCTTAGGTAAAGATAAAATCATCCTTTCTTGCAAAATTAGTAATGTACAAGAGTTGATTAATATCTACCAAGATTTATCGAGCCGTTGCGATTATGCCTTACATTTAGGTTTAACTGAGGCAGGAATGGGCTCTAAAGGTATCGTGTCATCTGCAGCAGCTTTATCTGTATTAATGCAACAAGGCATTGGCGATACGATTCGTATTTCTTTAACACCTGAGCCAGGTGGAGCAAGAACTCAAGAAGTGGTGGTTGGTCAAGAAATTTTACAAACCATGGGCTTTAGATCATTTACACCGATGGTTATTTCATGCCCGGGTTGTGGTCGTACCACCAGTGATTATTTCCAAAAGTTAGCGATGGACATTCAAACGTATTTACGTGATCAAATGCCAGTATGGCGTACGCAATATCCAGGTGTAGAAACGATGGAAGTTGCAGTAATGGGTTGTGTGGTTAACGGTCCTGGTGAAAGTAAGAATGCGAATATTGGTATTAGTTTACCGGGTACTGGCGAATCTCCTGTTGCACCCGTTTACGAAGATGGTGAGAAAACGGTAACTCTTAAAGGCGATAAAATCGCGGAAGAATTTCAAGAAATCGTGCAACGTTATATTGAAACACATTACGCGCCTTAATATTACTTAGGTATTACCCTTAAATAAAGCCTCTTGATGAGTGAATGAATCATTCCTCACAAGGGGTTTTTTTATGCGTGTTATTTTATAATTGAGTCGTCTCTACCCTAGACAAAGAGTATTTTTAGGGTAAATTTAGAATGGGTAATTCTGTTATTTAACGGGATTAATGTTAGTCGATTTGGTTTAGAGGAGGAATGTATGGGACCGTATTATCAAAAAACAGCGCAAGGCGTGGGTGGTATTGTTGAGACTTTTTATGATCATCCTATTTTAATGGTGCTGTTAGTCGGTGGTTTTGTAGCTTTAGGTGCGTGGTTTTTGCGTAGCGCTAAGTAATTAAGTTGGTTTATAGAAAGCTTTCATGTATTGTTTAAACAATTAATGACATGCCTTCAAATAGTGAATGAACCCAGTAATATCTGCTTCTTTATCAAACGATCTTTTAGTGTCTTGGCTCAAAAATAATTCAGAGTCAGCAGTTTTAGGACAGTTTTTAACATTGTTTGATAACGAAGCATTTTATATTCTCGATGCTCAGCAACGCGTCTTATTTTGGAGTGTTGGTGCTGAGCAGTTAACAAGTGTTAATGCAATCGATATCCTAGGTCAGATTTGTCCAGCCGATTTTGCAATTCATACTACTCTAAATAATACCCCCCAAATTCATAGCGCCATAAAATTAGCCGGTAACGTTGCTGAGTTGTATCAATTTGTTCAAGTTATTAATGCGTCGGCTGGCGGAATAAGTGGCTTTCTGGTTCGGTTAACTAAAAATGCACATAAGACTTTTCAGTCGGCACCGATAGAGTCTAAGGGTGAAAGTTTTCAAGGTTTAATCAGTCGTTCACCTGCTATGCAGGCGGTGTTTCAGATTATTGAAAACGCAGCTGAAACAACAGCGACGGTGTTGGTAAGAGGTGAGAGTGGTTCTGGTAAAGAGTTAGTCGCTAAAGCTATTCATGATTTAAGTAGTCGCCGATCCGCACCTTTTTTGGCCATTAATTGTGCGGCGCTATCTAGTAGTTTGTTAGAGAGTGAACTGTTTGGGCATGTTAGAGGCGCTTTTACTGGTGCTATAAAAGATCATCATGGCTTGTTTCATCGCGCGCAAGGCGGGACTTTATTTTTAGATGAAGTTGCTGAGTTGCCTTTAGAGTTACAAGCCAAATTACTGCGCGTGTTGCAAGAAAGAAATTATATTCCCGTGGGTGGTGACAAATCGATTAGTGTAGATGTGCGCATTGTCGCAGCTACACATCGATCTTTGCGTGAAGAAGTTAAAAACGGCCAGTTCCGTGAAGATTTAATGTATCGATTAAGAGTCGTGCCCATATTTTTGCCGCCACTACGCGAACGTAGAGAGGACATTAGTCTATTATTGTGGCATTTTATAAAGCTACATAACGCCGATAACTTTAGACATATTGAGAAAATTGAGCCGCAAGCGATGCGTACTTTGCTGGACTATAGTTGGCCGGGTAATATTAGAGAATTACATAATGTTGTGGAATATGCTTTTGCAGTGGGCAGGGGCTCAATACTAAGAAGTTCTGAATTGCCACCTGAATTTAGAGAAATAAAGCCGGTTAATTCAGTTGAGGTCGTAAAACCCTCTTATTACCAGCCTCTTAGTCCTGAGCAAGAAAAAGAGGCGATTCTAAAGGCATTACAAACTACTTACGGCAGAGTGACTCCAGCGGCTGCTCTGGTGGGAATGAGTAGAGCCACTTTCTGGCGTAAGCGTAAAATATATGGCGTATAACTTTATGTGTTTAGAGTCAGTGTGTATATTTCAGGTGGTGTCTACTTATCAGTATTAGGCGCTTGATTGCTAGTTGATTCAGTCGTTTTTTGAGTCGCTGGCGTTCTGCGTTTACCAATGTTCTTTTTGTCTCTGAGTCTTACTTTTACTTTTTCTGTGGTATCTTTTTTCTTAGTTTCTTTTTTCTTAACGCCAGCCGCTTTGCCTGATGATTTAAGCTTTTTAGGGCCTTTATAGTGACCTTCAAGTTCTTTAATAGTCCGACGCTTAAAAGATTGTTTTAAGAAGCGTTCAATACCCGACATTAAATTCCATTCAGTGCTTTTAACCAACATAACGGTAACACCTAAAGCATCAACTCGACCGGTTCTGCCGATACGATGAATGTAGTTAATACCGTTTCTTGGTACATCAAAGTTAATCACTAAATTGATGCCTTCAATATCTAAGCCTCTAGCGGCTAAATCTGTGGCAATCATGACATTAACGCTACCGCTACGGTAAAGTTCCATCATACGGTTACGATCTTTCTGGTCCATCTCGCCGTGTAATACGCCTACACGTAATTTTTGGCCACGTAACGGGCCGCGTAAGGCATCTGCTTGTACACGACTGTTAGTAAAAATTAAGGCTTTGTCATATTTATCATTGAGTAATAACCAGGCTAATAATTTTTGTTTATGGTCAATATCATCCGCAACAATAATTTGTTGCTCAATATTGCGATGACCGTCATGTAGCGTATTAAGTGCAACTATCTCATGGTTAGTGAGTAGTTTGTCAGCCATTTTAATAACGCCAAAGTGGGTTAGGGTAGCTGAGAATAATAAGGTTTGTCTTTGGGCATTACAGCGATTAGCAATTGATAAAACATCCTCACTAAAGCCCATATCTAACATGCGATCCGCTTCATCTAAGATGAGTGTTTCTAGACGTGTAAAGTTAGGGGTTTGTTGTTCTATTAGTTCCAGTAATCGACCTGGGGTAGAAATAACGATTTCGGTGTTTCTGCGTAACATATTTTGTTGCAGTCTAAAATCATCACCGCCCGTAATAATACCGACTCTAAGTTCTGTAAATTGAATGAGCTGCTGGCATTGATTAAAGATTTGTTGAGCAAGTTCACGCGTTGGAGCTAATATTAAAGCGCGGGTGCCAATGGCATCTGAGTGTACGCTTAATAAATTTTGAATCGTGGGTAATAAAAACGCCGCAGTTTTTCCACTGCCAGTTTCTGCACTAACTAATAAGTCTTTATATTCTAAAGCCAGAGGTATGGCTTTGCTTTGCACCGGTGTGGGTGTTTCAAAGCCCATTTTATTGATGGCTTTGAGTAAAGGCGCTTCAAGTGATAAATTTAAAAATGAGCTGGGGTTTTCAGGTGAGGATGCTTGCATGTGTCTTGGGAGTATCCGCGTTAAAACGGATTAAAAAAATCAATAATGGTGGCTATTATAAGTCTTTTGAGCTTATGGCATGATTTAATCTCAGTGTATTGCTATTCAAGCGAGAGGTGTTAAGCTTAAGGCGCCATTTTTAATAAATAAAAGGTCCAGCCTATGATACCCATTAGAGATACAGCGCCGTGTTATTCCAAGCCTTATGTGACTTGGGCAATTATGTTTGTGTGTACGGTTATATTCATCGCTATGAAACTAATGCCCACTCAAATGTCTATTGGCTTGCTGCACCAATACGGTATGGTTCCCGCTAGATATTCAGGTCTACCAACGGCATTGCCCTTTGATGGTTATTTATCTTTTGTCACTAATTTGTTTTTACATGCCACGCCAATGCACCTAATCATTAATATGTGGTTTATGTGGATTTTTGCCGATAATATTGAAGACAGAATGGGGCGATTACCTTTTTTATTGTTCTATTTGGTCTGCGGTATTTTTGCGACGTTTTTACAATGGTATTTTGACCCTACATTAAATATACCTGTCATTGGTGCTTCAGGTGCCATAGCGGGTGTTTTAGCGGCTTACTTTTTTTTATATCCCTTTGAGCAAGTCATTGTTTTTTTTCCGCCATTATTATTAAACATTCCCGCCATTACATTTTTAGGTTTGTGGGTGATATGGCAATTAAACAACGCAACTACAGCAATTTTATTCACAGAAACGCAAGTAACCGTTGCATGGTGGGCGCATTTAGGTGGTTTTGTGGCCGGAGCAGTGTTTTATAGGCTATTTCTTAAAAAGAAATATGAAGTATTTTGATGTCTTAAGGTATAATTTCACGCTTCAAAAGGTCGGCCTATTGGGCAAGATTAATTGTGATCAGTAGTTTTTACTGATTTGAATGCCTCTTAAAGTTATTAGGAAATTGAAAGTATTTATGAAAAAAGTTAATGTTGCGTTAGTTAGGCTACTTCAGTTTGTGGTATTTGTATTATTTACATTTTTTGTCATCGCTTATTTTGGCGCATTGATTTTATTACCACTTGATGCAATAGCCTTACTTATTAAATTATTAGGTGTTATTGGTTTACACGGTTTTATTGGTGCGTTAGTCGCTATCCCTGTGGTCGGTTATTTATCTTTAATCGTTTATAAAACGCCAGGTTTAGGAAAAATGCTAGTTGATAATGGTGTTGATCTTGTTAAAACTGGTAAATTAAAAATAGATGCGTTTAATGAAATAATTAATGCGGTAAAAGCATAATTAAATACGGCACAAAAAAGGGTGTAATCAGTGATGATTACACCCTTTTTTATTTGCTTAAGTTTTAGGTATTAATCTACAAGTACCTTGTTTATAAACTGCGCAATGTCTTTTATCTCATCTGCACACACTGAGTGTTCCATCAAATAGTCATGCCATTCAATAGGATGATTTAATTCGGTTAAGGTATTGAAAACTGCTTTTCCTGATTCAACATCAACAACAGAATCAAGAATGCCATGTGCCATAAAGATAGGTGTTTTGTCAGAGGGTTGTTTTAATTCATTAACAGTAGGGCAGTAGGTTGAAAGCGCTACAATTCCAGCTAATGGATAGGTGAAATTAATGCCCGCATGTAAAGCAATCACGCCGCCTTGCGAAAATCCGGCTAATAAGATGTGTTTAGCTGGGATGCCCTGAGCTAATTCTTGATTAATAATATCCGTAATTAAGCTGGCTGAATTATAGATACCTTGGATATCTACCTTTCTCTCTAGTGTGCGTTCTAAAATATCGTACCATGCTCTCATTTCCATTCCACCATTAATCGTTACTGGTTGAATAGGCGCATTAGGAAATATAAAGTGAATATTATCTTGGGCGGTTAAATGCAATTCTGGGGCAATGCCTTCAAAATCATGGCCATCTGCGCCTAAGCCATGCATCCAAATAATAGAGTATTTATGAGTAGATTTTGGCTTAATTTCAACTGTGCTTAGAGTAGATTGCATAAGTTATCCGTGTATTTAATAAATAAAATAGCTGTGTGTTTTAACTAAAGCTGAATACAAGTCATGATTGTAATACTATATCCAATTAATGTTTATGTTAAATCGAATTATATTTAGTTTAAAAGGCCGCTGATCTTTATGTTTCACATCGTTTTATTTGAACCTGAAATTCCTGCAAACACAGGGAATATCATCCGTTTATGTGCCAATACAGGCACACAATTGCATTTAATTGGTCCACTAGGATTTGAATTGGATGATAAAAAACTACGCAGAGCGGGTTTAGATTATCACGAGTGGGTTGCTGTTAAGGTACACCCCTCTTTTGAAGCATTTCTTGAAACTGAAAAACCTAATCGACTTTTCGGTTTAACTACTAAAGGCACGCGTATTGTTAGTGAAGTTAGTTTTGAGGCGGGAGATGCTTTTATTTTTGGTCCTGAAACTCGGGGTATTCCTGCCGATATGTTAAATGCTATGGGTGCAGAGCATTGTTTGTATTTGCCTATGCAAGCAGAAAGTCGAAGTTTAAATTTATCTAATACGGTGGCTATTGTTTTATATGAAGCATGGCGTCAAGTTGGTTTTGCTGGCGCTTTTATAAAAACTAAAGTTTAGTAGCGTGTATTGTTTATGTCGACTTTTATAAAATCATCATTTAAAAGTGCTTGGTGGTTGAAGAATGCACATCTGCAAACGATCTACCCGTTTTTATTCAGAAACGCTAAAGTTAACTTGCCTTTACGCAGAGAACGATTAATTACACCAGATGATGATTTCATTGATATAGATTGGTTGGGTGAAGCCTATCAACCGCTTATTATTTTATTGCATGGGCTAACGGGTAGTTCGCAGTCCACTTATATTAAAGGCTTACAAGCACAATTATTATCTGATGGTTTTAGGTCAGTTGCTTTAAATTTTAGGGGTTGTAGTGGTGAGCTTAATCACTCAGCGCGCTGTTATCACTCGGGTGAAACTGAAGATTTAGATTTTTTGTATAAAACACTCAGAGCCAGAGAACCCAATACGCCAATTGGCATGGTAGGGTTTTCTTTGGGGGGTAATGTTTTATTAAAGTGGTTGGGTGAATCAGAAGATAAACCCGATTTATTTGCTGCTGTCGCAGTCTCTGTGCCTTTAGTATTAGATATCTGTGCGTCAACCTTAGATAAAGGTTTTTCTAAGCTCTATCGCTATAAATTGCTAGATGAATTAAAGGTGTATCTGAGTGCAAAGCATCGGTATTTAGAAAAGTTGGGGCGAGTGCATGAGGCAAGTAAAATTGCTAATTTAGGTGATGTCTCAGATATAAAGTCATTTTGGCAATACGATGATAGAGTCGTGGCAAAGTTACACGGTTTTAAAGATGTGCATGATTATTATCAGCGTTCAAGTTCAAGGCAGTTTTTAAAATCAATCGCAGTGCCCACTTTAGTCATACAGGCTACCGATGATCCTTTTATGACACCCGAGGTATTACCGCAGCAAGCGCATTTATCCAGTTACGTGCAACTAGAAGTGACTGCTGGAGGAGGGCATGTGGGGTTTATAAGTGGTGGTACGCCATTTAAGCCAACTTATTGGCTAGAACAGCGTATTCCTGAGTTTATACGGCAGCGCTATTTAGCCCGGTGGCCAGTTCATTTGGCGTCCAGCAAGGAGGTGTAGGTGTAAATGGTAAACTTCTTGTCCACCTTTTGCATTGCAGTTAAAAACGGTTCTGTAACCGTCTTCTGCTAAACCTTCTGCTTTAGCTAATTTTGCGGCGGTTTGTATTAAATGTCCTGC
Organism: Methylococcales bacterium; assembly: GCA_026399015.1. Taxonomy (GTDB): domain Bacteria; phylum Pseudomonadota; class Gammaproteobacteria; order Methylococcales; family Methylomonadaceae; genus Methylobacter_C. The sequence continues at coordinate 60,459 of JAPLRS010000023.1, read as the reverse complement.
CAACTCTGTATCTTGCAAGTCATTTAAGGTTGGAATATGAGTTTTTGGAATAATTAAAATATGCACTGGTGCTTGAGGATTGATATCTCTAAAGGCAAGTACCTTATCGTCTTCATATACGATGTCAGGTTTAATCTCACCAGCAACCATTTTGCAAAATAAGCAAGTTGTCATTGTATTCTCTTAAAGTAATTTGCGGCCTTTAAACGCATGTGAAAGTGTGCCACTGTCAATAAATTCTAGCTCTCCACCCATAGGAACCCCATGTGCTAATCGACTGGCATTAACCTGATATTTTTTAGCAATTTCGCTAATAAAGTAGGCAGTTGCTTCACCTTCTACAGTGGAATTAGTAGCTAGTATGATTTCTTCAATTTTACCTTCGGCTAAACGAGATTCTAGTTTATCTAGGCCAAGTTCATTTGGGCCTATGCCATCCAGCGGCGAGAGTTTGCCATGCAAAATAAAATAATAGCCTTTAAAAGCGGTGGCTTGGTCAATAATCCAAGCATCAGATGGGTTCTCAACGATACATAATAGAGCAGAAGATCTAGAATTATCGCTACAAATGTCGCAAAGTTTTTGTTCTGTTAAAGTGCGACATTGTTCACAGTGGTCAATATTTTTTAAGGCAGTCAGCAAGGTATCTGCTAATAAGCGCGCACCATTTCTGTCGCGTTGTAACAAGTAAAAGGCAATACGCTGGGCAGATTTTGGACCAACCCCAGGAAGGCAACATAAATTCTGTATTAACTGCCCTAGTAAGCCTTTTTTTTGCATATTAGAAAGGAAGTTTAAAGCCTGCTGGGAGGGGAATGCCAGAAGTGACATCAGACATTTTTTCTTTTTTCATTTTATTCACTTTATTGACAGCATCGTTAATTGCTGCGGCAATAAGATCTTCAAGCATGTCTTTATCATCAAGTAGAGAGGGGTCAATAGTCACCTTTCTGGCTTCACGCTTGCCAGTCATTACTATTGATACTAAGCCTGCCCCTGACTCACCTAATACTTGCATTAACGCTAGTTCATCTTGGGCATTTTTTAGGTCTTCTTGCATTTTTTGAGCTTGTTGCATTAAGTTGCCTAAAGCATTTTTCATTGGTTTTCCTCTTTCGTTATAACTGGTTCAATGGTGCCGGGTAATATGCGGGCATCAAATTGTGATTTTAAAGACAGAATGTTGGGGTCTGAATTAATTGCATTAACAGACGCTTGTTGTAGGTTTTCGCGATCTCTAATGATTTGTACTGCCGGCGTCTCAAGCGTGGTTTTTTCGGATTTAATGTTTAATTTTAATCCTGTAGAGCCGGTATAGCTTTGTAAGGCTTTTTGTAATGTCTCTTGCGCTTTATTAGTGATGACATGGCCAGGATTGATAATCAAAGTGCATGAGTGTTCATTAATAGAATCAAGTACGCAATGGTTGGCAAATTCTTTCGTCATGCCATTAAGACGCATAGCCGCAATCATAACTGGCCATGACGCAGTGTTAGCGTCAAATGTTTGTGTTGCTAGGGGTGCAGGCTCAGTTTTTTTTTCGTCGATGATGGTTGCAACAGTTATCTCAGGTGTGCTCGGTGCTTGGATGGTGACTGGTTTTGCTGTTACTGCGACGGGCGGAGATTGTCTTTCAGGTCTAGTTGCTGGCTTACTAGATATCTGAGGCGCTTTTTGATCTAAACTAACCGGCTTAAAGGTTAGCATGCGTAACATGACCATTTCAAAGCCACTTCTTGGATCTGGAGCTAGACTAAGATCTTTTTGACTCATTAAACCGATTTGGTAAAAGAGTTGAATATCTTCTGGAGCTAATTGAGTCGCTAGGGTGTTGATGATTTCACTATCGAAATTTTCATCAATAAAATTGGGTATATGTTGAGTTAACGCGACTCTATGTAAAACTTGTAATATTTGCTGTAAGACATCGGCAAAATTTGGATTTAAGTCATCAATCTCAGCAATTTTATTTAAAATAGCGACCGCATCGTTATTAGCAAGCGCCAGTAAAATGTCGTCTATAGGTTGTAAAGCAACAGTGCCCAGCATATTGTTAACTTCGCTGGTTTGAACTTTACCGTTTCCAAAAACTATCGCTTGATCTAATAAACTTAAACCATCACGCATACTGCCATCAGCAGCACGAGAAAGAGATTTTAGGGCAGGGGCTTCAAAGTCTATTTTTTCTTGAGTGAGAATAAACTCCATCTGAGAAAAAATTTGACTCGGTGAGAGTTGTTTTAAATTAAATTGTAAGCAACGAGAAAGGATAGTGACTGGTATTTTTTGTGGATCAGTCGTTGCTAAAAGAAACTTCACATGCTCTGGTGGTTCTTCAAGGGTCTTTAATAAAGCATTAAAGCTGTGCCCTGAAAGCATATGAACTTCGTCAATAATATAGACTTTATAACGACCTTGATTAGGTGCGTATTGCGCGTTATCTAATAAATCTCGGGTGTCTTCCACTTTAGTTCTGGAAGCAGCATCAACTTCAATAAGATCTAGGTAGCGGCCTTCGTTAATTTCTCTGCAGGAAAGGCAAGTATCACAAGGATTGTTGTCTTGAAGATTTTCGCAGTTAATGGCTTTTGCTAGAATTCTGGCAAGCGTAGTTTTGCCAACACCGCGGGTTCCGGTAAATAAATAGGCGTGATGTAATCGATTATGTTGCAATGCGTTAATTAACGATTGCACGACATGTTGTTGACCAACGACTTCTTTGAAATTATGTGGACGCCATTTTCTGGCGAGAACCTGATAATTCATTGCAGGCTCGAATATAAGTTGAAGGAGAGTGGGCGGCAACCGAATCAGCCACATCCCGGCACACGAATCTGCTGCTACCGTTGCTTCCTTCCGGACCTGGCGGGGTTTACAGCGTATCGTTGCGAGAGGACCAAATCGATCACCATTATGTTTTAGCCCTAATGGCTAAAAAACCGTATTATCCATGAAAGTTTAGATTATTACAAGTTAAAAACGCTTAACCTTTCACTCGAGTTATTTTTATAACAATAGATAGTTCTTTTAGACGTCTCATTACTCTTGATAGGTGGGTGCGATCGTTCACGGTTAGGGTAATTAAATCCACACAAGTTCTGTCATCTTGCTCAACAACGGTTACGTTTTCAATGTTAGAACCATGGTTTGAAATAGTCGACGCAATAGTGGCTAGAGCGCCTCGTTGATTAAGTATTTCAATGCGAATTTCTGTAGGGAAATCACCAACCACATCTTTAGACCATTCAACATCTAACCAATTAGTGTGTTTTTTGCGAATAACAGAATGATTACGGCATTCGTGATTATGCACTACAATCCCTTTACCCGGATTGAAATAGCCGATTATAGAGTCGCCTGGGATAGGCCTACAACATTTAGCCAGGGTAATGACCATACCCTCGGTGCCTTTAATAATTAAAGGTGTTTGTTGTTGTAATCTGTCGTCATCATCTAACTTGATGTTGGCATTGATATCCGCTTGAGTGAGTCTTTTGGCGATTAAAAATGGCATTTTATTGCCTAGACCTATGTCTTCTAATAAATCATCCATGGAAGACATTTCCATTAATTTTAATAAGGCTACAATGCGTTTTTCTTCAATGCTTTCTAGTTGGATATGTAAAGTATGTAATTCTTTGTCTAATAAACGTCGGCCTAAGCTAATCGCTTCTTGTTGTTTAAAATGTTTGAGATGATTACGAATACTAGACCGCGCTTTTACGGTAGTCACATAATTTAGCCAAAGTGCATTGGGTCTTGCCCATGTGGCGGTAATAATTTCTACCGTCATGCCATTTTCTAATTTGGTTTGTAAAGGTACAAGTTGTTTGTCGATGCGAGCAGATACACAGGCATTACCAATATCAGTGTGCACAGCATAAGCAAAATCAATGATCGTAGCGCCCCGCGGAATCTTAATAATGCTACCTTTAGGTGTAAACACGAATACTTCTTGTGGAAACAAATCGATCTTTAAGTTATCAATAAACTCAAGTGAGTCACCCGCAGTTTTTTGAATTTCTAATAAATCTCTTAACCATTCATTGGCGCGCGCTTGAAATTTTTCTGATTTATCTTCATCAGATTTATAGAGCCAATGGGCGGCAATACCTGATTCTGCCATGCGATGCATTTCATGGGTTCTAATTTGAATCTCAAGTGGTGAGCCGTATGGACCAATAACAATAGTGTGTAAAGATTGGTAGCCATTGGCTTTGGGAAGAGCAATATAATCTTTAAATCGCCCTGGTATAGGCTTGTATAGATTATGAATAACACCTAAGGCTCGGTAACAAGTATCAACGTTGTCACAGAAAATACGGAAAGCATACAGATCAAATATAGCAGACAGAGATAGTTTTTTTTGAACCATCTTTTGATAAATGCTATAGATATTTTTCTCTCTACCAGACACTTCGTAGTTTAATGAAGCTTGCTCCATACGGTTTTTAATTGTGTCTTCAATGGTGTCGATAATTTTACTGCGGTTGCCACGAGATTTTTTTACCGCGTGTGATAGTACCTTGTGACGTGTAGGGTACATCGCCTGAAAGCTGAGTTCTTCGAGTTTATGGCGTATTTTACTCATGCCAAGTCGATTGGCGATAGGACCATAAATATCTAGGGTTTCTCTAGCAATGCGCCGTTTTTTTTCTGGGGGCATCACGCCCAAAGTTTGCATATTATGCAAACGATCTGCTAGCTTGACTAAGATGACGCGTAAGTCTTTACCCATTGCTAGAAACATTTTACGAACATTTTCAGCTTGAGCTTCCGCTCGGGTTTGGGATCTGCCGTCGATTTTAGTTAATTTAGTTACGCCATCAACTAAGTCGGCAACTTCTTGGCTAAATTGTTTTGCGAGTTCTTTTTTTGTGATGGGTGTGTCTTCGATTACATCATGTAAAATTGCGGCCATGATGCCACTGGCATCCATGTGCATTTCAGCCAGAATAATGGCTACCGAGACAGGGTGGCAGATATAAGCTTCACCACTTTTACGAAATTGCCCTGTATGGGCGTCCGCACCAAATTCGTAAGCACGGACACAATCTTTGATTTGGTCTGCGTCTAAATAACCGGACAGTGTCGAACATAATTTTGCAATGAGTTCGTCTTGTGGTCGAGTTGTAACAACTTCGTCGGCTATTTTCGACATAGGCAGAGATATTTAGAACATTGCGTTATGGTCGTGTGATTCGCCTACACGATGAAGAAGAGCTATGTTATCAATTGTTACATGGCCAGCAGCAATTTCACGTAAAGCCACAACAGTGTCTTTATCTTTGCCTCTTGGTACAAATTCAGTTGCACCGTGATTTAATTGTCGTGCTCTTGTGCTTGCTAACAAAACTAATTTGAAACGGTTTTCTACATTTTCTAAACAATCTTCAATTGTAACTCTAGCCATTATTAAACCTAAATAAGTAAAAAGCATTCAGCCTGAATAATTCAGGCTGGTAATAAATTCGTCATGTACAGGGTACAAGTTATAGCGCGTAAGGTCAAGGAGCAGACGCTACGCGCTTTAGCTTGTTTAGCCTCTGGACTTTAATATCGCAACAGCAGGTAATTCTTTACCTTCTAAGAACTCTAAAAATGCCCCACCACCTGTAGAAGTGTAAGAAACATCGTCATTAATGCCGTATTTGTCGATAGCAGCTAAAGTGTCTCCACCGCCCGCAATTGAAAAAGCAGTACTTTCAGCAATCGCTTTAGATAATGATTGCGTACCATGACTAAATTGTTCTATTTCGAAAACACCAACGGGACCATTCCAAACAATAGTGCCGGCAGATTTTAAAATCTCAGCATAAAGTTTTGCAGTGTCAGGTCCAATATCTAAAATAAGATCATCTGCTTCTACATCAGCTACTTTTTTGATAGTGGCTGCAGCAGTTTCTGAGAATTCTTTTGCACAGACAACATCTACTGGAATGGGGATGTCAGAACCGGCTTTTTTTGCAGCCGCAATAAGTTCTTTGGCTTCATCTATTAAATCGGCTTCATAAAGTGATTTGCCAACTGGGTAACCCGCCGCTGCAATAAAAGTATTTGCAATCCCGCCACCTACAATCAGTTGGTCAACTTTTTCTGAAAGAGATTTTAAGACAGTTAATTTTGTTGAAACTTTAGAACCACCAACAATAGCCACTAAGGGTTTAGTTGGAGTTTCAAGGGCTTTACCTAATGCGTCTAATTCATTGCCTAATAGTGGGCCAGCACAAGCGATAGGTGCATATTTAGCAACGCTGTGTGTAGAGGCTTGCGCTCTATGAGCAGTACCAAAAGCATCCATTACAAAAATGTCACAAAGAGCAGCCATTTTTTGACCTAATTCGTCACTGTTTTTTTCTTCGCCTAGGTTAAAGCGCACATTTTCACAAAGTACCACTTCACCTGGTGCAATAGAAACGCCATCTATCCAATCTTTTTCCAAACGAACTGGTTTGCCTAATAAACTTGCTAAGCGCTCAGCAACTGGTTTTAAGGAAGATTCGTCATCATATTGGCCTTCAACAGGACGGCCAAGGTGAGAGAGTAATATAACGGCAGCGCCTTTTTCTAAGGCTTTTTCGATAGTAGGAACACTCGCCTGAATTCTGATATCGCTGGTTACTTGACCATTTTTAACAGGCACGTTTAAATCTTGACGGATTAATACTCTTTTTCCTGATAAATCAAGATCTACCATTCGTTTAATTGACATATTTTTACTCTCTTTTGGGTTTATTAATTAAGTTTAAAGTGGTTTAAGATGATAAATTTGTTGGCTTAAGATTCTTGTTTCCATTTGATGGAACAGCCAATGCTAGGTGTTTGTTCCTTAGGGCCATGACCCGTTTCGGCGACTAATTTCATGGCTTCAAATAGTTCGCGAGGACTATCGGTAATGTCTACATTTCTGCCGGTAGCATCTAATCGGCCTCTGTACTGTAATTCATAGTTATTGTTATAACCAAAAAAGTCAGGTGTGCAGATAGCGTCGTATTGATGGGCAACTTCTTGAGTTTCATCAAGTAAATAAGGAAAACTGTAGTTGTTATTGGCGCTAATGATTTGCATGTTTTCAAAAGAGTCTTCAGGATAAGCAACGGTATCATTTGGCATAATAGCTACTGTATTAATACCTAATTGCTTTAACTCGAAAGTATCTCTAATTAAGCGGGGTTGTACTGCTTTAACATAAGGGCAATGATTAGAAATAAACATGACTAATAGTCCTTTTTCACCCATGCAGTCTTCTAATGTCCAAACACGGTTATCAACGCCTAATAATTTGAAGTCTATGGCTTTTTTTCCAAAGTCACAAACGGGTGTAGTTAATGTTACCATTGATTTACCTGAGTTTAAGTAGAGTTATATCGCTTAGTTGTGGCCAGAATCTAAATAGTTTTGAGCTTGCATTTCTATCAGTCTTGATACTGTGCGTTTAAACTCAAATACCCCATCCCCATCAACATATAAATCTTCCACTGGGGTTTCTGCACTACAAATCAATTTTACATTATGTTCATACAGTGCATCAATTAAAGTCATAAAGCGTTTTGCTTGGTTACGCTTCTCATAAGATAACTTAGGTATGTTAGCCATAATAACCACCTTGAATTGCTTAGTCATTTCAATATAGTCATAACTGCCCAGTGGCTGTTCACAGAGTTCATTAAAATCAGTGAGCACAATATCTTGATACGCAGCAGTTAAAGCAATGGTTCTACCTAATGATTTTATACTATGGGGTTTTAAAGGCGCATCATCAGTGAGTTGATGGTAAGAATGTCTTATAAACTCATCGGCACCTGCATCTAAAGGGGAGTAGAAAACTTGTTGAGCTGATTTTAAGTACGATAATCGATAATCCTTATCTGAATTTAAAGTTAGGATTTTAGCGTTGTGTTGAAGTAGGTCGGTAAACTTTGCAAATTGGGCTTTTTGAATACCACCTTGATATAGATCATTAGGATGTCTATTAGACGTCATCACAATAGTGATGTTTAGCTCAAATAGACGCGTAAATAATCGCTCTAAGAGCATGGCATCGGCAATATCAGTGACATAAAACTCATCAATAAATAATAACTGTAGTTCGGAGTTTAATTGATTAGCATAGGCCGTGATGATTTCGGTTTTATTAAGTTGAGCGCTTGCATGGGCGTAGGCATGCAATTCCGACATAAACTGGCTATAGTGAAAGCGCTTTTTTTGGGGGCTGGAGCAGGCCTCATAAAACAGTTGCATCAACATTGATTTACCACGACCTACATCACCATACAGATACAAACTTTGCTGTTTGGGCACTGGCTTTTTTGTATTAAGCTGATCAAGTGTGATTTGCAGATGTTCAAGAATTTCTAATTGCGTGGTATCAAATTGGATGCGTTGTTCAGCTACCCATTGATGATAGATATCTTTTAATAAATGAGTCTGCTGAGGCTTGTTAGCTTGACTAACTTTACGAAAATATCTTTTAAGCATATAAGCAGAAATAAGGAAGAGACCCGTAGACTAGCATTATTTGCGTCATACAGGCTATATCAAATTATGATCTTAGTAATAATTAATTGATTTTTAATATAAATGTGGCCTATTTTAGCTTGATTATTGGTGCATATTTAACTGATTGCAAAGCTTGCTAGGTGTCGATGTAATACTTTTTGTCTGTATTGTGGTAGAATTTTCCGCTTTTAGACTTTATTGGCTTCATTGAATATATGATTAAACAGAGAACTTTAAAAAATACGATACGAGCCACTGGGGTAGGTCTCCATACTGGAGAAAAGGTATATTTAACTATACAACCTGCCGAAGCGAATTCCGGAATTATATTTCGAAGAGTTGATCTAGCAGAGCCAGTTACTATTAAAGCAACCCCAAAAAATGTGGGTGAAACCGTGCTATCTACAACGCTAGTGTCGGGCGACGTAAAAATTTCTACTATCGAACACTTATTGTCAGCGTTTGCTGGTTTAGGTATTGATAATGCCATTATTGATGTCAGTGCGGCAGAAGTGCCCATTATGGATGGTAGTGCTGGACCTTTTGTGTTCTTATTGCAATCAGCGGGTGTAGAAGAACAAGATTGTCCAAAACAATATATACGCATCAAGCGTCCTATCAAAGTTGAAGAAGGTGATAAGTGGGCCGCATTTGAACCTTTTGACGGTTTTAAAGTGACCTTTACCATTGATTTTGAACACCCAGCTTTTGAAGATCATCTGAAAACAGCTACCATGGACTTCTCTTCAACAACTTTTGTTAAAGAAGTAAGTCGTGCTCGAACATTCGGCTTTATGAAAGACATTGATATGTTAAGAGAAAACAACTTAGCCTTAGGTGGAAGCTTAGATAATGCGATTGTGGTTGATGAAGATAAAGTCTTAAATGAAGACGGTTTGCGTTGCGCAGATGAATTTGTAAAACACAAAATTCTTGATGCAATTGGCGATCTTTATTTATTAGGCCACAGCTTGATTGGACAATTTACCGGTTACAAATCAGGTCATGGTTTAAATAATAAGTTGCTAAGAGCATTATTAGAAGACACCGAAGCATGGGAAATGGTAACTTTTACAGATGAACAAGACGCTCCTATCTCGTTTATGCGTTCAGCTGAATCCCCAAGATTACCAGAATAGATTTAATAAATATCAATACTTAGTCAGTAAAAATATTTAGTAAGTATTAATATTGACTGACTAGTAATCTAAAGCTCAATTATAGAATATCTAGACATAGGGTGTGCTGAACGATAGTGAAGCGCACCAAACATGTTATTGCACCAAACATAGCACTGCACAAATATTCCTCTCCGCGCCAAGTTTAATACTCCTCCTTATACGCTATTATTATACAAGCCATTATTTATAATCAAGCTTGAATCATTTGCCAGATACGGCTGACAGTTTTTCTAGTGTGTTGCTTAATTTTTGTAGGGCGTTTCTGAGTTGTGTGTCTTCTATTGCCATACTGTCGGCTTTTAATAATTTTATTTTGTCTGTAGACGGTAGTTTTGGCTTTCTAATGTTTAAAAATCTGTTGTGTGCAGGCGTTGTTAAAACTTTAGTCTGCATGTTTTCAATACGGGTTCTAGTTAGCGGGTTGATGGCTGACAAGATCATGTGTTCGTAAAAGCGTAATTGCGATGCCCAGATGGCTGATTCAGTATAGATTAATAACTTTTTCTCTTTTATGACGCAGTGCCGAGCTTGCTCAGCTAAATTTTTGGGTAATACGTCTTTAATATTTTTTAATAGTAGTTGCTGGTTGTTAATTTGTTGGTAATAAAACGCCATGGTCTTATTGGAGTAAGACAAGGAGTCTTTAAACGGCAGAGGTTTGCGGATCATAATGGTGTAAAATCAGGGTAAGCTCTACTATTGAGTTTTATGATGAATGGAGCTACAAATAAGGCGTGTGTAAACCTACTATTTAGATTTACACACGCTCATAATGATGACGATTAATGCGTTGCTATGGTGTCAGCTTTCTTTTGATAGTTAGAAAGTTGATTAAAGTTGAGGTATTTATAAGATTCCTCAGCAGAACTACTGATTTGTTCTGCATAGACCATATACTCTTCAACAGATGGTATTTTACCTAATAAAGAACAGACAGCAGCAAGCTCAGCAGAAGATAAATACACATTAGCGCCATTACCTAAACGGTTAGGGAAGTTACGCGTTGATGTTGAAACAACGGTAGTGTTTTCACCTACTCGCGCTTGGTTACCCATACACAATGAACACCCAGGCATTTCCATCCTAGCACCGGCTTTACCAAAAGTACTGTAATAGCCTTCTTCGGTTAATTGGGTTTGATCCATTTTTGTAGGAGGAGCAACCCATAAACGTGTGGGTAACTCACCTTTTTGTTGTTCAAGTAATTTACCAGCCGCTCTAAAGTGACCAATATTCGTCATACAAGACCCTAAAAATACTTCATCAATCTTAGTGCCTGCTACTTCAGATAAGGGCTTAATATCATCCGGGTCATTAGGGCAGGCGAGTAGTGGTTCGGTGATTTCGTTCATATTGATTTCAATAATCTCGAAATATTCAGCATCCGCATCTGGTTCTAGTAATACTGGGTTAGTTAACCAGTCTTCCATGCTGTTAATCCGGCGTTTTAAGGTGCGTTCATCACCATAACCCTCTGCTATCATCCATTTTAATAAAGTGATGTTTGAGTTTAAATACTCACGAATCGGTGCTTCATTTAAACGGATAGTACAGCCCCCTGCTGAACGTTCTGCAGAAGCATCTGAAAGTTCAAACGCTTGTTCAACTTTTAAATCAGGTAAGCCTTCAATCTCTAAGATACGGCCAGAGAAGACATTTTTCTTACCTTTTTTATCAATGGTTAGTAAGCCACGTTTAATAGCCGCATACGGAATCGCGTTAACCATGTCTCTTAAAGTAATACCCGGTTGCATTTCACCCGTAAAACGCACTAATACTGATTCTGGCATATCCAAAGGCATAACCCCTGTTGCAGCGGCAAACGCCACTAAGCCAGAACCCGCTGGAAATGAGATACCTAAAGGAAAACGCGTATGCGAGTCACCGCCCGTACCGACAGTATCTGGTAATAACATACGGTTTAACCAAGAGTGAATAATTCCATCACCAGGTCGTAAGGAAACACCGCCACGATTCATAATAAAATCGGGTAGGGTATGCTGCATAGTCACGTCTACTGGTTTTGGATAAGCAGCGGTATGACAGAATGATTGCATTACTAAGTCAGCAGAAAAACCTAAACAAGCAAGGTCTTTTAGCTCGTCTCTGGTCATAGGGCCTGTCGTATCTTGTGAGCCCACAGTTGACATGTAAGGTTCGCAATACGTATTTGGACGCACGCCTTTAACCCCACAGGCTTTGCCCACAATTTTTTGAGCCAGTGTAAAGCCTTTGTTGGTTTCTTCTTCTGTGGTTGGTCTTAAGAACACTTCAGAGGCGCCTAAGCCAAGAGACTTTCTGGCCCTGTCAGTTAAACCACGGCCGATAATTAACGGAATTCGGCCGCCTGCTCGAACTTCATCAAGAATAATGTCAGTTTTTAAGGCAAAGTTACAAATCACTTCATCGGTGTCATGGCGTTTAATCACACCTTCATAGACATAGATGTCAATTACATCACCCATGGCTAGGTTAGTGACATCACATTCAAAGGGGAGTGCGCCCGAGTCTTCCATGGTGTTGAAAAAGATTGGAGCAATTTTGCCACCGATACACACACCACCATCGCGTTTGTTAGGAATAAAAGGAATGTCGTTACCGATGTACCATAGCACTGAGTTAGTGGCTGATTTACGAGAAGAGCCTGTACCAACTACATCGCCTACATAAGCAACGGGGAAGCCTTTTTCTTGTAATGCTTCGATTTGTTCTTCCGCATTAGTAATACCTTCTCTCGGTATTTTTAACATCGCTTTGGCGTGTAAAGGAATATCAGGTCTTGACCAAGCATCCGGTGCGGGTGATAAATCATCCGTATTGGTTTCGCCAGTCACTTTAAAAACTGTAACAGTAGTTTTGTCTGCGACCGGTGGTTTAACAGTAAACCATTCTGCATCTGCCCATGATTGAATAATTTGCTGAGCAGCAATGTTACCGCCTTTAGCTTTAGCTTCGATGTCATGAAACGCATCAAAGATAAGTAAAGTATGTGATAGGCCTTTAACCGCAATAGGGGCAAGTGTTGGATTGTCTAATAAATCAATCAAAGGGGTTATGTTATAACCACCTAGCATAGTGCCTAATAATTCTGTGGCATCTTCCGCGTTTAAGATAGGTGAAAAGGCTTCACCTTTGGCTATGGCTGTTAAAAAGCTGGCTTTTACATAAGCGGCTTCATCTACACCCGCAGGAATTCGGTTTGCTAATAGATCGAGAATAAATTCTTCTTCACCTTGGGGAGGATTTTTAATTAATTCAACTAAAGCAGTGGTTTGTTCAGCATCAAGTGGTTTAGGCACAACACCTTCGCTAGCGCGTTCTTCAACATGTTGGCGGTACTGTTTTAGCATAATTAGCTCCTAGTAGAGTTTTTAAAAAAGATGAGCAAGATAAAATGCATAAACCCTTTTCATGGTATTTTGGTTTATGCCCTGATTTAAAGCTGGATTATTTGAGGGTAAAATAATCAAACTGAATTTAATAAGTAGTCACCTCGGTGTTTAAAGATTTATAAAGCCAGATATTTAAGTGCTTTGAACGTACAAAAGGCTCTGCAAAACACGCGTGTCTAGATAATAACATTGCTGGCATCATTATCAACAAAAAATGCACAAAAAACCTAGGTTCTAGGTGATTGTGAGGGTAAAAAGATCATAAAGAAGGCTTAGGAGCGGTTATAAATGAAAAAATGTCAAACTTGTGGTGCGGTACAGGTGCAAAATGACGTGCGGTGCGCGCAGTGTGGAGTGTTTTATCCAACATTAGCGGAGTTGTTAGCGGCTGAGGAGTTTTACGAAGAACAAAAAACCTTTAAAGGTTTTCTTAAACGAGTCTGGGGTGCTGAAACAATAAAACAGGGCTTAGGTGCTGAGTTTAAAGCATTTAAGGCTGGATTATCAAATACAGCCTTATTGTCTCTTTATGTAATTGCAGCGTTTGTTTTTGCGCTGTTAGTAACGGTTATTTAACCTTTACCACGGGTGCGGGATTTATCTTTTGCTGTTTCTAATGATTCAAAACGTTTTTCGATAAATTGGATGATAAGTTCCGCAATGTCTTTACCACTTGCGGTTTCAATCCCTTGTAACCCCGGTGAGGAGTTAACTTCCATAATTACAGGACCATGATTAGAACGTAACATATCCACACCACAGACATTAAGCCCCATAATTTTGGCCGCTCTTACTGCTGTAGATCTTTCTTCTGGGGTTAAGCGAATTAATTCGGCTGTGCCACCTCGATGCAGGTTTGATCTAAACTCACCTTCTTCGGCTTGGCGTTTCATGGAAGCGACGACTTTATCACCCACTACAAAACAGCGAATATCACTGCCACCGGCTTCTTTAATAAATTCTTGCACCATGATGTTTGCATTAAGCCCCATAAATGCTTGAATAACGCTTTCTGCAGCATTATGTGTTTCCGCTAAAACCACTCCAATACCTTGGGTGCCTTGTAATAGTTTAATCACTAAGGGGGCTCCGCCCACTTGCGAAATTAAATCTTCAATATCATCTGGGTTGTTGGCAAAACCAGTAACTGGTAAGCCTATGCCTTTTCTGGCGAGTAATTGCATTGAGCGTAATTTGTCACGCGATCTTGATATAGCGACAGACTCATTCAGCGGGAAGACATTCATCATTTCAAATTGTCTAAGGACGGCTGTGCCATAAAAAGTAGCTGAAGCACCGATACGCGGAATCACGGCATCGAATCCTGTTAAATCTTCACCACGGTAATGAATAGATGGGTTGTGGGAAGTTATATTCATGTAACAGCGTAAAACGTCTAAAACTCTTACCTCATGCCCACGAGCTTGAGCTGCCTCAACTAATCTTGATGTGGAGTAAAGTTTTGGATTGCGTGAAAGTATAGCGATTTTCATGATTTCTCGGATCAATTCTTAAGATATTGTATATTTTGGCATGATTTATAATAACAAGCATTAGAATTACCAAGGATTGATGTAAAAAATATCAGCTTTAACAATTATAGGTCATTGTTGGCGTGTTATATTTAAGCCAATTTATCGATAAGTGACTCACTAACAATGCCTGAATTACCCGAAGTTGAAACCACTTGCCGTGGTGTAGCACCCTATATTGTAGGGTTAGAATTTAAAGAAATAATAATTCGCCAAGCTTCATTGCGTTGGCCTGTGCCTTTAGAGCTTGAGGCGCTTTTATCCGGTTTATCAGTAGTGTCCGTTGCCAGAAGAGCAAAATACATTCTAATAAAGACGGATAAGGGGACTTTAATCATTCATTTGGGTATGTCTGGTAGTTTACGAATTATTCTTGATGGCCAAACACCTAAAAAACATGATCACATTGATTTTATTTTTAGTGATGATACGGTTTTAAGATTTAATGATCAAAGACGCTTTGGGGCAGTGCTGTGGACTTCAAGTCCTATTGCAGAGCATCAGTTAATTAAAGATTTAGGACCTGAGCCATTATTAACTAATTTTGATGGACAGTACCTTTATAAACGCGCTAAAAATCGTAAAGTGCCGGTTAAGACTTTTATTATGGACAGTCATGTCGTCGTGGGTGTGGGTAATATTTATGCTAATGAAGCGCTTTTTATGGCAGGTATTCATCCAGAAAGGCATGCGGGTGTTGTGTCTTTGCTAGAATTTGAATTACTGGTGGCGTGTATAAAAGAAATATTGCAACGCGCTATACAACAAGGCGGCACAACCTTGCGAGATTTTGTGAATGAAGCCGGAAAACCGGGTTACTTTAAACAACAATTACAAGTTTATGGACGCAAAAATTTACCTTGTGTACGTTGTAATACACTTTTAGCTGAAGTACGAATATCTAATAGGTCCACCGTATTTTGTCGTGTTTGTCAGTCTTAATACGTCTTAAAAACGATACAATTGGGTTTCTTTGGTTGCATTGTTTCAATATAACCCTATAATAGTTGTCTGCTTTCAGGTTCCATTAGACAGCAAATCTAATGGTTAAACGGGAAGTCGGTAAGGTTAATACCAATTCCGACGCTGCCCCCGCAACGGTATATAAGTAAAGAGTCATCGTTACGCCACTGTGTGTAAACATGGGAAGGTGATGATTCAGGTTAACGCCACTTATAAGCCCGGAGACCGGCCCGATAGCATATTCGCAACAGCGGAGGGCTGTTTTGCGGAGTGAATGCGTGCAGTCGTGCGCTTCATCTCCTTATTGTCCTCTGTTGTTATTATTTAAAACTATGCGCGGGCGGCGCAGAGGATACTATGCAAAAAATTTTAGTAAGCTCACTCTTGCTAGTGGGTTTTAGTGCCCAGGCACAAGATCAAGATAATAATCCCGATAAAGCTTTAGAACTACCCAATATGGTCGTCACTTCTGCACGTGTTGAAGAGCCAGAAAATGAAGTCGGCAGTGTGATGAGCGTTATTACTGCTAAAGAAATTTCAGCAAAAAATATTAATAATGTCGCTGATGCACTTAGAACAGTTCCAGGCTTAGATGTGGTAAGGGCCGGTGGTGTGGGGCAACAGACTTCTTTATTTATGCGTGGCGCTAATTCAAATCATACATTGGTGTTGGTTGATGGTATTGAAATGAATGATCCTTCTAGCCCTACCGGTGCTTTCGATTTTGCCTTTTTACAAACGGATAATATAGAGCGCATTGAGGTATTACGTGGAGCGGCGAGTGCTATTTATGGTTCCGATGCGATGGGCGGTGTGATTAATATCATTACTAAAAAAGGCGCAGGTAAAGCAAAAATTAATGCATCTGCGGAAGGCGGTAGTTATGACACATGGACAACCAAAGGCGGTATTTCGGGTGGTACAGAGCGGGTTAATTATAGTTTAGAGGCCTCACGATATGAAACGGCTGGCTTTTCGTCAGCGGATAAATCTTTAGGTAATTTAACGAATAATGCTTATCTAAACACCACTGTTTCTGGTCGTGCCGGTGTTAAAGTGACTGAAGCATTAGACTTAGGTATGAACTTGCGTTATACAGAGGGTAAGTCTTTTTTAGATAATTGTGGTGATAGATATTGTGATGATCCTAATAGCTATGGAAATTTTAATGAATTATTTTCGCGTGGTTTTGGACATTTAAAATTGTTTGATGGTGTTTGGGAGCAAACCCTAGGCTTGGCATATACGCGCAATGACAGAAATAATAAAAATGATTTTGATGCTTTAAATAACTTTAGGTCTTTAGCGACTAATTTGGGTGAAAAGTTAAAGTTAGATTATCAAAATATTATTCATGTGCATCCTTCAAATACAGTTACTTTGGGTATTGATGAAGAGGCCGATAGATTGAGTAGCGGTGCTACTTCTGCATATCCAGATTTTGCGTATTTTTCATCGAGTAGTATTCCCAGTAAATCTATGAACACGCTCGGTTATTATTTGCAAGATCAGATTAAATTATTCGAGCGGTCATTTACTACGGTAGGTGTGCGTTATGATGAGAATAATAGAGTAGGTGGGCGTGCAACTTGGCGAGTGAGTGAGTTATATACGCTTAAACAGTTTGGGACACGTTTAAAAGCCAATTATGGTACTGGTTTTAAAGCCCCAACGCTTAATCAACTATACGATACTATTTACTTTACAGGTAACCCAAATCTTAAAGCTGAAACTAGTGATAGTTGGGATGTTGGGTTTGAACAAGATTTGTTTGGTAAAGTGACTACTACGGGTGTGAGTTATTTTAATAATAATTTTAAAAACCTTATTCAGGCTTTATCTCCTATCTATCAGAATCAAAATATAAGTCGTGCCAAAGTGGATGGTGTTGAAACGTTTTTAGAAATTAGACTTTTCACTGATTTAAGTTTTAGATCTACTTATACTTATCAACAAACTGAAGATTTAGATACCGGCAAAGAATTGTTGCGTAGACCAAAAGACAAAGCCAGTTTCGATGCCAATTATCAATTTTTAGATAAGGCGTATGCCCATATCAATGTCTTAGTGGTCGGACAAAAAGCAGATGTTGATCATAATGTGCCTGGATACGCTGTTTTAAATTTTGCGACCAGTTATGATGTAACCAAAGAACTGCAATTAACTGGACGCATTGATAATGTTTTAGACAAACACTATGAAGAGTTATATGGTTATGCAACAACGGGGGTTGCTGGCTATGGTGGCATTAAATTAGCTTATTAATTCTGCCGAGTGCTACTTTTTTTTAGTTGTACTCGCTTATAATAAGTAAAAATATCGACATATAAACTTTAACAAACCTTTTTCGGAGAAAAAATGAACATTAAACGCTGGATACAGGCAGAGTATTTACCTATCCTTCTTATTGCATTGATGGTATTAACTCGCTTTCATCATTTTGGCGATTTTTTACATCTTCCTGATGCATCTTTGGCGGTATTTTTCTTTGCAGGGTTTTATCGTAAAAAAGCGTTCTTGGGATTCTTATTAGGCTTAGCCGCGTTAATTGATTATGTTTCAATTGAAAACGGTACGAGTGGATGGTGTGTTACGCCAGCTTATGCATTTTTAATACCTACTTATGCAACCATGTGGATTGCAGGTCGCTACTCTGCAATGTTTAAAACATTACAGCTAGTTGACTTAGTAAAAGCCGTTGGTTTATTAATTTTGTCTGCTTCTTTTGCTTTTGTTATCTCAAACGCTAGTTTCTATTTGTTCTCTGGTAAATTTGGTAGTTTAGCGGTTTTTGATTACATAACGAGCGTTAGTCAATACTATGTACCATTTGTCGGATCAACATTGGTATACGGCATCGTGGGGTTTGGTGCTGTTAAATTGCTTAAAACAATCACTGCATTCATATCTCAACATAAAGCAATTTAAGTTTGGTTTAAATCACTTTAATTAATTACAGCTAGAATCATAAAATGGGCAGTTAATCTGCCCATTTTTTTATTAGAAATAGCTAAAGCAAATGCGTTCAAATAATGGCCTATACTGCATTGTAAATTAGTCTTTTTTTTCCTCGTGTATAATCCTTCAATTTGTATTTAAGGAGTTTTCTTTGTCTACTTTACCTGAAAGAACGTGTTCAATAGAGCGTTTAGTTACGCATCCAAAATTGGTGGCTGCTACTTTAGCCGGTACCAAAACTCAGCAACGCCGAGATGGTGTGTATGGTTTTCCTGGGGAAACTTTTATTTTAGATGGTTCCACTTTTGTGGTGACCGATTTATCACGTCAGCGCATTGGTGATATGACGGATGAACATGCGCATGCAGAAGGGTACCCTAATTTAGAAGTTTATAAACAGATTATTTTAAGTATGCACGCTGGCATGACGTGGAATCCAGAGGGTTTAGTCTGGGTGCATACTTTTGCTAAACAAGATTGATTTATAGCGCGTAGTAGTCTTTAAACCAAGCCACAGTGTCTGTAATACCTTTTAGTAAAGAGGTCGATGGTTTGTAATTAACATGGGTCTCAAGTGCTTGTGTATCAGCATTGGTTTGATATACATCACCGGGTTGCATGGGTAAATAGTTTTTTATTGCCACTTTGCCACAGGCTGTTTCAATGCTTAGTATAAAATCCATCAGTTTTATGGGTGTTGAATTACCTATATTAAATACTCTATAGGGTGATGATGAACTACTGGGGTCGGGACTCTCTGCATTCCAAGTGTTAGAAGGCTCTGCTACTTTATCTATGCAACGCACAACACCTTCAGTGATGTCATCAATATAAGTAAAGTCGCGTAACATGTCGCCATTGTTAAAAACTTTGATAGGTCTGTTATTTAAGATGGCATCTGCAAATAAAAACGGTGACATATCAGGTCTGCCCCACGGGCCATATACAGTAAAGAAGCGTAAACCGGTAGTGGGTAGGTTATAAAGATCACTATAACTGTGAGCCATCAATTCGTTACTTTTCTTGGTCGCGGCGTAAAGACTTACCGGGTGGGCAATTGAGTCTTGCTCAGAAAAAGGCACTTTACTATTTAAGCCATAAACACTACTAGAGCTGGCATAGACCAAATGTTGTATTTTATTCCATCGGCAAGCTTCTAAAATATTTAAAAAGCCTTCAATATTACTCTTTACATAAGCATCTGGGTTTTCAATGGAGTATCTAACCCCAGCCTGCGCCGCTAAATGGCAGACTCGATCGAATTTTTCATTGGCAAACAGCATTTGTATAGCTTGTTTGTCTTCAAGGTTCATTCTAATAAAACGATAGTTGGGATATTTATCGCTTTGTATAAATTTATACCAAGTTAAGGCTTCAGCGTTAATACCCGCTTTACTTAAGCGTCCTAACTTTAGATTAATGTCATAGTAATCATTGATGTTATCAATGCCAATGACTTCGTCACCTCTGTCTAGCAATTGCTGAACAACAAACGATCCAATAAAACCGGCTGTTCCGGTGACGAGTATTTTCATGCTTTGTGCTTATGCTGTGACGCCAATTTGAATGTATTCAAAGCCTAAAGCGGCCATGCGTTGCTGTTTAAATTGATTACGGCCATCAAAAAATAAAGGTTGTTTAAGTAGTTTTTTGATTTCATCAAAATCTGGGCTTTTAAATTCTTGCCATTCTGTAATCAGTAATAAGGCATCGGCATTTTTAAGTGCTTCATATTTACTGTCAACATAGCGAACACATTTGTTATCTTTTAGATAAAAGCTTTCAGCTTCATGGCGAGCTTTAGGGTCGTAAGCTACTATTTCTGCACCCTGTGCTGTTAGCATATTAATGATGGTGATTGCAGCAGCGGCACGCATATCATCCGTTTCTGGTTTAAATGCTAAACCCCAAACGGCAAAGGTTTTACCTGTTAAATCTGAACCTAGACGCTGGATGACTTTATTGGCTAACACAGATTTTTGATCGTTGTTAACATCTTCAACCGCTGATAATAATCTGGGGTTGTACCCAAAGTTTTTAGCTGTTTTGACTAAGGCTTGTACATCTTTAGGGAAGCAACTACCACCATAACCACAGCCTGGGTAAATAAAACTATAACCAATTCGTTTATCAGAACCTATGCCGTTTCTAACCTCATTAATATCTGCTCCTACTTGTTCGCAGATATTAGCAATCTCATTCATAAATGAAATTTTAGTAGCTAACATGGCGTTAGCTGCGTATTTGGTCATTTCAGCACTTTTAATGTCCATGGCAATAAACCGGTCATTTCTTGTCATAAACGGTGTATAAAGTTCACGCATTACTTCTGTAGCATCAGCGTTATCAGCGCCAATAACTACTCTATTAGGTTTCATAAAATCATCAATAGCTGCACCTTCTTTTAAAAACTCAGGGTTTGATACCACATCAAAGGTAAGAGGGCTTTGGCGAGCGTTTAATTCGTGTTGAATTGTTTCACGTACTTTATCTGCTGTGCCTACGGGGACTGTTGATTTATCAACTACCACAATATGACTTTGCATGGCCTGACCAATGTTTTTAGCCACGGCTAGCACATATTGTAAATCAGCACTACCGTCTTCACCCATGGGAGTACCAACGGCAATAAAGACAAGACTTGATTGGGTAATCGCTTTGTTAATATCAGTTGAAAACTTTAAAGTCTTTAGTTTGATATTTTCCTGGATCATTTCTTCTAAGCCAGGTTCAAAAATAGGCACTATACCTTGTTTTAGTTTCTCAATTTTAGTTTCATCGATGTCTACACAAGTCACGCTATTGCCCATTTGAGCAAAACATGCTCCGCTCACTAGTCCTACATATCCACTGCCGATTATACTGATTTTCATAGAGTTTATTGGGTGTCGTTGATTTAATGTGATTTAAATTGGTCTTGATTTTCAATAAACCATTTATAAGTGTCGATCAAGCCGTGTTTTAAAGTGACTTTGGGTTCCCAACCTAAGGCTTTAACTTTGCTTACATCCATAAGCTTTCTGGGGGTACCATCTGGTTTGGTGCTGTCCCAGACAATTTGGCCTTCAAATCCAACAACTTCTTGAATGGTTTCTGCTAATTCTTTGATGGTCACGTCAATACCTGTACCGACATTAAGATGGGATAACATTGGAGCAGTATTGCTTTGGTAATGCTCTGTCGTTAAACCTAAAACATGAATACTAGCAGACGCCATATCATCCACATGTAAAAACTCACGCATAGCGGTGCCCGTTCCCCAGAGAGTTACGGTTGCAGATTGGTTTATTTTTGCATCATGAAACTTTCTAATCATAGCTGGAATTACATGACTATTTTCTAAATGAAAGTTGTCATTATGACCATAAAGATTAGTCGGCATCACAGAGCGATAATCAGTGCCGTATTGACGATTGTATGACTCACATAATTTGATGCCGGCAATTTTAGCGATTGCATACGGTTCATTAGTTGCCTCTAAAATGCCTGTGAGTAAGGCATCTTCTGTCATAGGTTGTGGTGCTAGTTTTGGGTAGATACATGAACTACCTAAAAAGAGCAAATTCTGGCAACCTGCGGCCCATGCTTGATGAACGATGTTAGCTTCCATCATTAGGTTTTGATAAATGAATTCAGCTGGAAAAACATTATTGGCATGAATTCCACCTACTTTAGCAGCCGCTAGAATCACATAGTCGGGTTTTTCTTGTTGCATAAAGTCTTTAACAGCGTTTTGGTCTGTTAAATCTAATTCTGCATGCGTGCGTACAATGATATTTTGATGACCTGCTGCTGTTAATTGTTTAACAATAGCAGAACCTACCATACCTCGATGGCCGGCTACATAGATCTTTGCTTGTTTATCAATCATGTTTTATTCTCTGCTAACAGAAACGTTATAGCCTTCGCTTTTTAATATAGCGTGTTTTTTAGCTTCATCATGATCACAAGCCACCATCTCATTAATCATTTCTTGTAAAGTGATTTGTGGTACCCAACCTAGTTTCTCTTTGGCTTTACTAGGGTCACCTAGTAAAGTTTCTACTTCAGCCGGTCTAAAGTAACGTGGGTCTATGGCTACGATGGTTTGGCCGACGGTTAAGCCGGGGGCTTTATCGCCTTCAATAGTTGCAACATAGCCTTTTTCATCAACGCCAGTGCCTTCCCAGCGTATAGTTACACCTAATTCTTGTGCTGACATTTCGATAAATTGTCTAACGGAATACTGTACGCCGGTGGCAATCACAAAATCTTCAGGTTGGTCTTGTTGTAACATCATCCATTGCATACGTACAAAGTCTTTGGCATGGCCCCAGTCTCTTAAAGAATCCATGTTACCCATGAATAGACATTGTTCTAGACCCATAGCAATGTTGCTTAAACCACGTGTGATTTTACGCGTTACAAACGTTTCACCACGGCGTGGTGATTCATGGTTAAACAAAATACCGTTACACGCATAGATGCCATAGGCCTCACGGTAGTTAACCGTAATCCAGTACGCATAAAGCTTAGCGACAGCATAAGGCGATCTTGGGTAAAATGGGGTGGTTTCTTTTTGCGGAATTTCTTGAACTAAACCATATAACTCAGAAGTGGAAGCTTGATAAAAACGAGTTTTCTTCTCTAGCTTTAAAAACCGAATCGCTTCTAATAAGCGTAGGGTGCCCATCGCATCAACATCTGCAGTATATTCAGGGGACTCAAAAGACACAGCGACATGACTCATAGCGCCAAGGTTATAAACTTCGTCAGGTTGGGTTTCACTTAAGATACGTGTTAAGTTGGAACTATCGGTTAAATCACCGTAATGTAAGAAGAACTTAGGGTGAGTAATGTGTGGGTCTTGATAAATGTGATTGATACGTTGGGTATTAAACAAGGATGAACGGCGTTTAATGCCGTGAACTTCATAACCTTTTTCTAATAAAAATTCAGCGAGATAAGAACCATCTTGTCCGGTGATACCGGTTATTAAAGCTACTTTTTGGGTCATGGTGTAATTTAATTTAGGGTTTAATAAAAGATATACAACGATCTAACTTTTGTGTATGGGGCTATTTTACAGGTAATTTACTAGATTTGTATTGCAAATAAGTGACGAATCAGGCAACAAATTATTTAGAATTGATAAATGAATTTTAGCGGATATATCTACATCATCGATTTTAACCAATCTGTATTTTGGTGATGTGCCAATCATCGCGTAAAATGCATATTATTAACTAAGTATCCTTATTAACTAGACTATGTCAGACAAAAAAGTAAATAAAAATGATGAATGGGTAGATAAGTTGTCGCCCGAACAATTTAGTATTTGTCGCTTAAAAGGCACGGAAGCGCCTTTTACAGGTAAATATAATGATTGCAAAACGCCAGGTGTTTATCACTGTATCTGTTGTGATAACCCATTATTTAGTTCAGAAACAAAATATGATTCAGGTTCAGGTTGGCCGAGTTTCTGGTCGGATTTACCAGAGGGTAGTGTTAATGAACATACTGATACAACTCATGGCATGCGTAGAGTAGAAGTGACCTGTAAAGTGTGTGATGCGCATTTAGGTCATGTGTTTGAAGATGGTCCTTTGCCAACAGGTTTACGCTATTGTATCAACTCAGCTTCTTTGGATTTAAAAGAAAAATGCTAACTGCCCAACAGCAAGTACAAGATTTATTAGATTTTATAGATGTCAGTCCCAGTCCTTGGCATGCGGTTAAAAGTGTAGAAACAAAGTTAAAAGCTTTTGATTTTGTAAGGCTAGATGAAACAGCGGCTTGGGAGTTAAAAGCGGGTGGCCGATATTATGTAATCAGAGATGATTCCTCTATTGTTGTGTTTGTACAAGGGTCTAAATCACTGGTAGAAACCGGTTTTAAATTAGTGGGTGCGCATACCGATTCACCGGGTTTTAGAATTAAACCTAATCCAATTACGGCTATCGAGGGTTTATTTCGTTTAGGTGTAGAGGTTTATGGTGGCCCTATTATCGCGACGTTTGCGGACAGAGATTTAAGTTTGGCAGGGCGTGTTAATTACAAAGATGCAGATAATAATATTGTCAGTGCATTGATTAAGTTTGATGAAGCTTTGTTACGCTTACCTAATCTTGCCATTCATATGAATAGAACCGTTAATGAAGAAGGCTTAAAGTTACATAAGCAAATGGAATTACCTTTAATTCTATCTACAGCGATTCAAGATGCTTTACCTGCTGAGTATTTTGCCAAGTTATTACAAGATAAGTTGGGCTGTGGTTTAGAAAAAATCTTATCTTGGGACTTAGCTGTTTATGATACGCAAAAAGGGGTTATATGGGGCGCAGAACAAGAGTTTTATGCAGACAGTCAGTTGGATAATTTAGCGTCTTGTCATGCTGCTACTTTAGCGTTGCTAGATGAAAGTGTATTAAACACTGATAGCACCTTAGTGTGTGCTTTTTTTGATCATGAAGAAATTGGTAGTGAAAGTAATCGTGGTGCAGACGGCAGTTTCTTAGGTGACGTATTACAAAGAATAGCGGTTACAAATGCTTATTCAACTGAAGATTATGCCAGAGCTTTAGCCAAGAGTTTTTTGATTAGTGCGGATATGGCGCATGCTTATCAACCGAGTTTTCCTTTAGCTTATGAGCCTGATCATAAAGTTATCGTAAATAAAGGGCCGGTCATAAAAGTAAATGCGAGTCATCGGTACAGTACTGAAAGTATTTCGCAGGCGCAGTTTATAGATTGGTGTTCTCAGGCTGAGGTACCTTATCAAACTTATTCGCATCGTAGTGATTTAGCCTGTGGCAGTACAATTGGTCCCATTACTTCAGCTAAATTGGGTGTTAGGTCGATTGATGTGGGGAATCCCTTATGGGCTATGCACAGTATTAGAGAAAGTGCAGGGGTCTTAGATCATCATTACATGATTAAGGTATTGAGACAGTTTTTTATTTCTTAGCAGTCTTGCTTAGATAAACCGGTGTAAAACGCTTCTTTACACCGGTTTATTTAATTATTTAAGTTTAATTAGAAATCTTAAAGGGCTTTAAAGCCAATATCCGTGCGATAGAACATATTATCCCATTGGATGGTATCCACTAATTCATAAGCTTTAGTTTGAGCTTCTTGGATAGTTTCACCTAAAGCACAGGCACATAAAACTCGACCACCCGCTGTTACGATGTTATCACCTTGTTGCTGAGTGCCGGCGTGGAATACTTTACGATCTGCTTGAGATTCAGATGTTAGACCAGAAATGATATCGCCTTTTTGATACGCGTCTGGATAACCACCTGCGGCTAAGACTACACCTAAGGCCGCACGATCATCCCAATCGCTGCTTGTTTTATCAAGCTTACCTTCTAACGCTGCACTACATAAGTCGACTAAATCGCTTTTCATGCGCATCATAATGGGTTGTGTTTCAGGATCTCCAAAACGACAGTTGTATTCTAAAACTTTAACGGTATTGTCTTTGCTGATCATTAAACCAGCATATAAAAAGCCTGTGTAAGGTAGACCATCTTCTGCCATACCTTTTAACGTAGGATTGATGACATCACGCAT
Organism: Methylococcales bacterium; assembly: GCA_026399015.1. Lineage (GTDB taxonomy): Bacteria > Pseudomonadota > Gammaproteobacteria > Methylococcales > Methylomonadaceae > Methylobacter_C. Next base: position 34,380 of record JAPLRS010000023.1, on the reverse strand, counting down.
GACTATATCGTGAATCTCTTGAGTGACTACTGGGGCGGGTGAGTAAGCCCCCATGCCGCCAGTGTTAGGGCCTTTATCACCATTATCACGGGCTTTATGATCTTGTGAAGTAGCCATGGGTAATGCATGTTTACCGTCTGCTATTACAATAAAACTAGCTTCTTCGCCGACTAAAAATTCTTCAACAACGACGCGGTTACCGGCTTCACCAAAGACATTTCCTGACAGCATATCTTCAACAGCAGCAATAGCTTCTGCTTCTGTATTGGCAACAATAACACCTTTACCTGCGGCTAAGCCGTCAGCTTTAACAACAATAGGTGCGCCTTGTTGTTTAATATAAGCAATCGCTAAATCTTTGTCGGTAAATGATTGATAGGCTGCTGTCGGAATCTGATGGCGAATCATAAAATCTTTACAGAAAGATTTTGAGCCTTCTAGTTGCGCAGCTTGCGCAGTGGGACCAAAGCATTTAAGACCGGCTGCTGTAAATTGATCAACAACACCTAATACTAAAGGAACTTCGGGGCCAATGATAGTCAGGTCAATTTTTTCTGCTAGGGCAAAGGCTAATAAACCAGAAATATCATCGACTGCAATTGCAATATTAGTAATGTTGTCTTCTAATGCAGTGCCTGGATTACCTGGTGCCACAAAAACGCTAGAAACTTTAGGTGATTGTTTGGTTTTCCAAGCCAGGGCGTGTTCACGTCCACCGCTACCAACGATCAATACTTTCATGTTATGACTCACTCTATTTTAATGTCTGAAATGACGCATGCCGGTAAAGACCATCGCGATGTTATGTTCATCAGCTGCGGCGATAACTTCGTTATCACGCATTGAACCACCCGGTTGAATAATGGCCGTAATGCCAGCCTCTGCAGCTGCATCAATGCCATCCCTAAAAGGGAAGAAAGCATCTGAGGCTAAGGCAGAACCAGGGACTTCTAGACCTTCATCTGCAGCTTTTATGCCTGCAATTTTAGCGGAATAGACTCTGCTCATTTGACCAGCACCTACACCTATTGTTTGGCCATTTTTACAGTAGACAATTGCATTAGATTTAACGAATTTACCGACTTTCCAAGCAAATAATAAATCCGCAAATTCTTGTGCAGTGGGTTCACGTTTACTAACAATTTTAATGTCTGCAGGATCAACTTCACCTAAGTCTTTATCTTGTACCAATAAACCGCCTGCAACGCGTTTATAGTCAAATGCGGGTTCAGGTTTCGCTGACCAAACGCCACATTCCAAAACACGGATATTTTGTTTTTCTGATAAAACAGTTTGTGCTTCTGTTGTTAAGCTAGGTGCAATGATTACTTCAACGAATTGACGCTTAATAATTTCAGCTGCTGTTTCTGCATCTAATTCTTGGTTAAAAGCAATAATACCGCCAAATGCAGAGGTTGGATCTGTTGCATAGGCTTTATCATACGCACCTAATAGATTGTCAGCTTCTGCAACTCCACAAGGATTTGCATGTTTAACAATAACGCAGGTCGGTTTGGCATTGAATGATTTAACGCATTCTAAAGCGGCATCGGCATCGGCAATGTTGTTATAAGATAATTCTTTACCTTGTAACTGACGGGCAGCAGCAATAGTGCCAGATACAGGTGCTTTTTCACGATAAAAAGCGGCATTTTGATGAGGGTTTTCACCATAACGCATGGTTTGGCTACGATAAAATTGTAAGTTAAGAGTTTCAGGAAATTGAATGCCACTTAAGTTGCCTAAATAAGTAGCAATGGCTGTGTCATAACGACCTGTATGTTCAAAGCTCTTTAATGCTAAGTTAAAACGAGTTTGAGCAGATAACGCATTAGCTGAATTTTGTAATTCAGTCAAAGTGGCGGCATAATCACTAGGGTCAACGACAATAGCTACATCTGTATGATTTTTAGCTGCCGCACGAATCATCGTTGGGCCGCCGATATCGATATTCTCGATAGCTGTTTCAAAGTCACAATTGGGGTTAGCAATGGTTTGTTCAAAAGGGTAAAGGTTAACAACCACTATATCTATGGGTTTAATGCCATTGTCTGCCATAACAGTATCATCAATACCACGACGACCTAAGATGCCGCCATGAACTTTGGGATGTAACGTTTTAACACGACCATCCATCATTTCAGGAAAACCTGTGTAATCAGAAACTTCTGTGACTGGGATATTATTTTCTGCGAGGATTTTGGCGGTACCACCTGTAGAGAGGAGCTCTATACCGAGATCACTCAAAGCCTTAGAAAAGTCGATTATGCCAGTTTTATCTGAAACGCTGATCAGAGCTCGAGTTATTTTTTTGTTCATGCAGGCCTTTTATTAATAGTATGGAAGGTGTAGGTGTGTAGCAGAAAAACTTAAATTGATGTGTAAGTTTTAAGATATATCGTATTGATCTAATTTTTTTCGAAGGGTGCTTCGACTTAAACCTAAGGCTTTTGCAGCTTTAGTTTGGTTATATCCAGCATGCTCTAAAGCGGCTTCGAGTAAAGGTTTTTCAACTTCACCGATAACCATGGCATGTAAACCAACGGCATCATGTCCACTTAATTGGGCTAAATATTGTTCAACAGTTTGTTTTACATAGACTGATAGCGGTAGAAGCAGGGTTCTTTTGCTGTCTATGTTAATAATTTCAGCATTTTTTTGTGATGCGGTCATATTCACTAACACTATCCAATTATAAAAAATTAAACGCTAATTTAATTTGCAGTACTTGTTCGTTTGGGCATTGCGCTTGATTAACCTTGTTTTTAGTTTCTTGATTAATCATATTAAGATGATTGAAGTACCATGCTATATGTTTTCTCGCTATTCTAACACCGGTAATATTTCCATAAAAACTATAGAGATTGTCTAAATGGGTTAACAATGTATTTTGTATGGCGGTATAAGTTGGCTTTTCTAGGGTTTTTCCAGTGTCTAGGAAATGGTTTATTTGTGAGAATAACCAAGGGTTTCCCTGGGCAGCTCGACCAATCATAATGGCATCAGCTCCTGTACTTTCAAGTACATAGTGAGCTTTTTCAGCTGAGTCTATATCACCATTGGCAATCACTGGGATATTAACAGCTTTTTTAACGTTTTTAATAGTTTCGTATTCTGCGTGCCCGTTAAATTTACAGGCTCGAGTTCTTCCGTGTAATGTGAGTGCAGAAATCCCAGCTTGTTCAGCAATCTTAGCAATTTCTAGCGCATTACGATTTTGTAAGTCCCAGCCGGTTCTTATTTTAAGAGTGATTGGAATATCAACAGATTTTACTACAGCATCTAGTATTTTTTTTACTAAGACTTCATCTCTTAATAAGGCAGATCCCGCAGCCACTGAGCAGACCTTTTTTGCTGGGCAACCCATATTAATATCGATTATTTGAGCGCCACGTTCAGCGTTAAACTGGGCGGCTTCAGCCATTTGCTGAGGATCAGTACCTAAAATTTGTACAGATCGTAATCCAGATTCGCCACTATGATCAGCTTTTAGTAGTGTTCTTTTATGATAGCGTAAGGCTGGATTTGATGCAACCATCTCAGATACAGCTAAACCGGCACCCATTTCTTTACATAATTCTCTAAAAGGCCGGTCAGTAATGCCGGCCATAGGTGCTAGAATTAATTTATTTTTTAATGAATAGGTGCCGATTTGCATTAACTATTTTTACTAAATTAGTTATTTTGTTTCAGTTGAATCTGTGTCTTCATTCCAAATTGGATTGTCACGATCTTCTGGATTTAATTTAACAATATCTTCTGGATAAATATGCCAAAAAGATTTATCAATTTTAGCATTGCTATAACCCTCTTTTTTCTCGTGTGTGAACGGACACCACCAGTTTTCTACGATTTTAACCATATAAGCGTGCCATTCAAATACAGCAACACTTACTGGGCAATACCATGTACAGTTTAAAATCCAATATAACTTTGATTGCGCTAAACTTAATTTAAACGACCCATCCATAGTAATTTGATTTTTTAAATCGTAGCGATGTGAACTTCTTTCTGGTAAAAAATCAGAGAATTTTTTGATGTTTTTTCCACCGATTAAAATCAAGTGATAATACGTTAAATAGGCACTTATAAAGACGAAAGGTAAAGTGATTATTGGTAAATAAACAAAAAATAAGCCTATAGCTCTTCGTAAGACTGGAACTTGAGCATGGTTTTTGCCGATTTCAGCACGGCTGCAGGATTCGCAGGCTTTCATTGGGTGTATATCCTCATTAAAGTGTAATTATTGTTTTGGGGTGTTTTTAGATGCGTGAATAAAAAATATTGACGCAGTATTATATTAAAACCACATTTTATAATGGTAATAAAGTTGGCTCAATGCTTTTATAGACTAGCAGAAACAGAGCAAAAAAATGTTTTTAGATATTCGCTTTCAGGTGAAGCGGGATCGATTGGGTGATCTGGTCCTTGGCCTCCACTAGCAAAAAAAACAAGATGTCTATCAATATGTCGACCGGAACTGCGTAAGATTTCATGAAGATTTTCACGGGTTAAATGAAATGAACATGACGCAGAGATTAGAATGCCATTTTTAGATAAAACTTGTAGAGCCAAATGATTAAGTCTTCTATAAGCTTCATAACCTAATTTGAAGTCCTTTTTGCGTTTTATTAATGCGGGTGGGTCCAGCACAATAATATCGTAAAGCTGATTGTCTAAACGGGCTTGCTTTAAAAATTCAAATACATCACTACGCACAAATTGCATCTTATCTGCTACATCATTAAGGCGGGCATTTTCTTGTGCAATGGCTAAGGCACCTTCAGAGGCATCGACACAGGTAACTTCAGTCGCACCAGCAATAGCCGCAGGAACTCCCCATGCTCCCGTGTAAGAGAATAAGTCTAAGACGCGTTGGTTTTTTGAGAAAGAAGCTAATTGTGCACGACTACTACGGTGATCGTAAAACCAACCTGTTTTTTGACCATCTAGAATATCAACTTTAAATTTAGCGCCGTTTTCTTCGATAATTAAATTTTCTGGTAACTCACCGTACACAATCTCTGATTCTTGGCTAAGACCTTCGAGTTGTCTTTGGCTATTATCATTTTTTAAAATGATGGCTGATGGTTTTAATAATTCTATGAGCGCTGTTAATAACGATTCTTTACGGATTTCAATGCCGGCCGTGGTGATTTGTAAGGATAAGACATCGCCGAATCTATCAATAACTAAACCGGGTAAGCCATCACTTTCACTAAATACGAGGCGATAAAAAGGCTTAGGAAAAATCTTATCCCGTAAGGCTATCGCGGTAGCTAAACGCTCTTTAAAAAAGTTAGCACCACACTTTAAATTGGCTTTTCTGGATAATAAGCGTGCACAAATTAATGTTTGAGGATTCACATAGGCAGTACCTAATATTTTACCGTCATCACTTTTAACATTAACTAATTCACCTGCCGTAAATTGATCAAGTGCAGATTTTTTTGTATCAATCTCATTGCTAAACACCCATAAATGGCCTTTACGTAAGCGTTTGTCTTCGTTTTTCTTTAAATATAAATCAGGGTGAGACATAAGTTATGTAATGTTAAGATTGAAGTTGAGATTAGTCTGTTTATGACTGTATATTAGCGTTTAATGCCGTCTAATCTAATCCAGTCTTCCTGTTGGACTAAAGGCTTAAAGTCGATGTATTTTTCATAAGCAGTAATTACAGATTCAGCTTGTTCAAATAAAATGCCAGATAATACTAATTGTCCGCCAGTTGCCACTAAGGCGCAGATTTGCTCGGACATATCGATTAAAGGTTTAGCTAAAATGTTAGCGAGAACAACATCTGCTTGAAAGGGTTTAAATTGTTCCGGTAGGTAACAATGTATTTTATCTTGTACCTTGTTTTTTAAGGCATTGCTTTCGGTAGCGGTAATCGCTTGTGGATCAATATCTACACCGTGCGCAATCTCAGCATCTAGTAACACAGCGGCAACTGCTAAAATGCCAGATCCACAGCCGTAATCAATAACCGTTTTATTCTGTAGATCATGACTCGCTAGCCATTCTAAGCATAATGCTGTAGTAGGGTGTGTACCCGTTCCAAAAGCTAGGCCTGGATCTAAAGTAAGACAAACCGTATCGGGTTCATATTGCTCTTGATCTGTCGGGCAAACCCATAATTTATCAGCAAATTTCATGGGCTGGTAATATTCCATCCATGCGCGTTCCCATTCTTGGTCATCAATGGCTTCATACTGCCAGTTGCTTAAATCAGCCTTATCAAATTGTTGAAATACAACTGTTTTGATAATTTCAACATCGGCATCTAATTCATACAGAGCCACAACTTGAGTGTTACTCCAAATTTTAGTTTCACCAATAGCAGGTTCATAAACCGGTTCATCTTCTGCGTCCATATAAGTAACAGACACAGCGCCCAAATTGCTAAAAAAATCAGCTAATTGAGGTGCGGTATTTTCATCAGTAATAACAGAAATTTGATGCCAAGCCATAGAAGGAGTTTTGTGTTAATAATGGGACAGTTGGACTTTTAGAATGTAATCCAACGTTTTAAAGGGATGAGATAAATCTACAGGCTTTATAAATTTAAAATACAGCCTGCAGATTTATCTTAGAGCAATGCTTAATGAATACCCAGTTTCTTTTCGAGATAATGGATATTTTGTTGGCCAATTGCAAAGGCACTATCAATCATAATCTCTTGTTGTAGAGGAATGTTTGTTTTAATGCCGTCAATAATAATTTCACTTAGCGCGGTGTTCATACGCGCAATGGCACTTTTACGGTCTTCGCCATGGGCAATAAGTTTACCAATCATAGAATCGTAATAGGGCGGAACTTTATAGCCATTATAGATATGAGTTTCACAACGAATACCTGGGCCACCAGGCATATGAAATTGATCAATTTTGCCAGGGCAGGGCATAAAAGTTTTAGGATCTTCGGCATTTAATCTACATTCAATCGCATGACCTGTGATTTTTACTTGGTCTTGAGTGATTGATAAAGGTAGACCTGCAGCGATTCTTAATTGTTCTTTTACAATATCAAAGCCAGTGACCATTTCAGTCACAGGATGTTCAACTTGCACACGTGTATTCATTTCAATGAAATAGAACTCACCTTTTTCATATAAAAACTCAAAAGTACCTGCACCTAAATAACCAATATCAACACAAGCTTTAGCGCAACGTTCACCAATAGTTTTACGTTGTTCTTCTGTTATGCCAGGTGCAGGTGCTTCTTCAACTACTTTTTGATGACGACGTTGCATAGAGCAATCACGTTCACCTAAGTGAATAGCGTTACCAAAAGAATCAGCCAATACCTGAAATTCAATGTGGCGGGGATCTTCTAAAAACTTTTCCATGTAAACAGTAGAGTTACCAAAAGCACTACCAGCTTCCGCTTTGGTCATCGCAATGGAATTAATTAAAGCAGATTCTGAATGCACGGTACGCATGCCGCGTCCACCACCACCGCCTGCAGCTTTGATGATAACGGGATAACCAATTTCCTTAGCCATTTGTAGGTTAAGTTGGTCGTCATCAGAAAGTGGGTCATTATTACCTGGTACACAAGGTATACCAGCAGCTAACATGGCATTTTTAGCAGAAATTTTATCGCCCATCATGCGAATGGTTTCTGCTTTGGGGCCAATGAAAACGAAGCCACTTTTTTTAACTTTTTCAGAGAAGTCCGCGTTTTCTGATAAGAAACCATAGCCAGGGTGGATAGCTTCGGCATCAGTAACTTCTGCTGCGCTAATAATAGCTGGGATATTCAAGTAACTATCTGCAGAGGCAGCTGGTCCTATACACACTGATTCATCAGCAAGACGGACATGTTTAAGATCACGGTCTGCTTCAGAATGCACAGCAACAACTTTAATGCCTAATTCTCTGCAAGCACGCAAAACACGAAGGGCAATTTCGCCACGATTGGCGATGACTATTTTACTGAACATAATTTTTCCGTTGCTTATTCAATGATGAATAATGGTTGGCCATATTCGACCGGTTCAGCATTTTCAACCACGATTTTTGTGATAGTACCGCTTTTATCTGCTTCAATTTGGTTAAGAATTTTCATAGCTTCAATAATACAAAGAGTATCACCAGCTTGTACTGATTGTCCCACTTCTACAAATGATTTAGAACCGGGTGATGCAGAGCGATAAAAGGTACCCACCATCGGTGATTTAACAGTATGGCCAGATATTTTTTCTTCAACTGGTGCAGCAGCAGCAGGTGCGCTTGCTACAGGAGCAGCGACTGGGGCTGCATAAGAAATAGGAGCAGGTGCAGCGTGACTACCGTAACGGTTAATGCGAATAGACTCTTCGCCTTCTTTTATTTCAATTTCGGCAATGCCTGATTCTTCGATAATTTCGATGAGTTTTTTTATTTTTCTAATATCCATTGATTAGGGTCTCTCGGTTAATATCTCATGTGCGGCTTGTAAGGCCAGTAGGTATCCTGTCGCTCCTAAACCAGAGATTACCCCAATGGCAACATCTGAGAAATAAGAGTGTTTTCTAAAGGGTTCACGTGCATAGACGTTTGATAAATGAACCTCAATAAAGGGAATTTTTGTTGCTAACAAAGCGTCACGAATCGCTACACTCGTATGGGTAAATGCAGCAGGATTAATAATTATGAAATCAACTTCTGTTTCGTAAGCATTGTGTATGAGTTCTACAATCTCATGCTCTGCGTTATTCTGATGGAATTGCAACTCATGTTGTAATCCAATTGCTTGAGTTTCAAGCAGAATTTGAATGTCGGCGAGGGTTTTGTTTCCGTAATGGCTAGGTTCACGAACACCCAGCAAATTTAAATTAGGGCCATTTAGTACAGAAATAGTCGCCATTTTTAATTATTATTATTTTTAAAATTTGTCACAAAAAAAGAAGGCTAATTTTACCTTGTTTACATTTTTTGTCCAGATAATATGTGTTTATCTCAACATAGTCGCAACATAGCCTCTATTTTTCAGAGATTATAGACTTATCGCCACACTAAACGACTTTCAATACATTAAAAAGTTAGCTTGAGTCTAGTTAAGTAGAGGGAATTATTACAGTTTCGTGACTTTATAAAAGTAGTGTTTAGCCAACTCTGCTGTGCATAGGTACATTGCAACAATAGCGACCAGTAATGTGATTAAGAGCATTGGAAGGGGGACAAAGCCAGTTAAAGAGGCGAGAGGAGTGTAAGGTAAGCATAGCGTAATCATCACAATACTGAATGTCGCTAAACTTAGATAATTACTCGGGCGTGTTTTAAAAAATGGTTGGCTAGAGCGAACCACAAAAACGATTAAAGAGGCAGATAATACAGATTCAGTAAACCAAGCGGTTCTAAATTCTTCAGGTGAAACATCTAATAAAAGTAACAAGCCAAAGGTCATATAATCGTAGATGGAACTGACAAAGCCAAAAGTCATCATAAATTTTCGGATAAATTTAATATCCCAGCGCCTAGGTTGGGCAATCATTTGTTCATCTACATTATCAGACGCAATGGTCATCTCAGGAAAATCAGTGAGTAAATTGGTGAGTAAAATTTGTTTAGGTAATAAGGGCAAAAAGGGCAGAAATAAGGAGGCTCCTGCCATACTAAACATATTGCCAAAATTTGAACTGGTGGCCATAAACACATACTTTAAAGTATTAGCAAATGTGATGCGACCTTCCTTGACGCCCTGGACTAAGACACCTAAATCTTTTTCTAGTAAAACAATTTGAGCTGTTTCTTTTGCGACATCTGCTGCGCTATCCACGGAAATGCCGACATCGGCCGCATGAAGAGCAGACACATCATTAATTCCATCACCCATGTAACCCACCACAAAACCGGCTTTCTTTAAGGCCAGGATAATGCGTTCTTTCTGATTAGGTTCTACTTCTGCAAATAAATCGACATCTGCAACTTGATTCATGAGGGCTAAATCACTCATATTGTGGATTTGCGGCCCTGTCAATATTTCATGTTCTGCTAATCCAAGTTGCTTGCTAACAGTGGACGCTACAAGGCGATTGTCCCCCGTTATGATTTTAAGAGTTACTCCAAGTTCTCTAAGTTGTTGGATGGTTGAAGCACAGTTAGTTTTGGGTGCATCAAAAAATGTGAGAAATCCCAAGAAACATAAATCATTTTCATCTTGATTACTGAGTGCTATTTGGTTGGGGAGTCTTTTGTAGGCCATGCCCAATGTGCGAAAACCCTCGCGACTAAATTCTTGGTATTTTTGATCAATTTGTGCGCGCACTGTGTCTATGTAGAGGATTGAACCATCACTTGACTCGGCAGTGTTACAAATGTCTAAAATATTAGTTAAAGCTCCTTTGGCAATTATTAAAGTATCGTTTTGATCTTTGATTAATAAACTTAGACGCTTTCTATAAAAATCATATGGAATTTCCGCTAACTTTGCAGTATTAGTTAAATCAAATGTTTGATAGTTTCTAATAGCTTCATCGATAGGGTTTTTAAAGCCGGTTTCGTAAAATGAATTGATGTAGGCATAGCGTCCTAATTTGGTGTTTGGTTGACCGTTTATATCTAAAGTCCCTTTAAGGTGAACGAGGCCTTCGGTAAGTGTGCCGGTTTTATCCGAACATAAGACATTCATGCTGCCAAAGTTTTCTATAGATGCTAATTGCTTAACAATGACTTTTTGGGTAGCCATGCGTTTAGCACCATGTGCTAAATTGACACTGATAATGGCAGGTAATAATTGCGGTGTTAGACCTACCGCTAGCGCTAGCGCAAATAAAAAGGAGTCGACAATTGGTTTAGCGAGGTAAACATTGACAGCAAAAATAAGAATGACCAGAATTAATGTGACTTCCATTAATAAATAACCAAATCGCCTTACGCCACGTTCAAACTCGGTTTCTGGGGATTTGTGTTTTATACGTAAAGAGATTTTGCCAAACTCGGTCGATTGACCTGTTGCTATAACCAAAGCTTTTCCAGAGCCACTTTGTACATGAGTACCCATCCATAAGGTATTGCTTCTTTGGCTTAGAGGCGTGTCTATCGAGAGTACGCAAGTTTGTTTTTCGACGGGATAACTTTCGCCGGTTAAGAGTGCTTCGTCTACAAATAAGTTTTCTGAGCTGATTAATAAACAATCGCTGGGAATAATATCGCCGGCTTTTAAAATAATAATATCGCCGGGGACAAGTTTTTCACTCGCAATTTCGGTAAGGATATTGTCTCGTAAAACACAGACAGTAATTTGCACCATTGCTAGTAAATCTTTAATGGCGTTAGCCGCACCTTTTTCTTGCCAAAACCCTAGACTACCACTGATAAAAATTATTGTTAATATGATGGCGGCATCAACTTTCTCATTTAAATAGAAAGACAGGCCTGTCGCAAATAACAAAATCAAGATGATTGAGTTTTTAAATTGACTGATAAATAATTTGAAATTACTGGATTGTTTTTTGGTATTAAGTTGATTGGATCCGTATTGTTTAAGACGGGTGTTGGCAACTTCTGTAGAAAGTCCGTTGAACGAGGATGTTAGTAAATCTACTTGTGATTCAACTGAAAAACTCCAAAATGCCGTATGGTTATTTAGATTTTTGGAGTTTTTCATGGTTTATGTGCCTAAAAGCGAAGTAATAAAACGACAACTTGTTTCATTGATTAGCTCTTAATTGTCTAACAGACGGGGTTAGACTAGAGCGTATGACAATGAAACATCGATATCATTATTTAAGTCCAGTCATCATCACCACTGTCACTACTAAAGCTATCATCATCCCAAGAAGAGTTGTCAGCTATACCAAAATCGTTGCCACCTAAATCAGCGTTATTGCTAAAGGTGTTTTGCTCACTGTTGTCATTCCAGCCTGAGTTATCCACTGGGTGGTTAGTAAAGTTATCAGGGTGTTGATTTGAGTGGTCATTGCCATCAAGAAAATGATGCACAAGTGCTTCACCCGCTGCCACGCCAGCACCAAGAGCGGCACCTGTTGCTAAGCTACCCATAATGCCTGAGCTTTGGCTAACATTAGGTTGATTCATAACATTACCGCCGGCATTATTTCCATAGGCTGTGTTATTTGGGTGAGGGGTATTTGCATTGCCACCAGCAAAACCATTAGGAAGTACTGGTTTGTTTCTTCTGGTTAAAAAACCAATCAGTACAATAATCACAGCTAAGCCAATAAATAAGTAAAGTGCAGGTAACCAATCTTTATTTACGCCTGGTAAACTTTTTTCAATAGGGTTAGCTGAGCTTGAGCCACTCGTTGTGACAGATAAAACATTTTTAAGTTTTTCTACTGTTTCAGGTTTTGCGAAGGGTAGGCCGGGTTTTAAAGTTTCTGCGGTATTAAGTTCAGTTTTTGCTGCGGCTAATAAGCCTTGTTTGGCTAATAATTCAGCCTCGACAAAGTGAGCTTTTGCACTGTTTGGGTGTTCTTTTAAAACAACATCCATCATGGCTTGAGCTTCTTTAAATTTACCCGCTTCAGCGGCTAGATAAACTTCATGCATAGACGGTTCGTCTGCTGAAAAACAGTTAGTCGTTAAACAAAGCATTAAAATGCAGGTTATAAAAATAGAATTTGCGTATTTAATCATAAGGTCTTCCTCAGTTAGTTTGTATATTTCGAATAGCATAAAGCTAATAATTCACATTGTCTGACCGTAATTGTTTAAAACAATTCCATTGCTTTTAAAAATACAGCTAGAAAGGTTTATATCAGTTTGATTTATCGGTCTCTTTAGGCGTTTAGCTATTTTATGCAATAATAAAGGTCAATCCATTTTGTCTATAGTTACATTAATTAAAGTAGGTAATCGTCATGCGTGTATCTAGAATTTCTTTCATCGCTTTAGCACTTATCACTAATGGCTGTTCTGTTTACCAAGCAGCAGTGCAACCTGGGCCAGTAGATTTATCAGAAATTGTAATTGGTACGCCTCGACAGTTAATTATAGCTAAACTGGGTCAACCAAAACACGAAGATAAAGATGCTAGCGGTCATAAGCAAGATTATTTTGAATATAAATCCGGTATGAATGAGGCTTCCAAAACTAGGGTTGTACCTTATGCACTGGCCGATGTTTTTACATTTGGTTTAGCTGAGTTAGCTTTATGGCCATTGGAAGAAGTAGCCATGAAAGCGGCAACATGTACTGCAGTTGCCACTTATGATGCGAATTTAAAATTAACCAGTTGGCATTTACATAAGAAAGAAAAAGGTAATTTGCCTTGCTAAGAACTTATTTTTTATTACTTTGACTTGTTTAAAAGTAATTCAAATTCTTCGGCTGTGATGGGTTTAGAGAGTAAAAAACCTTGACCATAATCACAGCCCGCTTTAATCATTAAATCACGCTGGGCTTCAGTTTCAATCCCTTCTGCAATCACCTTAAGGCCCAGTTTGTGAGCCATGACTATAATCGCCTCACAGAGTGTATGTTGGCTTGAATCTTCCGTCATACCCTTGACGAATGATTGATCTATTTTCAGATAATCAAAGTCGAATTTATGCAAATAAGATAATGAAGAATAACCGGTTCCAAAATCATCTAGAGACAGTTGAAAGCCTATGTTTCTAAATTCGTTGAGTTGTTCTGTAACTGTCGGATTATTTTCTAGCATAAGTCCTTCGGTCACCTCTATAACGAGACTTTTACCCGGTAAACCCAGTTGATTCATGTGGTCTATCCAGTTTGAATGGCTTTTAACGCCGGTTTCACTATAAAACTGCAAGGGTGATTTATTGATGCTTATTTGAAAATTTTCATCATGCTGTTCACGCCACTTACAGAGTTGTTCCGTTGTTTTATAAAAGACCCAATTTCCAATTTCTACAATTAATCCGGTTTCTTCTGCAATAGGAATAAAAGTAGCGGGGCTAATTAAGCCTAACTGAGGGTGTTGCCAACGGATCAGTGCTTCGGCTTTATGAATAGCGCCGCTTGAAAGATCTACGATGGGTTGGTAATGAATAATAAATTGTTCAGATTGAATGGCTTTATGTAGGTTATAAGCAAAATGCGCTTTAGTTTGTGCTTCGTCTCTAATTAAACGCGTAAAAAAACGATAACGATTTCTACCTTGGAGTTTCGCAGCATACATACTCTGTTCGGCATTTTTGATCAGAGAGTCGGCATCATCTGCATCATCTGGAAAAATGGAAATACCAATACTCACTGATTGATAGACCGTTTCATTATCAAGATAAAAGGGCGCAGATAATGAATCTAAGATTGTTTGAGCTACTTTTGTTGCATCATTTGATTCATTAAGGTCGGTCAGCATAATCGCAAATTCTCCACCGTTCATGCGTGCTACGGTGTCTTTGTCTTGTACACAATTTTTTAAGCGTTGAGCCATATTAATAATGACAAAATCTCCCGCACTATGACCATGTACATTATTTAATTCTCTAAAGCGGTCTAGATCAATTATCAATAGAGCCATTGATTCATGGGTGTTCTGACTTCTTTTTGCATTATATTGAATGCGTTCAATTAGCATATTTCGATTAGCTAATCCCGTTAAAGCGTCAAAATTTGATTGTTGCCAAACTAGCTTTTCATTATTCTTTTGATGAGTAATATCAGAAAAAATACCAATACGATAATGCACAGAACCGTTGGGTTCAGTGATGGTGTTAATGTTAAGTCGCTCTAGAAAAAGCTCTCCGTTTTTATGTTTGTTCCAAATTTCCCCTGACCAGATGCCTGTAAGAGAGATTTCTTTCCACATGCTTTGATAAAAACTTTTATCGTGTTTGCCTGAGCTAAGGATGTTTGGGTTTTTGCCAGCAAGCTCTGCTGAGGTATAACCCGTAATTTTGGTGTAAGCGGGATTGACACTGATAATGTTGTTATTTTTGTCAGTAATCAACATGCCTTCGTTGGTATTATTGAAAACCATGGAGGCCATTTCGCGTTCAGTGATATTGGTGTGTGTACCCATCATATGTAATGCTGTCCCGTGACTATCGCGGCTAATTACTTTTCCTCGGGTAAGTACCCATGACCAATTGCCATTATCATGAATAATTCTGTGTTCGTTAGTAAAAATGTCTGATTTTCCGTCCAGATGTTTCTGCAGACCTTCTTTAAAGCGTAAGAGATCTTCTGGGTGTATGCTTGCTACGCCTTTTTTTTCAGGCAGTTCTGGAATTAAATTAGGTAGACTAATGTAGTCGTTTGATCTGTAAACATAGCCCTCTGAGATATTCCAATCCCAAACTTCGTCACCTGATTCATCTAAAAGAAATTTCCAGCGTTGTTCGCTTTCTTTTAAGGCTTCTTCGGCTCGAATGCGTTCTGATTTTTCTCTTAGTAGGTCCATGGTGCGTGATGAAAGACTGTCGTACATATTTAGCACAGTATCAATCAGTGTTTTCATAGCGCCGCTCATTTCATTATCGGCTTGGTTTTTGGCTATATCTAAAGGATAGCCGGCATCAAGGGCTTGCACGACTTTAGCCATACGCTTGTCAGTGTCTAAAATATGATAAGCCAGCCAATGCGTAAGAAATCCTAGGATGCCACCTAAAACTTCATCTATAGGTTTTGTTTTTACCTCTTCCTTTAATTCCGAAATCTTTTGGATAAAAGACTCATGCGTGTGGTGATGATTTTTAAACCAAGGATCATCTTTGAAATATTTTAGCCAAATATCTTCTTCACATTTGAAATGGTAGTCTGTGTAGCTGACTAATTCTTTAAATATATGATCTAAATCGACAGGGTTAGAGCGATCAGCTAAATGCGCAGCTAACAAGTTTAAAAGCATAACGAGTTTTTGATGCTGTTCATCAATTAGATCAATTCCTGTTTCAAGGTTTTTGCTCCAAGGAAAAACTTCAAAAAAGATATTCATGTTTGATAGGAGGGTACTATAAAGTCTTCGGTTATTAGTTTCTGTATATCAGTCAACTAGGTTATTTTGATAGGTAGTGCAAATTTGTTAGTTGCGTTATCTTAACATTAATAAATCTACTACTCTCAATTCCATTATTTTATTTACTTGTGTGACAATTTTAAGTCATATAAACTCGATAACTTATTAACCCTAATAATTATAATGAAAGGGTGGGATTATCTCTAGGGGGGATTTGTAATGACAATTGCAACAAGTGTTCAGCGTAGAAGATTTTTGAGTCAAAGTCTAGTTGGTTTAGCGGCTTTTACGAGTTTTCCCAGTATTTTAAGCGCAATGGGAGGTATGCAAGATTTTCCGAAGGTGATCCCTAATAAAGCCTCTGCTAATTTTAAGGCAGATGTAGAGTTTGATTTATTTTGTCGTTCTGGATCGGTGTCTATTTTACCCGGCCAAAAAACGCAAGTTCAGCAGTATTCGGCGGTATTAAAAACGGGTCCAAAGCATACACTCATTGAAATCCCAGGTTCTTATTTAGGGCCCATTATTAATTTACAAAAAGGTCAAAAAGTTCGTATTAATTTATATAATCAGTTGCCTGAACCCACTGTTACACATTGGCATGGTTTACATGTGCCAGCAAATATGGATGGGCATCCGCAATATACGATTAGCCCGGGTGAAGTTTTGGTCTATGAATTTGAAGTACTCAATAGAGCAGGAATGAATATCTATCATCCGCACCCTCATGAAGCGACAGCTAAGCAGGTTTATCATGGCTTAGCAGGTGCTTTATTTGTGCGTGATGCAGAAGAGTCCGCTTTGGAGTTGCCATCAGGACTTTATGAAATACCCATCGTTATTCAAGATCGACGTTTTGATCATCAGAATCAATTGATTTATGCCAGTAGTAGACATGACCATATGCTTGGATTTTATGGTGATCGCATTGTAGTGAATGGTCGACCTCATTATCAGCTTGATGTTGAAAGTCGGGCTTATCGCTTAAGGGTTTTAAATGGTTCAAATGCCCGTATTTACAAATTAGCCTGGGATGATGGTACGCCTTTAACCGTTATTGGTGTTGATGGCGGCTTATTAGAACAGCCAGAAGTTAAACCGTACGTCATGTTAGCGCCAGGTGAGCGTTTAGATGTTTGGGCTGATTTTAGTGGCCGTAAAGAAGGCTCAGAGCTTGTTATGAAAAGCTTGCCCTTCTCGGGTGTGTTACCAAAAATGGCCGAACGCATGGGCGGTATGATGCAGAGTAGTTTATCTGTTGGTAGTGATTATCCGATATTTACCGTGCGTGTTGCAAAAAGTGTCAGCGATAGTCCTAAGTTACCCTCTAAATTATCGACCATTGTCAAACATTCACTGAGTGAGGTTGCTAATCCTAATAATCCACTTCCGATTGCAATTTCTGAAAGTCCTATGGCCATGCTCCTTAATGGCAAGGCCTATGCTTTTAATGATGAACAGCCCTCGGAGCGTATCAAAGTGAACACGATACAGCTAATTGAGATTTTTCATGCGCATGGGGCAGGTGGCCATGGTGGTGGAATGGGTATGGGAATGATGAAGCAGGGTGGTGGCATGGGTATGATGATGTCTATGGCTCATCCTATTCATTTACATGGGCAACAATTTCAAATTGTAAGTCGCTCAATTAGCACACAGCATAGCGATGCTTATGCAAGCGTGCGGGATGGCTTTATTGAAACGGGATTAAAAGATACTGTATTAGTAATGCCAGGAGAAACGGTTAGGATTATTAAACCGTTTCAGGACTTTAAAGGCTTATTTATGTTTCATTGCCACAATCTTGAACACGAAGACATGGGCATGATGCGAGACTTTTTAGTTGAATAAGGTCAAAAATAAATACGGCGCTTGCGGCCCAAAGCAAGTAAGCCTAAACCAACGCTAAATGTGGATAAACTATAAGTTCCGCTATTAGCCACAAAAATCAAGCCATTGCCACGATCATAAAGCGCTGCTTTACATTCACCAGCACTTAATAGAATAATGAGTGTAAGAGATTGTATTTTAAATAGATTAGTAGACATAGGACATTATTTTTATAAAAAATAAGTGTAAATTGAGCGGAGCACGATTATATAAAGTCTACAGGATAAAATATTACAAATATGTTAAGGTTTGGAGACAAGTAATGCCCATATAGAAAGAACTTTATCCTATTGTTTTTTCAAATTTAAAACTCTGCTGCTTTAGAATTTTTCATCATTTTTATCTAGTACAACATATTCTGCTTCAATAACATCCGCGTCATTTGGGCTTCCGGCGTTTTGCATTTTCTTCCAGTATTTATACCCAACTATTGCCATAGGGATTAAAAGAATGGCAAATATAAAAGAGAAGAGTAGGGCTGAAACGATAACAATAATAAGCAGTAAGGGAATGGCAATAATGCGGGGAAGTGTAAAGATTTTTTGCATAGCGCGGGTGTCAATTTAAGTGTTTTAAGGGTGCATCATTTTACAACTGTTTAAATGAAAGTTGTTTGATTTTATAAATGCGTCCCACTAAGCAACATAAATGCCGTATTTTGATTTTAAACAAGTTCTTTACTATTAACAATGTTACCTTCTTCATCAAAGCTAACAGACAGGCATTTGATTTGTTGTTGTTTGGTCAGTGTGACTTTATCAATTTTAAAATATTCAGATAATTCGTTGATTGTTAATGGCGATAACGATGCTCTTCGATCTTCATGTTTAAAACGTAATAAATTAAATACGCTCCAAATTGATAAGCCTCCTCCCATAACAAGGACACCAAAGAAGCAGAGTATTAAATTATGGATAATGCCGTCATAATTTTCGAATTCTAGCAAGCGTAAATAATCCACATCAATATTTTGCATCCAGCATATATAAGAAAAAATTGGCGTACAAAAAAACAACCAAACAAACCAAAATAGAAGAGTAATGCAATAGGAAGTAAGTTTTTGAAGCAAACTTTGAAGCGCTGGCGCATTAATAATTAAAGGCCTCATCTGATTCCTCTATCCGGGCTGGTCCATATAGCGCGGGTATTTCTATTTTTAAAGATCGCTTTAATAAAACCTGACCCTGAAGTTAACACATTTAGTACCCAGAAAACTAAGGGGTACCAAACTATCCAATAATAGGTCTGAAATATTTTTTTTTCATAACGCGAATCTATCATTAAACTCACCAAAAATTGTCCTAAGCATGTTAGACCTAAAAACATGCCTCCCCAACTTGGAAATAATGTTGGAACATTAAATTCTTTTGGTAAATCGATAAAACAACCTAAGAGCCAGAGGATGAAAATTAGCATCATGCTAAATGCCCATATCACGCTGGTTAAATACTCTATATAAATTCCCCACATGCGTCTAGACTTCCAATAAAGTATCTGTGTAGAGTATTTCATCAATACTTCTGCGCCACCTTGTGCCCAGCGGAGGCGTTGTTTCCATAAACCAGATAGCGTTTCTGGCATTAATATCCAACACAATACATTGGGTTCATATCGAATATCCCATTTATCTAACTGTAATTTCCAGCTAATATCAATATCATCAGTGACCATATCAATACTCCAATAACCCACTTGATGTAACGCCGCTTTTCTAAAACCAGCAACGACACCTGAGACGGTAAATATGCGACCATAAATGCGTTGCGCGCGTTTGATTAAACCAATAATTGCTGAGAATTCACCGACCTGTATTTTACCTATGAGTGTTGAGCGCGTCCTAATCCTAGGATTTCCGGTTACTGCGGCCACTCTAGACCCAGACAGGAAATGCATCATAATCCAAGCGGTAGCAGTTGGGGCTAATAACGCGTCACCATCTATGCAAATTAGAAATTCGTTTTGTGAAAATAAAGCCCCCGTTCTTAAGCTAACGGCTTTACCTTGGTTTTGTTCTAAGTTAATAACTCTGACACAAGCATGTTGTTGGGCTAGTTCTAATAGTACGTCTAAGGTATTGTCAGTACTACCATCGTTAATGGCTATAATTTCTAAGTTGGGGTAGGTCTGTAACAAAAGGAACTCTATGGTCTCTTTAATATCAGAGCCCTCATTGTGACAAGGCACTAAAATTGATACGGGAGGATATTCGGCTAATACAGGCGGATGTTCGTGACGCTGGTGTGTGCTTTTTTCCCAACGAAAATAGTAAATCAAAGCACCTGTAATCCAAAAATAAGTCATTATCAGCGGATAATAAAAAGCGAAGTTAAACCAACCGTTCATCAAGTCTTGCAGACAAAAACTGCTATGATTTAAGATGAACTCCCAAGTACTTATGATGTAAATTTTAAGTTGATGGAATATTAGTAAGCAATCGGCATTAAAGTTCTTGAACCATTGATGTAAAGTTGCAGGCATTATGTTATTCAAGGTCAGCCCTTTAGAAACGCACGTTAGCAGATAAATACATCTGCCAATTTTCAGTTTTACCGCCATCGTAATAACGCAGACCTCTAACAGCGCCATAAGATAATTCTATTTCATTAGCAAATTGCCAACGATGTTCGTATTGTAAATTACCAATCATATTTGAATGTTGCACACTGTTAATAGTATTTGACAAACTTTGCTCTTGCCAATAGTTACCCATCGATATTGCCACTTTTTGATGAAACGCCGTTTCATACTGCCGATAAGTTAACCAGTCGTTGTCTAGCGTTAGCAATATTGATGTATCTCGTTTAGGGCTGTAATACGCTCCGATACTATTTTTATTTGAAGAAAAGCCGGCATTAAGAAAAGTGGAAAAATTATAGGAGGGCGTGCGGATCCATTGTTCATAATAAGTGCCATCGAAACCATTACGTTCATTGCCATCGCTATAATTGTAATAACTTTCAGCAACAGTTAGCTTTCGGGCTTCATTAAAACGGTAAGTCATACCGCCCCGTATTGATTTAGCGGTGACGCCGGTGTTTAGGGCTCTCAAGGCAATACTGTTATCCATGCTGCTCATTCGAGAGAACACTTGCCAATGATCTGTTAATTGATAATCTAGGCCAATATCCACGCCCAGTGTGTTAATTTTAAAATTATCATAATGCAGTTCTGTCGTCGCTAACAGATTATTTTTTGAGTATTCTAACCCTGCCCCATAATGGGTTAAATCGCCTTGACCTTCTTTAAATAAACCAGTGTTCCAGCCATCATGCGTAAAAATTCTATAGTTATGACTAATAGGGCTGGAATATAAAAAGCTATCGAGACTAATATTATTACTGCCTGTAAAAGGGTTGGGGCCATTTGTAGAGCTACTGCTAATGCCTCCATTCGTATATAACTTTAATTCTGGGCGATTATGGCTTTGCCATGCTTTATGTTGCTTAATTACGCCGGAGTCTTCAGGATAATATTGAATCATCTCACGAGTAAGATTTTCTTCTTCAGCATAATGATGTAATTCATGTGCTATTTTGGTCTGTACAAGTTTTAAACCAAAACTATCGGGGGTTATTCGGCGAACTTGATCAATCTGTTGTTGCGCTTTGTTAGGCCAACCCCGGAAATAATAAACCTCAGCTAGTCTGTTTTGAATATTGGTATTATCTTTATATGAATGATTTAGGTTTTCTAATGTGATTTGTGCGCTATCAATGTCCTCGGTATAGGCTTTAAATAGGGCAGCAGTCACTTCGGTCGTTATTTTTTTTGGATTGTCGATAAAGCTAACTGAACCATCTGCCTGTTTTAGCTCTAATTTTAGCGGTTGTTCCTCGGCCATGCTTTGGGTCAAGGCCAAAGCCTTGGTAAATTGTTCAGCTTCTAGATAAGCATAGGCGAGGGATGTTTTAGCATTAAAGTTGGAGGCATCATCTTTAATAACCCCGATATAAAGCTCTCGAGCTATTTCGGGTTGCCGAGTGTTTAAATAGGCGTCCGCGATAGCTATACGCGCATAAGTTGGTAGTATGACTTGTTGCTTTTGTAATTGTTCATAGCGGTTTATTACATCCATAAAACTTTTACGCTCTCGGAGCGCAACCATTAGATCTGCCTGCGCTAGTTCTCGCCAGAATTGGGTGTTTTTTACTTCAAGATTATTTAATTCAGTTATATTTTGCTTAATATCGATTATGGCTCTATCAGTGGCGTCATAATCTTTAGGGTTTAGTGCCAATGCTTGTTCGCCTTGTCTAATCAAATAGGCTGCATAGTCCCATTTTAAGCTGGCCCACTGATCATCTGAAAACATAAACCTATAGGTGTCGGCCATAGTTATGGCTGGTTTAATAAGACCTGAAGCGGCTAGGGCAAATACCAATCCACGTCGCGCATTTTGATTTTCGGGCTGGATAGTTAAGATTTTTTCGTAAGTATCACAAGCGTCTTTGTCTTGGTGATTAAGGCTGTATGACATGGCTAGAGCCATTTTTATGTCGATGTTTTCTGGGAAATCCTGTGTCATTTCCCTCAAATAAGACTGTGCTGCTGGAATTTTACGCTGATCTATTAATACCAGGCTAATGCCTAGACGTGCAGAAAAACTTCGAGGTGCTTTGCTTAGGGCCAAGTGATAAAGGCTTTCGGCGCGTTTGAAATCTCTCATGTTCCTAGCGGATTTAGCCATTGTTTCAAGCACCTCTGTGGGGGCTTTGGTAAAATCCAACCTTGCTGACAGTTGGAGTATTTCATTATCTTGCTCTGTCCAAGATAATGCTTGAATATAATCGTAGAGGTAATTTATTTTTTCTGGATGCTTGTCTACTAAGCATTTAAGTTGCTGTAAGGTTTGCGTCATGCCATCTGGTTGCTTTGTCTTAAGATAAGCTCTGGCTAATGATATATAAGCATTAAAATATTCTGGTTCATCCTTAATAATCGATTGATAAATGGCTATAGTATTTTCGTATTGATGGTTCTTAAAATAGGTATCTGCTACCGCAGATTTTACATAAACAGGTAACTTTGCACCTTCAAGTTGGGTTTTTTGATACAGCTCAGTGACTTTTTCTATTTGATTTCTGTTACATAGCGCAAGTAATAAATCTGCTTGTGCACGCCTTGACCAGACTTGTGGTTCTTTGAGTTTAAGCTGTTTAAGTAATATTAGATTAAGATTAATAGCATCAATCGCGTGGTCAGTGAGTGTGAAGTTTCCCGGTGTTTTTACTAAAGCTTTAGAACCTTGTTGAACTAAGAGTGCGGCATGGTCCCAATTTAATTTAACTGTTTGTTCATCAGAAAGTAAATCTTTGTTGGTTTTCATCATATCAAATGCCCTATGGATGTCTCCACTGGCAATTAATGCAATTAATAATCCGCGCTTAGACTCTAATCGGTGAGGGGCTTTATTGATTGCCAATTGATATAAAAATTCTGCTTTGTTGAAATCATGCAGGTTACGAGCTGCTTTAGCGATGGATTCAATTACGTAAATGGGGGCTGTGTTTAAATCGAAATTGTTAGCCAGTTGTATTACATCAATATCGCGATTTGCCCAAGCTAAGGCTTGTATATAGTTATAAAAATAGCGTTTTTCCTCGGGGTACTTTTTTACTAAAATATTTACCTGCTCAAGAGATTCAGTAACATTTTTGGTTTGTCCGCTTTCAAGATAGGCTTTTACTAATAATAAGTGTGCATTAAAGTTTTCTGGCTGTTCTTTAATGAGTGTAAGACAAATATTGATGGCTTTTTGGGGTTCGTGCTTATCCAAATAGGTATCTGCTGCGGCAAGTTTTGCATATAAGGGTAGGTTTTCTTTCTCTTCTTGTAAGTGCTCGTATAATTGAGTGGCTGCAGAAAAGTTATTACGATCGTGGTACGCAACTAACAAGTCAATTTCTGCGCGTGTTAACCACACAGCTTGGTCTTTAAGTTTAATTTGTTTGAGTGATTCAATATTATTATTAATAGCACTAATGGCTTGGTCAGTGATGGTATAACCATCTGGTTTTTCTGTTAAAGCTTGCTCACCCTGCCTTATTAATAGCGTTGCATAATCCCAATTAAGTTTAGTCCATTGCTCATCTGTAAATAACGTCCTCTTGGCATTAGCTAACTCCATGGTTGGATGTGAATCTGCATTTAAAACCGATGCTGTAATTATCCGCCGTTCCGCTTCTTTAAATGTTGGTTGGATAGTTAAGGCTTTTTTATACAGTTCTACCGCGAGTGCTTGGTGATCATCCTGTTCGTAAGCAGAGCCCAAACTCATTAGTATGTTGATATTTTCCGGATATTGATTGGTAAGCTCTTGCAGTGTTTCAATGGCCAGTTTTGTTTTGTGTTGGTCAATAAAAACCAGTGCTAAGCCGAGTTTAGGCTCTAAGCGAGTGGGCGTTTTCTGTATTGCTAATTGATAAAGTTGTTCGGCCTTATTGTAGTCATGCAAATTACGAGTGGCTTTGGCAATTGATTCAATAATGTAAGCTGGGGCGGAGTTTAGATCAATTTTTGTGGCTTCATGAATTATATCTATATCTCGTTCCGCCCAAGATAAGGCTTGTAAATAATCGTAAAGATAATTGATTTTTTTGGGATGTTTTTCCACCATTGTTTTTAATTGTGGAAGAAATTGCTCTGCTTGTCCTTCGGATGCCTTAACTAGGTCTTGCTTATGAGTTATCGAGTCAATGCCGCTGAGTGCAATAGAAGAGTGTAGGTACAAAAAGCTAAATATATATAGTTTAGAGTGCTGAACAAAAGCACTAGTAAACTGTCGAATGGGAGCCTGATATAAATTATGCAGAAAAAGGGGGGTTCTTGAATGATTATTAAAATGCACAGTTCTATTTATTTAGAAAACAGTCAACTTAAATATAAATTATACCTTTACTCAAGTCGACAAAGGGTTATAGTACACTTTAAATAAAACTTGACCACTACATTCGACGATGTTTAATTCTTTAGCAACGGCGGGTGAGCATCTAGCTATTATTTAGAAGCATCTTGCCAATACTTATGAATGCTTAGGAATAATAAGAAACTGCTCAGCTGTCATTTTACAGTGCTCAGTCAAGTTAACAGAGCGCTCAGTCAACCTAACAGAGTGCTCAGTCAAGTTAACGGAGTGCTCTAGCATTCTGACTGAATGCTCCACTAACACGCATGAGTGCTCTACCAATCTAACAAAGCACTCATGGGTTATAAATGCCAAGCCAAGTTGATTTTGCGACGCTTCAAAAGACTAACGGAGCACTCTACAGACTCAGCGGAGTGTTCAGTCGGCTTAACAAAATGCTCAATCGGCTCAGCGGAGTGTTCAGTCGGCTTAACAAAATGTTCAGTTGGCTTAGCGGAGTGTTCAGTCAGCTTAACAAAATGCTCAGTAGGCTTAGCGAAATGCTCAGTCAGTGTAACGGAGTGCTCATGAATGGTTTCGTAGTGTTCTGTTAACATAAAAAAGCAATGAACAAAGGTGGGTGTCTGGCGTCAATTACTCTGTAATGACCATTTTATACGGATATGTTCCTAGAGATAAGCCTATTAATACTGTTAGTACTAAATTTTGTGGGGCGGAGGGAATTGACCCCCCATCCGAAAGTGTTCAATCGAGTTTGTTATATAAAGATTGGATATTAAAAGTCAACTGACTAATTATGGTAGGCGAGTAGTTGAGTTTAAATGCTTAAATTGATATGTTGTTAGGTGTTTATGTAACTACGAGGATGAGTTTATGTCAGCGACAAATTTGAATCAAACGAGATGGACTGTTTCTGTATCAAAGGATACTGATACTGCTTTACGTGTTTTTCTTGCACAACGTGGTTTAAAAAAAGGAGATATGTCCAAATTTATCGAAGAGTCGGTACGGTGGCGAGTGTTTGATCAGAGCATGACTGAACCACAATCTAAGTTTTCGGATATGTCTCCAACAGATCTTCAGACTCTGATAGATGAAGCGAGCAACAGTATTAAAAATGAGATTCGCCACGAGGTCGATTAGTATGGCTGGATTTGCAGACTACCTGATTACAGACGATAAACTAGATTTACTTGCCATCAAGAAATTTGAGGGAACATCGATCGTGTCAGTTGCTGATTTTTTCAGACAGACTAAATTCTGATAAGACCAATAACATATACCAGTAACTAATGCGAGTACTTACTGTTTTTTTGTGCTTCATTGGGCATAAAAAAACCCTCTAAGCCACGTGACTTGAGGGTTTAGTGTATCTTGGTGAACTTCCTAAAATACTTAATTGGTGGGGCGGGGACAACCGAACTAAGCTCTGTATGTCCTATATTTACGGTGTTTATGAATTTTAAAATAAAAATATACCGTCATTTATACCGTCAAAAAATAAAAGTACCCTCAACCAAACCGCCGTCTGCATAAACTCAACTCACATTAAATCACCATAGATTGATATTTTCAAAAAACTAATTTCCGAAACACTCGGCAAGTATTATAAAAATATAGCGCGTTATATCCTGTTGTTATAACAGGGTTACGATTATGCTATTTCTCGCTATTTTAGAATGACTAATGTTATTTAAGATGTGATAATCACTTTAAAGTAAATAACTATAAGTATATTTAAAATGAAAATACTATTTCTAACATTAACAATAATAATAATAACTGGTTGCACATCACCATATTCAAAATTTTATGTTGATACTACTAATGGAATTGATATAACAAAAAAAATCATTATTACTCAAAATGTTGAAGTTCGGAGGGGTTCAAACTTTCATAGTGACGCACGGTCTATGAAAGAAAATGGATACAATATAGTTGGTTATTCATCCTTTAATGCCAGTAATGTTAGTGATGATGGCGCGATAAAAAAAGCCAAAGAGGTTCATGCTTCCGTTGTAATTTTATATTCTCAATACACTGACACTCAATCAGGGTACACACCTTTAACTTTACCTAGTACAACAACAGCATCAACAGTTTTGAACGGCAATGTTTACAATCAAAGAATGGGAGTAACCTCATATTCTGGAGTAGCTAATACAACATATAACGGTTCTAACACCACTTACATACCATATTCTATAGCCAATTATGACTATGGAGCATCTTTTTGGGTAAAAATAAAACCTCCGATATTAGGTGTTTTCCCAAAAGATTTAACACCAGAAATGCATAAAAAAAGAGGTAACAACAAAGGGCTGTTAGTTGATGTGGTGATTAAAGACTCACCCGCGTTTTACTCTGATATTTTAACTGGTGATATCTTAGAAACAATGGGAAATGATGTTATTTATGATGAAAATAGCTTCTTTAATTTAATGGCAAAATATGCTGGTAAAGAGGTCGAGATTTTAATAACTAGAGATGATAAAGAAATACATAAATCAATTAAATTACGTCCAGCACCTTTGTGAGAATAAAGCACTATGCATTAATGTTTATAATTTCTGAGTATTTACTTATTTAGTAAACTCTTAGAAAATCATCCCAATATATTACATCTTCCTGCTGGATTTATAATTGGGGCTGTTTTAAATGAAGTACTCCCAAGTAAGAAATGAAAAAATACCTATCGTTCATAATGTTACTTTTGGTTTCAACTAATGTTTTATCAGATGAATATAAGTGCAAAGTAAAAGAAATACAGCAACTTAATAGTGACGGTAAATTGTCTGAAAATGAGTATACTAAAACGTTTCAGAAATATAATGTTACATTGATGTGGGGCGACAGCACCCGTGTATTAAGACATTTAGATGAGAAGGGTGACGATTTTTGTTGTACTAGACTCTATGATGTTATTCAATCTGGTGGATATGAAAATGGATTGAAAGCTTCCCATATTCAAAAAGGTCTAGCATCAATATTTGTGTCATATTTCAGTATATATACTTTTGAAAAAGAGCTGCCATTTTTATTAAATGATGGCGGTGATATTCTGACTGGTAACTGTATCCGTTTATAAAAATTAATTTCTTCAACCTAAACAAATTTATTAAAAAAAGAAAATATGTTTGAAATTGCAGGAGGGATAATCATAGCGGTATTGTTTTTTGTGTTTTTACCGTTGGTATTAGAAATAGGTAAATGGGTTATCGGAATAGGATTAATAATTGCTGTTCTTATAACTGTTGGCGTAGGTATTTTTATATTAAGCAAGAATGATCCTAATAACTTTTTTTTTATCATGGTTTTTTTTATTATTATATTCATTGTACATAGTTCAGATGAAAAAAGACCGTGGGGTAAGGATGTTGACCACATCATTACTATCAACCAAACTATTTCTTCACAAAGAAAAAATTACATTATAAATACGTTATTAAAAACGGATGGTATAAATAGTATTACTATAGATGGTGTTAACATTAGAGTAAATTTCAAAACCAATAAAACAAGTCTAAAGAAAATAAAAATAACCATTGATGAATTACTATTTAAAGATAGGATTGAATAACCTAACCAATCTTTTTGAGCATAGCTTTATGATCTTTTAATATCTTGGATATCTCGGCTAATTTTCCCCTAAATCCGCCTTTAAATGCGTTCCTAGATACGATTGCCTTACCCTCGATAGTTCTTGCCCCTGTTGAGTGTTCCCACGGCTTCCAGCCCCTAATTAACTGGGATTGTTTCTCTTTTCTCTCTGGTGTCCAACCGTTCGCCATATGTATGCTCCAATAGTTCGTTTTGCAGATTATTATTTTCCCGCGTGCCTGCGTGCGTGCGCGTAGTGGTGGGGAAAGTACCTTGTTGAGTAGTTACACCATTGTTTATTTGTTGGTGTCCGTTCGTTATATTAGCTTGTTTAGAGTAAATAACAGGTGTTTGGCGTCAATTACTTTGTCCGGCGCATTGACTCACTAAAAATCGTACTACTTACAGGTTGGTGCTTCAGGTAAAATCATACTACTTTTACTTTTAAAGAGGATTTTAGATGACTATAAAATCAATGAGTTTATCTGCCCGAAGCGAAGCGGACTGGATAGATAAAGGGAAAATACTGGATGGATTTGTGGCTGCTATGTGCATTTTCCTGGAATATAAATGGCAGGTCAGAAGTTAAAGTTGAAATTAATCCGGAAGTCGTTGTTGCCCATGAGACGGTTAATCTGGAAGAAAATAGCCGCATAAACCGTTATTACCGTACCTACAAAAAAGCACATTTTAGAAAATCGTTACGCACTTGGCGAACACGCAAAGATTCTTTTGACAATCTGTGGGATGAAATGCAGCTTCGTTCTTAATACATAGTTGAATAGATGGGGTAAAAATACAATCCAATAGTTTGATTTTTAAATGAGGCAATGCGACCGGACAAGTTAATTGTCGCCGAACAGATAGCCCACTGATATTTAGAAACAAGGCTATGGAAATCATTGATACTTATCAAACTCGATAAATCAGCAGCGGAATCTTGTTTAAACTTTCTTCCAAAAAACAGCGTAAATATCTATCTGTAGGCATTTCTTATATAGTTTCAATGGGTTTCATTGCTATGATTGCCAACCAAGGTTGTTCATGAATAGGTTTTCCAGATGGCCGGTAATAATGATTGAGCACTTTATATCCTGCGGCCTCTATCAATTGGTTGCTGAACTCAAACTGCATATAATGACCATATCTTTGTCCTGACCAGCCTTCTTCATTACCACGAGGATTGGATAAAAATAAAATTCCACCGGGTCTTAAGGCAACATACAACTCTGCAAGAATGCGAGGTAGTTCTTGGCTGGGAACATGAAACAATGAGGCATTGGCAAAAATGCCATCATATGCCTGTTTTGATAATTGCAGGCTTAGAAATTTTTGACAGAGAATCTGACATCCGGTGTACTTTCTTGCCATAGCGCAAAAAACATCACTACCATCGAGACCAACTGGCCTATGTCCCAATGATCTGAAATAGTACACATCTCTTCCAGGTCCGCATCCTAGATCTAAAATATCCAACTTCTTATCATTTGGAAACGGAGATAAAAACGCTTCATAGTTTTGAGTGACATCATGATCTTTTGTGCCATCCCAAAATGCTTCAGCATTTTGATTGTAATGGTCTATGGTGAGCATTTCTATTTCGTCTAATTCTGTGTTTTTTTGCCTCATAACTTGCGTATACGTCTCTGCTGATTATTTAGTCTATTTTTACGAATGACCCGGTTTATACTTTACTCATGGTAAGTGCAGGCTGGTGTTATCAACTATCTGTAAGTACCAGAAATTAATGCTGATACTATACTGTATATCATTGTGCTTTATTGGGCATAAAAAAACCTCTAAGCCTTGTGACTTGAGGGTTTAGTGTATCTTAGTGAACTTCCTAAAATACTTAATTGGTTGGGGCGCTCGAACTATAAAAATTAAATGGTTTATATACAATTCGTTATATTAATAAATTAGAATTTGTTTAAACACAAATATAAACATGATTGGGTAAATGCTCAATTTGGAAGAAAGAGACCAACGTATATATGAAATATTGAGCGCGATTATTGGCGGTGCGGAGATGGTAGGATTGATTAGATTTGGCTTAAAATTATTCTTCAGATATCCATCTGCTAAGTCTATTTTTAACTTTGGATAGTCTTGATTCACTAATCTGTCCAATACTGCCAACCATTAATTCGCTTGATAGAACAGCTAGTCGGGATAGGCGTAAAATACTCTTAACCTTAAGTCCCGATGCAGAGAAATCAACTTCTGTTTCGTTAATGATTTCGTCTAAATCTTGTTGAGCTTGATGTGTTTGAGATGACACCATACATACGAGCCAGTCATCATGAAAGTTAGATGATTTTTTAATCAGCAAAACAGGTCTTAGTTTTGTTCCAGCTAAATTAGTAAAAGGAAAAGGGGTTAATACAATTTGCCCCGCAACTTTCATAACCAACGCTCTTTCAAATCTTCAGTGCTATAGCTTACAGGATCATCTTCAATACCTCTTAACGCATGATGCATTGAAAAGTTGACGAATATATCATCTGTTAATTCTTCATTAGTGGTTATGGCTTGTTTTTTATTGTAACGAGATGAGATGAAATCAATAAAGTCAAAAACTTCTTGTTGCTTATCATCGGGTAATAGGTTGATTTTTTCGTATATAGTTTCTGCAACAGTCATCTTTCATATTCCTTATAATAGCAACTTTTATCTTTATTTCTAGCAAACAAAGCATCCACTTCATCATCGGAAAAATCATCTACAACACGTAATTTTTCAAAGAAGGAAGATTCTTTCTTATGTTGCAGTAAATATTCAGTCAAAATTGTCATGACAGCTTCTTGAGCATTTTTCTGGCGACTCACAGAAATAACTTCACTAAGAAGGTCATCATCTAAAGTAATAATTGTCATTTATATCTCCAACATGACCAATAGCACGATAAATATAATACCACTAAAATGCGGGTTTAGAATTCGTGTTAATTCGCTTAAGTAAACGGGAGAGATACTATCTAGAATCATTAGGTTTAATGATTAGGTATAAACCATTGCTATCAAATAACCTAATATCCTTATTAGTGGGCTTTGTTGCACGAATAACAGTATCTGAAAGTGTTTTCTTAGTCATTTACAGTAACTCCTAGTGAAGTTACTGCAATTACTGCCGTTACTGTTAGACATAAAAAACCCCAAGTACCTGTTATACAAGTACTTAGGGTGTTTTTTAATACTGTTACTACTAAATTTGGGGGCGGGGTGTACATAATTATGTTCCTTACATCTTGTTATTACTGGTTTTATAGTTTTTAAGTAATACCTGTTACTGTAAATATTACTGTATGAATTCATTTGTACTACTGTTGTTTTTAATCAAACAATCACTATTCTACTAGTTATTAAGAGTCGTTATATACAAATTAACTAGTCAATAACAGCAGAAAAGCTAATAACTCTTAATTTTTTTGATAGTGCAATTAGTTAACAACTAATAACAAGGTATTGTTAAGCCAATAGTACTAGAACTTAACAAGGCAACATAACTTAACAACTAGAAAGGTACTCCTTATAACCTCTTTTATTGCGTAACTATGAATGGCAACAACTTTTTACATACCATATTTTTTTATGATTCATTTTTTGTTTAGTAGTAAATGCTAATTAATAACAGTCATTAACACTCTATATATAACTAGTATCTATAAATATACCTACTTTAATTAGTAGACAACTAGAAAGCCTATTGTTTAACAACTTTAGGCTTTTTTTATGTCTACTACTTAAAAATAAGGTTAAAAAATGAGTTATCTAAAGGAAATAAAAACGAAATTTGCAAATAGAAAATATTTATTAAATCATGAAGCTAAAACTTTCTATAGTGACATTAGGCAACTACAAAAAAAATATAACATACCTCCCAAACTAAGAGCAACTAAACAAGATTATTTTCTAATGATACAAATGGTTCTCGTAACCGGAAATACTGGTACTAAAGTTATTAAACAATATGCTTTAGATACTAATAAACCTAAAGAATGGGTTAAAGATATATCTTATTCCAAGATAGGCAGTTCTTTTAAAAAAGCACTTTTAATGCATAAAAATACTAAAGAGATTATTGAACTAAAGAATAAGAATATATATGATCATAAGAATATACTAAATCAGTCTGTTACAGGTGGACTAAGTCGATTAAGTAAACAAATTATGTTTAGTAATCTTGTAGATGAACTTCAGGAAAGAATAAAAGAGTTGGAAGCTGATTTAAGTATTAAAAGTACTATTCCAAGAAAAGAGAAAATTGAATGGAGTATTGCTCAAGAGTTAATAAACGCAGGCAAGAATGCTAGACAAGTTGCTGAAATTATGGGGGTTAGCCAGTCAGGGGTTAGAAAATATACAAAGAGGTAAATATAAAATATATCAGTAAAAAAAATAAAATTATTACACACTAGTGCGTAATTATAATTTTTAACGTATTTAAAAAATTTTAATCTGAAATTAAAAAAGTTATACTCTTAAAAATAAATTATTCACTATTTTATATAAACTTTATATTAATTTTTATTATGACTCCATTAGAATTCGCTACTTTAGTAAATTTTCCATTAGTACAAATAATAGGTGATTTGAAAAAATTAGGTTGTAAGATAAACAAAGATGAACACTTAGATGAGTTATTATTAAATGAATTAATAGAAATATATAATAAGCGAACGATACAGCGTGACCATTTAAAAGCTAAGCGTGATGAAATAAATACTAAAAATCAATTGGTAGAAATCGAACTTGAGAAGAAAAGAAAAGAGGAGAGAGAAAAGTTATCCTTGTTAAAGCAGTTACATAGACAGCAAGAAGAAGAAAAAAAAGAGTTATATAGACAGCAAGAACTAGAGAAAAAAGTGCTGTTGCAAACTTCAATAAAAAACGCTGTGTACAATCTTTTACAAGATGAAGAAATTATCGAAATGGGAATTAACTTTATAAATGCATTATCTGAAAGCTATTATTTAGATTGTATTTATATAGCATATATTGAATCAATAATTGATATTGAATCGTGTGGGTTTATTAGTGATTTATTATTGATAGATAAACAAGAAAGAAATAGTTTAATTAAACAAAATGAAGGAAACTTATCTACTACTTTGCTAGAAGAAATTAATTACTATGTTATAGAAAAATTGGTTATATTTGCAGAATACTTAAGTGATAAGACAGGAAGAAATGATCTTGGAGAAAATGTTTTTATTACATATTTGATAATTTATAACATTGTAATAGAACAAGTAGGATCAGTATGGGGTAATTTGCATAAGCATAATTTTAATGACGTTGAGAACTTGGAATTAGATCAACTAATTATCAGATACGCTTTGATTGATAATATCATTCACACTGATAAATTAAACATTGGTAAATTAACGTATTATCTAATTAAGAATAATAAATTCGAAAATAATAAGAATTATATTGATTGTATCAACATTGTAATTCCAAAAGTCAATAATATTATTAAGGTAATAAATAAACAAAATTTTATTAATAAATTGAAAACAACTGTTAATAGTGAATTGTGGTATTCAATTGATGATGTTGACTTGATGTCAGGAATAGAGTTCGAGCAATTTATTTCGAATTTGTTTTTAAAGATGGGATATGAATCAAATATTACAAAAGCAACTGGTGATCAAGGTATTGACGTCATTGCTTCAAAAAATGGTATTAAAATTGGTATACAGGCAAAATGTTATTCTGGTAGTGTTAGCAATAGCGCCATACAAGAAGCAGTTGCTGGTATAAACCACTACCGATTAGATAAAGCTATTGTGATAACAAATAGTTATTTTACAGATTCTGCAAAAGAATTAGCTCAGTCAAATTCAGTTATTTTATGGGACAGAATAATTTTAAAAGAAAAAATTGATACTATCTTAAATATTTCCAATTGAAGAATAAAGTATTGTCAACATGCTAGAAAAAAAATATGTGTTTAATATTAAGCTAGTATAAAAATTAAATAGGCAATAGTTTAGCCCATGTTTCGATAGCATGGGCTATATATAAAAATTATAATTACGCACTAGTGTGTAATAATTTTATTTTTTTTACTGATATATTTTATATTTACCTCTTTGTATATTTTCTAACCCCTGACTGGCTAACCCCCATAATTTCAGCAACTTG
>JAPLRS010000029.1 GCA_026399015.1 Methylococcales bacterium | reverse complement strand
CATCGACTAATAGATTTTCTGCCAGTAACCAAACCGGAATAGCAAAGTTAATTTGATTTATAGTAGCTCTTAAGCTACATTAGACCCATGTATGAATTAAAACACTATGTAGATCTAAACGGAAATAACCTATTTACGAATTGGTTAAATAGCATTAAAGATAGACAAGGTCTAGCTAGAATTGCGGCAAGATTAATACGTCTAGAAAATGGGAATTTTGGAGATTGTAAATCAGTCGGTGAAAGTGTGTGGGAATTGCGGATTGATTGTGGGCCTGGCTATCGAGTTTATTACGCAATAGAAAACAAGAAAGTCATCCTGTTATGCAATGGTGGTGATAAAAGCACTCAGTAAGCAGACATTACGAAAGCAATATCTCGTTGGAAAGACTGGCAAACGCGAGGCACAAATGAAAATAGAAAATAAACATAATGATTGGTTGTTTGAACAAATTAAGGACGCTGAATTTGTTGCAGATTTTTTAAATGCCGCAAGTGAAGATGATGATCCTGCAACCTATCTATCAGCATTAAGAAAAGTTGTAGATGCTAGGGGTGGCATGGCAACTATCGCAGAAAAAACAGAATTATCTCGTGAAACTCTCTATAGAACCCTGTCCAAAAGAGGTAATCCAACTATAAAAACACTCGTACGTATTTTAAAATCTACTGGTTTAAAAATAGAAGTGACCGCTCATTAAATACAATGATTGCTACCTTCTTCATAGAAAATGATATTTCGTTATTGCATTCAGATAAAGATTTTCAGCCTTTCCAGCAACTTTTAGGGCTAAAGATTGTTTAAAAACTCGAAATCTAAACCCACATTTTAAAGACGAAATCTAGTTTTTCCCTGTCACTTCTTGGATAAGTGAAATATCTTTACGTAGCAATTCATTAATAAGGCTTTGTAACTCTACCCCTTTAATTCTGGCTTTCTCAGCAAACCAACTTTCGACGTCTTGATCTAAATAAACAGGAATATTCAATTGAGCACCGGATTGATAAAACTTACCGCGCTCTGCATTAGAAAAATCATATTCGTCTTTCATAATTCACTCTCATAGTTTTTTTGTTCATGACGTGTTGCTGGTCTAGCAGAAATAATACGTATATTTACCTGCTCATGTTGATATGACACAACGGTATGTATTACTGTTAAAGCCTTATTTTAAACAACTGCTTGCATCTGAATGTGATGATTTAATGTACCCTATATTTATAAAAATACTCCTAATTAATAAAACTTAAGTTCAGCCTTGTTGGGTGATGTTTCTCAACTTAACGCGAGAGACTACATTAAAAAAACAGCAGACAGTTTTCAAACACCGTTTTTTGATACCTTAAGACTATATCTAAAGCAGACTAGCAAAGGCGCTGGCATTATTCAAAGTGTGACCGATATGCCGTTACTAGATGCTCAGAGCATGCACGCTGAACTCACTTAATGACTCAATCAAAAATTCGTTATTCTTTCTGAGCCAGTAGCCAAATCGAGTAAGTCGTTCTGGATTATCTCAAGGGATTGTATGATATGATTTAAATACATAAAGTTACTGGATAAATAGACCTTAATATGACCTTAGAAACTAGAATTACTTATAATCCTCTTCAATGTGGTGGTAAGCCTTGTGTTCGTAACATGAGAATTCGCGTTAGCGACATTCTACAAATGTTAGGTGAAGGCGTAAGCCAAGAAGAAATTCTGCAAGATTTTCCAGATTTAGAGTTACTTGATATTCAAGCCTGTCTTTTATATGCCGCTCGTCGTGCAAATTTAGAGCGATTAGTTGCATGATTTATTGGGTTGATGCCCAACTTCCACCCCAACTAGCAAAGTGGCTGTCTGATACATTTAAAGTTGAAGCTTATGCATTGCGTGATTTAAATTTACGTGATGCGGAAGATTCAGAGATTTTTCAAAATGCCCGTCAAGATGGCATTGTTATTATCAGTAAAGATAGTGATTTTGTAGAAATGGTTTTGCGCTTGGGTAAACCACCTCAATTATTATGGATCACCTGTGGCAATGTAACAAATCGTCGGCTACAAGATTTGTTAACAAAGGTCTTTGTTAAGGCACAAAAGTTATTAATATCTGGTGAAGATGTTGTTGAAATAGCGGATCCCTAAGATATCGGCCCGCACTAAAGTTTTAATAGCTCCAGTATTAAAAAACTTTAAAAGTAAATTATATTCAGATAATCAAAAATGACACGACACTATAAACACGGAAGTAAGCGTACATGGGAATTAGCCTTAGAAGCTGTTCGTAAATTAGGTGGAAGTGCTAGTACCAGTGAAATTCAAAGTCAAATTCTTAAAACAGAATCGCAGGTTGAATATAAAAAGACAAACTTGTCGCCCGACTTAACCACTATTTCAGTTAATAATCCAACAAGACTAAATTTTTCACAAAACCTATCAGCTAGAAGATCTGATTCTGGAAATGAGCATGATGCTTTGTTTAAGCAAGGTAAGGGAAAAACTGCTATCTATGAATTATATGACCCTAACAAACATGGTATCTGGGAAATATACATAGATAGTAAAGCTAAGACTGGTTTCTCTGTCAGAAAATTAGAAACCCAAAAGCCTATGCTAGCATTAATTGATACTAAACAAGTTGCTGAAAATTATAAAGACCTGCTTATATTTCCAGATGAAGTTCCAGATATTAATAATTATTTTGAAGGTGCTAAGACCACGGTGCTTGTAAATTCCTATGAAAGGAATTCGAAGGCTAGAACACAATCTATTGAGTATTACGGTGCAATTTGTAAAGTGTGCGATTTCGATTTTGAGAAAAAGTACGGCTCAATAGGCGCAGGATTTATTCATGTACATCATTTAACACCTCTTGCAGATATAAAAGCAGAATACGTCGTTGACCCCATTACAGATTTGCGCCCTGTATGTCCCAACTGTCATGCCATGTTACACAAGAAACAGCCGCCTTATTCTATTGAAGAATTAAGATCAAAGTTGACAAACAATTATTTAGAAAATATAGGATAAGGGGTCAGACCCCTTTTTACTTATGTTTTGAACGATAAATGGATCAGGATATTTCTTGGTGAATGCAGTTTTAATAAGCCAAAATTGTCGAGTTACGCTATCGCTAACCCGACTTACTTAACTTCTGGCACAGTTATTCTAGCGCTTTTCACGCTATAAAACTTGACTAAACTTGACGAGTCACTATACTGCTCGTCATGCAAAAGAAACTAAATATACAAAATGCTACTCAAGCAATGGCAAAAGCCGGGTTAACTCAAACGGCCATTGCTGATACGCTTGATGTCTCTAGAGAAGCCGTATCTCAATGGCTGAATGACAAATCTTTTCCCCGACCTAACAAACTACTGCACTTAGGCAAACTGCTTAAATTAAGCTTAGATGAGCTGGTGATTAAAGACGAACCTAATGCGCCCGTCGTCGCTTTTCGAAAAATGAAAGGCACTAAAACCAAAGACCATCATGTCGAAAAAGCCCAAGAAATGGGGCGATTCCTTCGGCACTTAGCGCCTTATTTACCCTTTGATACGCTAGAAATGCCACCGGTATTAAAGCAACCGCAGTGTGACTATGCTTATTTACAAAAAGTCGCGCTAAAAGTTCGGCATGATATAAATCTAAGCCCTGAAGATACCATTGATTTTACGCATTTAATTCGGCGCTTTCGTGAATTGCAAGCGGTTATCGTGCCGGTATTATGGGGCAATAAAGACCGTCATGAGAATGCCGTACACATCTATCTGCCGGATTCTCAAACAACATGGGTTTATCTTAATCTGGATGTAAACATCCATGACTTTAAGTTTTGGATGGCGCATGAATTAGGCCATTGCCTATCGCCGTCACTCTCTGGTGAAGAAGCCGAAGATTTTGCTGATGCCTTTGCTGGTGCATTACTTTTTCCTGAGGATAAAGCAAAACAAGCCTATCAAGATATTCTGGCACAGCCCACTAACAACAAAAAAATTGAATGTTTAAAGCGCATTGCCGTTAAAGAACTGATCTCACCTAACACCATTTATGTGCAGGCTAATTGTTATGCGGAAGCACATGATTTACCTAAACTAGAATTAGGCACTGGTCTTTATGGCTGGATTACGAAATTTAATCAAAGCTATAAAAACTTGAGCTCAGCTTTGTTAGGCGATGTTTCTCAACTCAACGCGAGAGACTACATTAAAAAAACAGCAGAAAGTTTTGAAACACCGTTTTTTGATACCTTAAGGCTATATCTAAAGGACAGTAATAAAGGCGCTGGCATTGTTCAAAGTGTGACAGATATGTCGTTACTGGATGCTCAGAGCATGCACGCTGAACTCACTTAATGACTCAATCAAAAATACTGGTTGATACTAATGCTTATCTAAGATTAGCTAAAACAATACGACCACTATTATTTAATCCCTTTGGTGGCAATGGGTATTGTCTTTATATCCTGCCAGAGCTAAACACTGAATTGACTCATAATCGATTAGTCACAAAGTTTTACTGGATTGAAGAAGATGAATATCTAGAGAATCGTAAGCATTTCCCTGTAATAAGTAAAAAACAAAGAAAAGAGATTGATTTAACTTTTAGCTATGTTTGGGGTTATGTGCAAACCGACTTGCCGGGGCCGTCAAAGGTAGATGCACTTTATATCGCTTATGGTATTGTACTAAATATCCCCGTAGTAACTGACGACCAAGACATGACAGCACTCGCGCATGTATTTGAGGCAAAAGTAATGCCTACTTTGGAGCTACTAAAAATCATGTTAGATTGCGGCCATATCGATATGAAAACCATCGACGGATTAGTTGATTATTGGCGTCATATTGGGGACCGACCCGCTAATTTGGATGTTGATTATGAGCGGTTGTTTTCTTGATTTTTTATCATCAAGTTACCCTTATAATTTGCTTCAACTCGCAACAACATATCATTAAAACTGGATGGATAAAGGGCCGTATACCCCACGTATTTAAGTAATCGTGATGGTGTCGTATTGCAAAGGACAGATTAAAATATTTCCAGTTGGAATCTGACATTCGCAGTGATTAGGTATTACTTGATTGATTTTTCTTGCTGTTGACTAAACCACCGAAGTAAAAGCCAAGTATGGTTAATACTGACGTTTTCACGTGCTCTGGTATATTTCCATCTTTATTAGTTATGGTCAGATAGACAGAAGCACAGACCAAAATAAGTGCAATTAAACCAGATATATTGAATATTTGATTGATCCAATCTACCTTTTCACGCTCTTTATTACTTGCGCTTTCCAGTTGCTGGATGAGTTGACTTTCGGAATCTGCATATCCCTTATGGAGTCGAGTAACAATTACCCACTGAGTTATGCTTTGTTCTTTGTCTTGATATTGAAC
This sequence comes from Methylococcales bacterium, assembly GCA_026399015.1. Classification (GTDB taxonomy): domain Bacteria; phylum Pseudomonadota; class Gammaproteobacteria; order Methylococcales; family Methylomonadaceae; genus Methylobacter_C. Next base: position 170,060 of record JAPLRS010000029.1, on the reverse strand, counting down.
TTGAGCAACTTTGCCTCCCATATATTCATCTTGGCTTAGAATTTTATGTGCGGTGCTTCTGGGTTTGGCTGATTTTATATATTCAAAAATAACGTTATGGTCTTTAATCATTATCTACAACCTTTAACCCGGATTTTTGAAGATAATCATCTACTTTATCTCCTATATTAACTATTTTGGCAAAGTTAACTTCAGTCGCCCCAACACGAAGGTCATTTATAGCCCTTGGTATTGGAAGAGTAGCACGATGACCATCCACGGAAACCAATGTATGCTTTTCCACAAATGACGACCCATATTTGACAACATACTCTACTGCCATAGCTTTTGGATCAAAATGAGATGTGGCCCATGGCTCATCAAAATCACGATATGAATCATAATCACTTCTCTGTATATGCAGATTAAGATCATCTTTGTAGGTAAACGAACCAGACTCGTCATCTACTATCCAATCATCTTGCGACGATTTTGCCAATATATTTTGAACGTCAGAAAGTTTCATTAACTATTCCTTGAAAATTTGCTTCGTATAAGTTGTATGAAAAATTATATTTTTCAAATAAGAAGCCATAAAAAACATATAACCACTAAATGAGATGTATTCCTTTTTGATCAATCTATCGACAGGTTAAGATTAAATTGGAGTTATTGGATCATATGGTGCGGAAGACTGCAACCGATAGAAATAATAGGTTCGGAACTAAAACAACAATTCCCCAAAAATCATTTGCCAACCAAATATTTCAAATATAACTTAAAAGGTTATTTTGTTTTAGAAGATGAATATATAATTGATAAAGCCAGTTCTGACGCTATATTGAGCATTATTATTAACATTTATTGATTGTGCAGAGAGTATAATAAATTTTGTTGTAATTGATTGGATTTATTAATTCGAGCGTTAATTCGGTTACTGATTGGCATCGCATGCATTATTCAACATGTGACCGATATGCCGTTACTGGATGCTCAGAGTATGCACTCTGAACTCACTTAATGACTCAATCAAAAATACCTACTACCCAATTATAACCCGTCATTTGGTCTACTCTTCACCATTTCTTTAATTAGTATATCTTCATCCTCTGCATTTTTTTGTAAGGCAGCCAGTGCAAGGTTGTACTTATCTGCAATTTCATTTGATGAAAATAGTAATTTGTTATTTTTTACCTCAACTTTGCCTAAGTTATTTGTTGCTAAATCTAATATTATTTGAATATTACTACTCATCTTATCCCATAAGCTGTACTTTTGTTTTAGTAGAGTCATAGCTGTATTTTGAGATTGATTATAGCCTCTCATAAATTCATCTTTCTGATACTTATCTAAATCATAATTTTGAATATAAGACAGGGTTGCCTCAAACATTTCTCTCGTTAATTCACGTTGATTTTTGGTGTTTTGAATGAAAATATTAAGTGTAGATTTTGCTTCTAGTAATTTAGTTTTGTTAGTAAAAATATCTGTTTTTACTGCGAAACTTATGTCGATCTTGTACATCTCATCTTGTAGCGTAATCATTTTTTTATTATATGGTTCAGCTACTTTAACTATCCCATCTAATAAATTTGTTAGGTTATTGCCAGCTGATTTTGTATCTAAAAGGTCTTTGTTTTCTTTCAGTAGTTGAACATTTGAAAGCGCTATTTCCATAGCTTCATGTTCATTGTATGTATTATAACTTGTAATAATAGAAAAAATGAGCAGAACTATAGCTGCGAAAAGCTTCACATTAGCTTTTGTCTTATCTGTTTTTTTACGTGTTGCAATATTGGGAATTAACCATATCCATAAACACTCACCCCAATATTCACCTGTTTTATATGCGGCATTTGATTCTGTTCTAAAATAGTTCAATGCAATAGGCACTATAATGAGTGAAAAAATAATTAGTCCATTCGTTATTAGTTTTTTTTTATTCATTATTAACTCACAAGTCGGTAAACATAGGCTCTAGTAACCCCGTACTTTTCAGTAATTTCAGTTTTTGCTACACCAACATTAAAGTCTATTTTCATTAACTTTAGAAACGTTATTAGAAATAAGTTTCTTAATTTCTAAACGGAAAGAAAACAGTATCCAATATTAGTTTCAATATCTTTGGCTCGGCATTTTGCTTTTCTTCCTGCCAAACCTTGAATCCATCTTTTAATGTAAGTCTAAGTTCATTTTTTAAATCTTTACATAAATCATTATTGACCATTCTTGGGTTTTTTATTCTTTTACCTGTTGCCGATTTAGTGGCCCAATCTAGTGTGTAAAGATATTCAGCACACATAGAGCTAGTATCTTTGTAAACTAAATGATTAGCTGTCCATTCAATAACAGGTGATATGTATATATCAACATTTAACTTTGCAGCTGCATCTGGTGATACATAGGCTTGGGCAGTTATACATTCCATTGTAATTTTATAACACTCAATAGTTGACGTTTGAAGCCGATAATAATCTCTATCTTCTTCAATTACCCAGGTCCCTTTAACTTGAATCATGCCAACTTGACCATTATGCGGTAATTGAATGAAGGGTAGTGATACCGGCACTTTATCTTTAATAAAAAGGCTATCAATAATACCAATGGTAAAAATGAAGATTATGAAAGTTACTATCCCACCTATTATTTTAATAATTAAGTATTTTTTCATTTCTTACAGGGGAATGCTTCTTGTAAAGTCGCAAAAATTAATGAATTGGCTGAATAATGTAATTTATCAGGGTTATTTTCTAAGAATTTACTGACTATTTTTATATATTGTCCATCTTGAGAATTTTTAGGGAAGCATCTATTGGTATTACCGCCCAAAGCACCATCAACAATGTTTATGATATAACCGTGGTAGTTTCCAGATTTAATTAAATCAGTAGTCGTTGAATTTCTGTTTTTATTATATGCTAACATCCATTCTGATAGTCTGTTTACATCAGTAAATGAATCAGCATAAGATCCTTCTGAAACTATTGCCATCATAAATAAAAGCATTATTTGTTTAATATAGATCTATGTATTATCCAAAGAAGTTTTTAAAGTATTGTTTCCAGTAACGAACAGTTCCAACATTAGTGCACAAAGTGATAACTTTATGATTATCATATTTTACATCGGTAGAACTGGTGTAACTTCCATTTATCATAGACTCCCAACCATTATCTTCGTCATCAACACCACATTTCCAATTATCTTTATCAAAAACTATACAGTGAGTACGATAACTAAAACTACTTTTATCTACGACTAATTGATTTCTGAAATCAACTCTAAATTTTTTCTTTGTGATGATACTTCTTCCACCATTTTTCTCACATTCAAAAACATCATCACTATAAGTTGAACAGGACTCTACATAAACTGTCGTTTCCTCAACCCCATGGATTGCATCCGAAATATCACCCATTACAGAAAAGAATAGATAAATTAATATTAGGGGTACAACAACTTTATACATAAATAATCGACATTTGGAAAAAATAAATGTGAGATTATCACATCATCTTCAATATAGAAAATTAAGTTTTTAATACAGTAATTATCATTAATACTTGAACACTAACCCTCACCCAGTTGACACCATAAAGGGTAGTGGTGTGTTTATAAAGTAAGTTCAATTTAAACTCATTAGGCTGCATTTTAATATTTAATTTGAGTGATGAGTAACTCCTGCTGTTGTTTCATACATTCTTGCTGGTATTAGGGTAACAACAGCAGGAATGTATGAAACTCCTATAGAAATGTCATGAACTCCAACAGGAATTTGGCTAATTACTGTTGTTGTATGGGTAATAACTACTGGAATGTATGGAACAACAGTAAGAATGTTATGAACTCCAACAGGAATTTGTACAATTACTGTTGTTGTATAGGTAATAACTACTGGAATGTATGGAACAACAGTAAGAATGTTATGAACTCCAGCAGGAATTTGTACAATTTCTGTTGTTGTATGGCTAATAACTACTGGAATGTATGGAACAACAGTAAGAATGTTATAAACTCCAACAGGAATTTGTACAATTACTGTTGTTGTATGGCTAATAACAGCAGGAATGTATGGAATAACAGTAAGAATGTTATAAATTCCAGCAGGAATTACCCAAACTCCCGTTGGAACCTATTTTTAATTTGTAAATAAACAAAAAGGCACTGATAAAGTGACCTAGACTGTAATTAAATACCCTGTTATTAAAAATAAATAACTTTATTTTTTTAATTAATAGTGTGCGAATACAACAGCTTGAGAATATTTCCTATAAAAATCATAAATTTAATTCGCCTGTTTCAATAATAAAGATAGCTATCTGGACTCAGTGGCCTATAGTGACTGCTCCCCATGTCATTTTATAGAGAGGTTCCAAATGACTATTGTTGCAAAGCTCGACTTTATTAAACTGCCCAGTGATCTTAAACTGGTTTTCTGTAAAAACGTTTCTAGCAAATTAGCTAATCCGCTAGTTTTTCCTCAAGTTGATATTCCAATATCCACTATTAATGCCTTAATTGCCGAGTTTGAAACGGCGATAATAAATGCAAAAGATGGCAGTCATACCGCGGCTCTTCTTTTACAAGATAAAGAAAAAGAACTCGATGATATGTTTCATTTATTGGTCAATTATGTCAATAAAGTCGCTAAAGGCAATGAGACTATTATTGTAGAAAGTGGTTTTAATCCATCAAAAGTACCAACCCCGCATCATAAAGCAGAAATAGCCGTAAAATCTGGCCTTAATAGTGGGACTGTTATTGTTGATATAAAAGCCGTTCAGGGTGCAGTGGCATACAATTTTGTGTTTAAAAAAGAAACAGACGAAGAGTATTCTGATCCTGTAACCAGGACTTATGCTCAGCATGAGTTTACGGGCTTAATCCCGGCGACTTATTACTACTTTAGTTTTAATGCTGTTACTAAAGAAGGCGTTTCTGATTACTGCGACCCTGTTCTTAAGTTAGTTGAATAAATAAAAAGTCACTCTCCTTTGGTTTGGATAAATGATCATCAAGCCAGAGGCCATCTAGTTAGTACCTCGATAATTTATTCTGATTCTAAACCTAAAATAAACGCCCATTCTTCAGCACTCACGGGCATAACCGATAAGCGATTGCCGGGCCTGACCACGGCCATACTGACTAACTCGGGTCTGGCTTTTAATTCTTTAAGTCCAATAGTACGTGAGAATTGTCTGACAAATTTAACATCTACCATCATCCAACGTGGGTTTGCCGGGTCACTTTTAGGGTCAAAGTGATGGTCATCAGGATCAAAAGCGGTATGATCAGGGTAGCCTTCTTTAGCAATTTCCATAATGCCAACAATGCCAGGTTCATCGCAGTTTGAATGATAAAAAAACACTTGATCGCCCAGTTTCATGGCATCGCGCATCATGTTTCTGGCTTGATAATTACGCACCCCATCCCATGGTTCAGTTTGGTTAGGTCTTTGATAAAGATCTTGGATGCCAAATACATCCGGTTCAGATTTCATTAGCCAGTAGTTCATGGTCGCTTAAGTGTTAATCATAAAAAGCGCTAGTTTGCCATTAAACCTTGATTAATGCACGATTTAGAGGGCTGATTTGTGGTTTGTTGCCAAATTTTAGGCAAAAAAAATGCGGCCTTTGGGGTCGCATTTAAAAGAAGGATATAAAACTCTGAATTCCTAGGAGGCGGAATTTGCATCTCAAGAGTTGATATTATAATATCGCCATACTCTAACAAATGGAATGTGGCAAATTGTCGCAGTTCTCTTCAAGTTCTTCTTCAATGATTAAATTACTCAGTCTGGCAAAGTCTGCGAGTGAAATAACTTCGGCTCTTAAGGTCGGATCAATGCCTAAGGCGCTGATAGCTTCTTCTGAAATGAGTTTTTTTAAGGAGTTACGGAGAGTTTTTCGGCGTTGTGAAAAAGCCTGTACGACAACGCGGTTTAGCATTTTATGATTGTTTACGACTACTGGTGGTTCAGCATGTGGAATTAATTTTACGATGGCTGACATGACTTTAGGTGCCGGATCAAAGCTTTCGGGCGGCACATCAAATAAAAGTTCTGTTTTACAGTAATACTGCATCATCACGCTGAGTCTGCCGTATTTTTTACTGCCTGGTTCTGCACAAATACGATCGACTACTTCTTTTTGCAGCATAAAGTGCATGTCTTCAATGCAGTTTGCATTATCGAGTAAATGAAACATTAAAGGCGTTGAAATGTTATAGGGTAGGTTGCCTATTACTCTGAGTTTTTCATCTTCTTTAGCAAGCTCGGCAAAATCAAACTTTAAAGCATCCGCGCTGTGAATTTTTAAATCAGGATAGGCTTTAAATTTATCTTTTAAATAAACCACTAAATCTCTGTCGAGTTCTACCACTTCTAGGTTTAAACCTTGTGCTAATAAAGGTTCGGTTAAAGCGCCCATGCCGGGACCAATCTCAACCCAATGATCTTTAGTTTGGGCATTAAGGCTAGACAGTATGCTGTAGATGATATTGTGGTCGTGTAAGAAATTTTGACCAAAGCGTTTGCGAGGAGTGTGTGTCATGTTATCAAAAAGATTGAGAGGTCATAGTTAAGGCGGTTTTTAAAGCAAATAGCAGGCTACCCATATTGGCATTGCCTGTGCCAGCAAGATCTAAGGCGGTACCATGATCTACAGAAGTTCGAATAATGGGTAAGCCTAAAGTAATATTAACGGCATTGCCAAAGCCTTGGTATTTAAGTACGGGTAGGCCTTGATCATGGTACATGGCTAGCACAGCGTCGGCAGTTTCTAAATATTTGGGGGTAAATAAAGTATCAGCAGGTAGTGGGCCAATAATATCAAAACCTTGTTGTTTAAAATTATTGATGACAGGCGAAATTATTTCAATTTCTTCTGTGCCTAAGTGACCATTTTCGCCGGCATGCGGATTTAGTCCACAGACTAATATTTTAGGTTTGGCAATATTAAAGCGGGTGCGTAAATCCTGTTCTAAGATGCTAATAACACTGTTTAAGCATTCAGGGGTAATGGCCGCACTAATGTCTTTAAGTGGCAAATGCGTGGTCGCTAAGGCAACACGTAAGCCGGGTGTTGCCAACATCATTACAGGGTGTCCGCCGGTTATTTCGGCAATAAATTCGGTATGGCCACTAAAAGCAAAACCTGCATCATTAATAATGCCTTTATCAACAGGTCCGGTGACCATGGCATCAAAAAGGCCATCGATACAGCCTTGTGTCGCTGTGCTTAGGGTTTTTAAAACATAAGGGCTATTAAGTCGATTTGTTTTGCCACAGATAACCGGTGTCATTAAGTCAACATTAAGTACGCTTAAAGAGCCCGCTGTGTGGGGTGTTACTTGATCACCTGGATTAAATTCTGTCATTTTAACGGCTAGATTTAATTCCAGCGCTCTTTGGCGTAACAATTCTGCACTTGCTATAGCAACGAGTTGGTAAGGTAAGTCTTGTTGCGCGAGTTTTAGGCAAAGATCAGGACCAATGCCGGCGGGTTCTCCGGGTGTTAATGCTATGCGAGGGAGGTGCTGAGAACTCATGAGCCGTTAGGTATTTAAAAAGAAATGAATTTTACAGTATATTGGCGTAAGTTTTTAAAAATCACCGGCGGCGTTATTTGCTAAGCATTAATTAGACATTATTACGCGTTCTATTTGTTCATAGAGTGGTAATAAAGTGTTTCTTGACGCAGACCATTACCTTAAATAAGGTTACAATAGGCGCATTTTTTGTAGTGAGGTTGCTTTTTTGACTAAGAAAATTATACGCATTGCGACTCGTCAAAGTCCTTTAGCTTTATGGCAGGCAGAACATGTGGCTGCTTTGTTGACTGAGACATTTCCGGAAGTGACTGCGCAGTTAGTTAAAATGGTAACGCGCGGTGATAAGATTTTGGATGCACCTTTAGCTAAGGTGGGTGGTAAAGGTCTGTTTGTTAAAGAATTAGAAGAAGGCATGTTATCTGGGGATGCCGATATTGCCGTACATTCTATGAAGGATGTGCCCATTGAGTTTCCAGAAGGCTTACATTTAGCCGCTATTTTAGAACGTGAAGATCCAACGGATGCCTTTGTGTCTAATCGTTTTGCAAGTCTAGCTGATTTACCCGCTAATGCCCGTATCGGTACCTCAAGTTTACGTAGAGAATGTCAGTTAAAAGAGCGCTTTCCTGATGCAGAGGTTATTCCTTTAAGAGGTAATGTTAATACGCGTTTGGCAAAATTAGATGCCGGTGATTACGATGCTATTATTTTAGCGTCTGCGGGTTTAAAAAGGCTGGGAATGGCTGAGCGTATTACTCAATCATTACCTGTTGATGTGAGTTTGCCTGCCGTGGGGCAGGGGGCTATTGGCATAGAATGCCGTGTTGATGATGCCGAAATAAATCAAATGTTACAAGCTTTAAACGATAAAACCACTGGTTTATGTGTGGCGGCAGAACGCGCTATGAATACGCGTTTAAATGGTGGTTGCCAAGTGCCTATTGCGGGTTTTGCGGTATTAGAGAATGGCCATGTGTTTATGCGTGGCTTAGTCGGTAGTCCAGATGGCAGTGTACTTTACCGTGCCGAAAAAACGGGTACTGAGGCCGAAGTTGAAACGCTAGGCCGATTAATTGCAGAAGATTTGCTCGCACAGGGTGCTGATAAAATTTTAAAAGCGTTATTTGCTTAATGAGCAGTTTGCAGGGCACTACTGTTTTAGTGACTCGACCAGTTCATCAAGCAGAAAATTTGAGTCAGTTAATTGCATCTGCAGGAGGATTGGCTGTTAGGTTTCCTACTTTAGAGATTGCTAAATTAACGGATTCAGAAGCAGAACAGGTGGTTTCAGTTAATTTAGCGACTTATGATTGGTTGGTTTTTATAAGTGCTAATGCAGTTACTATGCACGGTTACTATTCAGATAGTGATAGAATAAAAAAATTTAAATCTCTACGGATTGCGGCGATTGGTAAATCTACCGCTTTGGCTTTAAATAAGGCCGGATATGTAGTTGATTTATTGGCAGAAAATGGCGCTAACACTGAAGCGTTACTGGCAATGCCAGAATTGGCTCAGGTAAACGACCAGCGATTTTTGATTATTCGTGGTCAAGGTGGGCGCGAAGAATTAGCTAATGTGTTGCGAGCAAGAGGCGCAAGCGTTGACTATTTAGATGTTTATAAACGGGTAATGCCAAGTATCGATAATGCTAAACTTTTAGAATTATTAAAACAGCAGGGTTTAGATATTATTACCATTACCAGTGCTGAAGCTGTGCAGAATTTGTTAAAGATGGTAGGTGAAAGTTGTAAACAGCACTTATTGGAAGTGCCATTAGTGGTTGTAAGTCAAAGAATTAGAAAAATAGCAGCCGAAATTGGCTTTAAAAGAATTGCGGTGGCGGAAAGCCCTTCAGATATAGCAATTCTTGATACAGTAATAATGAGTGTAACAGGGGGGGAATGTGGCCGAAGTGAGTGAAGAACAACAGCAATATCAGAGTGAAGCTAAGCCAGCGCGGCGTTCGCAAGGTGGCTTGTGGTTTGGGGTTATTATCCTTTTTGTTGTTATTGCCTTAGCAGCCGCTGGTTTTTACTTTTTTACGCAATTACGCGATAAACAAGAAGGTTTAGGTGGTGAGGTTAAGGGGCAGATGTCCAAGCAAATTGCCGATTATCAAGCTCAGTTGGCGGCAATTCAAGCGCAGATAGCGGCGATGGAAGCCAATGTAGCGGGTAAGGATACTCATTTTACTAAGACGCTGGCTGACTTCTCTCAGTTACACAATGAAAAACTTGAAAGTACCCGTAAAGATTTAAACGATTCAATTGCCGGAGTGCAAAGACAATTGGGTAAAACCCGTGGTGATTGGTTAATTGCGGATGCAGAATATTTATTAAGCGTAGCAAATGAACGTTTGTACCTAATAGGTGATGTTAATACAACGCGTGAAGCCTTAGAAGCTTCTGATCAACGTTTAAGAGAAAGTGGTGATGCCGGTACTTTTAAAGTCCGTGAAGAAATTGCCCATGAGTTAACAGAAATCAAAAAAGTCGTCGTACCTGATGTGGTAGGTATCTACGCTTCCATTCAAGCCCTGCAAGATCAAGTTGATCAATTAGTTTTATTATTGCCCTACACAGGTAAAGATTTGTCAGCTCCAGCTGATGTTAAAACTAAAGGCGCTGAAGACCAAGGTGCAATAGATTCGGCTTTATCGCATCTTAAAGGTGTAGTGACTATTCGTCACACTAAGCATGAAGTCACTGAGATTTTAACCCCAGAAGAAGCTCAGTTTATTCATCAACAATTAAAAGTTAAGCTAGAGCTCGTTAAAATTGCTTTAGTGCAGCATAACGAAGCTCTATTTCAATCTAGCATTGCGGATGCAAAGAAATGGGTAAAACAACATTTTGCTGATAACGCTGATGTGGCTAATTTTAATAATGAGTTGGATCAATTCAGCACTGTTAAAATTCATAGTCAATTCCCAGATATTAGTAAATCACTCAAAATGCTTAGAGACATTACTAAGTTAAGAATTGAGTCAGATAAAGCCATGCAAGAAGAGCCCGCGCCAGAGGCCGTAAAACCAGTCGAAATAGCTGAGCCGGCGGACAAAATTAGCTCTACTAAGCCCACAGAAGCTGAGCCAGCTGTTAAATGAGAGACTTTAGATGAAAAAGCTATTTTATTATCTGGGGCCTTTAGTATTAGCAATCGTTGCGGCCTTTTTGGTAAACGCGGCCTTTCAAGATTTTGATAATCCCGGCTATGCTTTGTTAGGGATTGGTCATTGGTCTATGGAGACCTCTTTGGTTGTTTTTGCTATAGGACAAGTCATAGTTTTTTATGTTTTATATGTGTTCTTTAGATTGCTTGGCTATCTAATAAGATTGCCGGCAAAGCTAAAGGCTCGAGGTAGAAACGTAAAGTTTAATCGTTCTCAAGAAGCATTAATCGCGGGCTTAGTGGATTCTGCAGAAGGCAATTGGGAAAGAGCTGAAAGTGTTTTAATCAAGCATGTATCTCATAGTGGTGCCCCGTTGTTACATTATTTAACAGCGGCCAGAGCGGCGCAATCGCGTGGTGCTTTTGATAAACGCGATGAGTATTTAAAGAAAGCCACAGATCATTCGCCCGACTCTAGTGTACTGATTGGTCTTACTCATGCTGAACTAAGTTTATCAGGGAATCAATTTGAACAAGCTTTAGAAACCTTAACGCGCTTACACAGTATTGATCCAACTCATGCCACAGTTTTAAAATTAATGCACCAAACTTACCAAAGTTTGGGCGATTGGCAGGGTTTACGGGCTTTATTACCTAGTTTGCATACTAATCAAGTCTTGATGGAAAATGAAGTTAAAGAGCTTGAAATTGAGGCCTTTACTAAATTACTTCAAGAGATTGTTAAGACCGGTACTATTTTAGAAGTACAGCAGTTATGGCAAGAGATTCCGGTTTATATAAGAAATATTGGCATGCTTGCCGCAACTTATTTTGCTTGCATGATAAATGCCGGTTTAGGCACGCAGATTGAAGAAGAGTTGGCTAATACTGTAACAGAATCATGGGATGATGCCTTGGTAGTGTTATATGGCAGTATCGACTCACGAAATATTGCTAATCAGTTAGAAACGGCAGAAAAATGGGCTTATATGCATCCAGATAATGCTATTTTATTAGCCTTAATTGGTAAATTAGCTATCAAGACCGGTGATACATTTAAAGCCGAAAGTTTCTTGGCCAAAAGTATTGCCGCAGAACCTACAGTGCAAGCCTATCAATTATTGGGTGATTTATTGTTTGCCCAAGATGATAAAGATAACGCCATTGCTTGTTATAAGAACGGCATAGAGTTAGTGTCAAATGAGCTGGTTAATCAGTTCAATTCATAAAAGCTAAACGGATTGTTTTTAAGAAAAAAGCCTCGCACTTTGTGCGGGGCTTTTTTTTTGCTTGGAGGTTTTAAATTAAGCCAAATACGCAATATCAAACATAAAAGCTAGCATCTATCTGATTGTAAGTAAGTTGTTTAACGTGCTTTTGTCATGAAATATTAAAGAAACTTTAAAGAAACGTTCATATAAATGTAATGTTTGGCCATTATTATCGAGGATGAATATTAACCGATGATAAATGAGCTATTGAAAAATGATTAAAAAAATTAGCTGTTCAGCGTGGATCTTGTCAGTGTTGTTGATAGGTTGTGCAGGAAATTCGATTAAAGCGCCAGAACAGGTGAAACCTGATGTGCCTTTATCTACAGAACTCAGTTTTCGTGAGTTTTATAAATCCCCCGTGGGCCCACTAGGCTTAGAGCCTACTCAAAAGTTACTCAGCTTAAAAGGCAAAAGAGTGCATCTACAAGGTTACATGGTGGTTGAAGAAGAGCCTACGGCAGGTCTTTTTATGCTGAGCCCATTACCAGTAAATATTCCAGAAAAAGAAGATGGTCCATCTGATTATTTACCTGGCTCAACGGTATTTGTGCATATGCCAAAAGCAGATGTAGAAAAGGTATTAGCTCATCGCCCTGGTCTTTGGGATTTGGAGGGTACTTTGGAGTTAGGCGCAAAAGAAGAGGCTAATGGCCGTATTTCTTATGTGCGTTTATTAATAGACGAAGAAGAGTCTGTACAGCCGAAAAAATAAAAGGGCAATTAAGACTTAAAGACTTAGTTGCCGGTAGTGTTTCAGGAGATTTTATAGTTATAGGGATGTGGTTTGTGTGTTGGGCATTGATTTTTTACTTTTTTACTTTTAGATACTTTAACAGGAATGATCATGAAAAAACGTAACAATATGTTAGCCCTTGCGGTTGCTGGCATACTATTAACGGGCGCTGATGTTGCTAGTGCACTTTCTATTAGCCGATTGACACCGCCAAGTCAATTATTCGCAACAGGTGGCGTTACTGCAACACCAATGATTTCTCGCTTTATTCAAGGTCAAAAATTTGACTTACAAGCGACTGTAAAACCAGATGCACTCAAAACAATTACTTCAGTACAGTTCTTGGTTGATGGTGTAGCTGTTGGCACTGCTAACGCAGCACCTGCTGTGGGTGTTAAAACTTCTTTAGTAGCTGCAACGGCAATTACTGGTACAACTCCAAACTCAGTGTCTGCCTCTTATCGTGGTTATTCAAATTTAGTAGCGGGTGTGCATACTTTAACTGCAATTGCGACACAAAGTGATGCGACGACAGTAACTGCTACAGGTAACTTTGAAGTTGTAGGCATTACTCAAGCGGGTCGTAAAGTTAAAAATGTGATCATTTTGTTGGGTGATGGTATGGGGGCAAGTCACCGTACTGCAGGCCGTATCGTAGCGAAAGGTTATTCACAAGGTAAAGCTAATGGTAAATTAGCGATGGATAGCTTAACGAATACTGCGATGATTATGACTGCATCTTTAGATACTATCGTGACAGATTCTGCGCCGGGTATGGCTAACTATGTAACGGGTAATAAAGCAGCGTCAGGTCAAGAAGGCGTATGGCCGGATGATACAACGGATCCATTTGACGGTCCACGTATGGAATACATGTCTGAATTTTTAGCGCGTACGCAAGGTAAAAAATTAGGTATCGTAACAACTGCCGACGTCTTTGACGCAACACCTGCGGCGAATGCTATTCATACATCTGATCGTGGTAAAGGCACTGGTATTGTTGATCAGTTTTTAGATGATTCATCTAAAACGGGCTTAACAGTTCTAATGGGTGGTGGTCGTAAATGGTTCTTGCCATCTCCTTCAACCATTACTACCAATGCATCAACTACATTTAATGGTTCTGCTCGTTCTACTTCTGCGGGTGCTGATTATGCAGCGGCAGCTGATTTACAAGCAGGTTGGGGCATTGCTGCGGGTAACGCAACTGATAACACACGTAACTTAATTTCAGACTTCCAAACTGCTGGTTGGACTTATGCGTCTGATAAAACATCTTTAGATGCGGCGGGTACACCCACTAAATTATTAGGCTTGTTCTCATTATCAAATATGAACATCGCTAAGGATAAAATTGATGGTCGTCGTGGTGTTTATCCTTTAACTTCACCCAGCAGCGCTACTCCAAGTTACGCTACAACTAAAATCGTAGAAGATTATGGTTTCCCTGATCAACCGATGTTGGATGAGATGGCAACTAAAGCGATTAAAGTATTAGATGCTAACAGCCCTAATGGCTTTGTATTAATGGTTGAAGGTGCTTCTATTGATAAACAAGCCCATGAAATGGACAGCACGCGTTTTATGATGGATGTGGTTGAATTTGATAAAGCCGTGCAAAAAGCTAAAGATTATGTAGATGGGACAGGTGATTTCGCGGGCACACCGCACCCTGATACTTTAATCTATGTAACAGCAGACCATGAGTGTGCGGGTGCGACTATTATTGGTGCATCTACTAAAACAGATGCGGCTTTAATTACAGAAGTTGCAACAAATGGTGCAGCGACAAGTGCTGTTGCAGCTACTTTAGGTCAACCAGTATTACGTAACAATGTTGTAGGTAACTACCAAGCAGCTGGTTTTCCTAAATATACAATAGCGGCTGATGGTTTCCCAACTGTTTGGGACCCTGATTATAAAGTGTTAATTGGTTATGGATCAAACGCTGACCGTTATGAAAACTATCGTACACGTCCGTATCCAAGTAATGATTCACAACAACCTGGTAACAGCGTTGCTCCATTGAGCACTTATCCTAGAAATAACGTGGGTGATACTTCAGTGTCATCAAGCCGTCCTTATAACCAAGCAGATGGTTTCTTTATTACGGGTCAAGTGCCTGGCACACAAGCAGTTCATAGTGGTGGCGACATTCCATTAACTGCTTATGGTCGTGGTGCGGGTGAGATTGGCGGTACTATCGATAATACTGATGTTTTCTTTGCAGTAATGAAAGCAGTGGTTGGTGGTACTACTAAATAAGTTAAATCAATAGCTATAGAGGGTGGGTTTTCCACCCTCGTTTTGGAGATGTTATAAATGTTTAATCAATTAAAGACTAAAAAAGCTTTGATTGCGCTAGCTCTTGGTTTATCGTTGGCTCAATCTACACAAGCAAGTATCATTGACTTTGATAGTATTGCTGCAGGATCAGATGCAAGTACTGACGCAGTAGCTGTTGCAAGCGGTATTGCAATTAATACAGCAGTTTTTTTGCCTAATTTAGATGTTGATGGAATTGCAATTTCAGGCACTGAGCATTGGCAAATCGATACTTTTGTTGCTACTGCTGAAAATACTTCGCTTCAAGGCTGGGGAACTGCGCCAAGTGGCGCAAATGCTCTGGATGCGCGTCCACAGCCAATTTTATTAAGTTTTTCATCACCGACTGATTTAGGTGGTTTTTCGTTCCAATTACCTGATAGTACTTTTGGTAACCCACCTCCAAATGATGTGTTATTTTTAGATGCAGCGGGTATTACTTTGTATGATTTAGCTTACAACCAAGGTGTAGCGTTGGCAACTGTGTCATTACCTACAACTTTGTCGGGTGTGTCTCAAATCTTATTACCATCAGGTACTTTCTACGATAATATCAATGTGGCTGCTGTGCCAGTTCCTGGTGCTATCTGGTTATTTGGTTCAGCCATTATGGGTTTCTTAGGCTTACGTCGTAACAAAAAAGCTTAATTTCTAGCTGCTTAAAACTCAGCAATTGGGTTAATTGAAGCGGTAACAAGGCAATCTTGTTACCGCTTTTTTTGTTGAATCAAGCTGCTATTTAAACAATGCGTGAGCTAGAATTAAAACACTAGTACTGATGATAGTGAAAAATGTCATCGTCATTCCTGACACTCTGTACTTAAAGTCCTCATCTGTTTTACTGATGCCATAAGCATGGCAACATCTTCCTATCAATAATAAGATTCCCAAAGCGTTTATTAAAATTGGGTTGTATCCATTTAATTCAACAATGCTTAAAAGTAATAAACTAATCGGGGTATATTCAGCAAAATTAGCATGTGCCCTAGTGGCTTTTTGTAAACTCAGATTGCCACCGTCGCCTAGCGCTATTTTATTTTTTCTTCTTAGACCAATGGTTCTAATGCTTAGGAATACAAAGACCAAGCTTAATAGCGCCACATAAACAGGTGTTATGACCAAGTTCATCGTTTAATTTCTCCAAGTTTATCAATTAAAACAGTTTGTCCCACATTTCATCAACTTTCTTAATAACTTCAGGGGTCATGACAATAGTTCTGCCCCATTCCCGATTGGTTTCCCCAGGCCATTTATTGGTAGCATCAAAGCCAACTTTAGAGCCAAGCCCCGATACCGGAGACGCAAAGTCTAGATAATCGATGGGTGTGTTTTCTAAGATCGTTAAGTCTCTGGCCGGATCCATACGGGTCGTCATGGCCCATATCACATCCTGCCAATCGCGCACATTTACATCATCATCAACCACTATGACAAATTTGGTATACATGAATTGGCGTAAGAATGACCAGGTGCCTAACATGACGCGTTTTGCATGCCCCGCGTATTGTTTTTTCATACTGATGACAGCCATGCGATAGGAACAGCCTTCCGGCGGTAAATAGAAGTCCACAATTTCAGGAAATTGCTTTTGTAATATAGGGACGAAGACTTCGTTTAACGCGACGCCTAAAATAGCCGGTTCATCGGGCGGTCTGCCCGTAAAAGTGCTGTGATATATAGGGGCTTGGCGTTGGGTGATTCTTTCAATCGTAAACACCGGAAAGTCTGCTACTTCATTGTAATAACCGGTATGGTCACCGTAAGGGCCTTCAGCGGCAAATTCATCAGGGTAAATAAAACCCTCAAGAACAATCTCTGCACTAGCCGGCACTTGCAAATCATTAATAATAGATTTGGCGACTTCGGTTTTACTACCGCGCAATAAACCAGCAAAAGCGTATTCTGATAAAGAATCAGGTACAGGTGTGACTGCGGCTAAAATAGTCGCTGGATCAGCTCCCAGGGCCACAGAAACAGGAAAAGGTTTGCCGGGGTTGGCGGCTTGAAATTCTTTAAAATCTAAAGCGCCACCACGATGCGCTAACCAACGCATAATGACTTTGTTTTTGGCAATGACTTGCATACGATAGATGCCAAGGTTTTGCCTTACCTTATTAGGACCTTTGGTAATGACTAAAGGCCAAGTAATTAAAGGTGCAGCGTCTTCTGGCCAGCAAGTTTGAATTGGGAACACGCTCAGATCAATTTCATCACCTTCCCTAATAATTTCTTGGCAAGGTGGGGATGACACTAATTTAGGTGCCATATTTAAGACTTGTTTATAGAGTGGGAACTTCTCCCACGCATCCTTCATGCCTTTGGGAGGTTCAGGCTCTTTAAGAGTGGCTAATAATTCCCCAATACCACGTAGTTCGGTAACCGATTCTGCGCCCATACCCATTGCAACTCGACGCGGTGTGCCAAACAAATTACCTAATACAGGAATGTTATAACCCGTCGGATTTTCAAATAATAAAGCCGGGCCGCCTTGTTTTAAGGTGCGATTACAAATCTCTGTCATTTCCAAATAGGGATCGACAGGCAGAGTAATACGCTTTAGTTCACCTTGTTTTTCAAGTTGTTTAATAAAGTCGCGCAGGTCGTTATATTTCATGCCGCAATGCCATTGTGTCTAAGTAACGCATCTATAGTGGGTTTACGGCCGCGGAATTTAATAAATAATTCCATCGCATCTTCGGTGCCGCCAGTTTCTAAAATGTTAGTTAAGAAGGCTTTACCTGTGGTTTCATCAAAAATACCTTTTTCTTCGAATAAAGAAAAAGCATCACTTGATAAGACTTCCGCCCATTTATAGCTGTAATAGCCTGCGGCATACCCACCTGCAAAGATATGGGAGAAACTATGGGCAAAGCGATTAAATACAGGTGGTTTAACCACAGATACTTGCTCTCTGACTTGTTGTAAGGTTTCGTAGATACGACCGCCTTTTTCTGGGTCGTAGTCTTGATGTATCTTAAAATCAAATAAGCTAAATTCAAGTTGTCTGACCATGATCATGCCCGCTTGAAAGTTTTTAGCCGCTAGCATTTTATTGAAAAGGGCTTCTGGTAAGACTTCGCCTGTTTGATAATGACCTGAAATAAGCGCTAGGGCATCTTTTTCCCAGCACCAGTTTTCCATAAATTGGCTAGGTAATTCAACCGCATCCCATTCCACGCCATTAATGCCTGAAACGCCTAGATGATCAACTTGCGTCATCATGTGTTGTAAGCCATGGCCAAATTCATGGAATAAAGTCGTTACATCATCATGCGTCAATAAAGACGGCTCTGTGCTAGTGGGTGGAGTAAAGTTGCAGGTTAAATAAGCAACTGGAATTTGCAGGTTATGGTCAGACTTTTTACGGCCGACACAATCATCCATCCAAGCTCCACCGCGTTTTTTGGCGCGGGCATATAAATCAAAATAGAATTTGCCGCGTACATTACCGGCCGCATCATTAATTTGATAAAAGCTCACATCAGGATGCCAAGTATCAAAGTCAGTAATTTGAGTAATTTGTAGACCATAGAGCTTTTCAACTACTGCAAACAAACCGGGTAATACTTTTGTCGCAGGGAAGTAGGCTTTCACTTCTTCTTGTGATAGTTGGTAATAATGCTGGCGCATTTTTTCTGAATAGTAACCTAAGTCCCAAGACTGTAAATCTTCAATACCGTGTTCTTGTTTTGCAAATTCACGCAATTCAGCTAAGTCTTTTTGAGCTTGTGGCAGAGACTTTTTGGCTAAATCTTCAAGGAAGCTGGTTACATCACTAGGCTTTTCGGCCATTTTGGTTGCTAAAGATAGTTCGGCATAATTATTAAAACCCAATAGTTGGGCTTTTTCATGGCGTAAAGCTAAGATGTCTTCCATGTTTTGGGTATTATCCCATTGCGGATTTTGTGGGCCCTGCTCAGAAGCACGAGTGACATAGGCTTCATAATGCTCGCGTCTTAAATCACGATTATCGGCGTAGGTAATTACCGCTTGAAATGAAGGAAACTGTAAGCTGATCAGCCAGCCGTCTTTCTCTTGTTGTTCGGCGGCTTGTTTTGCCTGGGCTAGTGCCGATTCGGGTAAACCTTTTAATTCAGAAATATCCGTGATGTGTTTACTCCATGCGTTAGTCGCATCAAGTAAGTTTTCTTCATAGTTGCTGGCTAAGCGTGATAGTTCTTGGCTGATTTCTTTATAGCGTTGTTTTTTAGCAGCGTCTAAATCAATGCCTGAAAGTTTGAAGTCTCTTAGGGCGTTATGAATAATTTTTTGTTGTGCTTTGTCCAAGTTAGCAAAGTTAGGGCTATTTGCTATCACATGATACGCTTTGCATAGATCTTCATTTTGACCCATCTCAGTGCCATATTCACTGAGTTTGGGTAAGCAAGCATTGTAAGCTAGACGTAATTCATCACTATTGGCGACAGAATTAAGATGACTCACCGGTGACCAGGCTTTATTCAGCTTGTCTTCTATATTCTCAATTGGTTCAACTAAGTTTTCCCAAGTATAGTCAGCGGTAGCCTCTAAGCATGCTTTAACAACGCTGCGTGCCTCATCCAATAATTGGCTGATGGCTGGTTCAATGTGTTCTGGTTTTATGGCTGAAAACGCAGGTAATTCTTGGCTGATTAATAGTGGATTAGTCATGGTATTATTTGTTGAGTGCTCAGAGAGGTTGAGAATTTTTATAATGATGTCATCATAGATTTGACACTATTAGCTATTTTGGGATGGCACTGAAAACAATGCTGTTTTAGACAGTTGATCATGCCAGCTCAGTTTGTTTTTATTGAATAAAACCCAGATAAAACCCAGTCCCAAAAAAACAGTCCAAGATAGTATGGCTGTTATGAAGCGTAACAATGCTTGAAACCAACTTATCGGCTTTTGATCAAGAGTCAATACTTTGATTTTCCATGCGCGTAGGCCTAGTGTTTGTCCGCCGTGGGTCCAAAACCAACCGTAGAATAGGAAACAGATCCCTAATAAATAAGCGCGGTGTAATAAGGTATAGGCTTTAAGAGTGTCGCCATCGGTAAATAGATGCAAAAATCCATTTGCAACCAATAGTATGGCAATCAGTAGAACGATATCGTAGAATTGGGCTGCTAAGCGTCGATAAAAACCAGGTGCAGACGTGAAATCCAGACCTGGTTCTATGAATTTTTTGGCTTTCTTTGACAATTATAGTTTGAATAAAGCAAGTTTTTGGCCGAAGTACATGCACATCCCCATTAATGCACCTAGCATTAATAAAGAAAAGAAGAACGGCGGTCTGTGAAATAAGAGAATGCCAAAGTCAGCAACAAAAATACTGGTTAGTATTGGATGGTCAATGAGGCTATTAAGAATATTTTTGAACATAACAATCCCGTAAATAAGCAAAAGTGTGGTGCGAATATTTAAAAAGTGGTTGCCTGATCTTTGTATTTATTTAAACTAAAACGGCACGTTTTTAAAAATCAGTTGCAAGATTT
The DNA here is from genome assembly GCA_026399015.1 of Methylococcales bacterium. GTDB lineage: Bacteria > Pseudomonadota > Gammaproteobacteria > Methylococcales > Methylomonadaceae > Methylobacter_C. The sequence continues at coordinate 149,604 of JAPLRS010000029.1, read as the reverse complement.
TACTATAATCATAAGACTAATGTAACAAAAAGAAGATTGATTATCGGATACAATGTCGTCAAATGATATCATTGGTACATAAACATAATAATAAGGGTTAAAGACCATTTTAAAATTCTTCAAAAAATTCATCAGCCCAGCTAAGCAAAATGCTGAGCCAGTCGCCACTAAAGTTAGAGTTTATTCGCGATCAGAACACAATATTTCGCGATCTCAAATTAGTGAGAATGCGCTGAAGGTGCTCTATAAATTACAAAAAGAAGGTTACAGCGCCTATCTGGTTGGCGGTTGTGTGCGTGATTTATTGTTGGGAAGAGAGCCAAAAGATTTTGATGTGGTGACTAACGCAGACCCTGAAGAAATTAAGAAGGTTTTTAGAAATTGTCGATTAATTGGTCGACGCTTTCGTTTAGCGCATGTGCATTTTGGTAGAGAAGTTATTGAAGTAGCTACCTTTAGAGGACCTGCCGAATCAAAAAATGATGAAAAACAAGTGCTCAACAACGAAGGGCGTTTGTTGCGGGACAATGTTTACGGCACTATTGAAGAAGATGTATGGCGCCGTGATTTTACCGTCAATGCGCTGTATTACAATATTAAAGATTTCTCGGTGGTGGATTATGTCGATGGCATGACTGATCATAAAGCCGCACAACTCAAATTAATTGGCGATCCAGAAACTCGATTCCGTGAAGACCCTGTGCGTATGATTCGGGCAGTGCGTTTTGCGGTTAAATTAGGGTTTAATATTGATCACGATTGTGAAGTAGCCATGCATAAGGTGGCTGATTTGCTTTCTAGTATTCCATCTGCTCGATTATACGATGAGGCGATTAAGTTATTTTTGTCTGGCTATGCTTTGCAAACATTCGAGATGTTAAGACATTACGGCTTGTTTCAGGTTTTATTTCCTGCTACGGAACAAAGTTTAGCCGTTGAAGAAAATGGATACCCTAAACAACTTCTTATTAAAGCTTTAGAAAATTCTGATAATAGAATTGCGGATGGTAAAACGGTTACCGCTTATTTTTTATTTGCGGCATTTTTATGGGAGTCTGTGCAAACGAGTGCTAAGCATAAAGTGTCTAGAGGTGTTCCGGAATACGTTGCGTATCAAGATGCCGCTAATGAAGTGATTGCTCAGCAAGTTAAAAGTACGGCTTTACCGCGGCATATAACATTGGCTATGCGAGAAGTATGGAGTTTGCAGGCTAAGTTTAATGCTAGATATGGTTCAAAACCTAGCCGTTTGATTACCCATCCAAGATTTAGAGCGGGGTACGATTTTCTCTGTTTACGAGCTGAAACAGGTGGAGTAGATCCCGAGTTGGCTGAATGGTGGGGTAAGTATCAAGAGGCCAGTGAAAATGATCAAAGAAAAATGACTCAGCCTCCGCGTAAATCGACAGGTGCTAAGTCTCCCCGTAAGAGGGGATATCGCCCTCGCGCTAAAAAAACCACCCCAGGAAGTGATGTTTAAAGCAACAGCCTAGTGCTTGCTGTTTGCCTGTTAATTAATTGGATAAATGATGAAAGACATCTCTAATGAGACTATAACTGCCTATATTGGTTTGGGTAGTAATCTTGAAGACCCCATTGCACAAATCAACTCTGCGCGCTTAGCTATTAATCAGATTGAGAATGTTAAAGAGCTCACATTTTCTAGTTTGTATCATAGTTTACCTATGGGTCCGCAAGATCAGCCAGATTATACAAATGCCGTAATGGGCGTCATCACAACTTTAGAGCCATTGGACTTATTGCGTAGTTTGCAAACCATTGAGAATGCCCAAGGCCGTGTTAGAAAAGGCGAGCGTTGGGGGGCAAGAACTTTAGATTTAGATATTTTGCTCTATGGGGATGAAGTGCTTGATCATCCTGATTTAAAAGTGCCACATATTGGCTTAACGCAACGGTCTTTTGTTTTATATCCTTTACAAGAAATAGCGCCAGATTTATTGATTCCCGGTAAAGCGGCTTTAGCTGATTTAGTTGCTCTATGTCCATTAGATGGTTTAAAACGACTCGATTAATATGACCTATTTAAGCCAAGACTTGTCTGCTGCATTACTGACTATCAATGATCTAAATGCGCTTAAGCGGCGTGGAGAAAAAATTTCTTGCTTAACCGCCTATGATGCTAGCTTTAGTGCCTTGATTGACGCTGCAGGCATTGAGATTATATTAGTGGGTGATTCTTTAGGTATGGTTGTGCAAGGACATGATACGACCTTACCCGTTAGTATTTCTGACATGGTTTATCACGCGCGCTGTGTGACTCAAGCACGGAAAAGAGCGTTTGTGATAGCCGATTTGCCTTTTATGAGCTATGTCACGCCGGCAGTAGCTGCTCAAAATGCGGCAAAATTATTACAGTCTGGTGGCGCCCAAATGGTGAAATTGGAAGGTCCGCATTTTGATGTCGTAAGTTTTCTAGTGGCATTAGGCGTACCTGTTTGTGGGCATTTAGGCTTGTTACCACAGTCAATTAATCAATTAGGGTCTTATAAGGTACAGGGTAAGGAGTCTAATGAGGCGGCAAAAATATTAGCTGATGCTTTGCAATTACAAGCAGCCGGCGTAAGTATGTTAGTTTTAGAGTGTGTGCCCGCTGGGCTTGCTAAAGAAATTACCGCACAATTAAGCATTCCTGTTATTGGTATTGGCGCGGGTGTGGATTGCGATGGTCAAGTGTTAGTGCTTTATGACATGTTAGATGTCGGAGCGGGTAAACGTCCGCGTTTTTCTAAAAACTTTATGGAAGGTTCTGCTTCGATTTTTGATGCAGTTTCTGCTTATCATTTAGCTGTTAAAACGCAGCAGTTTCCAAGTGTTGAACATTCTTTTTAAGCATTATGCAAATTCTTAATACCGTTTCTGATTTACGCGCTGTCGTCAAAGCTTGGCGTAAAGCGGGTGATACTATCGCATTTGTGCCCACTATGGGTAATTTGCACGCGGGGCATATTGATTTAGTTAATAAAGCTAAGGCCAGTGCAGATAGGGTTGTCGTGAGTATTTTTGTAAATCCGACCCAGTTTGGTGTAGGAGAAGATTTTTTAACTTATCCGCGCACGGAGCAAGCAGACCAAGAGCAATTATTAGGTGTGGGTACTGATGCTTTGTTTTTACCTGCTGTTACAGATATATTTAGTTCGGATGCTGCAACTGCAATTACGGTAAGTGGTATTTCTGAGCGTTATTGCGGTGCTTTTAGGCCCGGACATTTTAGTGGCGTTGCTACTGTAGTCTGTAAATTATTTAATATTGTACAGCCAGATAAAGCCTTATTTGGCTTGAAAGATTTTCAGCAATTAACGGTTATTAAAACCATGGTGCGGGATTTAAATATTCCAGTTGATATCATACCTGTAGAAACGGTAAGAGAAGACAGCGGTTTGGCATTAAGTTCAAGGAATGGCTATTTAAGCGTTGCTGAAAAACAAGTTGCTCCTGAGCTTAATCGCGTGCTACGTGTTGCTAAAGACGCTATTTTAGCGGGGCAATTAAGTATTGCAGAAATAGAACAACAGGCTTTAGCGACTTTAGAAAAGTTTGGCTTTAAATCCGATTATTTTAGTGTTTGCCGAAGTCAGGATTTAACGGCTGCGACCTTAGAAGATAAAGAGATAGTAATCTTAGCAGCTGCTAAGTTAGGTAAAACTCGCTTGATAGATAATATCTATTTTTCTAAGGGTGTTTAAGTAATTCGAAGTTGTTTAGGGTGTTTTAATTAGTGTTTATCCTAGTCTAAGGTAACATTCGATTTAGATGTCTTTTATGCCAGTAGTTTTTCTTGTAAACTGAGTTACCTTATTGAAGATAAGGTGAATTATTTGTTTTGTTGGCAAGAGGTGAATGTCTAAATAGTTGATGGACGCTTTCATTTAATGGATAATGTCCGGTTTTCAAATGTATTTATAGTGTTTTATTATGCAAATTACGATGCTTAAAGCGAAGTTACATAGAGCCACCGTGACGCGTTCAGAGTTGGGTTATGAGGGGTCTTGTGCGATTGATGGCGCTATTCTTGATCTAGCAGGCATAAAAGAATACGAGCAAATCCAAATCTATAACATCAATAACGGTGAGCGTTTTACTACTTATGCGATACGTGCTGAGAATGGCTCAGGCGTATTTTCTGTGAATGGTGCAGCAGCACGTTTAGCTTGTCCTGGTGATTTAATAATTGTTTGTGCTTATACCATCTTAGATGAACAAGAAGCGCAACAACATAAACCTAATTTGGTTTATTTTAATGAGAAAAATGAAGTCGTTCGTTCTGCCTCGTCTATACCAGTACAAGCGGCCGGTTAGGTAGTACCTAATTTTTTAATAGATAAGCCCGCAAGTTACTTAACTTAGCGGGCTTTTTAATGTTTCTCTGCTTCGTGGATGGTCTTGACCTTTATGCAAATTAATTTAATCACAGTTGGTAATCGTATGCCTAGCTGGGTAGAACAGGGTTACGATGAATACGCAAAGCGAATGCCGCGTGAATGTGAATTGGTGCTTAAAGAGGTTGCTCCAGGTAAACGCACTAAAAATAGTGATGTCGCTCGTATTGTTAGAGATGAAGGTGAACGGATGTTAGCAGCCATTCCGCAGGGTTCGCATATTGTTACTTTAGATATCCCTGGTAAACCGTGGACGACACCTGAATTATCTCAAGCTATGCAACGCTGGTTAGAAAGTGGTCAAAATGTGGCTTTATTAGTCGGCGGGCCAGAAGGCTTGGCGGATTCGGCTAAACAATTAGCGCGCGAGTCGTGGAGTTTGTCTAAATTAACTTTTCCGCATCCTTTGGTGCGTATTGTCGTTGCTGAGCAGTTGTATCGTGCTTGGAGTATTCTGCATAATCACCCTTACCATCGATAATGACTGCTCAAATTATTCTTGCCTCTGCATCACCACGTCGCCGAGAACTTTTAGATCAAATTAAGGTCAGTTACCATGTGCATGCGGTTGATTTAGATGAAACGCCTTTGCCTAATGAGCCACCTTTGGCATATGTGCAACGCGTGGCTGCTGAAAAGTCAGCCTTGTGTTTAGCAGAACTTAAGCCTAATTTACCGGTTTTAGCTGCAGATACGTCGGTGATTTTAGGCGATATCATTATGGGTAAGCCTAAAAATCAAGCAGATGCCTTGGCGATGTTGACGCAATTATCAGGCAGAACCCATCAAGTGGTGAGTGCTTTGTCATTAAGAGGTCGAGAACATTTTCAGGCGCTAAGTATTACTGAAGTCACTTTTAGATCCTTATCAGAAACAGAAATTTTGGATTATTGGTTGACTGGTGAGCCTATGGATAAGGCGGGAAGTTATGCTATTCAGGGCTTAGGTGGGTTATTTGTGCAATCGATCGTTGGTAGTTTTTCAGGTGTAGTGGGTTTGCCATTATTTGAAACAGCCCAATTATTATCCAAACAAGGAATAGAGTTACTTAAATGAGTGAAGAAATTTTAATCAATGTGACGCCCCCAGAAACACGCGTGGCGGTCATTGAGAATGGCGTATTACAAGAGCTCATTATTGAAAGAACGCGTGAGCGCGGTTTGGTGGGTAACATTTATAAAGGTGAGGTCTGTCGTGTATTGCCCGGTATGCAAGCCGCTTTTGTGGATATTGGGTTACCAAAAGCTGCCTTTATTCATATCTCTGATTTGTGTGCAAAAGATATAGAAGAAAAAAAATCAGATCAGATAGAGCATTATCTTCGTGAAGGCCAGCAATTAGTCGTGCAAGTCGTTAAAGATCCTTTAGGAAGTAAAGGTGCTCGATTAACCACAGAAATATCTATTCCTTCGCGTTATCAAGTGTATATGCCTTATGCAAATAATTCGGGTGTTTCACAGCGTATAGAAACTGATACAGAGAGAGCGAGATTAAGAGCCTGTTTGGATGGTTTTAGAATAGAAAATAACTGTGGTGGTTTTATAGCGAGAACGGCTGCAGAGTGTGTACCAGAAGATGTCTTGATAGCGGATATGACTTTTTTGTTGAAGTTATGGGAGTCTATTTTAAAGAAAATTGTGCTAGCTAAACCTAAGCAGTTTATTCATAAAGACTTACCTTTAAGCATTCGCACGCTTAGAGATTTGTATAAAGAAAGTTTAGACAGGGTAAGGGTTGATTCTAAAGAAACCTATAATAGTTTATTGGAGTTTGCTGAAGTATTTGTGCCAGAAATTGTACCGGTGATTGAACATTATTCCGGTGAATGTCCTGTCTTTGATATTTATAGTGTTGAAGACGAAATTAAAAAAGCCTTAGATCGTAAAGTTAAATTAAAATCAGGCGGCTATTTAATTTTTGATCAAACTGAAGCCATGACTACTGTGGATGTGAATACCGGTGGTTATGTTGGGGGGCGTAATCTTGAAGAGACTATTTTCAAGACTAATTTAGAAGCAGCTCAAACCATTGCGCGACAATTAAGACTTCGAAATTTGGGCGGTATCATCATTATTGATTTTATCGATATGAAGAGTGAAGATCATAAAAAATTGGTGTTGCAAGCTTTAGAGCGTCATCTTGAAAAGGATCGTGCTAAAACTAAAATTACAGAAGTATCTGTCTTAGGTTTAGTGGAAATGACCCGAAAAAGAACTCGAGAAAGTCTTCAGCATATTTTGTGCGAACCTTGCTCTGCCTGCGGTGGACGTGGTGTATTAAAAACACCAGAATCAATGTGTTTAGAGATTTTCAGAGAGATTATTCGTGAGGTTAGACTTTATAAAGTTCAGACTTTGCTTGTGTTAGCTTCTAATGAAGTCGTTGAAATGCTGTTGGATGAAGAGGCTGATATGTTAGCCGAGTTAGAAATATTTTTAGGTGTACAAATTAAATTTAGAGTAGAAGCGCAATATAATCAGGAACAATATGACGTTGTGCTTCTTTAAATTAAGCTTTAATAGCGCGGTGTTTTTTCTTTAGCAGGATTTATGATTCATCATCTAAAACGAGCGACGCGGCACTTAATTTTTTGGTCTTTAATTGCTATCGCGCTTAGTTTAACTATTTTGCGGGTGTTGTTATTAAGTATTGATGATTACAAAGCCGATTTATCAACTCGTATGGGTGAGTTAGTCGGCACGCCTCTCAGTATAGGTCATTTAAGCGCGAATATGCGTGGTTATCGACCTGAGTTAGTTTTACAAGATATAAAAATCTCCTCTACGGTGGCTGATGCGCCACCGGCTATTCAATTAAAAGAAATCCGTTTAGGTATTAATCTTTTAGATCTTTTATTAAATCGTACAGTGCTATCGTCTTCTCGGATTAGTTTAGTGGGAGCTAAGTTGTCTGTCATTCGAAAGGTGGATGGTAGTATTGCTATTGTTGGTTTAAAGGCGGGAGATGAGCAACCTTTGTGGTTGATGGAAGGTGCTCAATTCGAAGTGCTGGCCAGTGAAGTCACATGGTTAGATCAAAAAAGTGGCGCTAAGGCCGTAAAACTTGAGGCCGTTAATTTAGCGCTCATTAATGCTGGTTCTCAGCACAAACTCAATTTAATTACAAAGTTGCCTAAGAACTATGGCGATAATTTAACAATCGCGATCATTTTTTCTGGTAATGCTTTTGCTCCAGATGCTTTAGATGGGCAGGTGTTTGTTGAGGGAAAAAATCTTAAATTACCCATTTTAATGGAGTTAGGTTTGCCGCTTAGTGCGACTATTAATTCGGGTACAGGGACTATAAAAGTTTGGAGTGATTTACAGCATTCTCAATTAGTTTCTTTGCAGGGAGAAGTTAGTTTACAGAAATTACAGTTGCAATTACCAGAGCATGAAGTATTTACAGCAGAGGACTTAAAAGCTAAATTTAAAGGACAGTTACAAAATAAACACTGGCAATTTGATGTTGGACAGTTTTTATTAACAACTAAAGAGATCGGTGGTGATAAAGTCTGGCCTGATGCTGTTTTTAGTATGGCTGGCCTGCTAAATGATGTCGGGCAATTGCAACGAATTTCGGGTTTTGTTAAGCAGGTTGATTTAGAAGAAGTTTCTTATCTGGCGCAATTCTTTACGCCTTTGTCAAAACAGCAATTACTCTCTTTACGGCAGACTGGGGTTAAAGGTGGTTTAGAGCAGTTTGCAGTCTATACGGATTTAGATGCAAAAGCGTTGGCTGTTAGTGGCGAGTTTAAAAGCGTTAGTTTAAATCCTGTTGCGGGAGTTCCTGGTTTAGTTAATGTGAATGGTTTTATCAAGGGTACTGATACAGCAGGTTTTTTACGCTTAGCATCGCGTGATATTACGGTGCAGGCTCCAGATGTATTTCCCGACATAATTAAAATATCAGCTCTTAGTGGGCAATTAAATTGGCTACAATCGGCCGCTGATTGGCAATTTTCCACTGATAAATTGCAAATAAACTTACAAGATTTTAAGGCTAAAGCGCATTTAAACTTACAACTCCCAAAAAGTAATGAGCCTCCGTTTATGGATTTGCAATTGGCTTTTAACAGTACAAATATTGGCGAGCTGAAGCGTTATTTTCCCACTAAGGTTATGAAACCAGCTGATGTCGTTTGGTTTAGTAAGGCTTTTATAGGTGGGCAGGTCACCCATGGAGACTTGTTGTATTTTGCTAAATTGGGTGCTTATCCCGCTAAGAGTGTAGATGGTGTTTTTGAAATTAAGGTAGATGTAGAAGATTTGGGTTTAGATTATGCGCCTGACTGGCCAGTGATTACTGGAATTAATGGCTCAGTTGATGTTGAGCAACGCGCTATGCGTTGTGAAATTACCGAAGGTTACAGTCATGATTTGAAGATTACCCAGGCGACAGTTATTAATCCTGAGATGGGTAAAAGTAAGATATTGACGGTAAAGGGCAGTTTAGAAGGCGAGATAACTAATGTTTTTAAGTTTTTAAAAGCATCTCCCATAAATTCAGAAGTGGGTTTTTTTGTTGATGCGGTGACCCCTCAAGGATTTACACCGGTTAGCTTAGATTTAACCTTACCTTTGGCTGTGGATGCAACCCCTAAGGTTTATGGTTTGGCACAATTAAGAGATGCTACTCTTAATGTGAATGCTTTAGACTTAGCAATTAGTAAAATTAATGGTGACTTAGAGTTTACTGAGCATGGTGTTTATAGTAAAACCATAAACGCTCAGGCTTTGGGTAAGCCCATTAAAGTGAATATCAATAAACAGGATCATCAACAAACTTTTGTAAATATTGCGGGTAATACTCAGATTGATGAGCTTAAACACCAGTTTTCTATGCCAGGCTGGGAGATGGCAGAGGGCGCTTTAGATTATCAACTCAAGTTGGGGTTGCCTTATGAGGGTGTATCTTCAAAAGTATATATACATTCTGACCTGGTGGGTGTCGGTTTGAAGTTGCCTGGCTTGTTAGCAAAAGAAAAAAGTCAGACGAAACAATTGGCACTGACTTTTGATTTAGGTGCTGATAAATATTTACCTATTGATTTGAACTATAACGAACAACTCAAGGCCGCAGTGCAGTTAGATTTAACAGCTCATCGCTTGTATTCAGGTCAGATAGTCTTGGGGGCAGGTGAAGTGCAGCAAGGTTCAGAGGCGGGTTTAAATCTAACAGTTAATCAGACACCTTTCAATTTTCATGATTGGATAGGTTTGTCTGCACAAAAACAGGATCAGACTTCAATGCCCTTAGATGTCAGAGAAATCAAGCTACATACTCAGCAGGCGCAGTGGAAGGACACACCTTTAGGTGCGTTCGATTTGACTTTGAAACCTAAGGATGGATATTGGTTAGGTGATTTGGAGAGTGCATTTGCCAATGGTAAGTTGAGTATCCCCAAAGATATTAAAGGGGCAGATAAACTCATACTAGATATGAGCTCGGTTAATTTATCTGCACTTAAAGATTTGCAAGATAAAACTGTTGGCGCCTCGGCTAAAGATCCTGAAAATTCAGATACGGTAATAGATTCTAAAGCAACAATATCGCCGAATGATTTGCCGTTGCTGTCTATGACGAGTCAAAAAACTTGGTGGCGTGGCGTTAATTTGGGGCAGACAACACTTGAATCCGAACGTATTGCCGAGGGTATGGCCTTTAAGCAATTGCAGATTAAGAGCGCAGAGCAACAACTAACTATGTCTGGCACATGGAAAGTTAAAGAGGGTGTTTCTCAAACACAATTAGAAGGACATTTGGATATACCTGAAGCGGGTAAATTGTTACTGGATTTAGATATTAGTAAAGAGCTTACAGAAACTCAGGCTGCCATCGATTTTTCTGGAAAGTGGGCGGCGGCCCCTTATCAGTTCGCTTTAAAAGATGTGACAGGTGGTATTGATATCAATCTAAAATCAGGGCGCTTGCTAAGTATAGAACCTGGGTTTGGTCGGGTTTTAGGTATTTTAGCCATGGCACAATGGGTTAAGCGTATCCAGTTAGATTTTAGTGATGTTTATAAAGAAGGATTAACCTTTAATACCATTAAAGGGCATTTTGATTTATTGACCGGTAAAGCTTTTACTAAGGATTTAGTCATTGATGCGGTACCCGCAAAAATTAGTATTGCTGGGGAGGTTGATTTGGTGAATGAAACACTTGATGAGTTGGTGACTGTTGCACCAAAAAGTGCTGATGCGGTACCCATTGCTGGTACAATTGTAGACAAAGTAACTGGCTTGATTGGGCAGTCTTTAACTGGTAAAAATCAAGAAGGATTATTTTTTGGCTATCAGTATTTCATTAAAGGACCTTGGAATGACTCACAAGTTATTCCTTTGCATAAAAATGATGGTTTAGTTCAGAAGACTTGGTACGGAATTACTGATTTTCCTTGGAAACAAGAAAATGTTGAACAAAAATAAGAGAGATATATGACTAAGTGCGCAGCAATACAAATGGCATCAAGCCCAAGTATCAGTTTTAATTTATTAGAAGCAGAAAAATTAATTGCCGAGGCAGTTAAAGCGGGAGCAAAACTCGTTGCTTTGCCAGAAAATTTTGCCCTAATGGGTACGCACGAGACAGATAAACTTAATGCAAAAGAGGTAGAGGGGGCCGGCCCTATTCAAGAGTTTTTAGCTACTACAGCTAAAAAATATAGTGTATGGGTTGTGGGCGGTACGATGCCTATAGCTGGGAATGACAGCCAAAAAGTTCGCGCTGCGTGTTTAATCTATAACGATCAAGGCGAGCGAGTTGGGCGTTACGATAAAATCCATTTATTTGACGTTAAAGTTCCAGGTACTGATGAGGTGTATCGCGAGTCTGATGCGATTGAACCGGGTACTGAAGTGCAAGTATTTGATACGCCTTTTGGTAAGTTGGGGATAGCTATTTGCTACGATTTACGGTTCCCAGAGTTTTTCCGCAAGATGTCTGAGTTAGGGGTCGAGATTTTGGTCGTACCTTCTGCATTTACCGCCGAAACAGGTGCTGCGCACTGGGAGATTTTGTTACGTGCCAGAGCGGTTGAAAATTTATGTTATGTCTTGGCGCCAAATCAAGGTGGATTTCATATAAACGGTCGTAAAACATTTGGTCATAGTATGGTCATTGACCCTTGGGGGGTTATTTTAGATTGTTATAAAACCGGTGGTGGGTTTGTGTGTGCTGATATTGATTTAGAGCGTTTGCGTAAAGTGCGTGGCGCTTTTCCTGCTTTAGAGCATCGAAGATTTTTCTGAGTTAGTTATGATGCATAGGTCTAAAATTTTCTTATTGTTAGTAAGTTTAAGTGCTTGTACTGCTCAGGATAGTCGATATAAAGATACGGCTATGTTGGAAAGGCCACCAGTGATTAATGCTGTTAAAGTTGATGAGGTTAAAATTAAAGATACCAGTTTAGTTAAAGCAGAGATAGATGGCACTGGCTTAGGTACTTTAGTGATTTTAAAAACGACGACACCTCCTGTGATGGTGATTAAACAACCCTATGATGTGGCTTGGCAAACTTTAGGTAATGCGCTTAAGGCGGATAATTTGGAAATCACGGATAGGGAGCATGATAAAGGTAAATATTTCGTCAGCTATGATCCTGATCGAATTCCAGAAGAGGACAGTAGTTTTATCAACAGAACCTTGAGTTATTTTGATGATAACAGTAACGAGGAGCGTTATATCTTAACTGTTAAAGAGCAAGGTACTGAGACGGAAGTAACGGTAGCTAATAATACTGAACCTAAACAGAGTTCTAAAAAAGATGAGGAAGGTAAGGTAACGGCACAACCACCCGGTGGTGCGGATAGATTGCTAGAGTCAATTTATAAAACTATGAGTGAGACAAAGCACTTACGACGTAAAGGTAATCCTTACGATCATAGAGATCAGCCTAAGTAAGTATTAGATGGCTTTTTCTGAATAGTTACAATCAATTAATGATCTAATGAAAATATTAAACTTAGCAAAACAGGCTATTTTGGTACCTGCTGGTATTCAAGATGCTGATATTGAAAAAATTATGGGCCGATTACTGGGGCCAAGTGTGGATGCCGCCGATATCTATTTTCAGTCCAGTCATAGTGAATCGTGGGTGATGGAAGGCGGTATTATCAAAGAAGGTAGTCATAGTATCGAACAAGGTGTAGGTGTAAGAGCCGTATCGGGTGAAAAAACGGGGTTTGCTTATAGCGACCGTATTGAATTACCCGTATTACTTGAAGCCGCAAATAATGTCAGAGCCATAGGCCGCCAAGGACAAGATGCGCAGATTGGTTTGATACATGCCGCAAACTCAGTGCAATATTATCCTGTTGCGAATCCATTAAAGTCGTTGGGCGAACAGCAAAAGATCGATTTATTACGTCAGGTTGATGCAGAAACTCGTAAGCTTGATCATCGTATTGAAGAAGTTATTATTAGTTTAAGTGGTGTGCATGAAACTATTTTAGTAGCAAATCAAGATGGTTCATTGGCGGCAGATATTCGACCTCTAGTACGTATGAATGTATCAGTCATCGTAGTCGAAAATGGTCGTAGAGAACAGGGCAGTATGGGGGGCGGTGGTCGAAGTGATTACAATTACTTTGTCGATCTCAATAGAGCTTTAGAGTATGGCCGTGAAGCCGTTCGCCAAGCGTTGGTTAATTTAGAAGCGCAAGAAGCACCTGCGGGAAATATGACAGTTGTATTGGGTTCGGGTTGGCCAGGTATCTTATTACATGAAGCCATTGGGCATGGCTTGGAAGGTGACTTTAATCGTAAAGGGACTTCTGCGTTTAGTGGCAGAGTCGGTGAGCGAGTCGCTTCTGATTTATGTACTGTCGTCGATGACGGGACTTTACCAGGGCGTCGAGGTTCTTTAAGCATTGATGATGAAGGTACGCCCACAGAAAATACCGTGTTAATTGAAAACGGTATTTTAAAAGGTTATATGCAAGATAAGCTTAATGCGCGATTAATGGGTGTTAAGTCCACAGGTAATGGCCGTCGTGAGTCCTATGCTAGTTTACCGATGCCAAGAATGACTAATACCTATATGTTGGCGGGCAAGCATAATCCAGAAGAAATTATTAAATCGGTTAAGAAAGGTTTATATGCTAAGAACTTTGCGGGTGGTCAGGTTGATATTACCTCAGGCAAGTTTGTATTCTCCGCCAGTGAAGCTTATTTAATCGAAAATGGCAAAATAACACGACCTGTTAAAGGTGCAACCTTGATTGGTAATGGTCCGGATGTACTTACTAAGGTATCTATGGTCGGGAGTGATCTTGCATTAGATAGCGGTGTCGGTAGTTGCGGTAAAGAAGGGCAAAGTGTGCCTGTAGGTGTGGGTCAACCTACCTTAAAAATTGATGGCATCACTGTCGGTGGTACGAGTGTTTAAGTATCAGGATGCTTTTCAGTAGATAAGTCTTCAAGTCATCTAAAAATTATAAAAAGAGAATGCCGTGCAAAATCAGCAAGAAGTAAATCGATTAAAAGATATTGTCCAAAACTTATTAGATGAAGCTAAACAGCAGGGAGCGACTGCTGCTGAAGCGGGTTTAAGCCAAGAAGATGGCTTATCGGTTTCAGTGCGCTTGGGTGATGTAGAAACCATAGAACATCATTGTAGCCAGGGTTTAGGTATTACCGTTTATTTTGGGCAGCGTAAGGGGTCAGCAAGTACCACAGATTTGTCACTGGCATCGATTAAAGAAACGGTAAGTGCCGCCTGTAGTATTGCTCGCTATACCAGTGAAGATGAGTACGCAGGTTTACCTGAGCAAGCATTATTGGCTACCCATTTTCCAGATCTTGATCTTAATCATCCTTGGGCGATTAGTGCTGATGAAGCCATTGCACTAGCGATTGAGTGTGAAGATGTTGCGAGAAATTACGATGTTGAAATTACTAATTCTGAAGGGGCCTCGGTTAATACTCATCAAGGCATTCATGTTTTAGGCAATAGTTTAGGCTTTTTAGAAGGATCACTTACTACTCGTCATTCCTTAAGTTGCTCTGTATTAGCGCAACGTGGTGAGAGTATGCAACGGGATTATTGGTATAGTGTGGCTAGAAATGCCAATAATTTAGAAGCGGCTGTTGAAGTAGGTAAAAAAGCCGCACAACGCACATTAAGACGTTTAGAGGGTCGAAGTTTATCAACAAGACAATGTCCAGTTTTATATAGTGCAGAAATAGCGTCAGGTTTGTTGTCTTCTTTTGTGGGGGCTATTTCTGGTGGAAGTTTATATCGTAAGTCTTCATTTTTATTAAATGCCCTAGATACGCAAGTATTTCCAGAGTTTGTACACATTCATGAGCAACCGCATCTTAAAGGCGCTTTAGGCAGTTCTGCGTATGATAATGAAGGAGTTGCGACTCAAGCCCGTGATTTAGTGACTGATGGTATCTTGCGTAGCTATGTTTTAGGTAGTTATTCTGCACGTAAGTTAGGTTTACACAGTACTGGTAACGCAGGTGGGGTGCGTAATTTAACGATTGATCCAGGTGTGTTGGATTTTGATAGTCTATTAAAACAAATGGATACCGGTTTGTTGGTTACAGAATTAATGGGTCAGGGCGTGAATATCTTAACGGGTGATTATTCTCGTGGTGCGGCAGGTTTTTGGGTAGAAAATGGTCAGATTCAATATCCGGTAGAAGAAATTACTATCGCTGGTAATTTAAAAGATATGCTCAGAAATATTGTAGCTATTGGTGGCGATGTGGATTATCGCGGTAATGTGCGAACTGGATCTATCTTGGTAGAACGTATGTCAATTGCTGGGCAATAAGCACTGTAAAATACAGTGATATTTATCAGTAACTCTTAGATATCTGATTAAATTAAGAGTTCTTTTGAGCTGAGTATATCTGTTTAATGACAGCTTAACCGTTCGTTTTTCGACCTGCTCAGAGCGAACGGTTAAGCGCAATGATTTAAAGCGATCTTACAATATCTGCAATTAATTGCGGGCCTTTATAAATTAAACCACTGTAGATTTGTACTAAACTGGCTCCTGCATTTAACTTCTCTTGTGCATCCTCCGCACTTAAAATTCCACCGGCAGCAATAATAGCTACTTTATCTTGCAGTTCTGCAGCTAAGCCTTTAACCACTCGTGTTGATGCGGTTTTAACGGGCGCTCCACTCAAACCACCCGCTTCTTGAGCTAAAGGATGCTCAGCGATTGCGTCTCTAGCAATTGTCGTGTTGGTAGCAATAACTCCATCGATTTCAAAGTCGAGTAACAAGTTGGCAATATGGCTAATTTCGCCATCGTTAAGATCTGGCGCAATTTTTACGGCTAAAGGTACATAAAAACCGTATTCTTGTTGTAAGCGTAGTTGTTCTTCTTTTAAGGCGGCCACTAATTTTCTTATCTCATCACCTTGTTGTAATTGGCGTAAGTTTTTAGTGTTGGGTGAGGAGATATTAATTGTAATGTAACTGGCGAATGCATAGGCTTTTCTCAAGCCAATTAAATAATCTTCAGTTGCGTTTTCAATGGGCGTATCGAAGTTTTTACCGATATTAATACCTAAAATACCGTTATAGCCACTGTGTTTAGCTTGGGTCAGTAGGTGTTCAATGCCTAGATTATTAAAGCCCATGCGATTAATAATCGCTTGATGTTCTGGTAATCTAAATAAACGCGGTTTTGGATTACCTGGTTGTGGTCTAGGTGTTACAGTACCAATTTCTATAAAGCCAAAGCCCAAGGCATCAAGGGCATTAATGTAATCACCATTTTTATCAAGGCCGGCAGCCAGTCCAACTGGATTTTTAAAGTGTAGCCCCATGACTTCAATGGGTTTTTCAGGGAGTGTAGGGTGGATTAATTTGCTAACGCCACTACTATTGGACATATTGAGAAGTTTAAGCGTCACATTATGAGCTGTTTCAGCATCCATTGAAAATAACAAAGGGCGCAGTAATGGGTAAATATTCATAGGCAATTTGTAATGTGTTTTATCTAAAAAGATGGCTGAATTTTAAAGGTTAAAGGTCTGGATGTTCTGTTAGTGCATAAATTTACGGCATTATTTAGTGAGACGCTAATTTATAAGGCTTAGGGTCAACTTTTGTTGGACGCTTTAAAATAATATCTACCATTAATTGCGCAGAAGCAGGGCCCATAATAAGACCGTTTCTAAAATGCCCCGCGTTAATACTTAAATTGTTAATTTCGGGATGTTGATCAATATAGGGTACCCCTTCTTGAGTGCCGGGTCTTAAACCCGCCCAATGATTTATGAGTGGTGTGTCTTTAAGTGATGGCATCAGTTTATAAGCAAACTCAGAAAGCTTTTCTTTAGCAGTCGTTGTGGTGACTTTATTAAATTCATCATATTCAACGGTGCTGCCGGCTAGAATTTTTCCATCTCTTCTAGGTATTAGGTATTGATCATCATCTAATACCATCATCTTTAAGGCATTAGGCACGCCATCAAATAATAGCATTTGACCTTTAACGGGTTGCACTTCAGGTATGTTGTTTATTATTTCGGGAAATAGTTTTTTAAATAAATTACCTGTCCAAGCACCAGTAGAAAAAATTAAATTTTGCACTGGCAGTATGCCTTTATTGGTGTGGATTTGGGTAATGTTGTTTTTATTTACATCTACATCCAGTAATTCACACTCTTCTATAAGGGTAATACCTTTATTAATAAGGTCTTGAATGAGGGATTTGACTAAGCGTGGATTGCGGGCTTGGGCAATGCTAGGTAGCCATAGTGGGTTGTTTGGTATCGTGTTTAAGCCATCAAATAACGTCGCAGTAGGCGTTTCATAAGGTATTTGATTGAGGGTGCACCAGTTAATGGCAACATCAATATCTGGATTTTTAGTAATGAGCAATCCGCAGGGTGTCCATTCTGGATCTTTTTGCGTGTCTATTAGGAGTTGGCTTGCTAAGCTGGGATATAGCTTTAGGCTTTGTAAGGTTAAGCGCGTAATTGCATCGGCTTGGCGCCAAGGATACAGGGGTAATAAGATGCCACCACCTGCCCAAGAAGATTCTTGTCCTAAGCGGTTTTTTTCAATTACCGTGACAGTTGCTCCGGCATTAAAAAGTTCTCTGGCTGTGAGTAGGCCGATAACGCCGCCGCCAATAATGGTAATGTCTGGAGTTTTAATCATGAATCGGTGCTTAAGGGTAAACAGACGCTATTATACAGGGACTGTCAATCTTAGGGGGTAGGTGGTCATTTAAATCTTAACCAAGTTTTATTGTTGCTCAATAAAAACTAATAAGTTTCAGATATATAAATAGTGTTGTAAGATTGATGTAGATCAATTTTTGTGTAATTTTCTATGAAAGCTATACTTTATTTGGGGTTGATTTATTCTTACTTATTGATATTTAAGGGTTAAATTTTTAATGAAAAATAGTATTAAAACTTGTAGGTTAATCTTTTTACTGCTATTATTTGCCTCGCTTGATTTGATCTGTTGTATTTATGCAAAAAATTTGTAAATTAACAACCCATAAGGGGAGAACTATGATTAATAAAAATAATAAGTATTTAGGCGCAGCTATTGCAACACTAGCAGTTGCTGGTTTAGTTGCTGCTCCACAAGCTTCAGCTAAAAAAGCTAAAGTAGCACCTGCTGAGTCAGCAGCAGCGGTTAGCAAAACAGAATTATTAGAATCACAATTACGTGCTATGCAAGACGAAATTGCTACTTTAAGAGCACAAGTTAACGCATCTGCACCTGTAGCAGCTAAAGTTGCTGCAGACAGCCAAAAAGTACAAGAGTTAGATGCTTGGGCGGCTTCAGTAAAAGCTAAGCATGCAGAAACTCATGGAAGCCTTGGTAACGGTGGCAACATGTTGTACTTCCGTGGTGGTTATAGTGGAAATGATAGCCCATTGGTTGCTACTACTAATAGTATCGGTGGACCAAATGCTGCATTGTCAACTGGGTCAACCGGTCATAGAGATGGATGGAATTTTGGTGCGGGTATAGACTTTAAATTAAACGATAATATGTTTGGTTTACTTGATAAGACAGAATTATTAGGTGAATTAGATCTTAATTATGTTGATTTAGGTACATTCAGTAGTAGTGTGGGTGGCTTGACGGTTCCTTTAACAGGTTATGCGACTGCAACACAAAGTATGTTGAGAATCAGTGCTTCACCAAAAATTAAATTCTTGAAAGATAGTAAAATTAGACCTTGGTTGATTCCTGTTGGTTTTACTTTAAATGTTATTAGTCCTCCATCACAAGCTAACTCAATTACTGAGTTAAAGCCGGCTATGAACTTTGGCACTGGTGTCGATTATAATGTTTGGAAAAGTCTTTATGTAGGTGCTGATGTACGTTATTTCTTAGCGACTGATACACTTGACGGTACTAACGTAAACGGCTTAACTGCAGGTGGTACTTTAGGTTTTGGTTTCTAAGCATTCCGCTTAAACCGTTACCGAACAAAAAGGGCGAGAAGCAATTCTCGCCCTTTTTTATGTCTGTCATTTAAGTATTGACAAATGCCTTGTTCGCACAATATTTGGCTAGTGATTTAGGGAGTAAAGCATTAGATAAAGGTTAGGGTACTCACTAAATTTAACGGGTCGATTTATTCTTGAGTGATTTAAATGACCAAAAAGACATGCACAATCTCAAAAATCGCCATCACTCGAGTAAAAAGTTAGATAACACTTAGCGGTTATGACTGCACAATTCGCATTTGTGAGGGTGGTCTACCGAAACATGCATACACATTTAAGCCATGTGATAGCTCAATTATTACCTTTCGTAACTTAGTCTAAAAAATACTCGTGTTAGAGCCTGTTTTACGTTTTGATATGATTGTTTTTAGAGTATGTGGCTTATTAGTCATTGGATTTTAGCTATACGACGCATTATCACTGGATTTTATTATAAAATGAGATATACAGTTAGCATGAACATATCTTAGATATCTCGCTATTTTTAGTCTTACACAGACATACTATCCATATATTGAAATCTATTTTCATGAAAAGCCTTTATCCAGAAATCACTCCCTATCAGACATTTTTTCTTGAGACCGAAACTCAGCACTCCGTTTATGTGGAAGTGAGTGGTAATCCTGATGGCATACCGGTCATCTTTTTACACGGAGGCCCTTGTTCCGGCACCAAGCCGCATCACCGCGGTTTTTTTAATCCTGAACATTATCAGATTATTTTGTTTGATCAACGGGGTAGTGGCCAGTCTTTGCCCTTTGGTGAACTAGAGCATAACACTACGCAAGATTTGATTGACGATATGGAGCGCATTCGTCAGCAATTGCATATAGAGCAATGGTTAGTATTTGGAGGGTCTTGGGGTGGCGCACTCGCTTTACTTTATGCCCAACAACATCCTGAAAAAGTCTTGGGTATGATTATTCGTGCCGTCTTTCTAGCAAGACAAACCGATTTAGAATGGTTTGCTAAAGATGGTGTTAATCGAATTTATCCAGAGCGCTACCAGCATTTGCTAAACAGCGCTCCGCAAGTTGATCCCGATAATATTGTTACTGGTTTATGGGCGGCATTAACAGGTAAAGATGAGCTAGCTAAGCGCAGAGTCGCTAAGGAATGGATGGCGTGGGGTGGTCAGGTGGCGTTAGGCCATGCCTATCAAGATGCATCTCATGATGAACATGTCACTGAGAAAATGGTAAAACAAGTCGCTATGGAGTTGCATTACGCTCTAAATAAGTATTTTATTCAGGATAATCAGATTTTAGATAATTGTGGGCTGTTAATGGATATCCCCACTATTATTATTCACGGTCGGCAGGATTTAACCTGTCCTATAGAGGCGGGTCAGCGATTACATGAGGCCTTACCGAAAGCGGAATATGTTATATTGCCGCATGCGGGACATATTGCTCAAGGTGAAGACATGATTGATGCTTTAGTATCGGCTACTGATCAATTCGCGGAACGCTTGTTGGTTTAGGAATAGTTGATTGTAACTTGGTAATAAATGCTTTATGTAGGATTCGCGGCTAAAACCGCTCCTACATAAAGAGCTTATATTTTATTAGTATCCCTTAATTTAGACACTTTAACGATGACACAGAAAAAACGCTTAATTATAGCCATGACAGGTGCAACGGGGGCTGTTTACGGCGTAAGGATGTTGCAAGTTTTAAAAGAGCAACCTGAGTGGGAAACTCATTTAATCATCTCTGATGCAGGTGTGGTTAATTTAAAACACGAAATGGATATGAAACGGGCAGAGCTCTTTAAGTTGGCGGATGTCACGCACGGTATTGATGATATTGCGGCCAGCATTTCTAGTGGTGGTTTTAAAACAGAAGGCATGATTATCGCCCCATGTTCTATGAAGACGCTATCTGCGGTGGCGCATGGTTTTGGTGATAATTTAATCTCGCGCGGTGCGGATGTGGTGTTAAAAGAGCGCCGACGATTAGTGATAATGCCCAGAGAAACTCCTTTAAATCTTGTGCATATCAGAAACATGGGAATTGTGACCGAAATGGGCGGCATTATGTTTCCACCCATGCCGGCTTTTTACAGTAAGACCGACTCCTTAACTGCGATGGTAAATGAAACTGTTGGCCGAGTTTTGGATATGTTCGGCGTTAATGTAGAAGGTTTATATACGCCTTGGGAAGGCTTGTAACTTTAAGATAATAATTTAGAGTTTTTGCTGTTTCTAAAGATTAATGGTTTTTCATTTTCAGCCAAAGCACTAGCGGCGGCTGAATCTATGGCTTCTTGTATGACGTCGTGATGGGGTGATTTGCTACAGACCGGGTCGGTGTTATGCATGTCGCCAGTTAGTAAATAAGCTTGGCAATGACAGCCGCCAAAGTCTTTATCTTTCTCATCGCAACTGCGGCAAGGCTCTTTCATCCATTCAGTGCCTCTAAAGAAATTAAAGGCTTTCGATTCATTCCAAATTTCTTCTATGCTGTAGTCTTTTACGCTTGGGCAACCTAAACCTGGGAGTTCACGTGCTGAATGACACGGCAAGGCTACGCCATCGGGGGCAATCGTTAAAAAGGTGGTGCCCCAGCCATTCATACAAGCTTTGGGTCTGTCTTCATAAAAATCTGGTACGACGTAATAGATTTTCATTTTACCGGCCACTTGCTCTTTAAAGGCTTGAGCAATAGCTTCGGATTTCTCAAATTGCTCTTTAGTCGGCAGTAATTGATCGCGGTTGGTGTGCGCCCAACCATAATACTGGGTATTAGCCAGTTCTAGATAATCAGCACCGAGTTCTTCGGCCATGGCTAATATCTCAGGCATTTGGTGGATATTCTCACGGTGGATTACTACACACAGTACCATCGGGTAGCCATGTTTTTTAACCAGATGCGCCACTTCTTTCTTATGATTAAAAGACGCAGTACCAGCAATGTGGTCATTCAATTCTTGGCTACTGGCTTGAATACTCACTTGAATATGATCCAGTCCTGCTTCTTTTAACGCGATGATTTTTTCTTCCGTTAATCCATAGCCAGATGTGATTAAATTGGAATAATAACCTAAGTCTCGGGCGTGTTTAACCAATTCAGGCAGATCTTGTCGGGTTAGCGGTTCTCCACCCGAAAAGCCCAATTGTACTGCGCCCATTTTGCGGGCTTGGTTAAGCACACGTTTCCAGTCGTCCGTGTTTAATTCATCTTGATATTTGCTGTAATCAAGTGGATTAGAGCAATACGGACATTGTAACGGGCAGGCATACGTGAGCTCTGCTAATAACCAACGCGGAGGTGTGGGTTTAGTTTTGGTTAATCCAGCCATTTTGTAGTGCTACCTCTAAAAAAGCGGTGATATCGTTAGTGAGTCCAGAGGTATTAAAAGTAGTTTCTAAATCGCTGACAATTTGGGCGAGTGTGCGTGAGCCATCGCAAAGTTTTAGAATCTCGGCCGAGCTTTGATTAAGCTCTACCATGCCTTCTGGATAAAGAATGACATTCTTTTGTTGGGCTTCTTCCCATTGCAAACGGTGGGTGCGGGAAAATTGAATGGGTAAATCTGGATTTATACTCATTGTTAATACGGTGTTTATGGTTATAAAAGTGCTTATTGCTCAGTATTAAAGTAAGGCGGCATTTCATTGATATACGCCATGTACATCGCATCAGCCATGCTCCACAATACATCGAGTTTGAACTTTAAAATGTCGACCATGCGGTTTTGTTGTTCACGGGTTTTATACCAATCTAAGGTAATTTCTAAGCCGTGTTCTACATCGCGACGCGCTTCAGTTAAGCGTTTACGGAAGTAGTTGTAACCTTCGATATCCACCCAAGGATAATGTTCTGGCCAATTATCCAAGCGTTGTTGATGGATTTTAGGTGCAAATAGTTCTGTTAAAGAAGAGCTTGCTGCTTCATGCCATTCTGCACGGCGGGCAAAGTTAACGTAAGCATCAACAGCAAAACGAACGCCTGGTAATACATGCTTTAACGAAGTGATATCTTCACGCGTCAAGCCTACTGCAATGCCTAATTGTATCCAAGCTTCAATGCCACCAGGATCACCTGGATGACCATCATGATCTAAGATGCGCTGTATCCATTTAGCACGTGTTTCACGATCGGGACAGTTTGCTAAAATATTGGCATCTTTGATAGGAATGCACACCTGATAATAAAAGCGGTTAGCTACCCAGCCTTGTAATTGAGCTTTGGTGAGCTTACCTTCATTCATCAAGGTGTGGTACGGATGATGAATATGGTAGTACTTTTCCATGCCTCTAAGGGCTGCTTCAAATTCTGTTCTGGTCCATGCGGTAGTATCGTTAGTGCTCATGGGGTATCCAAGGTGTGTTTAGTTTATGACTATAAGTCGATTTCCATGCCGTCGTAAGCCACTTCGATGCCTGCGGCATCTAGGGTTTTACGCTGCTCGGAATCATCATCTAAAATAGGGTTAGTGTTATTGATATGGATCAATATCTTGCGTGCTTTTGTCACGCCATTGAGTACTTCTATCATGCCACCTTCACCGGATTGCGGCAAATGCCCAATTTCGCGAGCTTTCTTCTGACTAATGCCTTGAGTGCACATCTCGTCATTAGTCCAGAACGTACCATCGACCAATAAACAGTCAACTGCTTGCATAGCATCCATGACATGAGGTTCTATTTCACCTAAGCCGGGTGAATAAAATACTTTTTTGCCGGTAGAAATCTGTTCAATGATAACCCCAACATTGTCGCCTTCATGTGGATCGTGGCGATGTGGTGAATAGGGGGGGGCCTTGCTTTTAAGGGCTTGACTATAAATGCGTAAATCTTCAATACCCGGAATAGTAAAGCTACTGCCATCCACTGGAATAGGGTGATGATTGACTGTGCAATAGTGTGCCAGCATATTAAACAATGGAAAGCCAGTGGTTAAGTCTTGTCTAACCATCTCGGTGCAGTAAACCTCAAGCGGTTTACCTTCACGGAGCATTAACATGCCGGTGGTATGATCAATTTGGCTATCAATCAATAGAATGGCTTTAATGCCTGTGTCTCGAATACCTTCTTTTGGTTGAATTGCAGGAAATGCTTCTAACTGCGCTCTAATGTCAGGCGATGTGTTAAATAATAGCCAATTTTTATTGTCGGTACTCACCGCAATGGATGATTGCGTACGGGCTGTCCCCGTCATTTGTTGATGACGAATACGGTAGCAATTATGGCAATTGCAGTTCCATTGAGGAAAACCGCCGCCTGCTCCAGAACCAAGAACTCTAATTTTCATAGTGTAAGCCTTAAAAGAAAGCCCGAATGATACGGTAATTACGAATTTCAGGCAAAAAAAAGGGATTCATGTGAACCCCTTTTCTTTCTACCACAAAAAATCCTAACGTGAGTTAGGAAGATTTGATTAACGGTTGTAGATGTACATTGTTACTTCGAAACCAAAACGTAAATCAGTGTAGCTTGGTGTTTCCCATTTCATTGTAAAACCTCCGGAATTATTAGAATAGTTACTAGCTTGATCAAGTAAGCCACTTAAAAGTATACGATGATCTTTTTGTTTAAGCAACAGTTGACTTCGATTAAGAGGGATGTTTTTCTGGGCTAAAAAAGAGTATTATTCAAACTCTTTTAAAAATAATAATCTACATGTAATATCATTGAGGAGGAACTATGGGTGGAGTGATTGTTTTATTGATAGTCATGGTAATTATTGCTACGGCAGTATTTGCTCCATTAGGCTATTTTATTTATAAATACACGAATAAAAATACAAAACCTTTTGGTGAAACAGAAGTGCATGGGGATAGTCCGTCGTTAGTCAACGATTTGGCCGAATCTGCAATTCATTTTGTTAAGACTAAGTTAGCGAAAAAATAATTAAATTCTAGCGATTATAAGTCAGATAATCGTCCAGATTATCTGACTTATAATCCACCACAAGTGGGGCAGGTGGTATTCTTTTTTAATCTCATCGTGCGCCATTCCATTGTTAAACCATCCAGTAATAATAATTTACCTATTAAAGGTTCTCCCGCTGAGATAATCAATTTTATGGCTTCCAAGGCCTGAATACTGCCAATGATGCCGGTTATGGGGGCTATCACTCCATTGGTAGAACAGTTTTGTAGTTCTTCACCATCACTGCTGTATAGACAGTTATAACAAGGACTGTTGTTTTTACCTGGGGTAAATACGGATACTTGGCCTTCAAAGCGAATCGCAGCGCCAGACACTAAAGATGTTTGATGTTTTACACACGCTTGATTGATAGCAAATCGAGTTGAGAAATTATCACTGCAATCTAAGACAATATCCGCCGCAAGTACTTCTTTATCTAATGTTTCGCCCGTTAATCTTTTTTTAACAGCAATCACTTTCACATCGGGATTTAAATTTTTAAGCGTTTGTTGGGTTGAAATAACTTTATCTAGCCCAATATCGGGCGTGTTGTGAGCAATTTGTCTCTGTAAATTGGATAGCTCTACTTCATCATTATCGTAAATAGTAATACTGCCAATACCGGCAGCGGTTAGATACATGGCGGCAGGTGAGCCTAGACCGCCGGCACCAACAATTAATACTTTGGCGCTTAGCAGTTTTTGTTGTCCCTCAATATCACATTGAGGCAACATAATTTGTCGGCTATAGCGTAGTAGTTGGTTGTCGTTCATGGGTCTGATTATTTAGCTAATGAAAGTGGAGATAATGCCAAAGAACTTGACAGTGTGCAAAAGTTCATTATCATTAGCACTCATTGCAGGTGAGTGCTAATAAATAATTTTTGTTATTTTAATCCAAGGAGATCTAAATGAGTATACGTCCGTTACACGATAGAGTAATCGTTAAACGTTTTGAAGAAGAAACAACAACACCAGGCGGTATCGTATTACCAGGTTCAGCTGCAGAAAAGCCAAGTCAAGGTAAAGTTATTGCCGTTGGTAATGGTAAACAACTTGATAACGGTACTGTGCGCGCTTTAGAAGTAAAAGTAGGCGATAAAGTATTATTTGGTAAATACGCTGGTAACGAAGTTAAAGTTGATGGCGAAGATTTAATCGTCATGCGTGAAGAAGATATCTTAGGCGTTCTAGCTTAAGTCTAAAAAACTTTCCGTAATAACTATTCATACACAAAGGTAGACATAAAAATGGCAGCAAAAGACGTATTATTTGGTGATGACGCACGTGTCCGTATGGCGCGTGGTGTTAACATTTTAGCAAACGCAGTAAAAGTAACTTTAGGCCCTAAAGGCCGTAACGCAATTTTGGATAAAAGCTTTGGCGCTCCAACTATCACTAAGGACGGTGTATCTGTTGCGAAAGAAATCGAATTAAAAGACAAATTCGAAAACATGGGCGCACAAATGGTTAAAGAAGTGGCTTCTCACACTTCTGATGTTGCTGGTGACGGTACTACAACTGCAACTGTATTGGCGCAATCTATCGTAAACGAAGGTTTAAAAGCAGTAGCGGCTGGCATGAATCCAATGGATTTAAAGCGCGGTATCGATTTAGCAGTCACAAAAGCTGTTGCCGCTATCGTTGAATCAGCAACTCCTTGTATTGATAACAAAGCTATTGCTCAGGTAGGTACTATCTCTGCTAACTCTGATGAGTCAGTAGGTCAAATCATTGCAGAAGCAATGGAAAAAGTGGGTAAAGAAGGTGTTATCACTGTTGAAGAAGGTTCAGGTTTAGATAACCAATTAGACGTAGTTGAAGGTATGCAATTTGACCGTGGCTATTTGTCTCCTTACTTTATCAACAAACAAGAAAACATGAGTGTTGAATTAGATGATCCATTCATCTTAATTTTCGAAAAGAAAATTTCAAACATCCGTGACTTGTTACCCATTTTAGAAGGTGTAGCAAAATCAGGTCGTCCGTTATTAATTATCGCTGAAGATGTTGAAGGCGAAGCTTTAGCTACTTTAGTGGTTAACACTATCCGTGGCATCGTTAAAGTAGCGGCTGTTAAAGCACCTGGCTTTGGTGATCGTCGTAAAGCGATGTTAGAAGATATCGCAGTATTGACTGGTGGTGTCGTTATTTCTGAAGAAGTAGGTCTAAGCTTAGAAAAAGCAGAATTAGCGCAATTAGGTACTGCTAAACGCGTACAAATCACTAAAGAAAACACAACTATCATTGATGGTTCTGGTTCTGAAGATCAAATTAAAGGTCGTGTTGCTCAAATCCGTGCTCAAGCAGATGAAGCGACTTCTGATTATGATAAAGAAAAATTACAAGAACGTTTAGCTAAATTAGCAGGCGGTGTTGCTGTTATCAAAGTGGGTGCTGCAACTGAAATTGAAATGAAAGAAAAGAAAGCTCGCGTTGAAGATGCATTACATTCAACTCGTGCAGCGGTTGAAGAAGGCGTAGTTGCTGGTGGTGGTACTGCTTTAGTACGTGCATTATCAGCATTAGTTGGTTTAGAAGGTGTTAACCATGACCAAACTGTTGGTGTTAACATCTTACGTCGTGCGATGGAAGAGCCATTACGTCAAATCGTATCTAATGCAGGTGACGAGCCTTCAGTGGTATTTAATGAAGTACAAAAAGGTACTGGCAGCTACGGTTACAACGCTGCAACAGGTCTTTATGGCGATATGATTGAAATGGGTATTCTTGATCCAGCTAAAGTAACACGTACTGCATTACAAAATGCGGCTTCTGTTGCTGGCTTGATGTTGACGACTGAAGTAATGATTGCTGATGCACCGAGTGACGATAAAGGTCATGGTGGTATGCCTGATATGGGTGGCATGGGCGGTATGGGTGGAATGGGCGGCATGATGTAATCATGTTGTCTTAAAGTTTGCGGATTCATTCTGCCGACTTTAATTCTCCTTTTGAAAAAGCCCCGACTATTGTTAAATAGTCGGGGCTTTTTTGTGTTTTTTTAGTTGAGTTTAGGTTTTTTGATATGAACAGTAATTTACCCGTACTTTATAGTTTTAGGCGTTGTCCTTATGCCATTAGAGCGAGAATGACTTTATTCTATGCGGGCATTGCTGTGGAAATTCGGGAAGTAGATTTAAAGAATAAACCAGCGCATTTGTTAGAAATATCACCTAAGGGCACAGTACCTGTTTTGCAATTAGCTAATGGTGAAGTTCTGGAAGAAAGTTTAGTGATTATGAGTTGGGTTTTAAATCAAACTGATCCTGAACATTGGTTAAGTTTTTCTAATGCAGCAGATGATTTAATTAAAAGGAATGATGGTGAGTTTAAATATTATTTGGATCGCTATAAATACGCTGATCGCTATCCAGAAAATACACAAGAGTATTATCGCCAGAAGGCATCTGAGTTTTTATTTATATTAAATGAGCGTTTAGCGAATAGTCGTTATTTATGTGGACAGCAAATATCGATAGCTGATGTGGCTATTTTTCCGTTTATTCGACAGTTTGCAAGTGTGGATATGGAATGGTGGCAACACTCTTCGTTTAAAGTTGTTAACAACTGGTTGCAGGGGTTTATTGACTCAGAGCTTTTTATTCGGGTGATGAAGCAACAAAAATAACCAAGGTACGCTATAACGCACCTTGGTTTAATTTCCGATTACTTTTTAATATATAAATCAGTAATGGTGCCGGTAATCATTTCAGCTGCAAAGCCAAAAGTTTCCGCTAGAGTGGGGTGGGGATGAATCGTTAAGCTGATATCTTCAGCATCTGCCCCCATTTCTAAAGCTAATACCGCTTCAGAAATTAACTCACCCGCATTAGTACCTGTCATGCCAGCACCCAAAATTCTACCTGTTTCTTTTTCACAGATGATTTTAGTTAAACCTTCTTTACGACCCACACATAAAGATCGACCACTGGCCGCCCAAGGGAATACAGCTTTATCGTATTCAATGCCTTGTTGTTTAGCTTGGTTTTCAGTAAGACCCATCCAGCTGATTTCTGGGTCAGTATAAGCCACAGAAGGAATAGTTAAGGCATCAAAATGGGCTTTATGGCCAGCAATGACTTCTGCCGCTACTTTACCTTCATGTACCGCTTTGTGGGCTAACATTGGGTTGCCAACGATATCGCCAATAGCAAAGATATTGCTAACATTTGTGCGTTGTTGTTTATCAACAGGAATAAATCCTTGTTCGTTAACAGTAATACCCGCTAGCTCTGCACCGATTAATAAGCCATTCGGTCTACGTCCTACTGCCACTAATACCGCGTCAAATAGTTCGGATTCGGGTGCGCCAGCACCTTCAAAAGAGACTTTAAGACCATCGGTTTGCGCTTCAATGGCTGTTACTTTTGTTTCTAACCAAATGTTTTTGTATTGTTTTTTGATGCGTCTAGCAAGCGGTGTCACTAAGTCTTTGTCACAGCCTGGAATGATTTGATCCATCAATTCTACTACGCTGATTTCAGAGCCCATTGCATGGTAAACAGTTGCCATTTCTAGACCAATAATGCCACCGCCGACAATTAATAGCTTTTTAGGAATTTCTGCAAGCTGTAAAGCATCAGTAGAATCCCATAAGCGTGGATCGTCATGTGGAAAAACTGGGATTTTAGTCGGACGTGAGCCAGCCGCAATTATCGCCTGATCAAAATGAATGGTTTTATTGCCTTCTGGTGTTTCAACTTCAACAGTATTTACTGAGGTGAATTTACCCAAACCTTGCACCACAGTTACATTTCTTTGTTTAGCAAGTCCTGCTAAACCTGTGTTGAGTGTTTTACTGATGCTTTCTTTCCAGCCTCTGATTTTATTAATATCAATGCTGGGTTTGCCGTAACTTACACCGTGCTCTTCAAACTCATCCACTTCATGGATGATTTGGGCGGCATGTAATAAAGCTTTTGAAGGGATACAGCCGACATTTAGACAGACTCCACCTAATACTGGGTAGCGTTCAACAATAGTCACTTGTTTACCTAAATCAGCTGCTCGAAAAGCCGCGCTGTAACCACCTGGGCCACCGCCCAGAACTAATACTTCTGCATTTAAAACAGTATCATTCATCGTGTATGGATCCTTTGCTTAAAGTAACAGACGGCGAATATCACCTAGATATTGTTTAACCATCGCCATAAATCTTGCACCTTCCGCACCATCAATAACACGGTGATCGTAGGTTAAGTCTAAAGGTAACATTAAACGCGGGATAAATTCTTTACCGTTCCAAACAGGTTGCATTTTCGCCCGCGTGACACCTAATATAGCAACTTCAGGAGCATTCACAATCGGGGTAAACGCTGTGCCACCAATACCACCCAAACTTGAGATGGTCATACAACCACCTTGCATATCGGCTGGCATTAACTTACCTAAGCGGGCTTTTTCGCTTTTTTCAGCGAGTTCAAGCGTTAGTTCATTAATGCTTTTGGTATTTACATTACGAAGCACAGGAACGACTAAGCCGTTAGGCGTATCAACCGCAATACCTATATTGTAGTATTTCTTTAGAATCAGACTTTCGCCATCAGGTGATAAGGAGGCATTAAAGTTAGGGAATTGCTGCATAGCTGCAACCAAAGCTTTTACGATAAAGATCAAGCCGGTAATTTTTACATCACCTTTTACTTTTTCTGCATTTAAACTGTTACGGAACGCTTCCATTTCAGTAATGTCAGCTTCTTCATGATAAGTAACTAGTGGTAAGTTTAACCAAACACGACTTAAGTTTTGGCCGGTTAAACGTTTAATCTTACTGAGCTTTAATAATTCTGTTTCACCAAAAGGCGAGAAATCAACGGCGGGTATGCTAGGAATTCCAGCACCAGTGCCTGTTCCAGAAACACCTTCAGTGAGGGCTTTTTTAACATAGTTTTTAACATCTTCTTTTAAGATACGGCCTTTACGACCGGTACCTAAAGTAATTTTACTGACATCAACACCGAGTTCACGCGCAAATAAACGCGTAGAAGGGGAGGCGTGTGCTTTACCAGTCGTACTTGTTTCTATAATTGCTAAGGGTGCAGTGACGGGTGCTGAAACTACTGGAGCAGGAGCGCTAGCAACGGGTTCTGGTGCTTTTTCGATAACAGGCTCGGCTTTCGGTGCTTCAGCGGCAACTGGCGCCGGTATTGCTGGTGCACTGCCTGCATCACTAACTAGTACTGTTGCGATTAGAGTACCTTCAGATACTTTATCACCTGGCTTAATAAAAACTTCTTGGACACTACCATTAGCGCTAGACGGTAAATCCATGCTGGCTTTGTCTGTCTCAAGCGTCGCAACTGTTTGCTCTATTTCAACGGTGTCACCCGCTTTAATTAATACTTCTACTACGTCGATTTCGGCAACATTGCCGACATCTGGAACTCTAATCTCACATAACTGAGTCATATAAACTTTCCTTTTGTTAAATTAGCCAAGGTGCTTTAATTTCTGTTGCTATGCCGTATTTAGCGATAGCGACATCAACCTTGTTGGCATCAAATTGGCCTAAATCAGCTAAACTCTTTAGTGCGGCAACGGCGACATGATAACGATCGACTTCAAAAAAGCTTCTTAAGTTTTCACGGGTATCAGATCGTCCAAAACCATCAGTACCTAAAACAACATAAGGTGCTTTAACATAAGCGCGGATTTGTTCAGCAAAAGCACGTGTGTAGTCTGTTGAGGCAATAACGGGGCCCACTGCACTGTCTAAACAGCTAGCAACATGAGATTGTTTAGCAGGTTCAGTTGGGTGTAAGCGGTTCCAACGTTCACAAGATTGACCATCTCGAGCTAATTCAGTAAAACTTGGGCAACTCCATAAGTCAGCTTCAACACCCCAATCGCTTTTAAGAAGTTCAGCAGCGAATTCAACTTCACGGAAAATAGTACCCGAGCCTAAAAGCTGAACGCGTGGGGCTTTGCTCTTGTCTCCGTCGCGGAATTTATACATACCTTTTAGGATGTCTAATTCAATGCCTTTTGGCATAGCTGGGTGACTGTAGTTTTCGTTCATAACGGTGATGTAGTAGAACACGTCTTCTTGTTCAACATACATACGACGTAAACCATCTTGAATGATGACCGCTAATTCGTAAGCGTAAGTTGGATCGTAAGAAATACAGTTAGGTACTGTTGCCGACATTAAGTGGCTATGGCCATCTTCATGTTGCAAACCTTCACCATTTAGAGTGGTTCGGCCTGCAGTACCACCCATTAAGAAGCCACGCGTACGTTGATCAGCTGCTGCCCAGATTAAATCTCCAACACGTTGGAAACCAAACATAGAGTAGTAGATGAAGAAAGGAATCATCGGTACGTTATGGGTTGAATAAGCAGTACCTGCCGCAATCCAATCACATAAGCCGCCCGCTTCGTTAATACCTTCTTGTAATACTTGACCGTGTTTATCTTCTTTATAAAACATTAATTGATCAGCATCTTGCGGGGTGTATAACTGCCCCACTTGAGACCAGATGCCGAGTTGTCTGAACATACCTTCCATACCAAACGTTCTTGATTCATCAGGTACGATAGGGACAATTCGTTTGCCGATATTTTTATCTTTAACCAGAATATTTAATAAACGCACAAAAGCCATTGTGGTCGAAATTTCACGGCCTTCACCGCTGGCCTCTAATAAAGCTTTAAAATCGCTTAAGACGGGCACATCAAGGGCGTAAGATTTTGCGCGTCTTGAAGGTAAAGGACCGCCTAAATCAGCGCGTCTTTGTTGCATATACGCTAATTCTTTTGAACCTTCTGGGAAAGTTAAATAAGGTAGTTTTTGCATTTCTTCATCAGTGACCGGTAATTCATAACGATCACGGAAGTGGGTGAGGGAAATCTCACTCATTTTCTTTTGTTGATGTGAAATGTTTTGCGCTTCACCCGATGCCCCCATACCATAACCTTTAATGGTTTTAGCTAGAATAACAGTAGGTTGGCCTTTATGGTTAACCGCTGCATGGAAAGCTGCATAAGTTTTTGCAGGATCATGACCTCCACGGTTTAGCTCCCAAATATCACGGTCAGACCAATCAGCAACCATCGCTTTTAATTCTGGTGTATTAAAGAAGTGTTCACGAACGTAAGCACCGTCTTTCGCTTTAAAGGTTTGGAAATCACCATCCACACAAGCCATCATACGAGCTGCCAATAAGCCTTGGGTATCTCTGGCTAATAAAGCATCCCAACGCTGCCCCCAAACTAGTTTGATAACATTCCAACCTGCGCCACGGAATTCGCTTTCTAGTTCTTGAATGATTTTTGCGTTACCACGCACTGGTCCGTCTAGGCGTTGTAAGTTACAGTTAATGACAAAAATTAGATTATCTAACTTTTCACGACCAGCCATGCCAATCGCACCTAATGATTCAGGCTCATCCGTTTCACCATCACCTAAGAAACTCCAAACTTTACGTTTAGAAGTATCCGCAAAGCCACGATCTTGCAAGTAACGCATAAAACGAGCTTGGTAGATGGCCATGATAGGACCTAAGCCCATAGAAACGGTAGGGAACTGCCAGAAATCAGGCATCAACCAAGGATGAGGGTAAGATGATAAGCCATTGCCGCCAACTTCTTGACGGAAGCTATCCATTTGTTCTTGTGACAATCTACCCATTAAAAAGGCTCTGGCATAATCACCCGGTGTTAAATGGCCTTGAGAGAAAATTAAATCACCATCATGATCTTCAGAAGCTGCGTGCCAGAAATGGTTGTAACCAACATCATATAGAGTAGCCGCAGAAGCAAAACTGGCAATATGTCCGCCAACATTGGTATGTTTGTTTGCTCTTAATACCATCATCATGGCATTCCAACGGACATAAGAGCGAATTTTCTGTTCTATGGTGGGGTCGCCAGGGAATTGGGCTTGTCGTGAAACGGGGATGGTATTTAAATAAGCGGTGTTGGCACTAAAGGGAATGTCGAAACCTGAATGTCTTGTAGCTGCGACGAGCTGTTCAATCAGAAAGTGTGCCCGTTCGCTACCATCTTGCTCTAATACTGCTTGTAGCGCTTCAATCCATTCTTTTGTCTCTATTGGATCAATATCATTTTGTCCGGTAATTTCTGAAATTAAGCTGTTGTTCATGTATGATCCTTTTGGGACGAGTTAGGCATGGCTAGTGTCAAGACAGTCTCAATGTCTTGGTAACGGTACATAGTATATACAAATCATAGGCGTCAATACACCCGTTTTAGCAATTCATAAGGCTTGCATGCCAGTAAATACTTAAAAAACATGAAATAGTTGACTAAATTACCCTGACATTTGTTTGTTATATTTAGAAACAACGCTTTGAGAGCTTGTTTTATCTTCGATTGTCTCTTAATTACGAATAGATTATTTACTAACAAAAGGGTAATAAATTCTTATGCATTTTATGTGATAGAAGGGTAAGCCTTTTATTAAGCTCTATTTTGGCTTAAAGCTTTGCTTGCTTAGACACATTATTCTAATTAATCCAGTTCTATGATTTTGGAACGCGTTAAAAGTCTGTAAAATAGCCAATTTATTTTATTCTCTGATTAACATCATCATGCGTACGACACAATTTCCTCTTAATACCGTAAAAGAAACTCCAGCAGATGCCGAGATAGCCAGTCATCAATTGATGATTCGTGCCGGACTTATTCGCAAATTGGCAGCGGGCTTGTATAGCTGGTTACCTTTAGGCCTAAGAGTTATGCGTAAGGTTGAAAAAATCACCCGCGCAGAAATGGAAAAGGCTGGGGCTTTAGAAGTCCTTATGCCTGCCTTACAGCCAGCGGAGCTTTGGCAAGAAACAGGGCGTTGGGAGCAATACGGTCCAGAATTGGCGCGTATGAAAGATCGTCATGAGCGTGATTTTTGTTTAGGTCCTACGCATGAAGAAATTATTACTGATTTAGCGCGTAATGAACTTAAAAGTTACAAGCAATTACCGATTACCTATTACCAAATTCAGACTAAATTCCGTGATGAAATTCGTCCGCGTTTTGGAGTGATGCGTTCGCGTGAGTTTGTCATGAAAGATGCTTATTCGTTTCACTTAGATCAAGAGTCTTTGCAAGAAACTTATGAGGTAATGTATAAGGCTTACACGAATATTTTTAATCAATTTGGCTTAAAGTTTCGTGCTGTGATCGCTGATTCAGGTTCAATTGGCGGTGCTGTATCTCATGAATTTCATGTATTAGCAGATTCTGGTGAAGATGCCATTGCTTTTTCAACAGAAAGTGAATACGCCGCCAATGTTGAAAAAGCTGAAGCGGTAGCTCCTTCCGAATCACGTCCTGTAGCAACGCTTGTTAAGCAAGTAGTGGATACGCCAAATCAACATAGCATTGAAGAAGTGAGCCAATTCTTATCGATTCCAGCGGCGCAATGCTTAAAAACATTATTAGTAAAAGGCGAAGAGGGCGGTGTGGTTGCCTTATTGTTAAGAGGTGATCATGAACTTAATCCTATTAAAGTAGAAAAAATAGCTGGCGTTGCTTCACCGTTAGAATTTGCTAGTGAAGCAGAGGTCCTTGCGGTTGCTAATTGCAAACCTGGTTCTATAGGGCCAATCGGATTAAGTATTCCCGTTATTGCTGATCGTAGTGTAGCGGTCATGGCGGATTTTGCTTGTGGTGCAAATGCGGATGGTCAGCATTTTGTGGGTGTTAATTGGGAAAGAGATTTGCCTTTACCTGAAACGGTTGCAGATATTCGTACCGTTGTAGAAGGTGATCCGAGTCCAGATGGTAAAGGTCAAATCACTTTAGCGCGTGGTATTGAAGTAGGACATATCTTCCAATTAGGCACTAAATACAGTGAGGCAATGAAAGCTGGAATCATTAATGAAGGTGGTAAAAACCAAATTATGTTGATGGGCTGTTACGGAATTGGTATCTCGCGTGTAGTTGCTGCGGCGATTGAGCAAAACCATGATGAGAAAGGTATTATTTGGCCGGCTAATTTAGCACCGTTCCAAGTGGCTTTATGTCCAATGAATATGCATAAATCTGAACGTTTAAGAGTGGCTGCTGAGCAACTTTATGTGGATTTACAAGCAGCAGGCTTTGAAGTGTTGTTTGATGATAGAAAAGTCCGAGCTGGTTTTATGTTTTCAGATATGGAATTAATTGGAATTCCACATTGTGTTATTTTAGGTGACCGTGGTTTAGATGCAGGCACTATTGAATATAAAGGCAGAACAGCGACGAGCAATGAAGAAATTCCACTAGCTGAGCTGGTTGATTTTTTAAGAGCAAAATTGGTTTAAAGTATGTTTTAACTTTAAGAGATCTTGTGCTGTTAAAACAAGGTCTCTTGAGTGTTTAGTGGTTCAGATATGTTGTTGCGATTTCCTTTATTTACAGTCAGATTGTTATTTAAACTTGACAAATTATTCCCATCATAGAAACTAGTGCGGTCTCAATAACCGTAGAGTAACCTTTCTTTGAACGATATCCCCTTAAGTATGTTGTTTGGCATACTTGCCTTTATGTTGATCCTTTCCGGTTTTTTAACGGGATCAGAAACTTCTTTAATGTCGATTAATCGGTACCGATTAAGAAATTTGGTTAAGCTTAATCACAAAGGTGCGACAAAAGTACAAGGCCTATTGCAAAAATCTGAGCGTTTATTAAGCTTTATTTTGTTGGCTAATGGATTCTTAAAAAATCTCTCTGCTGCCCTTGCGACTGTCATTGTTATCAAGTTATTTAGTCATGACGAGGTATTTATTGCAGTAGCAATGGGGTTATTAACCCTTTTAATGGTTGTATTTACAGAACTTGCACCTAAAAGTTACGGCGCTACTAAACCAGAATGGTTAGCATTTTTTGCTGCGTGGATTTATACCCCTTTATTGACGCTTTTTTATCCTATTACCTTGTTCATTAACGGCTTTGTCAGGCTGTTGCTGCGCATTGTGAGAGTTGATGTTAAAAAAAGTCCAAATGAATCATTGAATCAAGAAGAGCTTAAAAGCATTATCGCGGAAGCGGAGAATTTAATGCCCGAGCGTTATCAGAAAATGTTGACGGGTATCTTGGATTTTGAATCAGCATCTGTAGAAGATATCATGACACCTCGCAAAGAAATTGTAGGTATCGACCTTGAAGATTCTATCGAAGAAATTATTGAACAAATTCGAACGAGCCCTCATACCCAATTAGCCGTTTATAAAACAAATATCGATCGCATTGTTGGTTTCTTACATTTACGCAAAATTTTGTTACTTATTGGTCGTGATGATTTTGATAAACAAACAATCATCAATTTACTCAGTAAACCCACTTTCATTCCGGATAATACACCCGTGCATGCGCAACTGTTGCGCTTTAAAAGTGAAAAAAACAGCATTGGTATGGTCGTGGATGAATACGGTGACGTTCAAGGTTTAGTGACTTTAGATGATTTAATTCAAGAAATCGTCGGTGAATTAATTGATGATGAAATGGCACCTAGAAAACAAAGCGACGGTAGTTACATGATTGATGCCGCCATAACCTTAAGAGAGTTAAATAGAATCATGCAGTGGTCTTTGCCAACTGAAGGTCCTAAGACTCTAAATGGACTGATTGTTGAGTTTATGGAGACTATTCCAGAGTCGGGTACTAGTTTTAGACTATTAGGCCATCCTTTAGAGATTATAAAAACGGATGAGCATGCCGTTAAATTGGTTAAGTTTTTAGCCGAGTAATGCGCAATGTATGCTCAGAATGCATCTTAAATTGAATAATTTATTTATGGTTAGAATTAAAGTCCATGTAAGATATAGTGTATTATTATTCGCTGTAAAAAAACTGTGAGTATTCTAATAATGTTTGTCGCATTGTTAATACTTAACTAACAAATCCAATTAAACCTACACATTCGCCTTGGCGATAAATTTTCGATATCAAAATGAAAAGAAAGTTAGCTATCTTATTTGTTGTTGCTTTACTTGTTGCAGTAAATTTTAGCATTTGGAGTTATATCAATAACCCCTTGCAATTACAGCCATGGACCAAAACAACCATGGGAGTAACTTATGATCCTCTGCGTAAGCAAGATACGCAAACTGGCGATTCATTACCTAGTGAAGCAGATATCGATAGTGATTTAGCTTTATTAGCGAATAAGGTTCATGCGGTTAGAACTTATAGTATGTTAAAAGGTCAGGATAAAATTCCTGAGTTAGCTAGTAAATACAATCTAAACGTTACATTAGGCGCTTGGATTGATGGCAACCTTGAAAAGAATCGTGTTGAAATTGATACCTTAATCCGAGTTGCTCAGCAAAATAATCCGCGCGTGATTCGCTTGATGGTCGGTAACGAAGTTATTTTAAGAGACGAGATTCCTAAGTCTGCATTAATTGATTACATCCGTGAAGTTAAAAAAGTGGCTAACCGTCCTGTTAGTACTTCTGAAACTTGGGATGTTTGGTTAAAGAATCCTGATTTAGTTGATGAAGTTGATTTTATCGCAATGCATATCTTGCCCTATTGGGAGGGTATTGCAGCTGAAGATGCAGTTGACTACGCTTTTGAAAGATATCATGAAGTGGCTAAGGCTTTCCCTAATAAGCCTATTATCATCACAGAAGTTGGCTGGCCATCAGATGGTCAACCGTTTAAACATTCAGAAGCTTCTGTTTCAAATCAAGCTAGATTTTTGCGAGAGTTTTTAAATAGAGCAGATGCAGAAAAGGTTACCTACTATATCGTTGAAGCATTTGACCAGCCTTGGAAAAAATCGATTGAAGGTTCGGCCGGAGCCTATTGGGGTATTTTTAATGCCGATCGTCAGCCTAAATATCCAATGGATGGTGATGTTATTACTATGCCAGGCTGGAAAAATTGGGCTGTTGGTGCTGCGGTTATCAGTTTTATCTTAATTGGTTTAATTTTATTTACACGGGGAACTTTAAAGTTACCTGGCGTCGTATTTTTAGGCTTAATCGCCAACTTGTCAGTCTCTGTTATCTTTTGGTCGGCCTCTATTGGTGCGCAACAATATCAAACTAAACTCGGGATAGTATTCTGGGGACTCATGCTATTGATGCAGGCGATGGCTGTGGTCATTTTATTGATTGAAAGTTTAGAGATTGCAGAAGTTATCTGGCATAAGAAAACAGCTCGAACTTTCCAACCTTTAACACCTACTGAAAGTTTTAGGTATCCAAAGGTTTCTCTGCATTTACCGATTCATAACGAACCTCCGATGATGGTGCGTAAAACACTTGAAGCTTTAGCGAAAGTGGATTACCCCAATTTGGAAGTATTGGTAATGGATAATAATACTAAAGACCCTGCAGTTTGGGAGCCTGTGCGTGATGATTGTGAGAGATTGGGGCCAATGTTCCGTTTCTTCCACTTAGAAAATTGGCCAGGATTTAAGGCGGGTGCGATTAACCATGCTTTAGAACAAACAGCAGAAGACGCTGAGATTATTGCCGTTATTGATAGTGACTATGTGTTATCACCCGATTGGTTGAAATGTATGGTGCCTTATTTCGATAATGAAAATGTAGGCTTTATTCAATCACCACAAGATTATCGTGACCGAGATCAAAGTACCTTTAAATCTTTCTGTTATTGGGAATATGCCGGTTTCTTTAATATTGGTATGGTACAAAGAAACGAGTATAACGCTATTATTCAACATGGCACCATGACCATGATTAGAAAGTCAGCCTTGCTTGAAGTAGGAAACTGGGCGGAATGGTGTATTTGTGAAGACAGTGAATTAGGCTTAAGACTATACGAAGCAGGTTATGATTCTGTTTATGTAAAAGATTCATTTGGTCGCGGTTTAATGCCAGACACCATGTCAGGTTATATGACACAACGTTTCCGTTGGGTTTATGGCGCTATGCAAATTATCAAAGGTCACTGGCGTAGTTTTATACCCAGCAAGTCATCACCATTAACATCAGCGCAACGTTATTACTTTGTAGCGGGTTGGTTGCCATGGTTTTCTGATGCCTTAGCTTTATTGTTTACCTCAGCGAGTTTAATCTTAACGGCTATTATCATGACGGATCCTATCCATAGTGAGTTGCCCGCTAATGTATTCTTAATGCCGACCGTGGGTTTATTCAGCTTTAAGATTTTACGTGGTTTATGGTTATATCAAGCACGGGTTCCGTGTTCGGTTTGGGAATCTTTAGGGGCTGCGTTATCAGGTTTAGCATTAACTCATACTGTGGCTAGAGGTACGATTCAAGGCTTATTTACTTCTGGTAAACCCTTCATGCGTACACCTAAATATGAAAAGAAAGGCGCGTTATTTTTAGGTTTAGTGACAATTAGACAAGAACTATTTTTATTGTTCTTACTAAGCATAAGTATTATTGCAATGGCCTGTGTTGATCATTTTGATAACTTAAGTGGTCGTTTGTGGATAGCGGTTTTATCTGTACAAGCCGTGCCATATTTAGCAGCATTAATCACGTTATTAATCAGTATTGCACCAAGTTACAGCAAGCAAGGTGCTTTAGATGCTGAAGAACTTGACGAAGAATAAGTTAAATTAACTATGACATTGATACGCCAAGAGGATTTTATTCAGAGTATTGCTGATGCCTTGCAATACATTTCTTATTATCATCCTCTGGATTTTATCCAAGCGTTAAACGTGGCGTATCAAAAAGAAGAGAGTCCTGCCGCCAAAGATGCAATGGCGCAAATTTTAATCAACTCCCGCTTATGTGCAGAAGGTCATCGACCTATTTGCCAAGATACCGGTATTGTGACGGTATTTTTAAAAGTGGGTATGGATGTGCAATGGGCCAGTCAGTTAAGCATCACTGATATGGTTAATCAAGGCGTTAGGCAGGCTTATAGCCATCCTGATAATGTTTTACGTGCTTCTATTCTTAAAGATCCTGCAGGTAAACGTATTAATACCCAAGACAACACCCCCGCGGTTGTGCATATGGAGTTGGTTTTAGGGGATAAAGTAGAAGTTGAGATCGCCGCAAAAGGTGGTGGATCAGAAGCAAAATCAAAGTTTGTTATGTTAAATCCTTCAGACAGTATTGTCAATTGGGTGCTCAAAACTGTCCCAACTATGGGGGCTGGTTGGTGTCCGCCGGGTATATTAGGCATAGGCATTGGTGGTACAGCAGAAAAAGCTATGTTGTTGGCAAAAGAAGCCTGTATGGAATCAATCGATATTCAAGATCTCATTGCAAAAGGCCCAACTAATGCACTTGAAGAACTCCGTTTAGAGCTTTATGAGAAAGTTAATGCCTTAGGTATAGGTGCGCAAGGTCTAGGCGGTTTAACGACCGTGTTAGATATAAAAATCAAAGATTATCCAACCCATGCAGCTAATAAGCCAGTGGCGATTATTCCTAATTGCGCAGCGACTCGACATACGCATTTTGTGTTAGATGGGTCCGGTCC
This sequence comes from Methylococcales bacterium, assembly GCA_026399015.1. Lineage (GTDB taxonomy): Bacteria > Pseudomonadota > Gammaproteobacteria > Methylococcales > Methylomonadaceae > Methylobacter_C. The sequence continues at coordinate 108,493 of JAPLRS010000029.1, read as the reverse complement.
TGCTGAATTTACTCCGCCCCGATTAGAAGATTGGCCAAGTATTACTTGGGAAGCTGGAGCGACTGCTCGACGTGTTAATTTAGATACTGTTACACCTGCTGAAGTGGCTACTTGGCAATTAGGTGAAACGTTATTATTAAGTGGCACGATGCTGACGGGTCGTGATGCTGCTCATAAACGTCTAGCGGATATGATTGCGCGAGGTGAATCTTTACCCGTCGATTTTACTAATAAGTTTATTTATTATGTGGGACCAGTAGATCCCGTGCGTGATGAAGTGGTAGGTCCAGCTGGCCCAACTACCGCAACGCGTATGGATAAGTTTACCGAAGCAATGTTAGCTGAAACTGGCTTAATAGGCATGATTGGTAAATCAGAGCGTGGCCAAGTTGCGATTGATGCGATAAAAAAACATCAGGCGGTTTACTTAATGGCGGTAGGTGGCGCGGCTTATTTGGTATCAAAAGCCATTCGTAAATCTAAAATAGTTGCTTTCGAAGATCTTGGCATGGAAGCGATTCATGAGTTTGTGGTGGAAGATATGCCGGTGACGGTAGCAGTTGATGTTCAAGGACAATCTATTCATCAGATTGCCCCGAAGATTTGGCAAAGTAAGATTGGTAAAATACCGGTTACTTTGGGTTAATACCTGAACGATTATTTCTTATCTGAAATATTAATAATCATAAGATTATAGAATAATATCATCTTTACCTAATGTGTTAATACCTAGTAGCTCGATTTCAAAGTCAGCTGTTTTGTCACCATTGGTATCACCAGATAAAATACCAGCAGAAAATGTTAATTCTCCAGATTGACCCGAAAATACAGCGCTACCAATAAATGTAAAGGCTTGGTCTGCATCTTTTAGCGTATCAGCGTCGATACTTGAAAGGTCAATTTTGTCACCTTGTTTGGGGGTAAAGTCGGTGATGCTATCACGACCATTTTCAGTTCTACATTCAACACTGCTGTTAAATTTAAATATATCTTTACCTTTACCGCCAGTTAAAAAATCAGTACCTAAACCACCTACAAGAAGATCATTTCCAGCTCCACCTTGTAAAGTATCATTTCCATCTAAACCATCAATGGTGTCGTTACCTGCTAAGGCGTTAAATTTATCATTGTTATTGGTACCGCTTAAATTATCATTAAACTTCGATTCAGTCTTTTTTAAAGGGTCTTGCCTAATATCAATATTTAATTTTTTACTAACAGCGGCCGCTATTCCATCAGACACTGTGACTGTAAATGTCACAGTTTTATTGCTATCTAATAGTTCAATCGCGTTTTTGTTAGGCGTAAAGTTATAGTTGCCTGAGGATTTTTGAAGGACCAAAGTCCCATAGCTGTTGCTTAACGTAATTTTGGTGCCAATTGATTTGCCACCTTTAATGCTAAAACTTAAGGCAAGCTTATCAACATCGTTTGCAACTAATTGGCCCTTATATTCATCAAACGTATCATCAAAAGGCGTGTCTAGATAAGCGATATCCGATGGTGCGTTTAACGTTGGTGCATCATTAACACGGTTAACAGAAATGATAGTTTGAATTGCGATATCTGGATTATCCTTACCGACCACTTTAAAGGCATCTAAAATGCGATTTGCATTTAGGTCAGGTGTCCAATACCCAAGGTTTTTACTGTCAATGATATTGTTAATAGGACTCCAGTCTTCTGCGGTAGCAAAAGTAGGCCCAATTTTTAAACTACCGGTGTTGATTGAGGTAATGATAAAACCTGAATTTGCATCTTGCGTATCAATTTTTCTAGCGAGACCTTTAAGGTCAGCAAAGCTAATTTTAACGTTGTTATCTTCTTTACTAGTGGCAACCACAAAAGTTTGGCTAGGTATGTCTGTAATACTAGAAACTGTTCTGGTCGGTAAGCTGGTTACATTTTCTGGAATGCCATACAAGTCTGTAAAACTAGCTGATACACTGATTTTTTTGTGGACAAGTGCTTCAGATAAAGTGATGCTTGAGTTATTTGCCCCTGGAATAATAGCGTCATCTGCTAACCATTGATAAGCGATGGCGCCTACGTTACTGACATCTGCAAAAGTATTGCTAGCTGTTAAGATTTGACCTTGTATTGCTACGCCGTTGATTGAAATATCACCTTGTGACGCATTGCCCACAATGATAATGTCAGTGGCCTTAAGATTAGGGGATGTAGTAGTGCCGAGTTTCGCGATAACGATTGGATTGATAGGGCCATTACCATCAGCATCAAAAGATAGAATGCCGGTGCTAGGCGTATAAATTATTCTATTTAAAGCATCCTGATCGGCAACGTTGGTACCAGAAAAAAATCTGGGGCTACCTGTTACCAATTGCCCAGTAGTATCAAAAATAGTGGTGTCAGTTGCTTTGATTCTGATTTTGTCACTACCCGAGGTAAAGTCAGAAAGAGTAGGGTAAGCTTGATCTGCTGATGGGGTTTTATAATTATCAATATTAAATAAAAAATTATCTGCGCCAGGCCCACCCGCTAAAATATCTTTACCGTTAACAAGGTCGGTTTTAATTGTAAAGCTAAGGGTGTCTTTATTACTAGAACCCACTAGCGAAGCCCCCTTTAAACCATTGCTGATTAAAATAAAACCACTATCACCCAGTTCCACAGCACTAAGATCAATATTAAAACCGTTATTAGATAATTTAGCCGTACCATTGTTTTCTGTGGCTATAGTGGCTACAAAATTACTAGCTAAGTTTGCATTAGCAACTGCATCTTGTCCTACATATAAGTTGTCACCAAATACAGAATTATCAGAATGTAAGCCAAAATCAGTAATGTTATCCGTACCCGTAACTATAAATTGATCAGAACCTAGGCCACCTGATAAATTATTATCGCCAATCCCACCTGCTATTAAATCATCAGCACCGCCACCATTAATAGAGTCGTTACCTTGCCCGCCGTTAAGTAATGAGGCTGAGTTAGATCCCCAAATTACATCATTGCCTTTACCACCTGTAATCGATTTAACTGTTAAGGCGCCGCGGGCATCTAAAGTATTATCAAAAATACTCGTAGAATAATTGATAGACGTTGCAGTAGTCTCTGCCCCAAGAGTGATGACATCTCCAGAAGATTGGGTTGAGGTTTCTGGGGATAGAGATGTTGGGCTGGCTGTCCAGTTAAAATCCGTTTTTGGCGTGATTTTTTTAATGGCGGGGTTGGTAAGCGTTTTTACAGACATGATGGGCTAACAAGGGTTGCTTTTAATTTAGGTGAATAATTAAACTAACATTTAAAAGCATCTTATAACTGAATATAACACATAAGACAAGTGTAATATTATTGTAATAATTTAATTAGAATGGGCGAGTTATTCTTCGCCCATTTAAGTGCTTACAAAATAATATCTGCTTCTGATAAGGGGGTAGAGCCTACCAAAGTAATCGCAATTTCGAAGTCAGGTTTTTTATCACCATTAGTATCGCCGGATAAAATGCCTGCGCTATATCGAAGATCACCAGCACTGCCTGTAAAGGCCGCTTCATTAATAAAATGAAAGCCTTGGTTTCCGTCATTTTTTACTTTGCATTTTAATCAAGTAATCAACGGTGGGGCATTAACAGTCTCTTGGGATGCTTAAGTAATAATCCTAGTTCCCTGCGTACCAAAAACACTGGGTATTGCCCCCAACTCGGTCAACCTAGTAGTCGTCATTTCAACTATTTGCTCAAACCCACCTAAACTAGCACTGTTTCCGGTGTTTATTGCAGCAAACCTATCGGTTAATATCCTGTTCCAGGCTAATGTAGTGCTAACAGGGGCGGGTATTTGCTTACTAGGAGTTGATATTGCAATATCCCTAGGCAGTTTAGTAACTGCTCTGCCGTCTTTTGGGGGAGTGTTCCATTTAAACCAAAATATTTCCTCTAAGTTTAGGAATATCTGCGCTGATTATTACTAGATTTGCCGGTAACATTGCAATTGCAGGGGACGCTATTACGTTATCCTACCTTGCTATACCATTGCTAAGAGCGGTTACCACAATAATCACTCCTTTGACTGGAAGATTAGCAAGAGTCACTGATAGATTGACTACGGTGACTGCAAGATTAGCGCTTAGCCCTGCTAATTCTGAGGCAGATGCGCCTAGTTTAGCCAAGACCACTTCAAGTTTTATCACTTCGATTGCCAATATGATGATGGGCAATGTCGATTCAGCCACAACCCCGACAAGATTAAATGCGCTTATTGCAATTTATTTATCGATTAATTTAAGTTTTTTCTCGTCTTTTAATAAATTTAGTCTATTTTTATAAGTGGCGCTGTTTAGAATCTAGACAGTATTTCTGTAATTTAACTCAAGAGGAAAATATGACAAGATCTAAGGTATTATTAGACTTTGTAAATTTATCGATTGGTCCAAAGGTGTTGACATATAAATATGTCATCGATTGTTTAACCTCCAACCCCTTGTATACATCACCCGATGTGCCGATATCAGAATTAACCCTAATTCTGAGTAACTTCGAGGCGGCAATTTTAGCGGCAGCAGATGGTAATCATATTGCTAAAGCAGCTTTGCGCAATGCTGAAGACTTGGCTGATACCGCTTATAGAAATGAAGCGGCTTATGTGCAAAGGGTTTCTAATGGCGATGAAGCTAAAATATTAAGCAGCGGTTTTTCGGTTGCTAAACCTCATGGCGCGCATCATAAAGCAGTTTTAGCGGCGATAGATGCCCTTAACTCAGGTGAGTTAAAGTTAGTCGCTCAAACTGTTGAAAAAGCCGGTTCTTATGATTGGCAAATGTCAGAAGATGACAAAATTTGGGTAACGATAGGGCAAAGTACCGCCGCTAGTTATTTTGTAACAGGGTTAACGCCAGTAAAGATTTACTATTTCCGTTATCGTGCCGTTACAACTCAGGGTGTCACTGATTATTGTGAACCTATCTCAAAAGTAGTTATTTAAGCTACTGTCGTTTTAACCGAAAACTCTATTAATAAGAGAATCGGGTTAGTCAATTAATAAACGTATCCAGTCAGCTGGTTTCTTGTACTTGTTAAGGCAAATCAAGGTACTGTTTACGTTAGTTTAACTCAAGGCAAGGCAAGTAGAAATTTCTCTAATACATCACACTTGAAAAAATAAATTGGCGTCCCCACATAGTGAGAAATATTTTTTTAACCACTATTAAGGACTACTATTGTGACTGTTGAAACAAAAAAAGAAACGCTTGGTTTTCAAACTGAAGTAAAACACCTCTTACATTTAATGATTCATTCCTTGTACAGCAACAAGGAAATCTTCCTTAGAGAATTAATCTCTAACGCGTCTGACGCAGCCGATAAACTCCGTTTTGAAGCACTATCAAATGATGCTTTATACGAAGGTGATAGCGAGTTAAAAATTCGCATTGAGTTCGATAAAGATAAAAAAACCGTCAGCATTATCGATAATGGTATTGGTATGACCCGTGCCGAAGTACAAGAACATATCGGTACTATCGCAAAATCAGGTACTAAACAATTTTTTGAAGCCTTAACCGGTGAACAAGCGAAAGACAGCGAGTTAATTGGTCAATTTGGGGTAGGTTTCTACTCTGCATTTATTGTTGCTGATAAAGTCACTTTAACCACCCGTAAAGCGGGTGCTGATAAATCTCAAGCAACACGTTGGGAATCTGCAGGTGAGGGTGATTACACCATCGAAGCTGTTGAAAAAGCGACTCGCGGTACTGAAATCGTTCTACATTTAAAAGAAGCTGAATTAGAGTTTTTAGACGGTTACCGTATCCGTTCTATCGTTAGAAAATTCTCAGATCATATTTCTTTACCTATCATTATGGATAAAGAACCAGAACCTTCTTATGATGATGAAGACGAAGCGGAAGAGGGCGTAGAAAAAACTGAAAAACCAATAGCAGCCATTGAAGAAGAAACTATTAATAGTGCTTCTGCGTTATGGACTAAATCTCGTCAAGAAATTAGTGATGAAGATTACAACGAATTTTATAAACACGTAGGTCATGATTTCCAAGACCCTCTAACATTTGTCCACAGTAAAGTAGAAGGCACTAACGAGTATACTTTATTGCTTTACACCCCTGCGCGTGCACCGTTTGATTTGTGGGATAGAGATGCAAAACACGGTGTAAAACTCTACATCCGTAAAGTGTTTATAACGGATGATGCTGAGCAATTAATGCCGCGTTATTTGCGTTTTATCAGAGGTATTATTGATGCAAACTCTTTACCTTTAAACGTATCTAGAGAAATTCTGCAACAAAGCAAACAAATCAGTGCGATTAAATCGGGTGCCGTTAAAAAAGTCTTGGGCATGTTAGAAAACTTGGCTAAGAATGAAGCTGAGAAATATGAAACTTTCTGGGCACAATTCGGTAATGTGATTAAAGAAGGTCCTATCGAAGATCATGCCAATAAAGATCGTGTGGCCAAGTTATTACGTTTCGCTTCTACTCATAATGATACTGACAAACAATCAGTGTCTTTAGAAGATTACGTTAGTCGTATGAAAGAAGGTCAAGACAACATTTATTATGTAACGGCGGATAGTTTCTCAGCCGCTAAAAACAGTCCACATTTAGAAATCTTCCGTAAAAAAGGTATCGAAGTTTTATTATTATCTGATCGTATTGATGAATGGTTGGTGTCTAATTTAGATGAATTTGATGGTAAGCATTTACAGTCGGTAGCTAAAGGTGATTTAAACCTAGGTGACTTAGCGGATACTGAAGAAGAAAAAGCCCAGCAAGAAGAAGTGACTAAAGACTTTGAATCCGTATTAACGCAAATTAAAGACGTGTTAGCAGATAAAGTCAGTGAAGTCCGTTTGAGTCATCGTTTAACAGAATCCCCTGCGTGTTTGGTGGCGGATGTATACGGCATGAGTTTAAACATGGAGCGCATTATGAAGGAAGCCGGACAATCTATGGGCTTCGGTGGTAAAAAACCGGTCTTTGAGATTAATCCTACGCATCCTTTAGTGGTTAAATTGAAAGCAGAACAAGACGATACACGTTTTGCAGACTTAAGCCATATCTTGTTTGACCAAGCTATCTTAAGTGAAGGTGGGCATTTAGAAGATCCCGCAGCTTTTGTACATAAGTTGAATGGTTTGTTACAAGGTTTATTAAAGTAAACGGTTAAACTTAAAAAAGGTCGGAGCAATCCGGCCTTTTTTTATGCCTGATAATAAGGTTAAATACCCACATCAAACATTTCATCCTTAGGACTTTATGCAACATCTGACTGAACTACTTAATATCTTTTTGCACTTGGATCATTATCTCAGTGACATCATTCAAAACTATGGCACAGTTACTTACGCCTTGTTATTTTTGATAGTGTTTTGTGAAACTGGCTTGGTGGTATTGCCCTTTTTACCGGGTGATTCTTTGTTATTTGCGGCGGGTACTTTTGCGGCAAAGGGTGATCTGGGTTTTGGGATATTGTTTGCTAGTTTGGCCATGGCTGCCGTGGTGGGTGATGCGCTTAATTATGAAATAGGTCGGCGGTTAGGACCTAAGATAGCCAACCATGAAAAGCTTAAATTTATTAATCAAGCTCATCTTGATAAGACGCAGCATTTTTATGACAAATACGGCGCTAAAACAATCATCATTGCGCGGTTTGTCCCTGTAGTACGAACCTTTGCGCCTTTTGTAGCGGGGATAGGCTCGATGACGTATCAGCGATTTTTACAGTTTAATGCGGTCGGCGCTTTAGCTTGGGTCGCTATTTGTTTGGCGGGTGGTTATTTGTTTGGTAATTTGCCTGTGGTAAAAAATAACTTTTCTGTGGTTATTTTAGGTATCGTAATTGTTTCAATTCTGCCTGCAGTTATTGAGATTGTTCGACACAAATACCTAAAATCTAATTAAGTCAAAACGGTTTACAGTTCTATTCTGATACCTAACTCAACGACGCGATCAACTGGGATTCTAAAGAAATCGATGGCGCTAGAGGAGTTAGAAAACAAGAATCTAAATAAGCCTCTACGCCATTTGGGCATGGGGCTTTTGTTTCTAAAAGATATCTCTTCACTACCGATAAAGAAGGACGCTTGTTTAGGATTAATATCTAAGCCTTCTTGAGCGCACAATTCTAGAGCTCTACGCACATCGGCATTTTGTTTAAAACCATAATAGAGTTTAACGCGATAAAATTTGCGGGTTTTACCAAAGCTTCTTATTTTAAGTAAATGTGCTTCATCTACATAAGGTTCGTTAGTCGTTACAATACTTAAGACCACAATTTGCTTATGCAAAACATGATTGTGTTCAAGGTTATGCAAAAAAACTTCGGGTAAACCATGTAGGGTACGTGTTAAATAAATCGCGGTGCCATCTACGGTGGCGTATTCTTTATTGTTAGTGGCTTCAAAATCTTCAACCAGTGTGCGACGTTCTTCCATGTATTTGGTTAATAAAGCGCGGCCTTTAATCCACGTGGTTAAAATTATAAATAAAACACTGGCGATAACTAAAGGTAGCCAACCACCCGTAGGGATTTTTAAGCTATTTGAAGATAAAAATCCCAAATCTACCACTAAAAAAGCCACCAAAAATGTAATGCGGGTAGGTTTATTCCAATTCCATAATTCTTTAAAGATAATAGAAGCTAAGATGGTGTCCACAATCATGGTGCCGGTAACAGCTATGCCATAGGCTGAGGCTAAGGCCGAGGATGATTTAAAAGTGATCACTAAAATAAACACAGATACCATCAGCATCCAGTTAATAGCAGGTACATAAACCTGTCCGATAGCATCTCCCGAGGTATGGGTTATGTTCATGCGTGGGCAGTAACCTAACTGTATAGCCTGGCGTGTTACTGAAAAGGCACCTGAAATAACCGCTTGCGAAGCAATCACGGTGGCCAGTGTTGATAAAATTAATAAGGGATATAAGGCCCAAGTGGGGGCGAGTAAATAGAATGGATTTTGAATGGCTTCTGGGTGATTAATTAATAAGGCGCCTTGGCCAAAGTAGTTAAGTAATAATGCCGGAAACACAAAACCAAACCACGCATAACGAATAGGTTTTAGACCAAAATGCCCCATATCTGCATACAGTGCTTCGGCTCCTGTAATGGACAAAACCACCGCGCCTAATATTAAGAAGCCATGCCAACCCAGTTCTGATAACAGATGCAAACCATAGTAAGGGTTAATAGCCATTAATACACTAGGCGTTTCTATGATATTAATGATGCCTAAAAATCCAAGTAAGCCAAACCAGAAAATCATAATAGGCGAAAATATTTTACCGACTTTACCTGTGCCTTTAGCTTGAATAATAAATAAGCCTCCGAGTACAGCGACTGTGATGGGTAAAATATATTTATCTAATTTTGGGGCGATAATTTGTAAGCCTTCAACAGCACTTAATACCGAGATGGCGGGAGTGATAATACTGTCACCAAAAAAGAGCGAGGCACCTAGTAAACCTAATATTACGATAAACGCAGACTTTTTAGCGGTCTTAGCTTTGTTTTCAGACTCTGACTTCTTAACACCCTGAAGAGCTAAGGCCATCAGTGCCATGATGCCACCTTCGCCTTTGTTGTCAGCACGCATGATAAAAATGGCATATTTAGTGGTCACAACTAAGGTTAATGACCAAAAAATTAAGGACAGCACGCCAAGTACGTGCACTGTATCTATAGGAACCCCATCTTTAAAAACCTCTTTTAAGGCATAAAGAGGGCTGGTACCAATATCTCCAAATACGACGCCGATAGCACCGAGGGCAAGGGTTCTAAGTTGGTTTTTTGACGGCGAATGTGACTTTATGGACATGAACGATTAATTAAAAGTTTGTAGGTAAATTAATTACAAAAGCGTGTCAGTGTGTCGTGTATTGCTTTGGAACCGCTTTGGGTCTAGGGTATTTTAAGGGAATTTTCTGTAATGATATACCTAAAGCGTAAATTTATGCCTAGCTTTTGGGGGGTATAAAGTGATGCAACTTAAGGATTTTTAACGAATCTAACTTGCCTAAAAGCCTATAAACACAGCATAATCTGCACCCTTATAAATAAGCAAATAATCTGACAGGGCATGGAATTTAACTTAATTAACACTGATGGGCACGCACGCCGAGGGCGACTTGTTTTTGATAGAGGGGTCGTAGAGACACCTATTTTTATGCCTGTAGGCACTTATGGTACGGTTAAGGCGTTAACGCCAGAAGATTTAACAGGTATCGGTGCGCAGATCATTTTAGGTAATACCTTTCATTTGATGTTGCGTCCCACTACCGCAGTCATTAAGGCCCATGGTGATTTGCATGATTTTATGCATTGGGATAAACCGATTTTAACGGATTCAGGCGGTTTTCAGGTTTTTAGTTTAGGTGCTTTAAGAAAGATTACCGAAGCAGGGGTGACTTTTAAATCCCCTTTAAATGGCGCTAAGATTTTTATGGGTCCAGAAGAGTCTATGCAAGTTCAGCGCGATTTAGGTTCTGATATCGTTATGATTTTTGATGAGTGTACCCCCTATCCGGCAACCGTTGAAGAGGCTGCTAAATCTATGCGTTTATCATTGCGCTGGGCGGCCCGAAGTAAGGTTGCGCATGCGGATAATCCTTCAGCTTTATTTGGTATTGTGCAAGGGGGGATGTATGAGCATTTGCGTGAGGAATCAATAGCCGGTTTGTTAGACATTGGTTTTGATGGTTATGCGATTGGTGGTTTGTCGGTTGGTGAGCCCAAAGCAGAAATGATGGCCACTTTAGATGTTATTCATAGCAAAATGCCGGCAGATAAACCTCGTTACTTAATGGGTGTGGGTACGCCAGAGGATTTGGTAGAGGCTGTGCGTCGTGGTATTGATATGTTCGATTGTGTTATGCCGACTCGTAATGCCCGAAACGGACACTTATTTACCACATTTGGCGTGGTAAAGATCAGAAATAGTCAGTATGAGTTTGATACTAAGCCACTTGATGAAAATTGTGGCTGTTATACCTGTCAGAACTATTCGCGCGCTTATTTAAGGCACTTAGATCGCTGCAAAGAGATGTTGGGTGCAAGGCTTAATACTATTCATAATTTGTATTATTATCTGACCCTTATGCAAGGTCTGCGAGATGCTATTGCTAAGCAAGAACTGGATGCTTTTGTTAGTGAATTTTACCAACAAAGAGATAAATCTGTACCGGCTGTGGCATAATAGCGAGATTTTTTTATTTATTATAATAACGAGGATATTTATGAGTTTTTTTATTTCTGACGCATTAGCCGCTGATGCTGCAGCTGCGCAACAGCCTGGTTTTGAAGGCATGTTATTTCCGTTAGCTATCTTAGCGTTTTTTTACTTTTTGTTCTTACGTCCGCAAGCTAAACGCGCTAAAGAAAAAAAACAAATGATTGAAGCCCTTTCAAAAGGGGTTGAAGTGGTAACAACGGGTGGTATTTTAGGTAAAGTTGCGGATTTAGATGATAACTTTGTAAAAATCGAAGTAAACGAAAACGTTTTTATTCAAGTACAGCGTCAAGCGGTTGAAAGTATCATGCCTAAAGGCACTTTTAAAGCCATAACTAAAAAATAATCAAAGTTTTTAAGTTATAAATAAGCCCTCCTCGTAGATTAGGCTTAAGCACAGTTAATTATTGGAATAACACATGCAAAATCATTTCCCTGTTTGGAAAAATATCTTAGTTCTGCTTGTTTTTGGTATTGGGATTATTTATTCATTACCCAATTTGTACGGCGATGACCCTTCGGTTCAGGTATCTTCAACAATAGCCGCTGCTATTAGTCAAGAGCAAGCAAATCAAGTTGAAGCTGACATTAAAACGATGGGTATCCCAGCTAAAGCGTTTGAGTTTAAAGACGGAAAAATTTTAGCGCGCTTTACTAATACAGATGATCAGTTAAAAGTAGCTGATCAGCTCCGTGATAAAATGGGCAGTAATTACACAGTGGCTTTAAATTTAGCGCCGACTACACCCGCTTGGTTGCGTAGTTTGGGCGCACAAGCCATGTACTTGGGTTTGGATTTACGCGGTGGGGTGCATTTCTTATTAGAAGTGGATATGGATGCGGCAGTAAAGCAAGCTGAAGATCGTTATATTGACGATGTTAGATTGTCTTTAAGAAATGCTAAATTGCATTATCAATCAGTAGCAAAAGACAGTGGTTTTATCAAAGTGGCTTTAAAGTCGGTTGATGACAAAGCGGCCTTGTTAACTTTATTAGATAAAGAATTTCATAGTTTAGAAATTACAGAGCCAGAAGCCCAAGAACAAGTCTGGTTAAAGTTCTCTGAAAAAGAGGCACGTGAAATTAAGAAATTTGCGGTTGCGCAAAACATGACGACTTTAAGAAATCGGGTTAATGAATTAGGGGTTGCAGAGCCCGTTATTCAACAACAAGGTGAAAATCGTATCATGGTGCAATTACCTGGTGTCCAAGATACTACTCGAGCAAAAGAAATTTTGGGTACAACTGCGACATTAGAATATCGTTTAGTGGATGTTGAGCATGATGTTCAACAAGCTATCGGTGGTCATGTACCTGTGGGTAGTCGTTTATATTACGATAGATCAGGTGCGCCAATTTTGTTAGACCGTCGAGTGATTGTAACGGGTGATCAAATTGTTGACGCGGCATCAGGCCAAGATGAAGATGGTAGGCCGTCGGTTAATATCTCTTTAAATGGTGTTGGCGCTTCAAAAATGGCTAAAACTACGCAAGTTAGCGTAGGTAAGCCAATGGCTGTGGTGTTTATTGAATATAAAGTAGAAACTAAAACAGTAAATGGCGAAAAGATTCGTCATAAAGAAAAAGTTGAAAAGGTCATTAACGTAGCGACTATTCAAGGTGTGTTTAGTAAGCGTTTTCAAACTACAGGTTTAGATAGTCCGCAAGAAGCTAGAAATTTATCTTTATTATTAAGAGCGGGTGCTTTAGCGGCACCAGTTGATATCGTTGAAGAAAGAACTGTCGGTCCTAGCTTAGGTCAAGACAATATCAATAAAGGTATGTTGTCGTTCGTCGTTGGCTTCTTACTTGTTGTTTTATTTATGGCTGTTTACTATAAATTGTTCGGTATGATTGCTAACTTTGCGTTGGCATTTAACGTAGTGATCGTAGTGGCTATTTTATCTATGTTGCAAGCCACATTAACCTTGCCGGGTATTGCCGGTATTATTTTAACCGTGGGTATGTCAGTTGACGCCAACGTGTTGATATTTGAAAGGGTTAAAGAAGAAATTAAAAATGGTATCACTCCTCAAGCGGCGATCTTTTTAGGTTATGACAAAGCTTTTGCTACCATTCTGGATTCGCATTTTACTAACTTAGTCGTGGCGGTGGTTTTGTTTGCCTTTGGTACTGGCTCTGTTAAAGGTTTTGCGGTCACCTTGATTATCGGTATTTTGTCTTCGATGTTTACCGCGATTACCGGCACACGTATGGTAATCAACTGGATTTACGGTACTCGTAGAGTTGAGAAGTTATCAATCTAATTTTAGAAGAATATATTATGAAGACAACAAATATAAATTTTATCGGTAACCGAAATATCGCTTTGATATTTTCGGGCATACTCATGGTTATTTCGATAGGTTCTTTGGCCGTGCGCGGTTTGCAAATGGGTATCGATTTTACTGGCGGTACTTTAATTGAAGTGGGTTATCAAAAAGCAGCGGATTTAAATGTGTTGCGTAACACTTTAGATACCCAAGGTTTTGATGATGCCACAGTACAAAACTTTGGTACTGCAAAAGATGTTTTAATTCGGTTAAAACCCCACGAAGGTATCAGTAGTGTAGATTTGAGCGCTAAAGTTTTAGAGGCGATTAATAAAACGACTGCAGAACCTGCTAGTGTGCGTCGTGTTGAGTTTGTTGGTCCACAAGTGGGTGATGATCTCGCTGAAGATGGTTTTTTAGCCTTACTTTATTCCACTATCGCTATCTTGGTTTATATCGCTTGGCGTTTTGAATGGAAGTTTTCTACTGGCGCAATTTTAGCGACTGTGCATGACGTAGTGGTGACTTTAGGCTTGTTCTCAATCTTGGGTTTAGAGTTTGATTTAACCGTGTTAGCGGCTGTTTTAGCGCTAATTGGTTATTCTTTAAACGATACTATCGTGGTTTATGACCGTATTCGTGAGAACTTTCGTGCATTAAGAAATAAAACCACTGAAGAAGTAATGAATATTTCGGTTAATGTAACTTTAAGCCGAACTATTATGACTTCATTAACGGTTATCTTAGTATTGGTTTCATTGTTCTTTTTGGGCGGTGAGATTATTCATAATTTCTCAATCGTGTTACTTTTTGGTGTGTTCTTTGGTACTTACTCTTCTATTTTCATTGCTAGTCCAATGGCTTTAATGTTAGGTATTAGTGCAGAAGACTTAATGATACCTGTAAAAGAAGGCGAGGTGATGGACGATAGACCGTAGTTGAGTCTGTTGTCTACAAGACTGGCATCATCAGGTATAATGCCCAGTTCAATTTTTTAATTTAATGTTACTTTGGAGTTTTAAATCACAATGGCAATAGAACGCACTTTTTCAATTATTAAACCAGATGCAGTGGCTAAAAATGTAATTGGTCAAATTTACAGTCGTTTCGAAAGCAATGGTCTACAAATTGTTGCTGCAAAAATGTTACATTTAACACAAGCACAAGCTGAAGGTTTTTACGCTGAACACAGTGAGCGTGGCTTCTTTAAAGACTTAATCGCTTTTATGATTTCTGGTCCAGTTATCATGCAAGTATTAGAAGGCGAAAATGCAGTTCTTAAACACCGTGAAATCATGGGTGCTACTAACCCTAAAGAAGCTGCTGCTGGTACTATTCGTGCTGACTTTGCATCAAGCATCGACGAAAATGCAGTACACGGTTCAGATGCTTTAGAAACAGCTAAAAGAGAAATTTCTTACTTTTTCTCAGACGAAGAAATCAGTGCAAGAACTCGTTAATTCAAAAAGATTTAACCTGCTTGATTACGACAGAAAAGGCCTTGCGGCTTTTTTTGTCGCTTTAGGTGAAAAACCCTTTAGGGCCACTCAAGTACTTAAATGGATTTATCAAGAAGGGGTAGAAGACTTCGACTTGATGACTAATTTAAGTAAATCTTTGCGTGCGTATCTAAAAGAAAATTGTTATTTGGCGACACCAGAAATTGTTGTCGAACAAATAGCCAGTGATGGCACTCGCAAATGGGCACTGCAGACTTCATGCGGGAATAGAATCGAAACGGTTTTTATACCTGAAGAAGGTCGCGGCACTTTATGTGTTTCTTCGCAAATTGGTTGTGCTTTAGCGTGTAGTTTTTGTTCTACTGCCCAACAAGGTTTTAATCGTAATTTAACCACGGCTGAGATTATTGGTCAGGTGATTGTTGCTCAAAAACGTTTGGGTGACACTAAAAAAGTAACTAATGTTGTTATGATGGGCATGGGCGAACCTTTGCTTAATTTTGATAATGTAGTTGCTGCTATGAATTTGATGATGGACGATTTTACGTTTGGTTTATCTAAACGCAGAGTGACTATTAGTACCTCAGGCGTTGTGCCAGCGATGTATCGCTTAACAGAGGCCTGTGATGTTAGTTTGGCGGTTTCTTTACACGCAGTCACTAACGAACTGAGAGATGTCTTGGTTCCTATTAATAAAAAATACCCTTTAGATGAGTTAATGGACGCCTGCCGAGATAATGCCAAAATAGCACCTCGTCGGACTGTTACTTTTGAATATGTCATGCTAGAAGGGATAAATGATTCTATGGATGATGCGCGTGGTTTAATAAAACTATTAAAAAATGTGCCGTCTAAATTAAATTTAATACCGTTTAATCCATTTCCTAATAATGATTATCGGTGTTCAAGCAAGGAAGTGATTAACCGCTTCAAAACAGTTTTGAATGATGCAGGTATTGTTACTACGGTTAGAAAAACGCGTGGCGATGATATTGATGCGGCCTGTGGGCAGTTAGTAGGACAGGTAGAAGATAAGAGTCGTAGACATTTAAAGTTAAAGGCATTAGGTATAAATAGTGCGGCTTAAGCGCACTAAATTATTACTTTTACTGCGTTTATTTTTATTGAGTATGGCTTTAATGGCTTGCACTTCCTTATTTGATAAGGAAGATAACAAGTCAGAAACTGCGGATATCTATTTGCAATTGGGTGTGCGCTATATAGAGCTTAATAAGCTTGAAATTGCGAAAGAAAATTTACATATTGCTTTAGAAAAAGATCCAAATAATGCGCAGGCTCATAATGCTAATGCTTATTTGTACGAAAAATTACATGATTATCCAAAAGCAAAACAGAATTATCAGTTAGCTTTAGAGTTAGCGCCGGATGCCTGGAGTATCCAAAATAATTATGGTCGATTTCTTTGTGAACAAGGCGATCAGCAACAAGGTTTGCAAATCTTGATGCGTGCTTTTACCACACAATTAAATGATAAAGCTTGGCTGGCGTTAACAAATGCTGGTCGTTGTCAGTTACAAGCTCATGATAAATCCAGTGCTAAGCATTATTTTGAACGAGCTTTGATACTTAATGCAGTTTATGCCCCAGCTTTGTTAGAAATGCAAAGTTTAAGTTTCGAGGCTGGAGATTATGTAGCGGCACAAGCCTATTTTAAAAGATATGTAGATGTTGAGTCTTATACGCCGACATTATTATGGATAGCTAGACAAACGGAACTTGCTTTGGGTCATGCTTTAATGGCGCAAGAAGATGATAAATTATTATTAGATAAGTTTCCGTTATCCGAGGAAGCTAAGAAAATTAAGCCTGTTTTACAGTAATAGAATAACTCGATCAATATGGCACAGACGATACAAGCAATTCGAGGCATGCATGATGTGCTTCCAGATCAAACCCCGCTTTGGCAATATACGGAGCGGGTTTTAAGAGAAGTAATGGGGACTTATGGATACAGTGAAATCCGTTTACCTATTGTAGAAAAAACAGAACTTTTTAAACGCTCTATTGGTGAAGTGACTGATATCGTTGAAAAGGAAATGTATACTTTTGAAGATCGTAATGGTGATTCTTTAACTTTACGTCCAGAAGGAACTGCTGGCTGTTTAAGAGCCTGTTTGGAACATGGATTGTTGCATAATCAAGTGCATCGTTTGTGGTATTACGGTCCTATGTATCGCCATGAGCGCCCGCAAAAAGGTCGGTATCGTCAATTTATCCAGTTAGGTGTTGAAACCTATGGTATGGCCGGCCCTGATATTGATGCAGAATTGATTTTTATCATGGATCGTTTATGGAAAAAGTTAGGGATTCGCGATAAAGTTTGTCTACAACTCAATTCCTTAGGAACAATTGATGAGCGTATTGTTTATCGCCAAGTTTTGGTTGAATATTTTCAAGCGCATATCGATGAGTTAGATGAAGATAGCAAACGCCGCCTACAAACTAATCCTTTACGTATTTTAGATACTAAAAATCCTGCAATGTTTGATTTGGTGGCTAATGCCCCCGCGTTAATGGATTATTTGGGTTCAGAAACATTGGCACATTTTAAAGGTTTAACGACAGCATTAGATGATTTAGGTGTCAGTTATACTATTAATACGAGATTAGTGCGTGGTTTAGATTATTACAGTAAAACCGTCTTTGAGTGGGTTACTGACGAATTAGGTTCGCAAGGTACTGTCTGCGCAGGTGGTCGCTATGATAGCTTGGTAGAGCAGTTAGGTGGAAAACCTAACTTTGCGGTCGGATTTGCCATGGGAATAGAACGCTTATTAGCGTTGATTGAAGTGGCTGGTCTGGTTCCCGATGTTAAAGCCGTTGATGTTTTTATGATTAGAGTCGGGGAAACAGCGGAGCGTGAAGGTTTACGTTTTGCAGAAACTTTAAGAAATGAAGTGCCCGGATTAAAATTACAAGTAAATTGCGGTGGTGGTAGTTTTAAAAGTCAGTTTAAGAAAGCTGATAAAATAGGCGCTGATTACGCACTTATTTTAGGTGATGATGAAGTGAGTAAAGGTCAATTAAGTCTTAAGTCGTTGCGCACTGATCAAGAACAACAAACCTTGACGCAGCAAGAAACAATCATATTCTTACAAAATTATGTAGCCCAGCTAAGTGAGTCTTAGTCTAATTTAGCGGGTTAGGTTTACTTTTTTAAAATTTTATAGAGAAAGCACGTGGAAATTTACGAAACAGAAGAAGCGCAAGTAGAAGCCTTAAAAAGATGGTGGAAAGAAAACGGCCAAGCGACCATTATTGGTTTAGTTTTAGGCATTGCTATTATTTTAGGTTGGAATTTTTGGCAGGAGCACAAAACAACTCAGTCTGAGCAAGCTTCAGCACTATATATTGAATTGCTTAAAGCTGTAACTGACAATAAACAAGACAGCGTACAAAAGTTGGCTGAGCGTTTAAAAGCTGAGTATCCAAAAACAGAATATGCAGTTTATGGTCAGTTTTTATTAGCAAAAGTTAAAGTAGAAGCTGGCGATATAGCCCAAGCAAAAGCTATTCTTACAACTGAAAGCGCAGGCTCATCTACTGAACTAAGTAACGTTGCAAAATTACGTTTAGTGCGTTTAATGTTGGCAACGGGTGAATATGAGCAAGGGTTAGCTTTAGTCAATACCATTGATCCAGCGACTACAAATAGTTTCTCTGGAAATTACGACGAATTAGTCGGTGATTTGTATGTAGCATTGGATCGATTAGATCAAGCTAGAACGTCTTATCAAAAAGCTGTAGAGAGTGGTTATAGATCTGCTTTATTACAAATTAAAATTGATGATTTAACAGCGCCTGAAAAAGTCGCTGTTCAAAATGTAACTCCAGAAAAATAATGCGCTTAATTACGCTTCTTTGTGTTTGCTTGGCTCTAACTGGCTGTGCCGCTATGGACACACTAAGTGAGTCTGTTGATGGTATTTCTAATTATTTTAAGGGCGGGGAAGATAATTCAGATCCCCCGTCTGCTTTGCTTGAATATACGCCTGAAATTAAAATACAAGAAGTTTGGAAAGAGTCAGTTGGCGTAGGTGCGGATGAGCAGTCTTTAAAGTTAATACCCGCCAGTGGTTTTGGTAAATTATTAATTGCAGACCGTGAAGGTTTAGTTGAAGCAAGAGACTTAGATACCGGACGAGTTATTTGGGAAGTTAAAACCGAATTAAATCTTTCTGCTGGACCTGGTTTAGGTGCTGGTACAGTTATCTTAGGATCTAGTGATGCGGATGTTGTTGCTTTAAATGCTGATACAGGAGTGCAACTTTGGAAAACTAAAGTTTCAAGTGAAGTGCTTTCGGTGCCTGTTGTGGCCAATGATATTGTTGTGGTCCGAACCACCGACGGTGAAATGGTGGCCTTAAGTGAAAAAACCGGTGGTAAGCGTTGGAATTATGAGCATAATGCGCCAGCCTTAAGTGTGCGGGGTATTGGTGCGCCACTTATCGTAGGTGAACATGTTATTGAAGGTTACGATAACGGTAAGATGATTGCTTTGCGCTTGTTAGACGGTAAGTATGCTTGGGAAACCACCGTCGCTATTCCAAAAGGCCGATCTGAAGTTGAAAGATTAGTCGATTTAGATGTTGATCCTATCGAAGTGGCTGGTGTGGTTTATATCGCTAGTTATCGTGGTGGCGCTGCTGCTATATCAGAAGCTGATGGAGAAGTTATGTGGCGTAATGATGCTATTTCATCTTACACAGGCATGACTAATGATTTTAGACACCTTTATTTATCAGACGCAACCGATGATGTTTGGCAAATAGAGCAACGCACTGGTGCATCACTTTGGAAACAAAAAGAATTGCATCAAAGAAAGTTAACTGCCCCCGCCGTGTATGGAAGTTATGTGGTGGTCGGTGATTTTGAAGGATATGTCCATTGGCTGTCAGTTAATGACGGTCGTCAATTAGGTAGAGTAAAAATTGCTGATAGTGCAATCGATGCTAAACCTCTTGTAGTCAATGATACCGTTTATATTTATGCTAAAGATGGCACTCTTGCCGCTTTACGAGTCGCTACAAATTAATTTATGTTACCTGTAATTGCCCTAGTTGGTCGCCCGAATGTTGGTAAATCAACATTATTTAATTATTTAACTCGCAGTCGAGATGCTCTCGTTGCTGATTTTCCTGGTTTAACCAGAGATAGACAATATGGCCGTGTTAAACATGGTGATCGCCCCTGTTTAGTGGTTGATACTGGCGGTATTGCAGATGATGCGGAAGGCATCGAAAGTTTTGCTAGAAAACAAGTACAAATAGCTTTAGAAGAAGCAGATGTCGTCTTATTTTTAGTGGATGCCCGAGAGGGTTTAAGCGCTTCAGATAAGGTTATCGCCGGTACTTTAAGAAAGTTAAATAAACCAACGATATTGGTCACCAATAAAGTCGATGGTATTGATGCCACTATGGCGGCCTCTGACTTTTATTCTTTGGCATTAGGTGAGCCAGCGCAAATTGCAGCTTCTCATGGGCGGGGTGTGCCTGAGTTGTTGCAACGTGTTAATGAGTTATTGCCTAAAACTGTTAATACCGAAGTTGAAGATAATAAGCGCGGTATTGCTATTGCCGTTGTAGGTCGACCTAACGTTGGTAAATCAACATTGGTTAATCGTTTACTTGGTGAAGAGCGGGTTATTGTATTTGATGAACCCGGTACTACTCGCGATAGTATTTATATTCCTTTTGAGCGTAATGGTAAGAAGTTTACCTTGATTGATACAGCAGGTATGCGTCGTCGTTCAAGAGTATCAGAGACCATAGAAAAATTTAGCGTTATTAAATCCTTACAGGCTATTGAGCAAGCTAACGTCGTTATTTATATGATTGATGCTAGGGAAGGTATTGCCGATCAAGATGCGCATTTATTAGGCCTAGTAATTGAGGCAGGTAGGGCGTTAATTATTGGTTTGAATAAATGGGATGGTATTAGCATTGAGCAAAAAGAAACGGTTAAACGTCAATTAGAAGTTAAGTTGTCGTTTTTAGATTTTGCAGAAAAGCATCCGATTTCAGCGTTACATGGTAGTGGTGTAGGTAAGTTGTTTGACGTGGTGCATAAGCTATATGAATGCGCCATGATTGATATGTCTACACCTGTGTTGACGCGTATTCTTAAAGAAGCCACGACTGCGCATCAACCCCCAATTGTGAATACCCGGCGCATTAAATTAAAGTATGCCCATCAAGGGGGTAGAAATCCTCCCATTGTTATCGTGCATGGTGTGCAAACGGATGCTTTACCTATTTCTTATAAGCGCTATTTGGTGAACTATTTCCGAGAAAAGCTTAGATTGTCAGGTACCCCCATTCGTTTAGAGTTTAAATCGCCAGTAAATCCTTTTCATGGCCAGAAAACAAAGGTCACTGAATGGGAAATTAAAAAGCGTGAGCGTTTGGCTAAGCGGGCAAAATCAAAGAAAGATTCTTGATGTAGAAGGTCGTTTCACTTCGATCAATTTAATTTAACTAGACATATTATAGGGATTCTTTATGGCAACTATTTCGTTTCAGGGTAAACCGCTTAATACCTCAGGTGAATTACCTGCCGTTGGTAGCACCGCTCCAGATTTTTTACTTACAAATGCTAAATTAGCCGATATAAGTTTGGCTACTTATGCAGGTAAAAGAAAAGTTTTAAACATAGTACCAAGTCTTGATACACCGACTTGTGCTACTTCAACTCGTGTTTTTAACGAAAAGGCCTCACATTTATATAATACGGTGGTTTTGGCTGTTTCTGCTGATTTACCTTTTGCACAATGTCGTTTTTGCGAAGTTGAAGGTTTAAAAGATGTGATTCCAGTTTCAACTTTTAGATCAGATTTTGCTGAGGTCTATGGTGTTAAATTGGTTGATACCTTTTTAGCTGGCTTAACAGCCCGTGCTGTGGTTATTATTGATGAGCATGATAAAGTTATTTATACAGAATTGGTGCATGAACTCGCGCATGAGCCTAATTATGAGCATGCTTTAGCGGCGTTATCCTAGTTGAATCATTTTTTTTGTGAATGATTGCTTAACTAACGTATTTGTTCCAACTAGCTCTTTTTATTAGTTTGTTAAAACTCATAAAAAGAGCTAGTAATTAACCTCAGTCCTCTTAGGTTTATCTATAAAACTTCACATTCCTGTCTTATAAATGGAATTATAAGGTTGTGTAAGCAGGGCTTTTTATAGTAAATTCACTATGAAGTTTAAAAGGATGACTTATTTGTGTCATAACTTTATTGGGCTACGCTTTAATAGAGTACTTTTTAGACGTAATTTACCTAAGTTTTCAGTATTTTCAATATCTACAAGAGTTTTAATTAAAGGTTTGACAGTATGGCAGAATTAATGAGCAGCGGAATTGAGTTAATGTTTGCTGGTATGGGTATCGTGTTCTTATTTTTGGGTATGTTGGTGGGTGCCATTAATTTAATGTCATCATTAGTTCAACGTTTTTTCCCTGAAGCCCCTGTTATGGGTGTGTCACCGTCAGTTTCAAGTGGAATTGACAAAAATGTTGTTGCAGCGATAACAGCAGCGGTACATCAGTATCGTCGTGAGCATAAATAAATTAAAGATTAACAGTTTTGTAATTAATACAATTAACGATTTCGAACCACAAGATTCCTGGAGACTTATCAATAATGGCCAAAGATAAAAAAAAGCCCCTAGCTATCACTGAAGTAGTCTTAAGAGATGCTCACCAATCTATATTAGCGACGCGTTTACGAATTGAAGATATGCTACCTATCTGTGAGAAATTGGATCAGATAGGTTACTGGTCTATTGAATCATGGGGTGGTGCAACATTTGACGCTTGTATCCGCTATTTAGGCGAAGACCATTGGGAAAGATTACGTACACTTAAAGCGGCCATGCCTAAAACACCTCAACAAATGTTGTTGAGAGGCCAAAATATTTTAGGATATCGGCATTATGCTGATGATGTGGTTGATAAATTTGTAGAGCGTTGTGCTGTTAATGGTATTGATGTTTTCCGAATTTTTGATGCGATGAACGATATGCGTAATATTGAGCATGCAGTAAAAGCGGTGCTTAATACGAATGCTCATGCTCAAGGTACTATTTCATATACTACTAGTGCTGTGCACACTATGGATGCTTGGGTTAATTTAGGTAAACAAATTGAAGACATGGGTGCTCATTCAATTTGTATTAAAGACATGGCGGGTTTATTAAAGCCTTATGACGCCTTTGAATTAGTCAGCCGTTTAAAGAAAAGCACTAATATTCCTGTCCATTTACATTGCCATGCAACTACTGGTTTAAGTGTAGCGACTTTAATCAAGGCAGCTGAAGCCGGTGTTGATAATGTCGATACAGCAATTTCATCATTAAGTATGACTTACGGGCATAGTGCGACTGAAACAATCGTGGCAAGTCTTGAAGATACTGAGCGTGCAACTGGTTTAGACCTGGTTAAACTAGAAGAAATTGCGCATTATTTTAGAGACATCCGTAAAAAATATGAACAATATGAAGGTAGCCTAAAAGGGGTTGATAGTCGTATTTTAATCTCGCAAGTTCCTGGCGGTATGTTAACCAACATGGAAAGCCAGCTAAAAGAACAAGGTGCGGCAGATAAGTTTGATGAGGTAATGAAAGAAATTCCGAGAGTTCGTGAAGACTTAGGCTTTATACCTTTAGTTACTCCAACTTCTCAAATCGTTGGTACACAAGCGGTCATGAATGTATTAACCGGCGAGCGATATAAAACCATTACCAAAGAAACTGCAGGTGTGTTAAAAGGTGAGTATGGTGCAACGCCAGCGCCTGTTAATAAAGAATTGCAAGATCGCGTCCTTGATGGGGCTGAACCTATTACCTGTAGACCTGCAGATTTAATTGCCCCAGAAATGGCTAAATTGGTTGCTGAGGTTAAAAAGAAAGCTAAAGCTGAAGGTGTTAAACTAGCTAAAAATGTTGAAGAAGATGCCTTGATAAATGGCATGTTTGCGCAAGTAGGTTGGAAATTTTTGGCAAATCGCGGTAATGCCAGTGCTTTTGAACCTGCACCCTCTGCAAAACCAGGCCTTGCAAATGATACTACAAGCTCTACTAAGTCTTCTGATGAAGGCGCTATTGGTATGTACACCGTTAATGTCGATGGCAGAAGCTTTAATGTGACTGTAGGGCCGGTTGGTACTGCATTAGCCATTCAGCCTGCTACTCAAGAAGAGGCGCCTGTAGTTGCTGAAAGCAGTGGAGCAATAGTATTTGCACCGATGGCTGGTAATATACTAAAAGTATTAATTGATGTCGGCAGTAAAGTTGAAGAGGGAGATGTGGTTGTTATTATGGAAGCAATGAAAATGGAAACGGAAGTAAGATCAAAATTCTCGGGTACTGTCAGCGCTGTTCATATAAAAGAAGGTGGTGCGGTTGCTGGTGGTAATGCGTTAATCACTTTATAGCACAAACTTTATCAAGAGATAATTCATGGAAAATTTGCTTTCACTTTGGCAAAGTACAGGCTTATATAATTTTACTTCTGGCCAAGCATTTATGATGTTGGTCGGCTTTTTGTTGCTATTTTTAGCAATTAAAAAAGGCTTTGAACCATTATTATTATTACCTATTGGTTTTGGTGCGATTCTAAGTAATATTCCTGTAGCGGGTATCGCTGAAGAAGGTGGTATTTTGTATTACCTTTACTACGGTATTAAGTTGGGTATTTTTCCTCTCCTTATTTTTATGGGAGTTGGGGCAATGACTGATTTTGGACCTATGTTAGCGAATCCTAAAACTGTCTTACTTGGGGCTGCGGCTCAATTTGGTATATTTGCTTCTTTGTTAGGTGCCTTGGCTCTTAATGCGGTACCTGGTTTAGAGTTTTCATTAAGAGATGCCGCGGCCATTGGGATTATTGGTGGTGCAGATGGTCCAACGGCTATTTATGTGGCTTCTAAACTAGCGCCTGATTTGCTCGGTGCCATTGCGGTAGCTGCATATTCTTATATGGCCTTAGTACCATTAATTCAGCCTCCCATTATGCGGGCTTTAACCACAGAAGATGAACGCAAAATTGAAATGCAACAAATGCGAGCAGTCAGTAAAACTGAGAAAATAGTTTTCCCGCTCATGTTGTTGGTTTTATCAGTGCTCTTATTGCCTTCTGCGACACCTTTAATTGGGATGTTTGCTTTAGGTAATTTAATGAATGCTTCGGGTGTTGTTGATCGTTTAAGTCAAACAGCTCAAAATGAGTTAATCAACATCGTTACCATTTTCCTCGGCTTATCAGTTGGATCTAAGTTAAGCGCGGATGCCTTTTTACAAGTTCAAACTTTAGGTATTTTGGCATTAGGTGCGGTAGCTTTTGCTATAGGCACTGCTTCTGGTGTGATTATGGCTAAAATTATGAATAGATTTAGTGACACTCTGATCAATCCATTAATCGGTGCTGCAGGCGTTTCTGCTGTTCCTATGGCCGCGAGAGTGGCTAACAAATTAGGGTTAGAAAGTAATCCACACAACTATTTATTGATGCACGCAATGGGGCCAAATGTGGCGGGTGTAATTGGGTCTGCTGTTGCTGCTGGTGTATTGTTGAGTTTAGTCAAGTAAGTTAAATTTAGTAAAATAAAGGGGATTCTCCTCTTTATTTTATCTGTCATGTTTGAGCTATTGCTCAAGTCAATTATTTATAGCAGTTGTTGACTTAAGGTAACTTAGGTCAGGTTAATCAGAATGATATTATTAGATTTATCAACTTATCAGTTAGTTGCAATTGCTTTAATTTTTATATGGACCGGTTTTGTGCGAACGGGTTTAGGCTTTGGTGGTGCGGCTTTAGGTTTACCATTGATGCTGTTTGTGCAGAATAATCCCTTATTATGGTTACCTATTATTGGTACACATCTGTTGTTTTTCTCCGGTTTAACCTTGCTCAACCGCTTACATAATGTTGATTGGCGTTATTTGCAAAAGTCAGCTGTTTACATTATTCCCCCAGCTATTATTGGGGTCTTTGGTTTAGTGCATTTTCCGGTTTTGTGGCTGAATACTTTTATTTATACAATTACCCTGTTTTATGGTTTTATTTGGTTGTTAAATAAAGGTATTCAAAGCAGTAATGCTTGGATTGATAAGGTTTTATTGATATTGGGCGGTTATGTTGCGGGTATTTCATTAACAGGTGCACCGTTAATGGTGGCTGTTTATATGCGTAATGTCGACAAGCGCAAATTACGGGATACTTTATTTGTATTATGGTTCATTCTGGTCAGTATTAAAATGTCGACATTTATCGTGTTGTCAGTTGATTTACATTCTCTTGCAGCTATAACTTTATTGCCTATCGCAGCCATCGGACATTACCTGGGGTTAAAGACGCATGATTTGATCGTGCGAAATGATCGGGTTTTTAAGCGCTGGATAGGCGGTGGATTAGTTATAGTGAGTCTATTGGGATTGTTGGATCTCTACAGAGAAGTTTTATTAGGTATTTTGCCAGACACTTTTTAAAATTAAAAAGCGCGTACCGTTCTTACTCTATGGCTAAGATTTTTGTTGCCAGTGAATTGTTCACCAATATAAAAGTTTTGGAACCATGCATTAAAGCTATCGCTTTCTGTGGAACTCCAGTAAAGATGATTAGAAAAGCCGCCTACAAGTTCTTTTTGTGCATGTAACAACTCTAATTCTTTTCGAGAGGGTAAATGCCATTGATAACTGGTGGTGCCTGCAAGAGCTATTGCCTCTAGCCAAGTTGCTTGTATAGATAAATCATCACGACTTGCTGCTAAGCCATGTTGACCTGTTTTATCAATATAAAACACAATGCCATCGTCTGGCAGAATATCACCTAATTTATAGACAGTTCTTTTCTCAGTCGATACAGGAATATCATAACCAGATAGTTGATGTTTAACCATAATCGTTCTAATAACATCACTAGCAATTAAATGTCCCGCTGATTGCGCAACAATTTTGTTAATTTCTTGGGCAGCGTTTCGCTTGTCATTGCTAAGTAACCAGCGCGAGAAGTTTTGAATATCTTTGTTTTTACCAAAAAATTTTTCAATAAACTCTACTTCAAGCTTTTCTGCTATGTCCTTAGCTTCACTAAAGCGTTTGTTTTCGAGTAATTCTTGTTTAAAACTTGCGCTTAAATCTTTAGATAAGATGTTTAAGCTTTGATATAAGCTATCCAAGCCTTCAACTAACTCTACAGCAATTAGCCAACCACTATCAGAGTCACTGGCTTTATCTGATGTAGTATTCTTTTGATTTGTTTCAGTCGGTTCTTTTTCTGTAGCCTTAAAGCCGGATTCAGTTTTTACATAGGCTTTACGTTTATCAGGATCAATTAATGTGCTGTAGGCTTCATTAATATCTTTAGTTTTTCTGATTGCTTCTTCTCGGTCTCCATTATAACGATCTGGATGATAGATCATCATAAGCGCTTTGTAAGCCGCTTTTATAACAGCTGTTTCAGCACTTTCAGTAACACCTAATATGTTGTAGAAATCTTTTTGTGTGGAACTCATATTGCGTTTGTTGGGTATTGCATGAAGTTGAAAGCTATTTTATGGGTCATTTTTTTATAGTTTTTAGCTTTTACAAATATTCTTATGGAGTGTTTATAGATTTTATCAATGGTGAAATTATAGCAATTTTAAGGGCTCAATATGTGGAATTGATAAAAATTGCTTGATAAGCTTAGACGAGTAAATATTTGGTATTTAAGCACCATGCGCTTAAGCGTCTCAAACGCATGGTCTTATGAAGGTTATTTATAGATAGGACTTAATTGTATTGATTTATATTTAGCGGCATAACCATACCCTAATTAATGATAATAATCTGTCTTGATCAACAGGTTTAGATAAATAATCAGAAGCACCTGCATCTAGACATTTTTTTCTGTCTTCCTTCATAGCTTTAGCGGTTAAGGCTATGATTGGCAAGTGGTTATACTCAGGCATCTCACGAATGCAACGTGAGGCCTCGTAACCATCCATTTCAGGCATCATCATATCCATTAAGATAATATCAATATCTGGGTTTTGTTTAAGTACTTCTAAGGCTTTTTTACCGTTGTCTGCTTTGATAGGATTTAAACCATGGCTAGCAAGGATTTTAGTCATTGCAAACATGGTACGCATATCATCTTCGGCGATTAAGACTTTTTTACCCTTTAAGTTGTCATCAGATTCATGTAAATTTCTAATAACTTTCTTTTTATCTTCAGGTAGTTCATTCACCACTCGATGCAAGAATAGCGCGACTTCATCAATAAGACGTTCTTGAGAGCGTACATCTTTAATAATGATCGACTTGGCATATTTACGTAAAGCTTCGTCTTCCTCTCTAGTTAGCTCACGAACAGTGTAAATAATCACGGGAGGCATGTTTATTTTTTCGTTGGCGATAGCGTTTAGAAGTTCCATGCCTTGCATATCTGGTAAACCTAAATCGAGTATGACCAAAGAAAAAACTTGCTCTCTTAGCGCGGTTAACGCAGATTCACCACTATCAACCGCTTCGATGATGATATTACCGTCACTAATTGAGCGGATAGTTTCTTGACGCATAATCGGATCATCTTCTACCACTAGTACGCGTTTTTCACTACCTGAAGATGCTTGTTCGATTTTATTTAAAACTGCTTCAATGTCTTCTTGTTGCACTGGTTTTCTTAGATGGCCAATTGCACCAATTTTTAGACTATCGTGAGAGGGGTCTTCTGACGAAACAATATGTACTGGAATATGTCTGGTATCAACGGCCTGTTTAAGCTCATGTAAAACACTCCAACCATCCATGTTAGGTAAATATATATCGAGGATAATGCCATCTGGATGATATTCTCTCGCAATACTTAAGCCGTCTTCACCACTTAAGGCAATTAGACATTTGAAGCCTCGATCTCTTCCGCTATTAGCGATGATTTTTGCGAATCTAAGATCATCTTCTATGATTAATAAAACTCTGTCTAAAGGGTTGATATTATCTCGGTCATCACCGGTGTCAATTGCGGTATCTTGTTTTACAACTGCTTGAGTTTTTAGCGATTTAGTTGCTTCAGTTTTATAAGTTGAAGTTGTTACATGGGTTCCCGTAGCTAATGGTTGACTAGAAACTTCTTTATGATGAGTTTCAATAGGAATATAAATACTAAAGCTAGAGCCTTTGCCGGGTTCACTGACGAGTTGAATCTCACCACCCAATAAAGACACAAGTTCTCTTGAAATTGATAAACCTAAACCAGTACCTCCATAACGTCTTCTATCGCCAGAGTCTGCTTGTTGAAATGCTTCAAATATTATTTTTTGTTTGTCGAGTGGAATACCAATACCACTGTCAGTGACGGTTATGGCTAAGGCATCACTATGGTTTAACTGACTGCGAGTTAGATTAATGCTGGAAGGTACGGGTGAGAAAGTAACGGTAACCGCACCTTTTTCGGTAAACTTCATGGCGTTACCAACCAAATTCTTGATGACTTGGCCAAGACGTTGGCTATCTGTGATAATTGTACTTGGGATGCCTTCTACACAATTGATAATTAGATCTAAGCCTTGGTTTTTTGCCATGGGGGAAAATTGAATATTAACGCTACGCATGAGGTCATTAATTTCAATCGGCTGTATGCGAAGATCCATTTTTCCGGATTCAATTTTAGAGAGATCTAAAATCTCATTGATTAGGTTTAGTAAGTCACTGCCACTATCATAGATAACCCCTGCCGTTTCTACTTGATCTTCTGATAAGTTACCGGATTTGTTTTCGAGTAATGAGCGAGATAAAAGAAGTAAACTGTTTAGCGGTGTGCGTAATTCATGCGACATATTCGCTAAAAACTCGGACTTATATTTACTCGCCAAGGTAAGTTCTTCAGCTTGTATCGCTAAATCTCTTCGAGCTACTTCATTCGCACTTTTTTGTTTTTCTAATAAATCGTTTTTGGATTGTAATTGGTTATTCGCTTGTTCTAATTCTTCTTGCTGAGCTTTTAGCTCCACTTCAGAATCTTTGACGCGTTGTATTTGAGCTTCAAGTTCTGTATTGATGTTTTGGAGTTCCAGTTGTTGACTTCTTAATTCTTGTTGCGATAACTCAACTATTTTTGCTTGGCTTTCAAGTTCTTCATTTGCCGACTGTAAAATACGTTGTTGTTCAAGCATATGGAATTTTGCTTCAGTAATTTCGAAAGCTACTGCAATGGCTTCAACAACTTGTTCTAAGTATTCGAGTTCGGTAACAGAAAATGCTTCTAGGGAGCCTATTTCTAGCACGCCTTTTAAACTAGAATCAAATAAGATAGGCGTGACACATATGTTTCTTGGTGATGATTCGCCTAAGCCTGATACCACATGAATATAGTCTTCAGGTGTGTTTTTAAGTAAAATTTGTTTACGTTCTATTGCTGATTGTCCTACCAAACCTTCACCTAGTTTAAATTGGCTAGATAGGTTTTTTCGGTGTGTATAGGCATAAGTGCCTAAAAGTTGCAAGGTAACATCTTGTGTTTCATTATTGACAACATATAACGCGCCTACTTTAGCATCTAAGTAATTGGCAATTTCTGTAATCACAGTGGTTGCCAAAGTGGTCTTATCTTCTTGTCCCAAAATGATTTGGTTAATTTTTGCTACGCCAGTTTTTAACCAATCTTGTTCTTGTGTGTTTTTCTGAACTGTAATCAGCGCTGTCTGCATTTGTTCAATAGATTGCGCTAACTGACCAATTTCATCCTGAGATCTTAAGTCAAATTTCTCATCTAAATTACCGGTACTTATGCGTTTAGTGACTTCTATAAGCTTATTAACATTTTTAATTAAAGTTTTACTATAAAATAAAATTAGGGCCGCAAATAATAATTTGATAAACAGGATGCAAAGGACGATTATACGATTTAAGTCATAGTGATCTTTTGAATCATTAAACTCTTGTTGAGAAACATCCATTTGGATTTGTATTAAGTCATTTATATCCTCTTCAATAGGATTAAATAATGGTCTGATTGTTGATTTAATGAGGTTGTCTACATAAGTTGTGTTACCCGCTAAGAGGTTATCCATTGCAGGGCTTAAACCATCATCAGTAAGGCGTTGTAAATCTTTTTCGAATTTATCGGAAATTTTTCGTTCTTCTAAAGTGGATTTTGTAGCTCGGTATTCTTGCCAAAGTTTATTAATATCAATAAGATTTTGTTTAATTGAAATAATATGTTTTTGCGCTTCATCTTTAAAAGCGACTGAATTGGCAATACCTAAGCGGTTTGCTAATAGTTTAGCTTTTATCTCTCCTAGTTGTTTAATGCAAATCGTACGATCTAGGTAAACAGTATTTAAGGCTTCATTAGTTTGCCTCATGCCATTTAAACTAACAGTGCCAGTTATTAGTGAAAATAGACTCATTAGCACTACAATAATAAATAGGCTTTTGATGGTAAATTTGTCTAGCATAGCAGGGCTCCGTTAGGATTCATGTGAGGCTCGTTTTAAGAGAATGATGGCTTAGATAGTGGTTTCTGTAGAGGGGATTTGTAATAAATCCCAATGTTTATCAAAACTTTCGTGAATAGTTTCAAATATATTAGTTAAGTCTGGATCAAAGTGTTGACCACAGCCTTCTTTAATAATTTTAACGGCTTCTTCATGGGTAAATGGGGCTTTATACGGTCTTTTAGAGCGTAAGGCATCGTAAACATCGGCTATTGCAATAATACGAGCACTTAAAGGGATTTGTTCGCCTCTCAGGCCCTCAGGGTAACCATCACCATTCCATTTTTCATGATGACATTTGGCAATATCGGCCCCCATGCGAATCATTTTATTATTAGGGTAGCTATTAAGTACGGCATTGAGCGTGTTAAATCCAATTACAGGATGTGCTTTCATTATTTCAAATTCTTCTGGACTTAATTTGGCTGGTTTTTGGAGAATTGAGTCAGTTATGCCCACTTTACCAATGTCATGTAATGCGGAGGCGTGATAAATTGTTTCAATGAAAGCCTCATCAATTTCGGTTTTTGTTTTTTTGTAGTCTTTTGCAGCTATGGCGAGGAGTTTACTGTAGCAACCCACTCTATCAATATGCATGCCTGTGTCGTCATCCCGAGATTCGGCGAGTTTAGCTAACGCAACGATGGTTGATATTTGGGCCGCATAAATTTCATGCTCTTGGTCTGATACGGTTAAAAACAAGGAGCGGTTTTTGAACTCAAGGTCTTTTCTTAATTGATGTAATTCTAAATGGGTGGCAACTCTAGCTAACAACTCTTCAATAATGAAAGGTTTAGTTGTATAGTCGACGCCTCCGCGTTCAAAGGCCATCACTTTTGATTGCGTATCTTGTAGAGCACTTAAAAAAATGACGGGTACCACACTCAGTGATCTATTTTCTTTTAAAGCTTCACAAACCTCATAGCCATTCATATCAGGCATATCAATGTCTAAAATAATTAGGTCAGGTGTTTCAGTATTTGCCATATTAAGAGCAAGATCACCTGTTGGGGCTACTCGGACAACATATCCCTCTCTTTGCAAGGCGGTTGCTAATAAACGCAAATTTTCAGGCGTGTCATCTACAATGAGTATATTGTGTTGTTGTTTAGTGTTTTTCATAAGACCTAATCTTTAATATTGAGAAGAGTTAACATGCTGATGTAGTCAAATTTTTGAGACATGTATCTCAATGTGTTGGCAATTTCTGCATCGTGTGATTCGGTTTGCTCAATCCAACGATTTATATTAGTGGTGTAACCACTTTCAATGGCATCTTTAAGACCTGACCTTATTGATAGGGGAAGTGATTGAATTCGATTAGCATCGACAATTTGTTTTTCTTCTGCCTCACTGTTATTGTCTTGCGTGTAAGAGAAATCAAAGGGAATAAGTTGTCCCATCTCTTGATAGAGTATTTTTTCTCTTACGGGTTTACATAAGAATTTATTGACGCCTGCTTCAAAAGCTAATTCTTTGTTTATGGTAAAAGGGGAGGCAGTGACCATGATGATGGGAACTTCGCTGTGAATTTCTGAGTTACGTATTTTCTTGGTGAGTGCAATGCCATCCATATGATTCATTTTTAGATCAAGAATAATCATTGACGGTTTTTGTCTATAAAGAAAGCTAAGTGCATCTTGGCCATTGTTAACTAAATGAGTTTTAAAGCCAACGGCCTCAACCATCTTGCCAAGTAACTGTAGATTATCAGTGTCATCGTCAACGATTAAAATAAGCTCCTCTGTTCCGCTTGGTTTAAATTTATTGATGGTTTTAAAGTAATGATTGGAACTGTAATCCTCACTTAAAGTGGTTCTAAATTCAAATATAAAAGTACTGCCTATATTCAATTCGCTCTTAAGATGGATATTTCCGTTCATCAACAAGGCGAATTCTTGACTCACGGCTAAGCCAAGTCCGGCTCCTGTCGTTTGAGTGCCTGCATGGGCTTGCTCAAACGCGACAAAGATAGTCTCTAGCATTTCTTTTTCAATGCCACAGCCGGTGTCTTCTATCTCTATTCGAATGGTATGGTAGTCGTATATTTGTTCTACCAAACTTGCGCGTATTTTTATACTCCCCAATTGTGTAAATTTAAAAGCATTACCTAAAAGATTAATGAGTATTTGGCGTACTTTATTTGCGTCAATATAAATCCATTCGGGAAGGTCTTGAGATAAATCAATAGTAAGTTGTAATCCCTTCTTTTGTGCCGACAAAATGAACATCTTGTACAGGTCATTTAATAGATGATGAAGGTTAGTTCTGGAGGGTGATAGGCTGATTTGTCCGGCTTCAATTTTAGCCATGTCTAATACTGAATCTATTAGCATTAAAAGATGTTCGCCACTTCTATCAATAATGTCTAAATATTCTTTTTGGGTTTCTGTTAAGTTTGTGTCTCTGCTTAATAATTGTGCATAACCTAAAACTGCATTCATGGGCGTGCGAATTTCATGGCTTACGCTCGACAGAAACTTACTTTTTGCCTGACTATGAGCTTCCGCTTGTATTATTTTGAGCTGGGCTTCTTCAGCCGCTTTTTTGTGAGTGATGTCTCGTGATATTTGGACACACTCTCTAATATTGGCGTGTTGAGGAATAGGCGCAAGTCTATGGCTATACCACGAGCCTTCTGGGTTCCATGGAAGTTTCATGTAAGATTCAAATTCGGCAATTTGATTCTTTTCAAAAACTTTCTGTAACGCGTTTTTTTGAAGTTCGATTTGATTTTCATCAAAAAAGTCAAAGACAGAGCGACCAATAATGTCAGTATTGGCATCTAAATGATTAATGAAATTAATCGTGCCATTTGGATCCAGATTTAAAATACAATCCGGTGTGTTTTCGACAAGTAATTTTAACTTGTTGCCTTTTGCTAATAAAGCATACGTGCGTTCTTGGATGGTTTCTTCTAGGCTAATTCTGTAACGAGCTAACTCAAGAAAGACATTAACTTTACTGATAAAGATGACAGGGTTAAAAGGTTTAACAATATAATCAACTGCTCCACTTTCATAACCTTGGAATGAATGTTGTTCATCACCAAAGGCGGCCGTTAAAAAAATAATGGGCATGCGAGATGTTGAGGGGTCACCCAATAATAAGTCTGCTAGTTCATACCCATTCATGTTGGGCATTTGTACATCTAAAATAGCTAAAGCAAAATCGTAATCTAAGGTCTTTGATAATGCCTCTTCACCGCTATTCGCTTTAATGACTTTGGCATCAACTTGTTCGAGTGTTTTTTCTAGTGCATACAAGTTTTGGGGTTTATCATCAACAATAAGAATATAGAGGTCTGTCATTGGGTTGCCTTTTAAACTTGAAGTACTAAAGTTAAATCGTTCTATGATTTGCTTATTGATTAAGCTATTTTCTTGTAAATCTTTGCTTTTTCATCGACTATGGAAAATTTGTCAGCAACACTAGAAAACCATAGCGTTTCTTTGTCCCCTAAACACAAAAAGCCACCAAATTCTAAGCTTTCCCAGAATAGTTCTAGAACTTGGTTTTGTAAGGTTTGATTAAAATAAATAAGCACATTTCTGCAGATTATCATTTGCATCTCCCCAAAACTTTTATCTATCACTAAGTTGTGTCGACTGAATGTGATTCTGTTTTTAAGATTGGTGTTTAATAGGGCTGCACCATATAAAGCTTGGTAGTAATCAGAGAGTGAGTTAATGCAGCCCGCTTCTAAGTAATTAATGCTACCTTGTTTAATTGTATTCAGGTTATAGATACCTGTCTTAGCGGTTTCTAAAGCACTTTGGCTAATATCGGTAGCGTAAATGGTAGCTCTTTTAATGATTTTTGCATCAGTCAATAAGATTGCCATTGAATAAGCTTCTTCACCCGTCGCACAACCTGCATGCCAAATCTTAAAGTGTGGCCAAGTTCTTAAGAATGGCAGTACTTTGTCTTGTAATGCCGTATAAAAAAAAGGATCTCGAAATAGAGCGGTAACCGAAATTGAGAAATACGAAACTAATTCGTGGAAGAATGTGATATCTCTTAAAATGCGGCCAGTAATTTCTGAATACGTGCTACATTTTTTGTCCATCAAAAATTGTGTTAAGCGTCTTTCGATACTGGTACGTGAATAATTTCTAAAATCATAGCCATAACGTCTATAGATGGCTTCTAATAATAAGTCTATTTCAATGTCTGTAATTTCAGAAGAATCACGACTCACTATTTTCATGGATTTTGTTTGATTAGATTTTGAGTGTTAAGATACGTAACTGAAGTATCTATTAGTAAATAGCTATTATTTTCAATACATTAACTTTTCCTGATTATGACACCAAGGATTGTAAATTTCAATTCAGAATATTAAAAAACTTTAAAACTGTTGTTAATGCTTTAAATAAATTATTTTTTAGCATCGAAATAGTCGATTATTGTAATTAGGCGAGCTTTTAATTATAAAAGATCCATTTTTTCACGAAAATGGATTCTACTAAGCATAAGTTTTTACAACTTTGATATAGATCACAAATCTAATTATTATTTTATTATGTTAAAAATTATTCAACTTTTAGTTTTAACCGATAATTACATTTATCTTATTCACGATGAAGTTTCTGGAGAAACAGCTGTTGTTGATCCAGCAGTAGCCGAACCTGTTTTAGATTATTTAGCTAAACAAGGTTGGCAATTAAAGTATGTGTTAAACACCCACCATCATTTGGATCATGTAGAAGGCAATACAGCTTTAAAGCAAAATACTGGCTGTAAAGTGATAGCTGGGCAATCTGATGCGCAACGTATTCCTGATTTTGATAGTGGAGTTTCTGAGGGAGATGAGCTGTTTTTAGGTGAACATAAAATACGAGTGATAGCCACACCGGGTCATACCAGCGGTCATGTGGTGTACTTATTTGAGCAAGATGAATTATTGTTTTGTGGTGATACTTTATTTGTGATGGGTTGTGGACGCTTATTTGAAGGCTCGCCTGAGCAGATGTATGCTTCATTAACTAAACTTAAGGCTTTGCCTTGTGAAACTAAAGTCTATTGTGCGCATGAATATACGCAAGCTAATGGACGATTTGCATTGAGTGTGGAACCTGATAATCAGGCTTTACAAGCAAAAATACTGCGTGTGGCCCAGCTTAGAAATAACAATCAACCGACAGTGCCTTCGACTATTGCTGAGGAGCGTGCAACTAATCCATTTTTTAGAGCGGACAGTTTGAGTGTCCAAAACACGTTGGGCTTAATTGGGTCTAAATCAGTGGAAGTCTTTACTGCTTTAAGAAAACGAAAGGATGTTTTTTAGAGAGAGATTGATGTAGGGAATCATTTAGCTTTATGATCAAACAAAGCTTGGGATGGAGATAAAATAACGTCTTATTAAGCTCATAGATTACCTCTCCCTGATAAGAGAGAGGTAAAGCTGACTACTTTAAATCTCTGTTTATGCTTTAGGACGCATATGGGGGAATAACAAGACGTCACGAATAGAAGGAGCATCAGTAAATAGCATCACTAAGCGGTCAATACCAATACCTTCACCGGCTGTTGGAGGCATGCCATGTTCTAGCGCCACAATGTAGTCTGCATCAAAGTGCATAGCTTCATCATCGCCAGCTTCTTTTTCTTCAACTTGTTTTTGGAAACGCGCGGCTTGATCTTCAGCATCATTTAATTCAGTAAAACCATTGGCTATTTCTCTACCACCGACAAAGAACTCAAAACGATCGGTCACATGCGGGTCGTTATCATTACGTCTAGCTAAAGGTGATACTTCTACAGGATAAGCCGTAATAAAGGTCGGATTCATTAAGCGACTTTCTACCGTTTTCTCAAAAATCTCAATTTGAATCTTGCCCAAACCATAGCCATCTTTTACAGGGATGTGTAAGCTTTGCGCTACTTTAAGAGCGGCTTCACGTGTTTCAAGATCAGCGGCTGTTAGGTTAGGGTTAAAGTGTAAGATAGATTCATTAACTGTCATGCGATCAAACGGTTTACCAAAATCGTATTCCTCGCCTTGATAAGTCACTACGGTTTGGCCTAATACTTCCACCGCAATGCCACGTAACATGGCTTCTGTTAAATCCATTAAATCTTGGTATTCAGCGTAGGCTTGGTAAAACTCCAGCATGGTAAATTCTGGATTATGGCGCGTAGATAAACCTTCGTTACGGAAGTTACGATTGATCTCAAAGACGCGTTCAAAACCGCCGACCACCAAGCGTTTTAAATACAACTCTGGCGCAATACGTAAATACATATCCATGTCTAAGGCATTATGATGCGTAGTAAACGGACGCGCAGTTGCACCACCAGGAATGACTTGCATCATAGGTGTTTCAACTTCTAAGAACTGGCGTTCTATTAAAAATTGACGAATATAGCTGACGATTTTTGAGCGGATTAAAAACGTATCACGCGATTGTTCGCTCATAATTAAATCCAGATAACGTTGTCTGTATTTAATCTCTTGATCAGCAATGCCATGAAACTTTTCGGGTAAGGGGCGTAATGCTTTGGTTAATAAGCGGATGTCATCCACCTTAACACTCAGCTCACCAGTTTGGGTGATAAACAGCACACCTTCGGCACCGATAATGTCACCAATATCCCATTTTTTAAATTGTTCGTTATAAAAGCCTTCTGGCAACGTGTCACGCGTAACATACAATTGTATTTTGCCAGACATGTCTTGAATATGGGCAAAACTGGCTTTACCCATCACACGGCGGGTCATGATTCTGCCAGCTAACTTAACGCGGATGGCTGCTTCTTCTAATTCTTCTTTTGTTTTTTCGCCATATTTGGCTAATAACTCTCCGGCAATGACATTACGGCGAAAGTCAGTAGGGAAGGCGATGCCATTGTTTTCGCGCAATTCATTAAGTTTGCTACGACGTTGTTTAATTTGTTCTTGTTCGTCTTGGATAATATCTGACATGATTTTTAATGGATAAATTATAAAAGAGTTATAAGCCGCTTTTTAAGCTGGCTTCAATAAATTGGTCTAGGTCGCCATCTAAAACAGCTTGGGTATTACCTGTTTCAACACTCGTGCGTAAATCTTTAATGCGCGATTGATCTAAAACATAAGACCGAATTTGGCTGCCCCAGCCAATATCAGATTTAGTATCTTCAAGCGCTTGTGCAGTTTCGCTACGTTTACGCATTTCTAATTCGTACAATTTAGCTTTTAACTGCTTCATTGCGGTATCGCGGTTCTTATGTTGAGAGCGATCGCTTTGGCATTGCACTACAATTCCGGTTGGATTGTGTGTCATACGCACCGCAGATTCTGTTTTGTTAACGTGCTGTCCACCCGCGCCACTAGCCCGATATACATCGATCCGAATATCTGCAGGGTTAATATCGATAGCAATATCATCATCAATTTCTGGTGATACAAAAACAGAAGCAAAGGAAGTGTGACGACGATTACCCGAGTCAAAAGGCGATTTTCTAACTAAACGGTGCACGCCAGTTTCGGTACGGAGCCAGCCAAAGGCATACTCGCCTTCAAATCTAATGGTGGCGCTTTTAATGCCAGCCACATCACCTTGAGATTCTTCAATTAATTCGGTTTTAAAGCCTTTACGTTCACCCCAGCGTAAAAACATCCGCTCAATAATTGATGCCCAATCCTGCGCCTCTGTGCCACCGGAGCCAGATTGAATATCCAAGAAGGCATTATTAGCATCCATTTCACCAGAAAACATGCGTCTAAATTCTAGATCGGCGACTCTTTTTTCAAAGTGCTCTAAATCATCAACGACTGTATCAACTGTTTCTTCGTCTTCTTCTTCAAAGGCCATTAGCAGTAATTCTTCCGCATCCGCTAAACCGCGTTCTAAATCATTAATGGTGTTGACGATAACTTCTAATTGGCCGCGTTCTTTACCTAGTGCTTGAGCCTCTTCTGGGTTATCCCAGATTTTTGGGTTTTCTAGTTCGCGTAAAACTTCAATTAAGCGTTCGCTTTTAACGTCAAAGTCAAAGATACCCCCTTAAAGAGTTACCACGGCTCTTTAAGTCGGCAATTTTGTTTTTAATGGGGTTTATTTCTTGCATGCTGGATGTTTTAACCAATGTTAATCAGTCGCAAAACCCTATTAGGGCGGTCTGATCAATACTTAAAAGGCGTTGATTATAAACTATTAATGGCTCAACTTCATGTGGAAATTAGGCTAGAATACTTGCTTATCTAGGATTCGCTTAGTTTAGATGGGTTTTTAAGTGAGTATTGAATTGAGGAGTGATGCATGAAAATAGTGGCTTTATATAGTATTAAAGGTGGAGTGGGTAAGACCTCAAGTACTGTTAACTTAGCATATATTGCGGCTAGTCAGGGATACCGAACACTGGTTTGGGATTTAGATCCGCAGGGCGCTAGTAGTTATTATTTTAGAATCAAGCCTAAAATTAAAGGTGGTAGTAAAGATTTAATCGCTGGCAAGCGTGAATTAGATGGCTTAATTAAAGGCACTGATTTTGATAATTTGGACTTATTACCTGCAGATTTTTCATTCAGAAACTTGGACTTAGTGCTGGATGGTAAAAAGAAACCCACCCAACAACTTAAAAAATTATTAAAGCCTTTGGCAGATGAATACGACTATATTTTTTTAGACTGCCCGCCGAATATTTCATTGTTATCAGAAGCCGTATTTGCCACAGCAGATATATTATTATCACCGATTATTCCTACCACTTTATCGCTAAGAACCTTAGAACAACTGAAGGAGTTTATTGTCGACAATGACTTAAAAGATACTGCCTTAGTGCCGTTCTTTTCGATGGTCGATCGTCGCAAAAATATGCATAAAGAAATGATGGAAAGTTTGGCGCACACGCATCCAGAAATATTAAAGACCCCGATTCCTTATGCTAGTGATATAGAACGCATGGGCTTAGAGCGTATGCCTTTGGGGGGATTTACCTCAAAAAGTAAATCTATAGAGGCTTATCAAGCTTTGTGGCAAGAGTTATTAATGCGGACAAATGACTGATGATAATTTTATCTATATATAATCAAGCCATAATTTAGTAGCCATTAAAAATATCGAATTAGGAGTAAGTATGTTGAGTAGTCAAGAACTTTACCAACAAGCCAATCAGTTGCCACCGCTTGAAAAACTTCGTTTAGCAGAGTTATTACTGGCTGATTTGGATACCCCCGATCAAGCGCTTGATGCTATTTGGCTTGATGAAGCAAAAGAACGATGGCAAGCCTACCAAGCGGGTGAACTTGCCTCAGTGAGTTACGAACAGGTCATGTCAAAATATAAATGAAAATCTATTTTCTTGAGATAGCGGAAAAAGAGCTTGATGATGCATTTGAATGGTATGAAGTACAGCAAAAACAGCTAGGCAAGCAGTTTATAAATGAGCTTGAAGCCGCTATAAAAAGAATTATCGCTTATCCAGAATATAATACTTTAATTGATAGTGAAATCAGACGGTGTTTAATTAAACGCTTCCCTTACGGTATTTTTTATAAAGTTAATAGTGAGCAAATCGTTATTATTGCTGTAGCACATTTACATAGAAAACCTAATTATTGGGTAGGACGATGATTACAATAATTCAACGAGTGACTTCTGCAAAAGTGACTGTCAATAATGTCGACATAGGCGTTATTGGTACCGGAATTATGGCTTTGGTGGCTGTAGAAAGAAATGATACAGAAAAAGACGCAGAACGTTTACTAGAGCGTATGCTTAATTATCGAATATTTGCGGATGCCGAAGACAAAATGAATTTGAGCTTAAGAACTATTAATGGTGGCTTATTGCTGGTGCCACAATTTACCTTAGCAGCTGATACTCAAAAAGGTAATCGTCCCAGTTTTATTACAGCGGCAACGCCAGAAAAGGGCTTAGAATTGTTTAGCTATTTACAAGCCTTTGCACTTAAGACTTATCCCAATGTGCAATTTGGTGAGTTTGGTGCTGATATGCAGGTGGCTTTGGTTAATAATGGGCCGGTCACGTTTACTTTAAAAACGGGTAGTTAATAGCTATTTAAATCTAAGCTATTTTATGTTTAGCTTATAAATAAGTCTTATAGATTTCAGCA
Organism: Methylococcales bacterium; assembly: GCA_026399015.1. Lineage (GTDB taxonomy): Bacteria > Pseudomonadota > Gammaproteobacteria > Methylococcales > Methylomonadaceae > Methylobacter_C. The sequence goes on along the minus strand of JAPLRS010000029.1, from coordinate 66,998 downwards.
CAGTTAATTATTTCATTCCGCTGACTCTGTCTGTGTTAGCGCTAACCTTCTTATTGCTAACACTGTGCTTGGCAGTGTCAGCACATAAAGTGCCCACGACAATACTGACACTATTAGTGCTAGCACTTTAGGTGTCGGCAGCACCACTGACGTTATTAGTGCTAGCATTAAGTGTGTGAGTGCTAGCATTAAGTGTGTTAGTGTTAAAATCAGCAACTTTGGCACTACAACTCATCGTGTTGGTGTAGGTGTTTTGTAGGTGTTTTCAGCACTAATCTATAGAGTGTTAACACGTTGTGACTAAATGTAAGCACTATAAGAGTCTGAGTTAACACCGAGAGTGCCGGGAAGAGTGTTTCAGTTTAAATTTTAGTTGCGTCAGTCGTCCGATGTAACGCTCACTGTCTTAATGTTGCAAGTTCCAATGCTTTATTAAACACTTATGCATAGAGTGTTGCCATTGATAGAAGTGGTTTTAAGACATTGATTGTTAGTGCTTACGGCTAATGGAATACTCGTCGTCTGTTTCGCACTATGGCTGTTTTTCAAAAGCTTAGCCTCATTCTAAAGGGGGGGATGGTTAAATATATGAGTATCATCATAGAATTGTAATAAGACAAGTGGTCTCGTTAAGGCTTCTGTTATAGGTTTGATATGTGGCGGTCGACTGTAACATTACCTTCATTTTGGCCTGTTAGAATTCAAGTCAGTTTATTGTTAATGTTGATAAAAAGTTGATTATGAATAAAACCTATCGAACTATTTGGATATCTGATTTGCACTTGGGTTCAACGCAATGCCATGGTGAAATGTTACTTGATTTCTTAAAGTACAATGACAGTGAGAAGCTTTATTTGGTGGGGGATATTATTGATTTTTGGTCTTTATCAAAAAAGATGTATTGGCCAAGAGAACACAATACGGTTATTCAAAAAATATTGCGTAAAGCTAGACACGGTACGCAAGTGATTTATGTGCCGGGTAATCATGATGAAAATGTGCGGGAATATGATCATTATGTGTTTGGTGATATCGTCGTAAAAAATTCTGATGTGCATGAGACGGTTGATGGTAAGAAATTTTTGGTTGTGCATGGCGATGAGTACGATACGATTGCAAAGTGTCATAAGTGGTTAGCTAAGATAGGGAGTGAAGGTTACGACTTCTTGATTTGGGTTAATCGATTTTTGCGTATTATTCGGCGTTGGTTAGGACTTCAATCTAATTTCTCTTTAGCAGCCTATGTAAAATTTAAAGTTAAAAATGCCGTGCAATTTATTTCAGATTATGAAGAGAGCATTGTCAGTACTTTAACTGATCGTGATTTGGATGGAGTGATTTGTGGGCATATTCATCATGCGGAAATAAAAGAAATCAATGGCTTCTTGTATGTAAATACGGGTGATTTTGTAGAAAGTTGTACGGCAATTGTTGAACATTTTAATGGGACGCTAGAGCTTATTAATTGGGTAAAGGTTGATGCAACTGCAGTAGAAAAAACTGAGCAAGCTTTAATGGCTCAGTAATCGTTAACGCGTTGATTTTTTTATCGGGAATCAACGTTAATCTTCTTTAAGGCTAAGCACGCGCATTTAGTCTATAATTTATTTAATTCCATCTTCTTCTTTAGGTACTTACCCTATGAATCGCAGTTTTTACACTGTTCTTGCTGCGCAATTTTTTTCTTCATTAAGTGATAATGCGCTGCTTTTTGCGGCAATTGCGCTCTTGAAAGACATTAATGCACCTGATTGGCAAACTCCTGTTTTACAAGAATTTTTTGTTTTTGCTTTCATTATATTAGCGCCGTTTGTGGGGGCTTTTTCTGATGCTTTACCCAAAGGTAAAGTCATGTTTATCAGTAATGGTATTAAGATAGTCGGTTGTTTTGCTATGCTAATTGGCTTACATCCTTTGTTAGCTTATGCCATTGTTGGTGTTGGGGCGGCATTGTATTCGCCAGCAAAGTATGGGATTTTAACGGAATGTTTACCCGCTAATAGATTGGTCTGGGCTAATGGCTGGATGGAAGGTTTAACCGTTGCATCCATTATTTTGGGTGCGGTTTGTGGTGGTTTGTTGATTGGTCATCGAGTTGAGACCGAAATGGTGCAAATCTTAACTTCTTTAAGTTTTAACGGGGGGATTGATACAGCCCCAGAGTTTGCCATTTTCGTTATTTTGATTTTGTATTTTGTAGCCGCAGTTCTTAATTCTTATATACCCAATTTACCAATTGAGCATAGTCTTTCAAGGCCTTCAGTTAAAACTTTAGTATTAGATTTCTGGCAAAGTTTCTTGGTGCTATGGAAAGATCCAGCTGGTCAAATGTCTTTGGCTGTTACCTCTTTGTTTTGGGGTTCAGGTACCTGTTTGCGTTTTATTATATTAACGTGGGCCGCGGTGGCTTTAAACTTTGATTTAGAACAAGCTACACAATTAACCTCGGTTGTTGCGGTAGGTTTGGCTATTGGTTCATTTTTCGCCGCTAAATTAGTGCCATTAGAGCATGTGGTTAGAGTTCTGCCTTTAGGTATATTGATGGGACTAGTGGTTATTAGTATGGTGTTTGTGACAGATTGGCGAGTTGCAATACTGCTTTTATTAACAGTGGGTTCATTAGCAGGGGGATTTTTAATACCTATGAACGCCTTGTTACAGCATCGCGGTCATCAATTAATGGGTTCAGGGCATTCTATAGCGGTACAAAATTTGAATGAAAATGTAGCTATCTTAATGATGCTAGGTATTTATGCTTCTATGATTAAGTTAGGCTTTTCCATAAATCATATTGTTATCTTCTTTGGTATATTTATTTCGCTTACTATGGGTTGGGTAACTAAAACGCACAGTAAAAAGCAGAGCTAAATTCATATACAAACTTTATAATTAGTTTTTTAATTTGGGATAACCATGTATAAACCTGTAACACCTCTGCTTGCGGCTGACACTATTATTGAATTAATCGATTATCCAGGTCGTCCAATTGTATTAATAGAAAGAGCTAATCCGCCTTATGGCTGGGCTATTCCCGGCGGTTTTGTGGATGTGGGTGAAATAGTAGAGCAAGCTGCAGTGCGTGAGGCGCTGGAAGAAGTTAGTTTAAATGTGAAGCTTTTAGGGCTGTTGGGGATTTATTCTGATCCCGCCCGTGATGATCGTGGTCATACTGTAACTGCAGTTTATGTGGCAGAGGCTTCAGGCACACCGATTGCTGCAGATGATGCTAAAAATTATCAAATTTTTAATTTAGATGCTTTGCCAGAAAACCTAGCGTTTGATCATGCAGAAGTGCTTGCAGATTATAAAAAATACCGGGAAACTGGCGTGGTTACAGCACTTAAATGCTGAGATTGATTCAAATTGCTTAACCGAAAAATATGTTAGTTGCAAAGGAGCAACCCGTTTTGACAAAAATGCAGGATATTACCAGCCCGATGACTTCATCGGAGAAAAAAGCCACAGTGTCTTTAGCCAGTATTTATGCGTTGCGTATGCTAGGGCTTTTTTTGATTATGCCAGTGCTGTCGTTGTTTGCAGAACAACTTGAGGGTTCAACGCCATCACTTATTGGTATGGCTATTGGGATATACGGTATTAGTCAGGCCTTGTTACAGATTCCTTTTGGTATTTTATCCGATCGTTTAGGTCGAAAAAAAATCATCATTATTGGTTTGTTGATATTTATGGTGGGTAGTGTGGTAGCTGCATTATCAACTAATATCTATGGCGTTTTATTGGGTAGAGCTATCCAAGGATCGGGAGCGATAGCCGCGCCAATTATGGCTTTGGTTGCTGATTTAACCCAAGAAGTACACCGAACTAAAGCCATGGCGTTAATTGGTCTTAGTATTGGTGTTTCATTTGGTGTTGCGATAACAGCCGGTCCCGTAATCGCTGGTTTTATAGGTGTGCACGGTATTTTTTGGTTGATTGCAGTTCTGTCACTTATGGCAATTTGGGTGGTGCGTTATCAAGTCCCAGATCCACAGCAATCAAAGGTGCATCGTGATGCCGAAGTTGTGCCGGGACAATTTTTAAATATTCTTAAGAATGTCGATTTATTAAGGCTTAATTACGGTATTTTTATTTTACATGCCACTTTAACGGCAAGTTTTGTAGTGCTACCTTTATTGATGCGCGATGCTGGGCTTTTGCCTGCAGAGCATTGGAAAGTTTATCTGCCGGTGTTTGTTATTTCAATGGCGGCAATTATTCCGTTTGTGATTTTGGCTGAAAAGAAACGCAAGATGAAAGTGGTGTTTGTTGGAGCTATTGTCGCTTTAGTTTTAGCAGATATAGGTTTAATGCAGTTTAGTCATAATCTAATTGGGATTGTTGGTTTTCTGTGGTTATTCTTTACTGGTTTTAATTTATTAGAAGCGACATTACCTTCTCTAATATCAAAAACTGCGCCGGGTGATTTAAGAGGTACCGCCATGGGTGTTTATTCAACGAGTCAATTCTTAGGTGCTGGCTTAGGCGGCGGTATTGGCGGTTGGTGTTATGGGCAATTTGGTGCAGCTGGTGTATTTATGTTTTGTGCCTTAGCAGGATTTAGCTGGTTTTTATTGTCATTAACTATGAAACCACCGCGTTATTGGGCAAACTTATTAATCTCTTTAGAACAAAGTTCTCAAGAAGTTGCTGATAACTTTGTTACTGAAATTTTAAAGGTAAACGGTGTTGAAGAAGTAACTTTGCGTTATGAAGAGGGTGTTGCCTATCTTAAAGTGGATAATCAGCAATTAAATAGAGAACAATTACAATCACTGATTGAAAAACATTTAAATGTTTACATTTGACCCAATGCAAATGCACCTAGATAGGTAATTATAAAATAAAGGAAAGCAACCACTACACTGGCGGCGGTATTGACTTGTAGGCTTCTCTTAAAAATGTAACCGATGACCGTCAGTTCCCATAAAAATAGTAGGCCTAGGCAGTAATAGCTCAAGATATCTTCATCAACAGTTAACCATATCAAGACAGGCACCACAAATAATGCAATAGCATTTGAGGTGACTAGAATTGCCGTAGTCACCTGTAAATAGGCGTATAAAGATTTATTGAGTCGTAATAGTAAGCCTATAAAAATAAGTGCCAATATGATTTGTACGGAAACCTCTGTAAATGACTCAAAAGGGTCGTCCGTCATATTGGCTTGCATAAAATATTCAATAACAAAATAAAACAGCAAGTTTTTCTTAAAGAAGCTAGATGATCTAGTCAATTCAAGTGGCTGGTGTTCATACCAACACAAGGGTAAATACTGTTTTAAAATTTCAACCATTAGCATTTAATTTCTAATATTGTGAGCTAATTAATAACAATAGAACTATTTGAGTTTAGAGAAATCAAGATAACTAGGGTGATTTTCTTCTGGCTTTGACGGTGCATAATTAGTTTCATCGTAAGAGCCAAAAATATCATTCAGAGATTGCACTAAATCTTTGGTTTTCTCTGATAAAACTGTTAGATTCGCCTTAGTTTTTTTGTTCCAAGCGATTGATTCTTGTATCGGTAATAACATGCGTAAGAAGGTTAGGTTCTTCTCGAATAAATTACCTAGATTCTCCATTAAGTGTAATTCTTTTTGACGTTCGTTAAGCTTATTAATGATAAATTTGGCGTGCAGTTTGCTAATTAGAATATGAGTTGGAATTAGTATGGCTGTTAGAGTAACTAGCACAATTGGTCCTATAATCGGATCAATGAGTACTTCTAATATGCCAGTTTCAATTTCTGCAAAAACCGCTAAAGTTGCTATAAAACTTAATACGATAAGGCTAGTTAAATTAACGCGTTCTTTCCATAAAGTGATGCCTTTTCTGACTTCTGGGAAAACCACATCCTCAATGTCTCTGATATTTTTTTCTAAAGAGTTCAGAATTCGATAAGTGCGGTCCAGTGATACATTGCCCATACGTTGATCAATTTCTGAGAAATCAACTTTGGTTTGCGCAGTAATGCTGTTTTGCTGACTAGGCGCAATAATAAATTGCCCTGTTGTAATATTCATCGCAGCTAATTTTCGTTGCCATGACAGGATTATTTCATTGGTTTTAGATGGGTTGATTGCCGCAATAGGTTCATCTATCAAAAATACAAATTTATTTGAGTCTTGATGAGTTTCAATGTGTTGAATAACCTCTTCCAATAAGGGGGAAGTTGAACCAAAAATATCTGTAAATATTAATATTAAATCAGAGTTTTCAATCATATGTTTTAGTAACATAGAATTGACAGGGCTTTCTGGAATCGCTCCTAAATTAGGGGAGTCGATAAACAATTTACCTTTTAAGCGTTCGCTGTTTAAGGCTTTAAGTTCTAAATGAGAGTTAACTTTGTCGCCTTCACCCTTTTGCAGTTGCTCCATTTTTTTGCTGATTTGGTAAAACGGATAGCGCGGGTCAACATCTAGGGCTGTGCCAGGCAAAGTCGCTAAGTTTGTTTGGCTACTTTGTAATAAAACGGTGAATTTATGGGTTGAGGCTTGTATTCCAGAGTTAGCTTGATTGTCTCCTAAATAGCTGTTGAGGAATCGAGCCTTTGCTGTTGAGTTTCCGCCTATAAAACTAACAATAGGTGACCACGAGTTTTTGCTGGCAGTTGTTTCATCTTGTTCAATGAGGCCAAGATCATATTCAATTTGATCAAGGTCATGAAAAATTTTTATAGATCTTAGTAATGCCGGATTTTCATGGGCAAAGTTTTTCTCAAGATTAACCAGGTATTTGCTTGCGGTTTTTTCAGTCATTAGTTTGACCTCGTGTTTACTAAGGTTTGGAGTATAAAATGTGGCTGAGTATACACCTAAGCGTGTTTTGATAATAGAAAAAAAGGCTGGCTGGGGTCTTAATTTAAAGCAGTTTATAAACGGTTTGGTGATGACATTTATTGCGTCTTAATGCTAGAAATTACTTTTAATTAAGATTGTTTTTGTGCCTATAAATCTAGGTTAATAGTAAAATCATCCAGATGTTTTGGATAGGATTGGGCTTTTAGGATTTAATGAGATGGCTAGTAGGTTAATTTTTATATCAATTTTGTTGGTATTCCTGTTACAAGGCTGTGCGGTAACAGCAAAAGTTAATGGTGATAAGAACCAACTTTCAAAACAAGATTTTGCTCAGTATGTAGAAGCAGTATTTCGTTTGCAGAACAATGTGACAAGTGAGCTGATGTCTTTGCAAGCAGAGGACGAGGAAGTTGATCAATCCCTATTATCAAAAGCAGAGCAATCCATGCGAGAGGCTTGTGCGCCTTTAAATAGTTATGTATCTAAAGAAATGGAGGGCACCGGTACTGGTTTTTTTACCAAAGTTTTTCTGAAAAATAAGATTGAAAAGTCGGCTATTGAATGTGAAAGATGTGCAAACGAAGTTAGGTTTTTATTAAAAAATTAACTTCGTTCGCTGGTGTGTGATTATTTGTTTAAACGATTGTCTCACCGCGGGCGAGTTTAGGTAATTTACCTTCTAAGCCCATTGCTGCACGCATCACTTTGTTTTTTGCAGGTAATATCCGTTCTGCTAAACCTAAACCAAGGTTACGGATGAATTTTAATGGTAAGACATCATTACTAAAAACCTGATAAAAAACGTCCATGACGGTCATCATTTTTAAGTTTTCATTGCGTCTTAGTTTTTCATAACGCGTTAAAACTGAAAGACTCCCAATATCTTGGCCATTTTTGCTCGCTTCAATTAAAACTTCCCCTAAAGCAGCGGCATCCAATAAACCAATGTTGACACCCTGACCCGCAAGAGGGTTAATCATATGTGCAGCATCACCTACCAAGGCGATGCCAGATTTAACGTAATTTTGAGCGTGCTGGCGTTTTAGTGGAAAACTTGCAACGCCAAGAATTTCATTAACCTCACCTAAGCAGTCAGGGAAAACAGTTGTCAGTTCTGCTTTTAAAGCAGGATAGGATAGGCTTTTTAAGCGTTTAACTTCATCTGGTGTGTTATACCAAACTAATGAGCCGTAGGGCCCTGATAAAGGTAGAAATGCCTGAGGGCCACTCGGTACAAAGCGTTGCCATGTGATGTCTTGTTGTTCATAGGCGGTAGAAATGTAGATAACTAACGCATGTTGTTTATAATCCCAGCTTGTGACACCAATGCCAACAGACTGTCTCACTTTCGATTGTCCACCATCTGCGGCGACTAATACTTTTGCGGTCAAAATACGTTGATCTTCAAGTTCAATTTCAGTATTCGTGCCGTTTGTATATTGAATTTTTTTGATGTTTGCTGGGCTAATCAGTTGAATATTTTCGAATTCTTGCAACCTGTCTACTAAGGCAAGTTGAGTAATGCGGTTTTCAACGATATAGCCCAGTGCAGGGTAATCAATGGCGTCACTATTAAATTCAGTATCGCCAGCTGTTTCCCATACGCGCATTCTTCGAAAGGGACACAGTCTTCTGTTTTCAATACCGGTCCATGCCCCCACTGTTTCAATAATATTTTTAGAGGCAATACTAAGTGCAGAAACTCTTAGGTCATGGGGTTGAGTGGATTCAAAAGCTTCGGGTAATGCGCTTTCTATAACGGCAACGGATAAAGAGCTACCGCCCAAGCTACAAGCAACCGCGGCACCGACCATTCCACCACCAACGATTACCACATCAAAATTTTCTTTCATATTTCATCAACCATAAAGTTAAGCTTTTATCGTTGAAAAGATACCATATTTATTAAAGGATAAAAAATAACTTAAATTAATTCGGGTATAAGAACAGAAATTGTACTTTTGGTGCCTATGTTTGTGAGTGATGGTGTTAAGTGAAAAACCTACTGATTTAGTCGAATTATGTATAAATCTTAATAAATCTGGGTTTTAGATGCCTAAAATCTGGATTTAATTAGCAGATTTTAGCAGGCCTTAAATGACAAATTAATGCGGCCGTGCTAAGATTGAAGCGTATTAAAGGAATTTTAAAAGCATTTTAAATCTACCAGATGCTTAAATTAAGTTCATATCCTTCTGATCACCTTTGATATTTAAATTTAAACTCTGCACACAACACGAAACGAGATTACGGGCTGGATAATGACTAAAGATTCCCGATCAGGTAATAACAACGCTATGCTTTACAACGCTGATTTATCGCAGGACAGCTGCGGAGTTGGCTTTATAACCCACAAACAAAGTAAACAAACTCACGATCTACTTGTAAAATCTCATGAAGCTTTATGCACTATTCCCCATCGCGGCGGGATGAGCGCAGAAGGTATAGGCGATGGTGCTGGTGTTAATATCGATTTATCGCTTAATTTCTTTCGCAAAATTACAGGGAATGATTCGCTGGAATTAGGCCAGTTTGGTGTAGCTAACTTCTTTTTTCCGGAAGATCATGACCATTATGATTCGGCTGCGAATGAATTAATTGAGCGTCACTTTAAAGAGTTTAATTTACCTATCATTTTATGGCGTACTATTCCTGTTGATGTCACTGTCATTAATGAAGCTTCAATTAAAGCGCAGTTACCTATTAAACAATGCGTATTTGGTAGACCAGAAAGCTTAAAAAATGCGACGCATAAAGAATTTGAAAAACACATTCAAGCGGCATTGCTTAATATAGAGGTTGAAGGTTTTACTCGTGAAGAGTTAGGCGGGTTTTATCCATTATCAATGAGTTCACGCACTCAGGTGTACAAAGGCCGCTTAAACTCATTTGAAGTTATTCCTTATTTTAAAGATTTGTATGATACTGATCATGAGATCAGTACTTTATTCTTCCATACTCGATTCTCTACTAATACAGCACCTGCCACTATGATGGCTCAGCCATTCCGTTATATGGCCCATAACGGTGAGTTAAATACAGATAAGAAAAATCGATTAAGTGAAAGTGCTATTGCTAGACAACACAATAAGCATGTCATCTTTCCTAAAGGTCAATCAGATTCAGGTCGTTTAGATCAAACATTAACGCGTCGCATTAATGAAGACGATATGGATATCGTTACAGCTGTGTTGGCAATGATGCCACCCGCTTGGGAAAACGATACAACTTTATCCCCTGAAGTGCGAGCGATGTTGGAGTATTTCAGTCTTTATGAAGAAAAGAATGATGGTCCAGCGGCTCTTATATTTAGTGACGGTATTCGGGTTGGTGCGCGTTTAGATCGTTTAGGTTTGCGTCCATTGCGTTCAGTTGAAACGCATGAGTATTTAGCGGTTATGTCTGAAGCGGGTCAAATTGATTTTCCGCCTAAAGATGTTATTAAGCGTGGTCGTATCGAAGCGGGTGGTATGGTCTATTTTGATCATAGCAACGGTGAGATATATAACAGCCAGCAAGTTTTAGATCGTTTAGCTGCCGAACAAGATTATCAAGCATTATTAGTTAAGCGCCGTATCAATTTGTCAGATTTGGATTCAGTTGATATAACAGACATTAGTAATGATCATGTTCTAAGCGTGGATCAGCAACATACGGCTTATTCGCTTAATCAAGAAAGCTTTAAGTTTTTGTTAGACCCTATATTGCAAACTGGAATGGAAAAGGTTTCTGCTATGGGTTATGGCTTGGCACCTAATGCATTATCCAGTGCTGAGGGTGGCATGTCGCGTTACTTTAGTCAACGCTTTGCGCAAGTAACTAATCCACCGTTAGACTCAATAAGAGAAAGTGACGGCATGACCCTGCGTGTTGCGCTAGGTGCTAAACCCAACTTTTCAGATGATCTTAGCAAACAGTTGGTTATTGAAACACCTATTTTAAATAGAGCGCATTTGGCACAAATTCGTAAACAATCAAGTGTGAGTACGATCACTTTAGATATGGTTTATGAGCCAAATTTAACGGATGTTAAAGCGAATGAGGATGCATTGGAAGATGCATTAGTAAGAGTTTGTACTGAAGTTGAACAAGCAGCCAGAAATAATGTGGGTATCGTTATTTTAAGCGATATTAAGATTAGTGCTGATAAAGCACCTATTCCAGCTTTACTAATGGTTGCGGCGGCTAATCAGCATTTGGTTAAACAAGGCTTAAGATTCAATTCTTCTCTTATAGCTGAAACAGGGCAAATAGCTAGTCCGCACGACATCGCTACTTTACTAGGTTTTGGTGCTTCAGCTGTTTGTGCGTTAAGCGTTCATAATCGGGTTGTGAGTCAATATCCAGTTGCTGAACATCAAAAAGTTTTATACAAATTCCAAAAAGGCACTGAAAAATCACTGATGAAGACCATGGGTAAATTTGGTCTTTGTACGGTAGAAAGTTACATCGGTGGAGAGTTTTTTGAATCGAATTATTTAGATACTGATGAGCCACGCTTAAATAAATATTTCCCTAATATCAATGCTTCTGTAGGTGGTGTTCGTTACGCGGATATTGCTGCTAGCGTTGTTGAATGGCATCAAAAAGCTTTAAGTATTCGCGAAGAAAAAGATATTCCATTCTTAGGTTTGTTTAAAGAACGTCAAGATGGAGCGGGGCATTCATACGGAAATACTGCAGTAAGAGAATATATCAGTATGACCGATGAGGCCATCATGTATATTCCGCATGATAAATCTCCAGTAGCGAGTGATACGGCTTATTTAGATACGGGTTACGAAAAACGCACGTCTGCTCAAATTGATAATTTTGGTATCACACCTGCTTATCGTAGTTTTGCTAAGAATCTATATACAGAAAGAGATTCAAGACCGGCTACTTTAAGAGATATCATGGATTTCCCTGCTGATATTAGTAACGCTAATACCACAGCAGAGTTTGATAAAATTTTAGGTAAGCAAAACTTACAAGGTAATATTAATTATTTAGTAAGAGGTATCAGCGTTACTCAGGTAACTAAAGGTGCTTATACGATTGCATTTACATCTAATTCATCTGCAAAACGCTTAGAGCAATTAGCTACGCACTTTAAAGCTCGTTTTGCGGATACTGATTTTACCGTGACAGTTTTGGGCGCCGCACTTAATGTGAAAGTAGCTGATACTGAGAGTTTGTTGGCTAATTATTTAAGTAGTTTAAAAACTGCTCGTAAAGCAATCTCTTTAAAAGATGTACAGCCTGCTCATCAAATTACAGCAACTTTAGCTTCGGGTGCCATGAGTCATGGCGCATTATTAGCTGAGGCGCATGAAGCTGTGGCTGAAGGTATTAATATTGTAGGGGCTTTAAGTAACTCGGGTGAGGGTGGTGAGCACTCTAGTCGTTTTAATACTTTACGTTCTTGTAATATTAAACAATTCGCTTCGGGGCGTTTCGGTGTTTGGGCAGGTTATTTGGCTGATCCAAACATTAAAGAAATTGAAATTAAAATTGCTCAAGGTGCAAAGCCAGGTGAAGGTGGTCAATTACCCGCAGCGAAAGTATCCGTTGAAATTGCTTCACTTCGTGGTGGTACACCTCGCGTTGAGTTAGTAAGTCCACCTCCCCATCACGATACTTATTCGATTGAAGATTTAGGTCAGTTAATTCACGATGCTAAAGCGGCTCGAGTTAAAGTGGGTGTTAAATTAGTATCTTCAGAAGGTATTGGCACTATTGCAGTGGGTGTAGCTAAAGCCGGTGCAGATGTAATTAACGTGGCGGGTAACACAGGTGGTACAGGTGCTGCTGCGGTAACAAGCTTAAAGAATAGTGGTCGTTCACCAGAAATTGGTATTGCTGAAGTTCATCAGGCTTTAGCGCTAAATGGTTTGCGTGATAAAGTCATATTGCGAGTGAGTGGTGCGCATCAAAGTGGCATAGACGTTGTTAAGTCGGCTATTTTGGGTGCAGATTCTTTTGAATTTGGTACCTCGGTACTTATGATGTTGCGTTGCGTTATGGCTAAGAACTGTAACATCAAATGCCCTGCTGGTTTAACCACAGAGCATGAAGAGTTTAAAGGTGATTCACGTGTATTAGCGCAGTATTTTATGAACTTAGCGCATGAAGTAAGAGAGATACTTTCTGTTCTAGGGTATCAAAGTTTACAAGAAATTCGGGGTAAAACCGACTTGCTACATTTAATTAATCACCCTTCTATGATAGGTCAGATTGATTTAACAAAAATGTTAGCTAATGTTGATGTTGTTGTCGTTCCAAAACCAGTTTATCTTGAAGCTAGCTTTAATGTTGATGATAAAGTTCTTAGTACGGTAAAAACCTTTGTTAAAAAAGGCGATGCAACTCAGTTGGTTATAGAGGGCGATGCTTATAAACTTAATAACTGTAATAAAACCGTCGGTGGTCAATTAGCTATTGATATTGAACGCTTGTTGGCTTACGAATTAACCGCAGAGCAAGTTGCTAATTCAAAAATTATCTACACCCATTCACAAGGTCGTCGTTATTTAGCACCGGATAGTATTGTTATACGTACGCATGGGTCTGCTGGTCAAAGTTATGCGGCGTTCTTAAATGACGGTATGCGTTTAGAACATTTAGGTACGTGTAATGATGGGGTTGGTAAATCAGCCTGTGGTGGTACTTTAGTGGTTGAATCTCCGGGCGGCGGCATTAAAACGCCTGGTAATAACGTATTGATTGGAAACTTTGCTTTATTTGGTGCAACCGGTGGTAAGTTTTTTATCAATGGCGAGGCTGGAGATCGTTTTGCGGTAAGAAACTCTGGTGCTATGGCGGTAGTTGAAGGCGTAGGTGATTTTGCTTGCGAATATATGACTAATGGCGCGGTATTAAATATTGGTGGCTTTGGTAAAGGTTTCTGCAACGGTATGTCAGGCGGTAATGCTTACCAATATGACCCTGAAAATTTATTGGAAAAGCTTTACGATAAAACATCGGTTGAATTGCATAGCTTAACTGAAGACTCAGAAACGGCTAAAGCTCACGAGCAATTTATTATTGCCATGCTTGAGCAGCACGCTGATTATGCTAATTCTAGTAAAGCGAGAGCGCTATTAGATGATTGGCAAAATGCTAGACAATATTTTAAATTTGCCTTGCCTTTGTGGCTATATAAAACTCAAACGTTACAGTTCTTACAACAATCATTAGATCGAAAAGAAATGATTGAAGAATTGTCTGTTGCTTTAGCTCAACAACAAATTGAGCAAGTTAAAAAAGCATATCAGTCTGGGCAACCTTTATTTGGTGGTGCTGTGCCTAGTTATGGCGCAGCGGATAAATCACTGATGTTTAAATTGATTAATAGTTTTGCTGTATTTGATAAGGCGCAGCAAACGGCTAAAGATTTATTAAAGAATTTGCCTGAAGTGCAAAGAACGGAAGTGGATATTGAGAGGGCTGCGCGTAAGCTTATTTTAGAAAGACCTCGTAAGTTACAAGATGCACTCGTTAAGAGTACTCGTGAAGCTTACAGCAATTATAGTGACGAGCAATTAGCCGCTTTATTGGCTAATAAGCGTCTTAATGATTACAAAACTACGTTAATTAATCGATCAGTGCAAAGCATTAATTCTATTGGTTCAACGGCTTGGATTATTGAGCAGAGCCAAATTAATAAAAATGCTTTGGTTGATATTCCTTGTGTGCAAGAGTATTTGGCTGGCTTATTAGGTTTAGCGATAGTTCAGAGTTTTTCTAACGAAGAAATCGCTTAAAATCTGATTTTTATGAAAAAGTAACCAAGATCATGCATATACAGAAGGCCTGGTCCTGGGTTATAACTAAAAGATTAATGTAGCTTTAGATGTCGGCAGTTTTGCTATCATCTTGCTAAGACCCTAAATAATATTTAATTGATAGAATTTTGAATGAAAATATCTAATCTCCCTATTGATGCTCCTTACAATGACGGTCAACGTGCTTGGCTAAATGGTTTTTTCTCTGGTATGCAGGCTCATATGAGTCAAAGTGCGGGTGCAACTTTATCAACAGATAGTCGAGTAATTACTATTCTTTACGGAAGTCAGACGGGTAGTGCAGAGTCTGTCGCTATTGATGCTGGGGCTATTGCGAAGTCTTATGGCTTAATACCTGTTGTAAAGAGTATGGATGAAGTTGAAGCTAATGCTTTAGCGAGTTTTGAGTATCTACTCATTGTTACCAGTACCTATGGTGAAGGTGAAATGCCAGACAATGCCCAACTCTTATGGGATGGTGTCAGTGCAGAGGGTATGTCAAGTTTGGCTTCTGTTAATTATTCGGTGTTAGCTTTGGGTGACACCAGTTATGATTTATTCTGCCAAGCGGGTATTGATTGGGATAATAGATTAGCAGAGTTAGGAGCTAATCGTCTTTATGAGCGCGTTAATTGTGACGTGGATTATGAAGAGCCTGCGCAAGCTTGGATTAGTTCTGTTATTCCATTAATAGCCGGTGGATCCGGTGTGTCTAATGTGGACGCTGATGTAGGAGCCACTAACAAGCCTGAATTTAATCGTAAAAATCCATTCCCCGCCAAATTATTGGTTAATCGTTTGTTAACTGATGCTTCTTCTTCAAAAGAAACCCGTCATTATGAGATTTCTATCGCAGGATCAGGTTTAAGTTATGAAGCCGGCGATGCTTTATGCGTAGTGCCAACAAACTGTCCTAATTTAGTAGCGGATATCATTAAAGCATTAAATTGTACTGCTGATCAAGAGGTCACGGTTAATAGTGAATTAGTAGTACTTGCTGAGGCTTTACAAAATCAATTTGAGATAAAAACACCGAGCAAAGAGTTTATTCAAGAACTTGCTACGCGCTCAGGTAATCAAGAATTAAACGGCATTCTTGGTGATAAAGATAAATTGTCTGACTATTTATGGGGTCGCGATACATTAGATTTATTATTGCAGAATCCAACGGCTGAATTTACTTCCGCTGAGTTTGTAAATTTATTAAAGCCTTTGCAGCATAGAGCTTACTCTATATCATCAAGTGGTAAACAACACCCAGAAACGGTGCATTTAACCGTGGCAAGTGTTAGATATGATAGTTTTGATCGTAATCATAAAGGTGTGTGTTCTACATTCTTAGCTGATTTAGTGGATGCAGAAACGCCCGTTAGAACTTTCTTTACACCCAATAAAGTATTTAGAGTGCCTGATGATAATTCACTGCCCATGATTATGGTAGGTCCTGGTACTGGTATTGCGCCCTTTAGAGCCTTTTTACAGGAAAGAGATTTCCGTAAAGCCAGTGGCAAGAATTGGCTATTTTTTGGGGATAGAAACGCAGAAACTGATTATATCTATCGTGATGAATTAGAAGCTTATCAGACCTCTGGTTTGTTAACCCACTTAGACTTGGCTTTCTCTCGAGATCAAGAAGCTAAAATTTATGTTCAGGACCGCATGATTGAGCAAGGAGCTGAGCTATTTCAGTGGTTAGAGCAGGGTGGTTATTTCTTTGTCTGTGGAGATGCTTATCGTATGGCTAAAGATGTTGATCTAGCTTTACATAAGGTTATTGCTCAACACGGTAATTTATCAGACCAACAAGCTATTGATTATGTCAATCAGCTCAAAAAAGATAAACGTTACGTTAGAGACGTTTATTAATTCAATTTAAGTTATTTAAGCTTGATTCAAAACCTAAGGCGAAGCTTTCGTCTTAGGTGTCTTCTTAGCCCGCGCCCGCGTGCTTTATTTATTTTTCCTGTCACCCATGCTTAAGTCAGTTGCTTTTGAAGGCTTTGCTGTGTCTGTAAGTTTCATATGGCTAATTTTTAGGCCAAAATAAATAATTTTTTATTTTTTGTCTTTTTATTGAAGCTAATTTGATTGCAAATAATAAACTATATTAACAAAATAAAGGCATTTGTTTTTTATATGGAATGTTAATTATAGGTGATTTGTATCGATCTTATATCTAATTAATACAATTTTATAATTAGATATCAATTGGTTGCTGTTTTTTTTGGGTTTTGACGTTTGGGTCGGTTTAGTAAAAATACAAATTGTTAAAATATTAATAGACATTTTTTTAAATTGTTGTATTCTAGAGTCCAGATAAAAAGTTAATATACTTTTTTATTTCGATATTAATTAGAGAGTGATGTTGGCGATAATAACCGCATGTATAGGGGGATTATGATAGAAGGCAGAAGTTTCAATAGTTAATGATTGTGGTTTTAAGTCAGGGATCTGAGTCTTTATTGATTCGGAAATGTTAAGAGCGAACTCAGGGAGAGTTCAAGTTATTTTGGGGAAACTTATTAATTATGCGTTATATAAAACAAATTTCAGATGAAGATAGATTAATTCTTGAGAAAATGAAAAAAAGTCATCCTAACTATCAATCGCGAGTAAGGGCCCACGCTATCTTATTAAGTTATGAAGGAATGGGGGTTCAAGAGTTATCAACAGTGTTTAGCGTTTGTCGTCAAACAACTACGCGATGGTTGCGTGGTTGGGAGACAAACGGTATTAACGCGCTTTATGACAAGCCTAGAAGTGGACGACCGAGAAATGTTCTAGCAAAAAGATCTATTAATGCCGAGACGCGCACTTGATTTGCGGTTGTTACCGGTTTGTTAACATTGAAACTCTTTTAAACATAAAGAGTTTCAATAGTAGTATAAAAAATTAGCCTTGATATTTAAGAAACATATCAAGGCTAAGAGGTTTTTAATTAAAAATTAGTGAATATGAACTTCTCTGGTTTTTGCACTATCACTTCTAATTAAAGCGTAGTCATCTGATTGACTTTTTGACACAGGAGAGCCGTCATTATTCAGAAGAATTAAGGTTCCCTCGTCTTTGATTTGATATTTACGAGTATTTGAGTTGTCTTTAGCCGTCAAAATCAGGGTATGCGTGTCTTCATTCCAATCGTATTTGCCTTTTTCATACGTTTCTCTCGACGACTCTTTAGCTAATTGAGTCACTAGCAAATAGTTGTTTTTTTGTTTTAGAGAAAGTGTTGATTTGATTCCACTGCAAGTTGTACAGGGTAAATATCCGTAGAATATTCCATGAAAATCTAAGCTTTTATCAATTGGAGCGACATGTGCAGAATGATCCATATTTTGCTCACGGTTTTTAATCCTAGCTTTAATAAAGTTCTCTTGAGCTGTTAAGTCTGTAGCAGCCATAGCTTGGCTTACTGAAAACATCAAGCCAAAGCTGATTAGAGTAAATCTTTTTTTGAAAGTTTTGTTATTTATACGCATTGTTTATCCTCTAGTTATGATGACGGCTTTTTGATTAAAGCTCTTATTAATTTAATGTTATCTCAATATAACTCGAATACGGCCTGGGTCAAATAATGCAAGGCACTAGATATTCTATACCATAACGCTGTTTATATTCGTTTAGAACTGAGGAGTAAAGCCAATTTAAGAGGACAAATGATTGGTTTTATTATTAGTCGAGTGCTTTTTAGTAGCTTTAGGGTTTAATCTATTTGCCGATGTTAGGTTAGGCTTCGTTGTAGACGGCTTTAATAACTCGATAAAACCATTGGGGTCTACTTAAAATAAGAAAGAAAGCAACCACAGGTGTAACTGGAACGGGGGCTATGTCTAATGTAAACAGAGCTAATAAGCTGAGAAAACATTTAAAGCGAGTGCTTTGTGAGGGCTCAGAGATAAAAGATTCGGGGTCTGATTTTCCCTCATATAGATCGTCCGCAAGTTGTAAAAACCACATAGGTCTTTTCATGACGACATACATACCAATTAAACAACCTGGTGAGACGGGACCAAAGCCGATTATGGCAAAGATGGCAAAGATTGCTATGCATTTTAATTGAGCTTTATTCATGAATAGAAGTTAATTTAATGGCGTGGTTTATTAAAAGTATGGCTGAAGTTTCTTTTCTTTAGGGCATAAAAAAGCCTACATAAAGTAGGCTTCGTTGTGCTTCCATGATCACACATCGACTACATCGTGACAAATGTAGCTTTAATTTAGCGCGATTATTTTTATTATTATTCAGTAGGACTGATCGCTATTCTCCCCCTCATATTTCACTCACTAACAAAGCAGAAAACTGTTCGTTGTCAAGTGAGAGTAAATTGTATATCAACTAAATAGGCTTGTCTATAAAAAGTGCGACAAATTGTCGCATTTGTAAAAAATAATGGAATAAATTAAAGATTATTGCCTTTAATACTCTAAGCTCCCAATCTTAGCTTTATTGTTATTGATTAAGGAAACAAACTGTTTCTTATTACCGAGTGTTTTCTTACGAAATTTTAATATTCAATACACTAGTATCTGAGGTTTAAAAATATTCACCCTATGAATGGTGTTATTGCAGATAGTTTATGCTTTGACAGATGGGTGAGTGTTTAAATCTAAATACTGCAAGGAATTTTCTATGATAATTGGAATGCAAAAATTCATTCGTCCTACTTACATGCGATGTTTTTATGTTTTTGTTCTAGCGGTTTTATTTCCGTCAATTAGTTTTGCAGTTGAAGTCATTCCTGTTACGCGTTTTGACTTAAAGCATCAGTTCGTTGGGTATCTAGCCGTTTTTATTACTGTGATTGCTTACATTATTGCCATGACAGAAGATGTGCATTTAATGAAAAAATCTAAACCCATGATTTTAGGCTCAGCTTTGGTTTGGTTTTGGATTTGTATTTATTATGCATTACATGGTCAAGCGAAAGTCGCCTCACTCGCCTTTGAGAGTAATCTGCTTGCTTATGTCGAGTTGTTACTATTTATATTAGTGTCAATGACCTATTTAAATACGTTGAATGAGCGTGGTGTATTTGATGCCTTGCGTATTTATTTGCTCAATAAACAGTTTAGTTACAGACAGTTATTTTGGATAACGGGGGCATTAGCCTTCGTGCTTTCAACAATAATCAATGGTCTAACGGTGGGCCTGCTTCTTGGCTCTATTGTTTTAGCTGTCGGTAAAAATAAGCCGAAATTTGTGGCTTTTGCTTGTCTGAATGTTGTTATAGCGGCGAATGCTGGGGGTACCATGAGTCCTCTGGGCGGTATTTCAACATTGTTTGTTTGGCAAAAAAATATTCTGCATTTTACAGAGTTCTTTTCCTTAACTATTCCATGCATCATAAATTTTTTAGTCCCTGCCAGTATTATGCATTTTTCTGTACCTAGAGAAACCCCAGCTATTTCTCAGCAAACAATACAGTTAAAGAGAGGTAGTAAGAGGATTATATTTTTATTCGTGGTAACGCTTGGTACTACGGTTTCTTCGAATGTGTTACTCGAATTACCTCCTGCGGCTGGCATGATGACGGGCTTAGGTTTGTTACAGTTTTTCAATTTTTACTTAACGGCGACAGAGAAGAGCTACTGTAATGATTCTCAAAAAAGCTTCGATATTTTTACCAGTATTGCAGATGTTGATTGGGATACTTTATTGTTTTTTTATGGTGCGATGATGATTATTGGTGCGGTCGGTTTTGTTGGCTATTTAGACGCTATTGCGCTTTATTTATTTGGTGAAATAAATGTCACTTTGGCTAACATTATGATTGGTTTGTCATCGGCATTTATTGACAATGGAACGTTGATGTTTGCTGTTTTAAATATGCATCCTGATATTGCTAAAGTTGAGTGGTTGTTATTAACGCTAACATTAGGTGTTGGGGGAAGCTTGCTTGCTATTGGTTCTGCACCCGCTGTGGGCTTATTAGGGCTTATTACAGAAGGATATACTTTTGGGTTTCATTTGAGATGGATGCCAGCAGTATTATTAGGTTTTTTCTTAAGTATAGGCAGTTTATTTTTAATTAATCCAGGTAGTTTTTAAATGACAGACCCTCATCATTGGAAAGGGGGCGGTAAGCAATATTTTAATAAGTATGTTTATGGAAACATACTTTTAGGGTTGCTGGTTCCTAGTCTATTAACATTGTTTGATTGGCCTTTTCGTGATTTATTAACTTCAAGTAATATTTTAATGTTTTACTTGTTAGGGGTGTTTTTTATTGCCCTTCATTTTGGTTTTTTATCCTCCATTTTGGCATCTTTTACGAGTGCAGTTGCCTTCGCTTTTTTCTTTGCTCCCCCTATTTTTTCATTAGAAATTGCTGATCAAGAGAATCTAGTGGGGCTGATCGTTATGTTAGTGATAGGTGTTGTTACCAGTAATCAAGCAGAAAATATACGTAATCAAGCTAAAGTTGCGGCGCAGAGAGAGCGGCGCGCTTCTGCTCTTTATAATTTAAGTAAAGAGTTGGCAGAAGCTCGTTTAGAAATAGATATCAGTGATATTGGATTGCGACATATAAATGCTGAATTTGGTGGGGAGAATTTATTTTTATTTCCTGATTCTGAAGGACGGTTGAGTGACTCTGTTCTGTTAACTTCGCATTCTGCGTTACATTCAAAGTTAGTGTTGGATATTGCAGAATGGGTGCTTAAAAATGGTGAGATGGCTGGAAATGGATTAGTACATTTTTCTTCAGAAGCACTTAGATATATGCCACTTAATGGTTCAACAGGTTGTATTGGTGTGTTAGTGCTTGAATCTAAAGAAGATGGTTTGCTGTTTCTTTCGGACCAGCGCCAATTACTCGATACTTATGTTAATCAAATCGTTCATGCCTTAGAGAGGGCTAGATCTGCTGAACAAGCAAAGACTGCAACATTAAAGATGCAGGCTGAAACCTTGAGAAGTTCTTTATTAAGTAGTATTTCCCATGATTTAAGAAATCCATTAGCGACAATTGTAGGGGCTGCAAGTACTTTAGATGTTAATGCGGCGTTTCTAGATAATGATGGTAAGAAAAAATTACTGACAGTGATAAGTGAAGAAGCGCAACGTATGTCAGATTTAACTATTAAGATTTTAGATATGGCTAGATTAGAAGCCGGGGAAGTGGTCTTAAATAAGCAGTGGTATACGCCTGAAGAAATCATTGGCAGTGCGATTCGTCGTTTAGATAAAAAACTTAAAGATCGAAAAATTAATATAGTTATGCCAGAGCATTTGGCTTTAATTCATGTAGATGCGGTTTTGTTACAACAGGTGCTCGTTAATTTATTGGATAACGCTGATAAGTATTCTCCATTAGCTTTGCCGATTGATATTTTGGTGGAACCCTCTCAAAATGGACTCGTTATTTCTGTAGCCGATCATGGTACTGGTATTAACGAGATTTATCAGCAAAAGGTATTTGAGAAGTTTTTTCGTATTCATGAAGAAAGCGCCCAAAGTGGTGTTGGTCTTGGGTTATCAATTTGTCGAGCAATTGTTGAGGCCCATGCAGGCAGAATTCAGGTGACTAATCGCAGTGGAGGTGGTGCATTGTTTAAAATATATCTTCCTGTTTTGGAGTGTCCTCCAAGTATTGATTTGGAAGAAAAGGATGATTTATGAAATCGGTAAAGCCTCTGATTCTGGTGATTGAAGATAACTATCAATTACATATCTTACTAAGAACAACGCTAGAAAGCTTTAATTACCAAGTTGTTACGAGTTTAACAGGTCAAGAGGGGTTGGTGATGGCTAGAAAGCATCAGCCTAGTTTGTTAATTTTAGATTTAGGTTTACCAGATATTGATGGTCAGGAGTTGATCTGCCGTTTTCGTAAAGGCTCAGAGGTACCTATTATTGTCTTATCTGCTCGTGATCAAGAAGAAGATATTACCCAAGCATTGGATCATGGTGCTGATGATTATCTCACCAAGCCTTTTAGTCCGTCTGTGCTCATTTCGCGCATAAATGCTTTATTGAGACGGGTTGCAAAAAATCCTAGTGGTGGTGCCAATGAAGTATTCCGGGTGGGGGATTTAACAATAGAACTTACTCGGCGTCGGGTTTTTGTTGGTGCTAAAGAAGTGAACTTAACACCCATAGAGTTTAATTTGCTTTCGGAGTTGGTTAGACATGCGGGTTTTGTCGTGACGCATAGACATTTACTTGAAAAAGTATGGGGTGTGAGTCATATCGAGCATAGTCATTATTTAAGAATTTATATGGGGCAACTGCGACATAAATTAGAGTCTAATCCTGCTTCTCCACGTTATTTATTAACAGAAGCGGGTGTTGGTTATCGTTTAAATGAAAACAATTAGTAAAACTAAGGAAATTAGAGGTTTCTAGCTTATACTATGGTCAATTCGTTATTGTAGCGGATAAACTCTTTAAACTATTAGATGAGAAGATAAGTATGTTAGGTGAAAAGCACGACTTAGTACACGAACTACCCGAATATAAAGATCGTATTCATGAATTAAAATTAAGCAATACTCATTTTGCAAAGTTATTCAACGAATATGATGAATTAGATCATTTAGTTCGTCGTTGCGAGACTGAAGTTGAAGTACATGCAGATGATTATGTACATGATTTAAAAAAGAATCGTTTAGCGCTCAAAGATGAGTTGCTCAAGATTATACAATCTTAAGATTGAGCATTAGTTAAACGATACATCATAATTAAAAAGGCAGATTTACTAAACGCTGTCTTTTTATTTGCATAATAAGCAGTTGGCAGTTATTAAATGTTTTAAAGAGCCACAACAACATTAGATCTAATCAATTATATAAATTCCCAATCTGCAAAGCAGGCAGCTTGACCTTTGTAGTTGCCTTTATCATCATGTAAATTCCAAACAACGGCATTTTTAATCATAAAACGCTGACCCGAGCTAGATATTCTTATCCCCGCATAATTATCGATATACCCCTTTTGAGTTACTTGAGCTAATAATCGTTCCCGCTCGGTTTGGTTAACCGGTTCTGCAGATAGTTTAGAAGGGAGTTGGGTAAAAGCCTCCCAATTTAACTCAAACAATTCTAAGGCTTTTAAATTGGTGTAATTAAAAATGGGGTTGCTGTCAGTATTATGGCTGACTAAGGCAAAGGGGGCGTGAAATAATTGTTCGCCTAATTCTGAGTCTGATTTTGAATGGCTTATTAGGTCTTTTCGTAGCAATCGATTATAACTACTACTAAGAAGTAGGGCGTGTTCAAGTAAAAAGTTGTTTTGTGCAGTTGGAAATTGCATACAGTCATTCACCTTCATTTATTCATAGCAAAAATGTTTCATGTAACGGGTTCTTATCAATGTGAAGAGATTATAAAAAAATCTCGGTTTATTAGTTTTATTTTTCCTATTATCACTGAACAAGATGTCGTGTCTCATTTAAAAAAATTGCAGGCCAAGCATCCACATGCTCATCATATTGCATTTGCTTATCGTATAAAAACTTCTGAGAGTATTGTTTATCGTTTTTTTGATGCAGGCGAACCCACTGGTACGGCGGGTAAGCCGATTTTTCAACATCTTGAGGGTAAAAATATCATTAATGTTTTGGTTGTTGTTATTCGTTATTTTGGAGGTGTTAAGTTAGGGGCGGGAGGGCTTACTCGCGCTTATGGGCAAATGGCAAAACAGGTGCTAGATATTTCAGAATTACAGCCCTACATTGAGATGACGGTTGTTCATTTCACTTTAGATTACGAAAAGTTTCAAGCGTTCGATTACGCCTTAAAGAAGTTAGATGGGCATATTGTTGAACAAATTTTTGCTGGGCAAATTTCTCTATCTGTCAGTTTACCGTTAAAAAATAAAACAGTTATCGAGAGTCAATTTTCCTAGTAGGAAATTTAAGTTCATTTTTTAAATTGTTGTATAACTTTTCTGTTTATTAAGAGATTTATAAAAAAAATAAAGTTAAATAAATTAACTTATGTGATTTGATTGATGGTGCATAACTTTTCGATATAAATTTTACATAATTTTTTATGGTTATTTTTTAATTTTATGTTTTATATTGTTTTTTTATTTTTTTACGTAATTTTAGTGATACCTGGCTATTTATTTTATTTGGAATTATTTTAATATTTTTTCTAGAAAAGTGCTGTTCATGAGGGCTGTTTTTAAAAAAAATATTACTTTATTAATGTATATTAAAGCTGTAAATTAGCATGCACAAATTATAGTTTTTTAAAAAATTCTCTCATGCTTTATAAAATTGAAATTATAAATTAGTGAGGGAGATGTGAAATGATTGATAAGTGCTCGCAAAATAAGTATTGCTTGAACTGATTGTTTTACGTAAATGTTATTCAGTATCCAAATTAAAAGGTATTAATATGTCTAACCATATAAAAGTTAAGCTTATCTCGGCTTGTTCAATGACGCTTACTTTAATGAGTAGTGATGTGTCAGCTGATTTTTATAATGGACAGTATGCTAGCAGATCATCGAATAATGCGGTCGTTTCAGATTCGTCTTTCATTGATGACGACAATAATGTTGTTGATTATGACGCGCCTAACGAAACAAATTTTACTGATAATGCAAATGAATCAGATCAAATTACAGAAATAGATGAAAGGCTTACCAGTGCTCAGATTCAAAAAGCAAGTCCTAGTGTAGTTAAGGCAAATGAATCCATCCCAAATCAATATATAGTTGTTTTTAATGAGACGTCAGTAGGCGCGGAATCGATTTACTACTCCGGTGATATTAAAGCTGATGTTGATGATTTAGCCGATACTTTAACTTATAGGCATGGTGGGACTAGAGACAATACATGGACTCATGCTGTAAGAGGCATGACGGTCAGAATGACTCCATTTCAAGCAGAAAAACTTGCAAATGATTCTGATGTCGCATTTGTTCAGCAAGACGGTTTAGTGCATGCTAATTTCACACAAAATCCTGTTCCTACTTGGGGATTAGATAGAATTGATCAAACATCTTTGCCTTTAGATACAAGTTATCTTTATAACAACACGGGGGCGGGTGTTACTGCTTATGTGATTGATACAGGTATCTTAACAACTCATCAAGAGTTTGGTGGTCGCGCTACATGGGGCGCAAATTTTGCAGGTGATTTTGTTGATACAGATTGTAATGGTCATGGTACTCATGTCGCTGGTACGATAGGCGGAAATACTTATGGTGTAGCTAAAGGTGTTAATTTAGTTGCTGTTAAAGTGCTTGATTGTGCTGGGTCAGGAACTATTTCAGGCGTTATTTCTGGTATTGATTATGTAACTAAAAATAGAGTTGGGCCAGCGGTTGCTAATATGAGTTTAGGAACCGGTATTGTTGATTTAACTCTTAATGCGGCGATGGCTAACTCTATTAGCTCAGGTGTTGTTTATGCTGTGGCAGCCGGTAATAGTGCCGTTGATGCTTGTACTACATCACCTGCATCCGAATCGACAGCAATTTCTGTTGCCGCCACTAATAGTTTAGACACTAAGCCTTCATGGTCTAATTATGGAAAGTGTGTAGATTTATTTGCTCCTGGGGACATTATCACTTCGGCTGGGATTACGAGTAATACGGCTACTGCTACGCTCAGTGGTACCTCAATGGCATCGCCACATGTGGCCGGGGCGGCAGCATTGTATTTAGCTAATAATACCACTCCTACTTTTACGCCTACACCTGCTCAAGTTGAAGCAGGTATTTTACAAAATGCTACACTCAATAAAGTAGTCGGACTAGGCGTAGGATCGCCAAATTTATTGCTTTATACAGGAGCGCCATCTACTCCTCCTGTAGTACCTGATACAACACCACCTAATGCTAGTTTGCAAAATCCAATTGCTAATTCGGTATTAACTGGCGTGGTTAATTTAACGGCTACTGCAATAGATAACATTGGTATTGCTAAAGTTGAGTTTTATGCAGGAGCTACATTATTAGGATCTGTGACTACTCCTACATCTGGTTCTATATATTCTTTGAGTTGGAGTACACCTTTAGGTGCTAATGTACCCTATAACTTAACAGTGAAGGCGTTTGACACAGCAGGAAACTCCTCTGTTTCAAGTACGGTTGCAGTGACTGTTAATAACGTTGCTCCAACGTGTGTTGCAATGAGTCAGCAAATTGTTAACCCTGATTTTGAATTGGGTAAATCAGTTTCTTGGGGCAGTTCTAGAGCGATTCAGAGCCTTGGGTCTGCAATTGCATATAACGGTAAATGGGTGGCGTGGTTAGGCGGGACAGGGAAGGCGTCAGTTGCTGATTTAGTTCAAGTCGTTACTATTCCTGCAAATGCTTGTAAACCAACCTTGAGCTTTCAGTTGAAAATTAACACTAATGAAACGACAACAACATTAGTTAAAGATACTTTGCAAGTGAATGTTGTTAATAACTCTACAGGTGCCGTGATAAGCACACTTGCTACGTATTCTAATTTAAATAAATCTACGGGTTATTTGTTAAAGAGTTTTGATTTATCGGCTTACAAAGGTCAAACCATTAAGTTGCAATTTCATGAAGTTGAAAACGCTTCTTTAGTGAGTAGTTTTTATGTTGATAATGTCTTGTTAAATTAATAATAGTAAATAGGGGCTGTTGTCTATTATTAGGCAACAGCCCTTTTTTTTAATCTGAAAAATAAGTGCTTTTCGAATTAAATTACAATTTATATTACTTTAGTAATTTTCTAATATTGCTGTAAATATATGTATAAGGTAAATAATTATTAATTATTTTCGTGTGTATGTTTAATGGGATGTTGATTTTTTCTTGAATATAATTATGCCGATGCTGGATATGTTATCGGTGTTTATCAAAAAAATATTTTTGATACTAATTAGGCACTAAAGCGTATTTATAACAATTACAACTAGGGTCAAACACCGATTGTTGGTGATACCCATAAGGTACGGCTGGGTATATAGGTGGGGCTTGTTGATAAACCGGAGCAGGTGGGTAATAGTAAGTAGGTGGAGGGGATGGCCTTCCATATTCGTACATTGCTCCACCAACAATTGCCGTGCCTATAATGGCAGGTAAAATCCAGTCATTATCACCGCCACGATGTCCACCTTCGTGCTCACCATAACCTCCATACCCGCCGTGATGTCCATGGTGATGGTGTTCATCAGCAAGTGCTGTCGTACTTAGCATCAATAAAATTAAAGCCAGTTTTTTCATTTTTTGTTTCCGTTTTTAGGTAAGAAATGGGGGAAAGCCTTTTGGATACAAATTACTGTTGGTCACAGCGATGCAGATTATGAACTCATGAAAATCTTTTGTCAGCATCTAATTTTTTAGGCCATTTAATGGTACTTAAATTCTGTAATTTATTGCTATGGGTTATAAAAAAAAGGCTCTTTATAGAGCCTTTTTTAAATAGATTAATTAACTGACACCGATGGTTTTATCGGCTTTACTTTAATCTCAAAATCCATCTCTATGCGTTTAGCAATTAAGTTAGCCTCCTTTTTATTTTTAAAAGGCCCCGCTATCACATGGAAACTATTATCTTTTTGAACTTTACGTGCCGGAATGATAGGGCCTTGATGATTTAGCATCATGGCTAATTGTTGGGCCCTTATTTCATCATCAAAACTTGCCACAAAAATAGACCAATCAGTGTCTTTAAGATCAGCAACGATCGGTTGATGATTGAGTTGCTCCGGATGGGCTAGTTCAATTGCACTTGCAGTTAGGTTGTTTTGTTCTGTTGGATTTTCAAGAATTGGCGTGGGGATGCCATTGGTTTTTTCGATAACAGCATCTACTTTGCTCCAGTCAATCGAAACATTTTTCTTAGTACTAAGGGTTTTTAATTGCTTTAGTAGCTGTTTTTTTAGTTTAGCTTTGTCTTGTGCCCATTTTTCTAAAGGCGCATTCGCTTCTAGATAGAGTTGGTCTTCGTGCCAAGCCGTTAAATACGGTTGATGAATTATTTTTACGGCCATGCCAACGGCGGCTTTTTTGAATAATACTTCGATATCCTCTGGATATAGTTGCACACAACCATGGCTAATTTGCATACCAATGCCATAAGGTTTATTGGTGCCATGAATTAGATAATTAGGGAAGCCTAAATGCATGGCATAAAGTCCTAAGGGGTTGTTAGGTCCAGCGCCGACTACGCTGGGTAATATATCGCCTTTAAGTAGATGTTCTTTATGAATAGAGTCTGGTACGGCCCAAGTGGGGTTGGCTTTTTTGTCAACGATACTAGTAGCACCTGTGGGCGTATTCCATCCATCGCGCCCCACGCCAATTGGGTAAGTAAATACCTTATCGGGTTGTTGTTTGGGGTAATAAAACATACGCATGTTTGCTAAATTTAACACAATGCCCTTATGTGGCGCATCCGGAAGTATAAATTGTATTGGCAATATAACTCGACTACCCGTTTTAGGTGTCCATGGTGAAATATCTGGATTAGCGTTAGTAATATCGTTGTAACCCAGTCCAAAATGTCTGGCGATGTCAGATAAAGTATCGTTTTCACGGGTTTCAATGACAGCAATATTGCCAATTAGAGTTTGATCTTTGGCTAATTGGAATTCATGTGTTTCGATAGTTTCTAATCTAGGTTCTGGTGAAGGTGCTTCTATGTCTTGTGAGAGTAGCGTTTCTGTATTGTCTTTAAAAAACCAATTCTGACAGCCACTAAATAGTGTGCTGATGAATATTAATGTAAATAATTTAATTCCCAAAACTAGATGTTTTTTACAGCCGCTTATAAGCATTTAGATATATTCCGTGACGAAATGAATGAATTTTTTTACTTTTGTTTTATCTAACTCGGTCAAAGTTTAAAACAGCAAAGCTTAACAAATGATTAAGGCAGAAGTCTTATTGGAAAATAAATAATACCCTGGTTTAATTAAAGTTTTATAAGTGCTATTTCCCGTCAGACACCGCGGAAAAGCAATGTCCTTTTCTAGGTTTTGAAAGGTTAATTCTTTATAAGGTATGTTATATAACTAAATTTTGTAATATTTGCATTTCGTTTTAAGGTATTTGAAACTGTGTTGAAAATGTCATAAAAAATTAATAAAAATTATGTTTTAAAATAACTATTGTTTTGAGATAATTTCTGTCTGTTTTTTTAACCATATAATATAAAACAGTTTTTTATCTAATTATTTTAATTTTTTGTCATCAGATATTAACAAAATAATTAAAGCTATTGATTTTTAATGTTTAAATTTTCAAGGGAGGTTAAGGTTGAATAAGAATTTTGTTTTATTTAGTGCTTTAACATTATCTAGTTCTTTAATCCACGCAGATGATATTTCAAATCCTGGGGGCGATGGAAGTAGTATTGATTTATTTCAAGTGGCGAATACAGTTTCTACTGGTGGCAGTGTTGATATTACCTCTGTCCAGACAAATCAAGTTAATGTCGTGGTAGGTAATGCGGTAGATAATGTGATTGCTATTAGTCAGCAAGGAAGTTTATCAACAGCTACTATCGTTGTTAATGCGCAATTACCGGATGATCCAAATACAGGAGTTGGTGACAGATTAACAGCTAAAGTAGCCGATATATCTCTAGCGACTGCTGGCGCAGTAGGTTCAATTAACGACGCCTCAACAACTGATGGAGGTTCGGGAAATACGATTAATCTTGCACAGAATGGTGCTGGTAGTGTTTTTAATACCTCAGTTGATGGTAGTTTAAATCAAGTGACAGTTACACAAAATGTTGATGGTGGCGTGATTAACTTACCCTTAAATGGTGTTGGATTAGTGGTTAATGTTACTCAATAGGCTGCAAGTTTTAAATTACCCTTAATAGGCCAC
Source organism: Methylococcales bacterium (assembly GCA_026399015.1). Lineage (GTDB taxonomy): Bacteria > Pseudomonadota > Gammaproteobacteria > Methylococcales > Methylomonadaceae > Methylobacter_C. The sequence continues at coordinate 36,658 of JAPLRS010000029.1, read as the reverse complement.
TTTGTTGCCAGTGATGTATTAACATATCGCTGGAGCCTACTAAAAACTGTGCATGTGAAAAAGATTCACATCATTAGCCCAGTGATGGAGCTGTGCGAATGCATGCGTTTTTTAGCGCGTGTGCTAAATCAGTAAAGCGCTCGCGATATCTCTTTATGTGCTCATGCATGTCTTAGACTACGCTAGCGTATGCTCTTATCTGTGCTAGCAATATATTTTTTGTTGCTAGTACAGTTAATTAAGAGCACGAGTGCTTAAATAAGCGCTACTATGCGCTTTATTAAATTGTTGTCCAATATATTTCCCCCGTAGTCTGTTTATTAGACTAAGCTAGAGACTATTGTTTCTCCTCGTAGTGCTATTTAAATAGATATCTTATGCAAGCAAAGCTAAAAGTTAATTTTGATCGTTTAAGTGGGATTGATTTTCTTGTTAAGTCCGGTAGTATTGTTGCAGCCTTAACGGGTAATCCTAATTTTGTACCTCCATGGATATTACAAGTTCCCTCTTTGTTAGACATTACGACGGCGTTTAATGAATATGAAGCCGCTTATCATGACGCTTTATCTAAGGATATTTTTAAAGTTGCGCTTAGGGAAAGTACCCGATTAATTCTGACGAGCTTCTTAAAGCAGTTGGCACCCTATTTAGAATTAGTTGCCTTTGGGGATGTTAGTAAGCTTATTTCTTCGGGGTATGATTTACGTAATGATGCAACGCATAAACAAGGCAGTGAGCCATTGCCAGCCCCTAAGGATTTTAAGGTAGTGCGGGGTACTTTTAGTGGTACGTTAAATGTTAATGTGACTAAGTTAAAAGGGGCGGTTAGTTATGAGGTGCAAATAACCCAAGGTGATCCAGAAGTAGAGACTGACTGGCATCATGCACTCTCAGCAAGCAGTTGTCAGCGCATTCCGTTGGCAGGATTAAATCCCATGCAAGTTTATTGGTTACGTATTCGTGGCTTAGGGTGTAATGGCATGGGCGTTTGGAGTAATGCCTTGAGTATTATAGTGTTGTAAATATCTTTTTATGATTGGGCCATAAATTATGGACTGATCTTAAAATGCTCTTACAGCACGAACCTTTAGTTTGCTGTATTTATTGTAGCGGTCTTGGTCGCCATTCAAAAAACCTTGTATCCAAGCACTGTTGCTGTCTAACTCTGTAGAACTCCAATAGTCATCTTTAGTAAACCCACCCACACTGTTTCTTTGTTCATACAGCAACTTTAATTCAGTTATTGTTGGTAAATGCCAATCGGCGTTATAAGCACTAGCCGCTGTAACTGCATCATTCCAGGTTGCTGAGTTAAGTTCATCTGCAGTTTTTGCTTCTAAGCCATGCTGACCGGTTTCATCAATAAAATAAACTTTACCACCCAGAGGGCCAGATTCCCCAACTTTATAACTCTTAATGGTTTTATAGTCCGTATTACTTGTATCGGGTAGTTTAATAGTCTCAGAGGCTTGGGCCATGTTACTGACTAATAGTACTGAGATTGCTAAGGCTCTAAGCATATTTAGTTTTATTCTGATCATTTTTTGATCCTTGAATTGTATTTATTAAAACTATGATTAAGCGTATCGGTTACTTTGGATTGGTCAAGAAACTATCTATAAAACGGCGATCAGATTTAGCGGTATGATTTTTTGTCTAATGGTTAATTGTTTGTGTTTTTGATTTGAGGGCAGGGGAATTTAAGCTGTTGTGGTAATCAATCTGATGCGGATTGATATTTTGTTATTTGCTTTTACGCTAAATCCGGTTAAGTTTAATAATGGAGATAGTATTTATAATAAAATTCAATTTTTCAATAACTTAGATATGGTGTTTATATGAATTTAGATTATCAGTATACAGATGAGCAACTTGAGAAAATCAAAAATCAAGGATTAATTTATGCCTGTGTTTGTCCTAGTCAAGTGAGTGAACAAGTTTTAAGCCTTAGATTACTTTTAAAATATCAGGCTCAGTGCCAAGAAGAAGTTGATGATAGAACAATTGATACACACAATCTTATTGTAGAAGCTTCAGTCAAAGCCCATGAAATTATGGAAAAATGCTTGCACGATATTTTAATTCGTGAGGGTTGGGATTTGGAAACACTTCAAATGCCAGAATATCTGCGTGATTTAATTGTTGAAAAATTATTGGGTTGATAGTTCAATTAGAAATGCCAGAGATGATTCTAAGTATTATTGAGTTTGTTTTAGCTGATGCTTCTAATTAACCGTTAGTTACATTATGAATAGCTTAGGTGCGCAATATAAAGCCCTAGTGATAGGTTCAAGTGGAGCAATTGGTGCGGCATTTTTAACTGCGTTTAAAAAAGATCCCAATTGTAGTCTGGTAGTTGGGTTATCAAGAACCACAATGCCAGGTTTTTCATTAGAAAGTGAAGCATCTATAAGTGATTCGGCCAACTTATTAGCCTTGAATGCGCCATTTCATTTGATCGTCGATGCTACAGGTGCGCTTATTATTGACGGGCAAGGTCCGGAAAAGCAGTTAGCTAGATTAGATCCTCTTCAATTAAGTCGTGCTTTTGAAATTAATACGATCGGACCGAGTCTTTTAATCAAGCATTTTGTGCCGCTATTGGATACTGATAACCGAGCAATTTACGCAAAATTATCAGCGCGGGTTGGCAGTATTAGTGATAACAAAAAAGGTGGTTGGTATGGTTATAGGTCGTCAAAAGCTGCTTTGAATATGATTTTACAAACCGCAGCGATTGAATGTAGTCGTAGCAATCCAACTCTGGTTTTTGCGGCGCTTCAACCTGGAACGGTAGCTTCTAAACTTTCGGCTAAATTCGTCTCCCCAGAGCATTGTTTGCCGGCTGATGAGGCTGTTCAAGGTTTAATGCAGGCATTGGACGACTTAGTCGCTAAAAGCGGCGCTTATTTTATTGATTATCAGGGGCAAGCTATCGATTGGTAGGCGGCTCAGTTATTTGATCATTCAGTTTTTATAAATTATCGAGATTCGCCAAAGTCAGTGCAGCTTGTTGAGTGATTGCAGTACGTTCGTTTATTGATAATCGATCTAGATTTCGGTAAGTTAAAGCCAAACGTGGGTTGCTGCTTAATTTATTGTGATGGCGAATTAAAAAATCCCAATATAAGGCATTAAAAGGACAAGCATTTTCACCAACACGCAGTTTTTTGTCGTACCGGCATGTTTTGCAATAATCACTCATTCGATCGATATAAGCCGCACTAGAGACATAGGGTTTAGTAGCCAAGAATCCTGCGTCTGCAAATTGACTCATGCCAAGTGTGTTGGGTAATTCCACCCATTCAAACGCATCGATATAAATGCCTAAATACCATTTATGCAAAGCTATAGGTGATAGCCCTGCTAGTAAGCCAAAGTTGCCAATGATCATGAGTCTCTGAATATGATGCGCATAGGCGTTTTGCAGTGATTGGCCAATTGCGCTTGCCAGACAATTCATCTGCGTTTCACCCGTCCAGAACCAGGTAGGTAGTGGGCGATGGTGAGCAAAAAAATTGTGCTCAAGGTAAGCGGGCATTTTTGCCCAATACACCCCCCGAATATATTCACGCCAACCTAAAATCTGTCTGATAAAACCCTCGCAGGCCTCTAGTGGGACTTGTCCGTTTCGCCAGGCGCTTTCAGCTTTACTGACTACCTCGCGGGGATTGAGCATTTTACTGTTAAGCGCAAATGATAATAGTGAATGAAACAATCGCCAGCTATGTTGAGTCATGGCATCTTGAAAGTCGCCGAAATAAGGCAATCCATGCTGGATAAAATCATCAAGTTGCTGCAAGGCTTCACTTCGATTAAGTGGCCAGCGTATATCCTCAGCTTTAACAGTACCAAAACTGGGAACAGTCGCAGTTAATATATCTTGCCAAAGCTGGGAATGATCATGACTTAGCCGCTTGTCAGGCGGAATATTGGGTGTGCCTCGCCAAGGTTTTCGGTTGTCATGGTCAAAATTCCATTTACCGCCATTAGGCTTCTGCTTATCATCTAGCAACACAGCATGTTTGATGCGCATGCGTCGATAAAACATTTCCATTAACCAATTCGGGCGGGAATTGAATAACTGGGACGCTTCGAAGCGTTGGGTATAAAAATGTTCAGTATCGTAAACTTGGTGGCTGATTGGTAAAGACTGGCAATAGCCTTGTAATTGTTGATCCAAACGCCATTCGTCAGGGAGTTGGTATTCAAAATGCGCTATTTGATAATAGGCTAGCAAAGCATTCAGGTTGGCTGGTAAGGCGTGTTTGTTATCAATATCATCGATTTTTAGATAGTGCACACGATGGCCGTGTTGAGCAAGTTGCTGAGCAAAATCACGCATTGCTGCAAATAGAGCTAAGATTTTTTGGCCGTGATGCAGAACATAATCAGTTTCCTGCCGGATTTCCATTAGGGTATAGATCACCTGCCGGTCAGTATTTGTAAACCAACTGTGTAAGGGGTTGAGTTGGTCACCTAAAATTAATCGAAGGGTAGTCATAATTCAGCGGTCTTTCTGGGTTGACGGCGACAACGCTCGGAACAATATTTAACTTGGTCCCATTGTTTAGCCCATTTTTTGCGCCACACAAACGGACGATTGCAGACGACACAAATTTTATTGGGTAGAAATGGTTTTTGATGCATCAAAATTCCAGTTCGGTTTGTATAAAACTGACTGTTGTTGGTTTGGTCAAGTCTTTAACACATTCTTAAAATGATCTTACAGTAATTAATAGTACTGACATTGATAGGGCTCTAATCATATTTACTTATTTTATGATCCTTTATTCCTGTTTATAAAAAAAACCTACACTTAAGCCTAACGGTTACTTTGGATTGGTCAAGAAACTATCAAGCGGTTTTAAAAATTTACAGGTGTTTTTTATAAACAGCGCTCATTTTTAATGTTATGTGGCTTATTGTTTTCGCATTTGATATATTGAATCATCATCAATCCCCTGCTTTGGTTATCTCAATGAAACTTAAATTATTTATATTGCCTCTTGGCTTACTTGCACTTTCAAGTGCTACATTTGCAGATAACACTACTGATAAATTGACATATGATTGGACTGGAGTTTATGTTGGCGGTTATATTGGAGGTGCATCAAGTGCCAGAACGACTTCGTCTGGACCTATTATAAACGACACTACTTTATTTCCTAATAAGTCATACAGTTACGACACTGATGCAAGTTTTATTGGAGGTGGTACTGTCGGTTATAACTGGCAAATTGGTGAGACACCTTATTTGGTGGGTTTAGAAGGTGAGTATGGTTCTCTAGATGTAGGAGGCGGTACTGCTGGACCTAACAACCCAATACCGAAATTTATAAGTGTTACTCACAGTACTAATGTTGGTGGCTTATATGGGAATGGTATTGTTGGGGCTCGCTTAGGTTATGCGTTAGATAAATCTCTAGTTTATCTAAAAAGCGGTGCTGTTTTTACCAACACTCAAACCAATTTTGATTTTAATATACATGGCACTCCAACCCCAGTTGGTGATGGGCACTGTTCTGTAGCGAATGCTAACGTTGGTTATGCTATAGGAGGGGGCATAGAACAAGCGCTTCCCGCTGAATGGTTCTCACTAGCTAAGCAAATATCTGTGAAATTAGAGTATCTATATCTTGGCATTGATACGGCTCTAAATACTTCTGGAACCATAAACAATCTAAATGGTGCACCTATAGCCACTTTATCTACCTCTGATAGCATCAGTGGTATACACACTGCCAAAATTGGCTTTAACTATAAGTTCTAAATTTTAAGTCAACCAACAATCCTATACTACAGATGGGTGGGGTTGTTGTATTGATTTAAAAAACTATCAATTTTCGTTTATTAAACTTGTTTGTTTAGATGCACATGAATCTGTTTTGTCATCATTTTTATGCGGACAAAATTTGCCTAACATAAATCTATCACATTCGGTTGCACGAGACCGATAGCACAAAACACACCGATTTAATCGGCGTTGATAGCGGTCGTAAGCTTTATTTAAAAGGCTGTCAAGACGAAGTGACTGTTCCAATTGTTGCTTAATCTTTAATGAGGCATAAAGCTGCCTAGCTTGATTTATTAATATGTCGTTATCCATTCGTATACCCTCTGGCCAGCATCCTATCACATCAAATAATATCTGGTCGTGTCAGTTACATGACAATTTTGGATAGGAATAATCTCAGCCACAAAAAATCTTTAGGCATAAAACACCAAAGGCCCCTATCAGATAGGAGCCTTTGGTGTTTTATGCGGCTTTGTCTTTTGTTTGCGACATTAACATGCTTTCAATATTTAAATGGTAATCCAATTCAGGCCATTCTATGCCCGTTCCTTGACAAATAAACTGGTAGTTGCTCAACTGTTTAAAGGTTGCAGCTTGTAGATCTTTGTACCAAGACATAGGTGTTAATATGATTCGACCATCGTCAAGTTCAACATGCAAGTAACGGTCATCAAAATGCACCGTTTTACCTTTAATTAAAATACTCATCCCATTTCCTTTCAAATTCAGTGTTATTAATTTCCACATCCTTAGAATTAAATGGACCATTAAGATTGCTAGGTTGGTACCAGAATAATCTCAGTTACCAGAAACCTTCGGGCATAAAAAAGGCCCCTATCAGATAGGAGCCTTTATAATTCATGGTGCCCAGGGGCGGAATCGAACCGTCGACACGAGGATTTTCAGTCCTTGATTACTTAAAAATTCATGTGGCTGACGGCTTTTTTCTCCGGTAACACTTCCTGTCTTTCAGGCTGTCTTTTCAATATTCTCGATGGATAATACGAGTTTGAAATTCCTCTCATAAATCGACAGTATGTGTTTTTGGTGATGGTCTATACAACCCAATGTATGGAATATCGGGGTTTGACTTACAGGGTAGTGACAGGAAGTTTTGATTATTGACGCAAATTACCTAGTTTTGATCGCTCCTGCCACCACACTCGATATGTTGTAACTGGTTCTGAGGCGATTCTCTTCACTCAAATGGGCATACCGTTCTGAGATACTGCTGTTCGCATGAGCCAATGCCGATTGGACGTCATAAAGCGTGCCGCCATTATTGATGATCAAACTGGCATGGGTATGTCTCAGGTCATGAAGTCTAAAATTGGACTCAATACCCACCAAATCCAACATCCGCTTGAACGCCTTAATGGGGTTGATGATAGGTTGCCCCGCCACCTTACCCACAAACACATAAGGATTGCCGTAGACCTTCGGTAAAGATTTCAGTATTTCCACCGCCATCGGGTTCAAAATGACATATCTGGATTTACCCGATTTGGTGTGTGGCACATACCACATGGGCTTAGGGCCATCCAATTGTAGATGATCCCATTTCATACCCAAGCCTTCAGAACGCCTGACACCGGTCAGTAACAAGATTTTGACATAGGTCGCCGCATAGATATTGTCATCACTGTCCGCCGCATAAAACAAATTGCGAATTTCTTCGTTATTCAGGAATCGTTGGTGCTTGTTGTTTTCTTGAAACTTATTGATGCCGGTACAGACATTCTTTTCGAGATAACCCCATTGCATCGCTAAGTTGAAGATCCTGTGTAATAAAGACAAATGCCGGTTGGCCGTGGCGGGTGACAGTTTAGCTTTGATGAAATTGTGGTAGTTCTGAACCTGCTTGGTGGTGATATCGGCCAAAGGTACATCACCAAACTTGGGGAGGAGGTAGTGCTTGAACTTGGATTCATCACTGTCGATACTGCGTTTATAACTTCGAGCATGGGGTAGGTAATGCTGATGGATAAATTCACCGAAACAGATGCGGTTCTTAAATTCATCACGTTCTTGCTTGGGATCCCGACCCTGACTGACCAAGGCTTTATATTGATTGGCCAATACACGGGCTTCATCCACACTGATGGCCCCGAAGGTACCCAAGGACGTGGAACACTTGCGATTTCTTAGATGGTAACGAAATAAAAAGCGTTTGTTGCCTTTTTTACCCACCAACAGCTTAAGACCGATGACTACGGTGTCACTGTACTCTTGATCAGTGGCTTTGGATGCTAAAGGATGGGGCGGTAAGGCTTCTAGGGCTTTCTGGGTAAATTTAAACTTGGTGAGCATAGGAATATCTCCGTTTGAATGGATAAACAGATGAAAAACACACGAAATGACGCTGAGCCAGACGTATCATGAGAGCCAAGGAATCGTAGTCTTGGGAACAATGCCAAAAGGGCGGTCATTAAGCCTTTACAGTCAGTAGCTTAGGTCAATGCCCTTTTGGGTGGTGCGGGGGTTACTGTCAGTCTCCGGTCGTTTGGGTAGTCATAAATCCCAACACAGAGTCGGTGAAAAACACCATCACTTGGGTTGTAGCAAATCAAACTCGGTGTCATCAAGATCGTTGCTTGGATCTACAGATTTAGGTAATGATTTTTGGGGGACTTCCTGCAAGAACTTTTCGGCTTTACCCGACAGCTTTAGCATGTCAGATTTCCACTTCCCCAAGTCGATACCGATGCAGTGTTTCTTGACGGCATCTTCCATGGGTTTGAGTAGTTTCTCCGATCTCAAAATGGCGGCAAGAAAGGCCGGATTATTGTTGGATTGACCAATAAAGGCTTTCCTAAACACAGATGAAGAAATACCGACGTTGGGTTTGATGTCTTTGAGTAACTTCTCGATAGAATCCACCGAAATGAGTTCTTTGGAATAATAACCGTCATCGTCATTACCGGTGATGTTGAAGTACAGGTTTGACGCTTGATCGGCCAGAACATGGTAATGAATAGAGCCTTCAGAGCGCAGGCCAATCTTTGATGTTTTAGCAGATTTTAAGGATACAAATGGGGTGGTTGTATGTGTTGCTGTTTTCATAAGAATACCTCAGGGTTTGATTGAAAAAGTTAGATAAAAATGGATGGTTTTTAGGGTTGGAGTGATCGTTAAATCTCCGGATTTAGTGGTTAAAAATATGGATTTCGGGTAGTACTTTTAGGGTGAAACAGGACTAAAAAGAACGTGGAAATCGATAGCTTTTGGCTTCAAAATGCATGAAATAATTACAAAAATGCATAGAAATCTTAGGTTTTAGGGGGGAGTGACGGAGCGGTGTTGATGAGAATTCAGTATCGAAATACACGTTGAGATGGCGTGTTTTCATCTTCAAAAACCACCACGATGGCTCGATAAAAAACAGGCTTTTCATTGAGTTTCATGAAGGCATCGAAGCGATCGGCCAATGCTTTGGCCGCGACGTCATATACATTGTGTTTATGGTCTTTACCTCTATCGGCCAACACTGACGACACCTCCGTCATCAAGGTGTTCAGTGTGTTTTTGCAGGAAGCCAATAACACCGAATGACATTTTCTGCTCAGTGTCGATGTGTCATGGGCCACCGGTGTCATCAAGTACAATCGGGGCAAGGTGAACACAAGGGTGTCATCATTCAGGCTGTAACTCAATTCACTGAGCTTGATGTGATACCGGTAATGCACCATGACAGATAGATTGGCGTCGATTTTGCCGTAGGGAATATCGGTGTAGGGGATGTGTTTTACGAACAGGTGATGGATATTTTCCAAGGTTTGAAATTTGGCCAAGACATATTCATCGGTGCTATTGAGTGACACAAATTGGGACAGGGTTTGTTGGTGGGGGTTAGAGTCGGTGTTCATGGGATTTAGCCAATAAACAGCTATAACGATAAAGGCAATTTTGAGGATGGTACGCATAGGTCTCCTAAGGGTTAAGGTTGATGGGTAAAACGATGGGTGTTAACTGGATTACGGCGAAGTCAAACGCCGGGCGTCTCAGGTGCAGCGGCGGTGTGCGTTAGGGCCACCGTCAGGGCGGGACACCAAAAATGCCGTGGTGTCAGGGTTTGGGTGTGAGGTACGACCGATTTTCAGCGTCCAGACACCCATTTTGGAGGTGTGGGTAGTTGGGCAAACTGGGCAGAGTTGGGCGGAATGGGTGTTTGGAAAACTGAGGAGGTTGGTGAAAACTGAAAATCTAAGAGGCCGGTGATTTTTTGTAAAACTGGAAAACTGGAGTTCAGAATGGTGTCCAAAACTCCCGCAGTGACCTATCGATTTGGACCCATGTAATACAGGGGGGGCGGCAAGGTCAGTTTTTCAGGATTTCAGTTTTTCAAGGGGGCAGTTTTTCGACAAAATGTCACTGTGTGTGGGAATCTAAATTCTCAAAAGGATTGGGGGGTCGAGTTAAAAAATAATAAGTCATGAACTGTGATTATTTTATTTTTATCTGCCCCTGTTGACATTCATATATTGAGTAGTAAAATTTTAACGAGTTGATCGATGAAGATCAGCTTAATTTGAAATTGTAAGAAGATCTTTGAATGCTCACAAAGATAACAGATGATAATATAGATAATATACCCAGCATTTCTACTAAGCCTTGAGCAAGCTGAATGTTCCTTCCGCAAAGAGCGGGCCTTATAATTTCTCCATTAAATTATTTTTTTAAGGAGAAGATATCGTGAACGCGATTCCTGATACAAAAATTACCCCCCCTTATGAGTTCAAGAGTTTTTTAGACAGCGCAGTGTATTGGTTTCACTTCGGATTTAAGGTTATTCCCTTACAGCCGAAGGGTAAGGTTACAGCAGAAAAGTGGGATGGTTGGCTTGACGGTTTATCTGAAGAGAAAATTCGTGGTTATTGGACTCAACATCCTGATCATGAGGTGGGATTTATAGTCGGTGACGGTTATATTGTTTTCGATGCTGATACACCTGAATCTAAAGCTAAACTATATGAAATTGAAAAAGCATTCGATATCAGTCCTTTATTGATCACTAAGACCAAGAAAGGTGAGCATCATTTTTTCAAAAGGCCAAAAGATGTATATGCCAAAACTAATACTCATTCTACCACTGTGCATCCTGATCGTTTGGATGTAAAAACTGGGCGAACGATGGTTGTTTTGCCACCGAGCAAAGATAAAGAAGTTGATATTTGTGAAGTAGATTCATCGAGTGAGTTATCTGAAGTTAATCAAGATTTTGTGGATGCGATTGACAGACATAACGGTCGCCCAGCACCAAGACCTTTACAACCCAGAGAACAAAAAACTGAATCTGTTGTGCTTTCCACTCCACATGAGCTGCTTGCATCAATTTTATGTCTCACGTCACCAGATTGTGGATATGAGGATTGGTTGCAAACACTTATGGCTATTTTTCATGAAACGGGTGGTAGTGAAGAAGGTTTGACTCTTGCAGATAACTGGTCCAGCAATGGTCAGTCTTACAAGGGGAGATCAGAAGTGGAGTCAAAGTGGCGGTCTTTCAAAACAGATGTTGAAAACCCAGTCACTATCAAAACCCTGACCAAGAAGTTGGATGCTCAAGGTATTGATTGGATGGGTATATGTTCTGAGAGTTTAGACGCCTTTGAAGTTTGTGAAGATTTTGTATCTTCAGAAGCGGCGAATGATTCCAATCCAGTCAGTGAAATAGTGAATTATGTTAATCCATTTGATAAATTTTCATTGAGAGGCCATTCTGCTGAAATAGAGAAAAATGCCGTCGAACCTGATTATGTTATGGAAGGCATTGCAGTTAAAGGTCAATATACCTTTCTTTATGCCGCACCTAATACAGGAAAAACTTTGTTGAGTTTTAGTTTGATAATGAATGCAATTAGGGAAGAATGCATTAATCCAAATAAGCTTTATTATCTGAATATGGATGATACAGCTAAAGGGTTGTTAGAAAAGAATCGAATAGCTGATGAATATGGTTTTAACATGCTATCAACGGGATATAAAAACTTCAAAGCGAGTGATTTTTTAATAAACTTAAAAGAGTTGACTGCTAATGATTTCGCTAAAGATGTCATTGTATTCATTGATACCGCTAAGAAGTTTTTTAGTTTAATGAAAAAAGATGAGGCTAGCCAAGTCAATGAGATTATAAGGACTTTCGTTGCTAAGGGAGGTACTGTCATTGCGTTGGCTCATGTAAACAAAAACTTAGATCAAAATGGTAAGCCTGTGCATGCTGGCACTAGTGACACACTTGATGATTGTGATTGTGCATACACTTTGGTTACAGTATCAAAAGAAAATAATGTGAAAGTGGTTGAGTTTGAAAATATCAAACGAAGAGGTAATGTCGTAAATAATGTGTCTTATGGGTACACTATTGAAGATGGAAGTTCTTATGAAGATATTTTGTTAAGTGTTGAGAAAGTTGGTGACGATGAAATCAATACTATAAAACATGCTGAAGCGATAAAAGCAGATGCAGAACTTATTGACGCAGTTAAGGCAACTATCAATGAGGGTATTAATACCAAAATGAAGCTTGCTGAAGTTGCCGGAAAGAAAGTCAATACTGGCAAGGGTAAAATGAACATACTTATTGATAAATATACAGGGGAAGACCCTGTTTTACATCGATGGATGGTGACCGTAGGTGCTCATGGTGCTAAACTTTTTTCCTTGTTGGAACCGCAAAGCTAGTAAAAAAATGAAATCCTGACGTAACTGGTTTTATGTTAGTCAAGACTTCAGCTTAAAATTGCCGGTCTTAGTGCTCTTACGTGAACATTAGGACCGGCTTTTTTTTTGCCCTTAGCTTTAGCGCCAAAGGATCTGAGAAACTGAAAATCTGGAACGATGAGAATCTCAGGTTTCTAGTTTTTACACAATCTGGAACCAAAGAACTTACTCATCTTGTAAAACAGGGGGGGGAAGACACAAAAAACTGAAATTCTGAAAAGCTGGCGATCTAGGGACGCACGTCAGGATTTCAGCTTTCCAGTTTTTCGGTGCTCCGTAGTTTTTTTGGCTTGTCGATGGCCCTCAGGATCAACCCCGACTCAGCGTGACCCAAACTGAGCCACCCGTGATTTGGGGCCTCCCAGAATTTCAGTTTGCTAGTTTTCCAGTCCCCCACAGCGTTTTGGGCTAGTCGATGGCCCTCAGAATCAACCCCGCCTCAGGGTGCTCCAACATGAAATCTCGTAAATCATAATAGTGTTCGGCACAGACCTCCTCAAAGCCATCGATTCTGCAAAATGACAAATGATTGTAGGCATACAGACAGGCCGTTATGCCAAAAGCATCATTGGACATCTGATCTTCAAATCCATTCATACTGCTGACGCTGAAAAGATCCTCACAGCTGGGACACATATAAAATCCTCCATTTGAAAGTGTCCACATATCCCAATAGGCACCTGTGTAATCCTCGGACAGATTTTCGGCCAAACCAAATATCGCAGGTTCCAGTCTGAAGGGATAATGAACACCGAACAGATCGGCGGTGATGGTGGTTCTTAGGTTTACGGGTACTAATTTTTTTGTGATCATGGGTTATTTCCAAAGATCCCCACACCGAATTTCAGGCGAACGCAATTCTCCACATTAAAGTGACTGATGTTGGCGTTATCGGGAAAAGGGTGAGGGGGGTGGTTGGTTAAAAAAGACTTGCTGGTACTGCGAGGGTTTTACGACTCAGGTTCAAAGTCGAAATCGTCAGGATCCAAGCCCAAAATCCATAAGGCTTCGATGCTTATTGAGTCTTCGTTTAAATCTAAGAGTTGATTGATGATATTCATGGTTATGTCCTAATATTGGTGAAGTAAAAGTAAATGCCCGCAAGACTAATAAGTAAAAATATGAGCAATGGGTACATGTACGAAATGAGTACCAGACTGAAGAAGCCAAATACTCGGGTGGTGCTGAACAGCAAAGAGATAAGTGAAATGATGAGTAAAGTCAGGATGAACATGGTGGTTCCTTTGGTTGGCGGATATTCAAATAAGATACCCAAAAAAGCGTATCGCTCTCTGAATAAGCGTCTAAACTGAGTCGCCTATAATTGAATATTCGGCACACATCGACAGTAATTGAGGGTCTACACCTGCCGTCTTTGGAATGAAGATCAAAATGGCGTCATCACCGTCAGAAAGTATGAACATCATTTCGTAAAAATCACCGTGATCTTCCAATACTTCAAAACTGGGCACAAAGTCTGGGTCGGGGTAGGTCAGTGAGTCAAACAGATTGGTCATGATGGGAAGTTCGAGTTTGGATTCGATGTCGGAAATGATGTCATCGGGTTCGATGATGTGGATGGTGATATCACCCAATTCAAAAATGCGTTGATTGACAATTTGGGTAAGGGTGGGACTCGAACCGTTTTTGAGTTGCTCGGGGTGGGTTATTTTCAGCATAGGATTCTCCTAAATTTAAGGCAAAAAAAAGCCCCACATTTCATGTGAGGCCCGTGCGGTTATTAATTAAAAGTATTTGTAATTATGTAGAAAGAATATAGAATATGTTTTGAATTAACTATTTAATTCTACTAGATTTCAATAGTTTTCATGCATAATTAATAGACGTATATTTCAAAAAATAGTGAGGTAATAATGACTTGGTGGATGTGGGTGATCTTAATTTTGTTTATTCTAGGTGCTATTGGTAATAGTGAAGAAAGAAAGAAAAAAGAAGATGCAGAAAAAGAAATTTTAAAACGTAGAAAAGAAGCAGAAGATTATATTTTGAGTAGTGGGGATCCCGAAGCCATCAAAATGCTGATGTTGGCTCGGGCAAACCCTGCTAATTATAATCAAGTGCTATCTGGGGGGATGAACAAAGGTAATGACACTCTCAAAACAGCTCTCGGAGTGATGACAGGAGTTGCCGTTGGGAATTTAGTCGCTAGTGCAGTTACAGCAAACGCAATTAATAATAGTTTATCTGAGATGCAAAGTAGTTTAGATAGTAGTTCAACACCTGACATAAGTGATTTCGATTTTGATATATAAACAATTATTCTAATTAAGATAAAAACATCAAGTTTGGGGATTGTTTTTTTTGTTTATAGTATTTTGTGAATATGATTATTTTAGTGTTAGTTTTGATTTGGTATGTTGTAGGAATGCTTATTGTATTTAGTAGATCTAACTTGTTTAGCAAGGATGTACATTTACTTCGAGTTATTATTTTAGCTCTTATTTTAGGGTTGCTTGGTCCTTTTGCATAGGATCTATATTTGATAATTTTTTAATATTTTTTAGGGTGTTTTATGATTAATAAATTTCCAGTCTTATTGTTCTTTATATTTGTCTCAATGACTTATTTTTCGCCAACATACGCTGCTGAATCAAAAGAATATTATGAGTGTTTGCATCAGTGTAAAGATAAATGTGAGAAAGAAAGTAAAGAAGAAATGGAAAAGGTTGGTGAGCGTGGTGGAGATTTGAGTGACCGGTTTTCAGCGGGGTTTAAATCTAGTTTTGAGTGTACTACTAAATGTGATAGTAAATGTGATAGTTATAAATAGCGTTCTAAAAAAATATCGACCATAAATTTAAATTTGGATTGAGTAAGGATTTTTTTAAAGTCGAATTGTCCTTACTCTTTAAGTTTATGTGAAATATTTTTAACTGTATTATATGTTTTTTTATTTAAGAGCAAATCCTACTTCTCCGCTTTATCCAAATCCTTGGCGGTATCCCTCTTAAAATCACAATTTAAATAATCAAGACTCATCGGTAAATCCATTTTGAGTGAATGAATAAATTGCACACCCACTTTAATGCCGTTGGGTCGGCAAGATATCAAATGCCCACCGTGCTCAAAATCATCAGAGATAAAGTGTAAATGCAAGCCGGGTACGCTGACTGAAGAAAGGTAGGAGGGTGTATAGAATCCCGCTAATGTGCCTTTGATGTTGCTAAATTCAAATTCTGGCTGAGTCTCGGCCACTTCCACTAAGGGTTTATAGTTTTCTGTTTTGGGTACTGATCTAACTTTAACGTGCTCAAAATGCCCTTCAACACGAATGGCGTAAAAGATATTACGAGAGGGTAGTAAGCTCTCCAACCATGCTAAGAAAGCTTGATGGTTTACGACGCCATCTAAAGTATCTTCTGTTAAGGCTTTAAAGAAGGTGACACAGGAGAAGGGCGTTAAGGTGTTTTCGTCAACTTGGGTTACTTTTCCATCCGCGGTCATTTGATAGATGTTGCCATCAATCATGACCATTTCACCATCTAAATGGTCAAAAGTACCCAGTCCAAAATCACCGTGTTTTTTGATGTCAGTAAAAGGGATTTTTTCTTCGTAGATACCTTCAACTAACGCGTTAATGGGAGAGCAGAAATAAATGTAATCTTCTTTCATGATAAGAGAAATGGTTGAGTTTAAATTCAAACATGTTGCTAGGTTGGTACCGGAATAATCCCTGTCACCAGAAACGGTCAGGCATAAAAAAGGCCCCTATCAGATAGGGGCCTTTGGAATTCATGGTGCCCAGGGGCGGAATCGAACCGTCGACACGAGGATTTTCAGTCCTCTGCTCTACCGACTGAGCTACCTGGGCTTTTGATTTTTATTGTTTAGTTTTGTAGATGGTGCCCAGGGGCGGAATCGAACCGTCGACACGAGGATTTTCAGTCCTCTGCTCTACCGACTGAGCTACCTGGGCAATGCTACAAAAGACGGCTATTAGACTCGATTAATGACGGCTAGTCAAGAGTTAATGTAAGTTTTGGCATTAAAATTATTTTCTAGAGTTTAATTATGAATCAATTTTGGGTGGAGATTTTAAACATGGGGCGTTATTTGCCATTTATTAGACTTTTAGCGCTGTAGAACTGTTAAAAAAGTATGCTAAGATTTGGTCTTACAATCATTGCAGAGGGGCTAACATGAAGGCGGATATCGGTTTAATTGGTTTAGCAGTAATGGGTCAAAACTTAGTTTTAAATATGAACGACCATGGGTTTAAAGTGGCTGTTTATAATCGTACCACCAGTGTTGTAGATGAGTTTTTAGAGGGGCCCGCTAAAGATACTTTGGTGGTGGGTAGTCACTCATTAGAAGCGTTGATTGATAGTTTAAGTAGTCCACGCATTGTCATGTTAATGGTTAAGGCTGGTGAGGTTGTTGATCAATACATTGATAAGTTAGTTCCTCTGTTAGCGCCTGGTGACATTATTGTCGATGGCGGTAATTCTTTATTTACGGATACCAATCGCCGTACGGCAAGTCTTAAAGCACAAAATATCAGTTACATTGGTACCGGTGTTTCCGGTGGTGAAGAGGGCGCCAGAAATGGGCCCTCAATAATGCCGGGTGGTGACAAAGCGGCTTGGCCTACAGTTAAACCAATTTTTCAAGCCATCAGTGCCCAAGTAGACGGTGATCCTTGTTGTGAGTGGGTCGGTGATAATGGCGCAGGTCATTATGTAAAGATGGTGCATAACGGAATTGAATACGGTGATATGCAATTAATCTGCGAGGCTTATCAGTTATTATCTGAGGGCTTAGGTTTAAGTGCTGATGAAATGCATGGCATTTTTACTGAGTGGAATAAAGGTGAATTGAGCTCTTATTTGATAGAAATTACCTCGGTTATCTTGGCTTATAAAGATGCGGATGGCTTACCGTTGGTTGATAAAATTTTAGACACGGCAGGGCAAAAAGGTACCGGTAAATGGACGGGCATTAATGCTTTGGATTTAGGGATTCCTTTAACCTTAATCGGGGAGTCGGTGTTTGCCCGTTGTTTGTCTGCTCAAAAATCAGAACGCGTTAAAGCTGCGCAAATATTACCTAAGGCGACAAAGAGTTTTAGTGGTGATAAAGCCGCGATGATTGATGCTATTCGTGATGCTTTGTATGCAGCTAAGATTATTTCTTATGCGCAGGGCTTTAGGTTAATGCGTGAGGCCTCTAAAGAATATGATTTGTCACTTAATTACGGTGAGATTGCGTTAATGTGGCGGGGCGGTTGTATTATTCGTAGTCAGTTTTTAAATGATATTAAACAAGCGTATGTGGGTAATCCTGACTTAGAAAATCTGTTGTTAGCTGATTTCTTTGTTGATGCCATCAATAAGGCCGATGCGGGTTGGCGTAAGGCCGTGGTTATGGGGATTGAATTAGGAATTCCTACCCCTGCGTTTTCTTCGGCACTGGCTTATTATGATGGTTATAGAACCGAACGCTTACCGGCTAATTTGTTGCAAGCACAGCGCGATTACTTTGGTGCGCATACTTATGAGCGTACAGATAAACCCAGAGGGGAGTTTTTTCATACTGATTGGACCGGGCATGGCGGTAAAACTGCCTCTACAACTTACACTGTTTAACTGGGGATTATGATGAATGCTGAACCTTGTACCTATGTGATTTTTGGAGCGACGGGTAATTTATCGCGCATTAAATTAATGCCGGCACTTTATCATTTGGATGTGGCTAATCGTTTGCCCGAAGGCACAAAGATTTTGGCGGTGGGGCGTAGACCATGGGATCAGCAAAAATGGTTGTCTGAAGTTAGAGATATGATTGTCGCTAAAGTTAAGAGCGAATTTGATGAAGCAGTGTTTGAGCGTTTTAGTGAGCGCTTGTATTATCATCAAGGTGATATTGGGCAGGTTGAATGTTACTCCGATTTAGCTAAAGTTCTGGCTGATAAAGTTAGTTTTTCTAGAAATATGGCGTTTTACCTGTCTATTAGTCCCGCTGATTTTGGAATTGTGATGGAACGCTTAAGCGACAATCACTTGTTTGATGAAGATGAGGGTTGGCGCCGCGTTATTATCGAAAAGCCGTTTGGTTATGATTTGGATAGCGCGCAAGCTTTGCAAAAACGGATTAGTCGCTATTTAACCGAAGAACAGATTTATCGCATTGATCATTATTTGGGTAAAGGCATGGTGCAAAATGTCTTGGTATTCCGCTTTGCTAATGTCATGTTAGAGCCGCTGTGGAATCGTAATTATATTGATCATATACAAATTACCCATTCAGAAGAGTTGGGTATAGAAGGACGAGGTGATTATTACAATGGTTCTGGGGCCTTGCGTGATATGTTGCAAAGCCATTTGTTGCAATTGCTAACCTTGGTAACGATGGAACCCCCTGCCTCAATGGATGCGGAATCTTTACGAGATGAAAAAGTAAAGGTGCTTAAGTCGATTAGACCTATCCCAAAAGAGGCGGTGCATAGTTATGCCTTTCGAGGGCAGTATGGTCAAGGGCATATTAAGGGTGAAAAAGTAAAAAGTTATTTGCAGGAAGATAACGTACCTGAAAATAGTATTACTGAAACTTATGCTTCTATGAAGCTTTATATCGATAACTGGCGCTGGCGTGGTGTGCCTATGTATATGCGGACCGGTAAGCGTATGGCGAAGGCGCAATCAACTATTTCGATTTGTTTTAGACATCCGCCGCTGCAATTTTTTAAAGATACTACCTTGCATTGTATGAATCAAAATTGGATTTTGATGGGTATTCAGCCAGAAGAGTGTATTCGTATCGAGATGACGGTTAAAGAACCCGGCTTAGAGATGAAGACGCGCACCAGTAGTCTAGATGCTAGCTTTAGAAATCATGATGAAAAAGCGATTGATGCTTATGAAGATTTATTATTAGATGTCTTGAAAGGTGATCGCTCATTATTCTTGCGTTTTGATGAAGTTGAATATGCGTGGCGTATCGTAGATCCTATTTTGCAAACTTGGGCGAATGAACGCGATTATGTTGTAACCTATCCGGCAGGTTCATGGGGGCCTGAGGATAGTCGATTATTTGAAAAAAGCGTCCAATCGTGGCGTAGTTCTTTAACACCGGAGTGTAAATAAATGCAGGAAAACAGTCGTTGGCATACTTTTGGTTCCTCAGATGAGGTTGCTGTAGCCGTTTATGAACAAATTCTTAAAGCAGCAGAGCAGGCAATCGCTAAAAATGACGCTTTTAAATTAGTTTTAGCCGGTGGTAGTACGCCAGAAAAAGTATATCGTTTGTTGGCTAAGGCAGATTTGGATTGGTCTAAATGGTTTATTTATCATGGGGATGAGCGCTGTTTACCTGTTGATCATGCTGACAGAAATAGCTTGATGGCTGAAAAGAGTTTTCTAGATACAGTTGCAATACCTGCTGAGCAGATTTTTAATATTCCTGCAGAGTTAGGTCCCGAGTTGGGTGCTAAAGCCTATGCGGATGTGGTGGCTAAGGCATTACCTTTTGATTTAGTGTTGTTAGGTATGGGTGAAGATGGGCATACAGCGAGTTTATTTCCTGGGCATGTGCATGATGTTAATGCCTTAACACATGCTGTTTATAATTCACCTAAACCGCCTTCTGAGCGAGTATCAATCAGTGCTAAAGCCTTAAGTGATACCTGCGAACTAATTTTTGTAATTACGGGGGCTAATAAGCAAGAGGCTGTTAAGGCATGGAGAGCGGGTGCGGATTTACCTGTTGCGACTTTATTTCCTAGGCAGTCTGTTGATGTTTATATTGATAGCGATGCTTTTAACGGGGCTGTTTGATAGATTGATTTAATGAGTGATATTTTTGTAGCACAGCCCAGTGATTTGACTGTTCACTGGGCACAATGTGTTGTTAATAAGCATGACGATTCTATTGTGGTTTCTAAGGTTAATGTGGTTTCAGTTGATATAGGAACCACGACTAGAATTCGTCTTACGGTTGAACATAACGCCCCGCATTTTTTACCCCAACATTGGTTTGTAAAGTTGCCCTCGTTGTCTTGGCAGGCTAAATTAATTACGGCTTTGCCTCGCTTGTTGCACACAGAGGTACGCTTTTATAATGAAGTAGTCCGTCCTCAAGCGCTTATTATGCCTGAGCTTTTGGCGGGTGAGAGTCAATTAGGTAAGGGGGCTGTTTTGGTGCTCTCTGATTTAGCAGGTGTTGAGGCTGTTCCAGGTAAACCGAGTGATGTGTTATCTGTTGATCAAGCTCAAGAAGTTATAAAACAGTTGGCTCATTTTCATGCCTATTATTGGGATAAGGCGCATTTTACTCAGCAGTATAAATGGTTGGCTGGGCCAGTGCGACGGATTGAGGACTTTTTGGGTAGTTTGTTGGCCGTCCCTTTAATGAAGAGGGGGCTTAAAAAAGCGGCGGAAATAGTGCCATTTAGTTTGCATGCCCCAGCGGTGCAATATGCGCGTAATAGGAGCAAAGTGATGCGTTTTTTGAGCGATGCGACTCAAACAATGGTGCATCATGATTGTCATCCGGGTAATTTATTTTGGGATCAAGCTAGGCCGGGGTTGTTAGACTGGCAATTAGTTCGGTTCGGTGAAGGTATTAGTGATGTTGCCTATTTTTTAGCAACCGCATTGGAGCCGGAAACGCGTAAATTACATGAGCAGGATTTAATAAAGCTTTACGCAGATTGTCTTAAAAACGAAGGCATTAATAGCGTTAATGATATAGAGCTTTTTGAGAGATATCGTGCACATTTAGTTTATCCGTTTGAAGCAATGTTGGTCACTTTGGCTATTGGTGACATGATGCATCTTGAAAGTAATAAAGAGCTCATTAGACGCACGGCTGCTGCAGTCGCTGATTTAGATGCTTTTTCTGCACTCAAATAAAGGGTATTTGTAATACAATAGCAAAGTTTATGTTGAGCAATGCAGTGGAGTAGTACTGATTATAAAGGTATTATTCAATAATTATAAAAAACAGGGGATAGAGTTTTATGTGTTGGAGTGGAGAAGCGTCAGGTGTTTTAGCTGTCGTAGGACTAGGTACCGCAGCGTATATTGCGATTAAGCAAGGGGAATCTAAGGAGCTTTGGATTCCGTTAACGTATTTTGCTTTGATGGAGTTATTGCAAGCAGCAACTTATGTTTATATTGATTTGTGTGATAACCCCAATAATCAGATATTAACGTTGTTAGGGTATTTGCATGTATCTTTTCAGCCGTTCTTTGTGAATATGGTGGCGATGTACTTTATTCCAAATAGTGTGAAGTTAAAGATTCAAACGACGGTTTATACCCTTTGCGGTATAGGTACTTTAGTAATGCTCATTAAAATGTATCCATTTGCATGGGCGGGTACATGTAATGTTGGTATAGAAGGTTTTTGTGGTCCGAACGTTTGTTCTACTTCAGGTGCTTGGCATATCGCTTGGCAAATGCCTTTAAACGGATTAATGTCTGATCCTGTTAAATGGTTATTTGGCTTTAATTGGGGTTTACATGCGTTTACTTATATTTTAGTGTCTTTTTGTTTGCCGTTGATTTATGGTTCTTGGCGCTTTGTAGGCTTTCATTATTTAATTGGACCATTTATTTCAGATATTACGACTTCAGATCCTAATGAGTATGCTGCTGTATGGTGCTTATTTTCTATTGCTTTATGTGTGTCTGTTATTAAAACCCCTATTAGAAAATATTTACACGTTAAAAAATGGCCATTTTATAAAACTGAAATTGGTGACGAACTTTAAGCGCATTTAATTGCTTAAAGATGTGACTCCTGAAAACACAAAGCGCTATGCGTCTTTGTGTTTTCAGCAAGTGTTTTGTAAGTAATCTAACTCAGGTTTATTAATTGGCTGGGTGACAATGTTTAGATTGGTTGGAAATGTTGACATGGTAATTTATCGTAAATTTTTGTTGAATTTTCTAGTGGTCGTTAGCTTTTGCATTAGTACGTTTAGTATCAATTCAGGTGCTGAAATCATTGTGGATGAGGGCGTTAAATCCCAATTAAACTCTGTGCCATTAGAGCAGGCGCCTAAATCAAAAAAGAAAAGTAGAAAAAAAACTGTTGTTATTACCCCGCCTATTCAGATTGATCCCGATGTGCTTTATAAGCCCTTAGATCTTTCTGTACCCTTTAATGATCAAGAAAACTATGAATCGTTAATTGATAAAAATAAATCTGGGCAAAGTAAAGGTATTGAATATTTTGACTCTAAGCCTAAAGTAAAGCGTAGGCCTTTAGAGCTTAACGGTGGTTTTTTAATGTCTCCTGAGCCAGAAATAGAAAAGAAGAAAACGGTAGATGGAGCTGGGATTAGTATTAATCTTAAGCCTGATTAGATAACCCAGTCGATGATGTGATCTTCCAAATCTAATTTAGGTGATTCTGTGATTGCGTAGTTACTGATAGAAACGCCTTTCTTTTTCATAGCTTTGGTGTTGCCCTTAATTAAAGGATGCCATGTTGGGAGTGGTTGATTGTCATTCAGTAAGCGATAGGCGCAGGTTGATGGTAACCAATGATAATTTGCGCTATCTAAGGTTTTAATATTTAGGCATTCAGGTACTAGTTCGTTGCGCTGGGTATATTGCGTGCAATGGCAGGTATTAATTTTAAGTAGTTTGCATGCCACATCAGTAAAATAAATCTCACCTGTTTCTGCATCTTCTAGTTTGTGTAAACAACATTTTCCGCAGTGATCGCACAAAGACTCCCATTCATCGGTTGTCATCTCGGTGAGTTTTTTTGTTGTCCAAAAAGTCATGGGGGTTAATTTAGCTGTGGTACTTAGAGGGAGGATCTGGTGATTTTATATCAAACTAAGCTTTAGGTTTTGTTGTTTGGCGTGATATTCAGTAGCCAACTGATTTAAAAGCTCTCTAAAATGGGCATAGCCTTGGATATTGGGCACGCCTACTTCGTTTAATACCCCCTGAAAGTGACTGGCTGCACGCCCACCTACAATTAGGGTCACATCATTACCAATTAACTTTTTGATGCGTCTTATTTCTTTAGCGACAACGTTATCTTCGGTAGCAAAACTAATGCTTAATGTTAATGCGCAGGCATTTGTATATTTAACGGCTGCGGCAATTTCTTCTGCGGGTAAGTTTGCACCTAAGTGTGTCACTTGCCAACCACAGAGTTCAGCCATAATTGCAGCCAATAAGGCGCCGAGTTCATGTAATTGACCAATTGGGGTGCTAACAATCATTCTTGGTGCATTAGCAGGGCAGGGGTTATTATTTCTTAAAATGTACGTAAGAGATCGAATCACTGACGAGGTCATGTGTTCATGTACGGGTCTAAGTTCCCCCTTTTTCCAGCGCTCACCAATCTTGGAGAGTAACGGACTTAATAGTAGTTCAATAAAGGCTTCAGAACCTAATTCTACAATGGCGTTTTCAAAGTGTGACTCTAAAGCGCGGGCGTCAAAGGATAGTACTGCTGCATAGCATTTATCATTGTAGTCTTGAGCAATTTCATATCTGTCCCTATTTAGGGATATAGATGGAGTCGCTATGGATTCTTGATTGATAGCGGGGAGTTCATTTTTTATTAGTTGCTTAAGGTCATCAAGTGACATCTGGGCAATTTGGCTGATGCTGTGCCCGTTATTTGTAGCTTCATTTAGAAGTTTTAAACGCGCAATGTCTTGGTCTGTGTATACCCTATGCCCACCAGCAGTTCGTATTGGGTTAACTGCTTGATAACGGCGCTCCCAGGCTCTAACAAGATCAGATTTAACGCCAGATCTTTTAGAAACTGTTCTAATTAGGTATTGCGCTGAGTCATCATTAGTTACAGTCATAGTTGCTTCTCTGCATCTAGTTAAAAATATATACTATCACAAACTTATACAAAACATTGACAAAAAATTTACATATAGTATTTGTGGGTTTTTTTAATCTTATCTACCCCCTTAAAAATACCAGCTAAGTTGATAAATGCAAGTTAGATGATGGTTTAGGTCTTTACGTTATTGCTAGGCTCAATTCTGTCGTAAAAATTAAGTATAATGCTGCCTGTGATGTTCATTCCTTATTTTTAGCCTAAGTCAGAGTTATTCATGTCATTAAAAATTGCCATTGCCCAAATTAACTTTGAGGTTGGAAATATATCGGCCAATGTTGAAGCCATCGTTAAGGCGGCAACTTATGCGCGAGATCAGTTGCAAGCAGAGTTGGTGGTTTTTCCTGAATTAACCATTACAGGTTATCCTGCTGAAGACTTATTATTGAGAACTGATTTTATAAATGCTGCTAATAATGCTATATACGAAGTAGCTGATCGCGTCTCAGATATTGCCATGGTCGTAGGCTATCCCGAGGCTAAAGGTGAGCAGCTATTTAATAGTGCGGTCGTTCTTTATCAGGGCGTCATTGTTGCAAATTATCGAAAGCAGTTTTTACCAAACTATGGTGTTTTTGATGAACAGCGTTACTTTTGTTCGGGTGATACGCCCGGTGTTTTTGAGTTTAATGGTGTTTTTATAGGTCTGTCTATTTGTGAAGATGTATGGACGGATGGCTTTATTAGTACTTACAAAGATGCAGGCGCAGAATTGATGTTAACTCTGAATGCTTCACCCTTTAATGCAGGAAAAGTGCACCAACGAGAGGCTGTTGTTTGTCAGCAAGTTAAAGAGGCAGGACTGCCTTTGGTTTATGTTAATCAAGTCGGCGGGCAAGACGAGTTGATATTTGATGGTGCTTCTTTTGTGGTCGATGCAAAGGGGCAGATCGTTTTTAGAGCCGAAGAGTTTAAAGAGCAAATCAGTGTGGTGGACTTTGATGGAGAAAGTCTCATAAAGACTCATTGTGCCCCGCTTTATAATTACATTTCTAGCGAGTATCAAGCCTTAGTCTTAGGTATTAAAGATTATGCTAGAAAAAATGGTTTTCAAGGGGCTCTTTTAGGCCTATCAGGTGGTATTGATTCTGCCTTAGTTTTGGCGTTGGCGGTTGATGCATTAGGTGCGGATAAGGTTGAGGTGGTTTTAATGCCTTCAGTTTATACCCAAGATATGAGTAATGAAGATGCTATTTTGGAAGCAGAGGTGTTACAGGTTAAATACCATATTATTCCTATCGCTCCCGCAGTCGAAGCTTTTACAGGCATGTTGGCAGGGGTCTTTGAAGGGACTGCTAAAGACACCACGGAAGAAAATATTCAGGCGCGTTGTCGAGGTGTTATTTTGATGGCACTGTCTAATAAAAAAGGTAAGTTGTTGTTAACCACAGGCAATAAAAGTGAAATGAGCGTGGGTTATGCCACTTTGTATGGTGATATGGCCGGTGGATTTGCGCCAATTAAAGACGTGCCTAAGTTGTTGGTTTATCAATTAGCTAATTATAGAAATAGTCTTTCTGCTGTGATTCCTGAGCGGGTTATTACACGTCCACCTTCGGCAGAGTTGGCGCCTGATCAAGTGGATGCCGATTCTTTACCGCCCTATGATGTTTTAGATCCTATTTTGGAACGTTATGTTGAGTTAGATCAATCGGCTGACGAGATTATTGCTGCGGGTTTTAAACAGGCGGACGTCGTTAGGGCTATTAGGTTAGTGGATAGAAATGAATATAAGCGGAGACAATCGCCTCCGGGTATAAAAATTACTAGTAGAGCGTTTGGTCGTGATAGACGATATCCTATTACTTCTGGGTATCGTGGTGTTTAGTCATCGCCTTGTTAATATGAAATCGATAGGGAATGTTCTATGTTAGAAACTCATGAAATTATTAGCTATGTTGCAGCTACGTGCACAACGGCATCATTCTTACCGCAAGCGATTTTAACGATTAAAACCAAAGATACAGAGGGTTTATCTTTAGGTATGTATAGCCTATTTGCTATTGGTGTTTTTTGTTGGTTAATTTATGGTCTGCAAATAGAGGATGAAGCAATTATTATCGCGAATGCAATAACCTTGATATTGGCAGGTATTATCTTGTCTTTCAAAGTTTATAATACATTTATTAGGAAGCAGTAGTTACGCCTTGCTGTTTTGGCTGTTGCGAGTTTTAGTCCATCATACCCCCTGTGTCTTGAAGTGAGAATTTAGATAATGACAAATAAAGTAACGTTGACTCAATTTATTATTGAGCAACAACGTGAGTTAAGAAATGCTTCAGGCACTTTTAGTGTGTTACTTAATAATATTGCTACCGCATGTAAAGAAATTTCTCATTTGGTTAATCAAGGTGCTTTAATCGGAGTGTTGGGAAATGCTGATTCGGAAAATGTACAGGGCGAAGAGCAAAAGAAGTTAGATATCATTACCCATGACATTATGGTTAAGTCGCTTAATTGGAATGGTTGCTTAGCGGGTATGGCATCGGAAGAGATTGATGAAATTATTCCTATTCCAGGGCAATACCCACGAGGAAAGTATTTAGTTTTATTTGATCCTTTGGATGGCTCATCTAATATTGATGTTAATTTAACTGTAGGCACTATATTTTCTATTTTGCGTTGTGAAGAAGGACTTGATCCAACGACAGATGATTTTTTGCGACCTGGGCATGAGCAAGTCTGTGCGGGGTTTGTTTTATATGGTCCCTCCACTATGATGATACTGACGACGGGGCAGGGCGTTAATGGCTTTACCTTAGATCAAGAGATAGGCGAATTTATCTTAACGCATCCAACAATTACTATTCCTGAAGAGACGAGTGAGTTTGCTATTAATATGTCAAATCACCGTTTTTGGGAGAAGCCTATGCAACGTTATGTGGATGAATGTTTGCAGGGTGTGGAGGGTCCGCGTGGTAAGAATTTTAATATGCGCTGGTTAGCTTCATTAGTTGCTGAGGTATATAGAATTTTGACGCGTGGTGGTGTGTTTATGTACCCGTATGACTTTAAAGATCCCTCTAAGGCAGGGCGCTTACGTTTAATGTACGAAGCTAATCCTATGGCTTTTATTATTGAGCAGGCGGGTGGGGCGTGTTCAACAGGGCGAGAGCGAATTTTAGATATTAAGCCATCGGGTATTCATCAGCGAGTGCCTTTAGTGCTTGGATCTAAGAATGAAGTTGAGCGTATTGTTGCTTATCATTTAGAGTCGTGAGCTTTGGTATTGGTTTTTGTACATGTACACCTCGGTTTCAAGCGTGAAGAGCCTTTTAATTCATACTTGAAACCAAATATTTAAGTCTTTTCCCTCTCTTTAAGAATACAGAAGGGTATGCAATGCTGTTAGGGTAAGTTAATGGTTTCTGCAGATTTATTGAAATCAACGCCAACACTTACGATAAAACTCGTGGCTTCTTCAATATCCATAGCTGATTTTATCAATTTTGATTTATCAACTATGATCGTAAACCCTGATGTAGGATTAGGGGATGTTGGGATAAATAAGACATATTTATTTTCATAACGGTTAGTCACGTAAGCCGGTACCCATATGCCATCCTTAGGGTATTCAACATAAACAACTTCTTTGGCAATAGTTTGTTCATGCGAGGAAAACATGTTGATTACTTTTTTTATGACCCTATAAACAGTTCTTATGAAAGGGATTTTTTCGATAACTAGGTCAAAGATATGAATAATCCAAGAACGACCTTTTTCTGCAATAGTGCTGCCAATCCAAATTAACAATATAAAACTAAATACAAAAAATAATCCGGTGTAGAAATAGTTGTCAGAAAATTCGTAAACAACTTTAAAGAGGTCGGAGATCAGATCTTTTACAAAGAATATTATTTGTAAAACGACAACAATTGGAATGACTGAAAAAGTACCTATTAAAAAATAGTTTAATAATCTTTTGGCCAGTTCGTTCATATTAATCCCCTTTTAGTATATGGTGCGCAAATGATAAGGTAGGCCGTTTGGCTGACCTCGTGATTAGATTTATTATTATTTTATGGATAGATTATCAGAAAATAGTGTATTTACTAATAGTAAATTTTTGTTTAATTGCTTGTCAATATGCTTCAATTTCGACAAATGTTTATTAAGTGATAAGGTGTAGATAGATTTAATTTAAGAACTTCGGGTGAGATTGTGCAAAAAAATATCTTGATTACTGGTGCGGCTAAACGAATTGGTGCGTCTTGTGCGCGTTTATTGCATAGTAGGGGCTGTAATATTATTCTGCATTATCGATCATCAATAGATGACGCGTTGTTGTTGTGTGCTGAGTTGAATCAGATTAGGCCCAATTCTGCACTAGCGATACAAGCGAATTTATTGGTCAGTGCAGAGCTTAATCAATTAGCGGTTAAGGCTAGTGAAGCTTGGGGCGGGGTTGATGTATTAGTTAATAACGCGTCTACTTTTTATCCAACAGCAATTTCAGAGGTAACAGAGTCGCAATGGGATGATTTGCTGGGAAGTAATTTGAAGGCGCCGTTTTTTTTAGCAAAGGCTTTGTCTGCTGAATTATTGAGAAATCATGGATGTATAGTTAATATTGTTGATATTCATGCAGAGCGGGGACTTAAAGATCATTCGGTTTATAGTATTGCTAAAGCGGGTTTGGTTACTATGACGAAGGTCTTAGCAAAAGAGTTGGGGCCAAATGTAAGGGTAAATGCGGTGGCTCCAGGGGCTATTATATGGCCTGAGACTGCTTTGTCTGAGTCTGAAAAAGACAGCATCTTGCAACGAATTGTTTTAAATCGACAGGGTGATGCGACAGATATAGCAAAAACAGTGCGATTTTTAATTGAAGATGCTGGTTATATGACAGGACAAGTATTAACTGTTGATGGTGGTCGCACATTAAATTATTAATAAGTGGTCACTGGGGCTTTAATTTTATAGGTTCCAGTTTGGTGTAACGCGTTTTTGAGTTAACTGACTTTTATCGTAGTTTAGCCAAATAGTTGCGTAATTAATTCGGCTTATAGGGTGCTTTAGTTCTGGTGCAATTTCTGCTAATGGTTCTAGTACAAAAGCATAGCGTTCTATTTCATCACGTGGAATCTGTAATCGGCCATCATTAATAATTAAATCGTCATAAAGAATGAGATCTAAATCTAAGGTACGAGAGGAAAACTTCTGACTATTGCGAGAGCGACCATTATCTAATTCAATTTGCCTTAATGATTTTGCAGCTTCTTTAACTTCTAAAGAAGAATTAAATTCTACGATAAGATTATAAAACGAATCACCCTCAAAGCCGACTGCTTCAGATTCATAAATGCTGGAGACGATGAGTGGGCCAAATAGTTTTTTTAGGGCTACTAGGCTAGCAGGGATATGTATATCCTTGTCTATGTTACTACCTATACTAATGTAACCTTTATGCATTGTTTATTTTACCCCGCGTTCTATTATGATGCCTACGTCACTCGCTCCGCGAATAGCGCCTTTTTTGTTTAGGGTGATTTTTACCCAAGGCACATTAAATTCATTAAGAATAATGTCGGCTATTTCAGAAATGAGTTTTTCAACAAGAAAAAAGCTGCTTTCTTCGACGTAGGAAATTATGCGTTTAGAAACTGTTTTATAGTCTAATGTATATTGTATATCATCTGTTTCGGCTGCTTTTTGGATATCAAAAGCCATTTCAATATCAAGGATAACGGTTTGTTTGGTCTCTCTTTCCCAGTCATAGATGCCTATGATTGTTTCTATTTGGAGGCCGCCTAAAAAAATGATGTCCATGCTTGTTTCCGGTTATTATGTGCATTTTAAAAAGTGATAAGTATCAGCCAAATGTGTCTGTCTTACAAGTTCTTATGAGGAAAGATTTAAATGATTGAGTGGTTGTTTGTTCCTGCTGCCTATTTAATAGGTTCTATTTCTAGTGCGATTATTCTATGTCGGTTAATGGGTTTACCCGATCCGCGAGAGCAGGGTTCAGGAAATCCTGGTGCGACTAATGTAATGCGTATCGGTGGGAAAAAAGCAGCGGCACTGACTTTATTTGGTGATTTATTGAAGGGTTTGTTGCCTGTATATTTGGCTAAAGAATTAGGAGTATCAGTTGAGCTTTTGGCATTAACGGGTGTGGCCGCATTTTTAGGACATTTATATCCCGTATTTTTTAAATTTGCTGGTGGTAAAGGTGTAGCTACTTCAATAGGTGTTTTATTAGGTTTTTCTTGGGTGCTAGGGTTTGCCTTTGTCGGTACTTGGTTATTAATCTACAAGCTAGGTAAGATTTCTTCTTTGTCTGCGTTATGTGCTTCAGTGTTATCACCGATTTATGCTTGGTATATAGTGGGTGATTATTACTTAGTGGGTGCGTCTGTATTTATGATGATTTTATTATTATTGCGACATAAAAGTAATATCCAGCGATTAATAAAAGGCGAAGAGTAGTTTAATAATTCTTCGTATTAATTAAGTTCGCTCATGGGCCAGCGTGGGCGAGCATAAATTTCAAGTCCTTGTTGCGACCCATACAGTAAGCGTTGGCATCCGGCATAGGCAATCATGGCGCCATTGTCGGTGCAAAACTCAGGTCTTGGGAAGTAGATTTCAATTTGTTCTTTTTTTGCCATTTCACTTAGGCAGAATCTAATTTGGTGATTTGCACTGACTCCACCAGCGACAACAAGTTTCTTCAGTCCTGTTTGTTGTATGGCGCGTTTGCATTTAATGGTTAGGGTGTCTGCAACTGCTTCTTGAAAAGACGCTGCGATATCGGCTTTGTCTTGATTGGTTTTTTCAGAGGCATTAATTGTGTTGAGAGCGAATGTTTTTAAGCCGCTAAAGCTAAAGTCCAGTCCGGGTCTGTCAGTCATGGGTCTTGGGAATTTGATTAGCGCCTGGCCTTGTGTTGCGAGAGCTGATAATTTTGGTCCGCCTGGATATTCAAGGTCTAACATTTTTGCTGTTTTATCAAATGCTTCTCCTGCAGCGTCATCGAGCGATTGACCTAATAATTCGTATTTTCCAATGCCTTCAACTTTAACTAATAAAGTGTGTCCGCCAGAAATTAGTAGGGCAATAAATGGGAACGTTGGGGCATTGTCTTCTAGCATTGGGGCGAGTAAATGACCTTCCATGTGATGCACTGCAATTGAGGGTATTTGCCATGTCCATGCCAAGCTTTGTGCTGTTGCAGCGCCAACTAATAATGCTCCCATAAGTCCAGGGCCAGCTGTATAGGCAATAGCATTAATGTCTGATTGTAATAAATGACTTTCGTTTAATGTTTGTTTAATTAGCGGGACTAATTTGCGGATATGGTCGCGTGATGCAAGTTCTGGGACAACTCCGCCGTATTCACTGTGCATGTCAATTTGGCTGTGTAACACATGGTTTATTAAGCCTTTTTTAGAGTGATATATAGCCACTCCAGTTTCATCGCAGGAAGTTTCTATGCCTAAAACGTACATTGGTTTTTGAGTTTTTTAAAAGTGAATGTATAATTGAGGGTTCTGTTTGTCCGTTGGATAATTTTTATCCTTATACACACAATATTAACATAATTGGAACCATATAATGCCGTCAGTAAAAATTAAAGAAAACGAACCTTTTGATATCGCAATTCGTCGTTTTAAACGTGCTTGTGAAAAAGCTGGAGTATTAGCAGAAGTACGTCGTCGTGAATTTTATGAAAAACCAACTGCTGAGCGTAAACGTAAAGGTGCTGCAGCTGTTAAACGTCATTTAAAGAAATTAGCACGTGAGCGTTATGCGTTGAAAAACTTGCGTCGTGGACGTCCTGTACTTTAAGAACAGGTTTACGTGATGGATTTATTAACAGATCGTATCAAGGAAGATATGAAGGCCTCCATGAAAGGAGGTAATAAAGCTAGGTTGGGTGTGATTCGTTTGATTTTATCTGCTATTAAGCAGGTAGAGGTTGATGAGCGAATCGTACTTGATAATGATAGAACTGTGCTTGTGCTTGATAAGATGTTAAAGCAACGTAGGGAGTCAATTCGGCTTTTTGCAGAGGCAGGTAGGGAAGATTTGATAGCAATTGAAGAGGCTGAAATATTAGTTATTCAAGATTTCTTGCCTCAAGCATTAACTGAAGAAGAAGTGGATGCGATGGTTGCTGCAGCGGTTTTAGAATCCGGTGCTGAGTCTGTTAAAGATATGGGTAAGGTTATGGCCTTATTAAAAGCGCCGATGCAAGGTCGTGCTGACATGTCGGTAGTAAGTATTAAAATCAAGACTGCTTTAGCTGGGTAATTATTTGGATCCGGCAATATATGACCGGTAGAATTTCTCGGGAGTTTATTGATGAGCTTTTAGTGCGAGTTGATATAGTTGACTTAATCGATTCGCGCGTGCCTCTTAAAAAAACGGGTGCAAATTATGTGGCCCGCTGTCCCTTTCATACTGAGAAATCCCCTAGTTTTTCTGTAAATCGTAATAAGCAGTTTTTTCATTGCTTTGGTTGCGGTGCAAGTGGAAATGCAATTAGTTTTTTGATGGACTTTGGGCATTTGGATTTTGTGGAAGCGGTTGAGGATTTGGCTGCTTTTGCCGGTGTTGATGTTCAAAGAGAGTCTCCAAGTCAGGTTTCTATTAAGTCAGGCAGGGATTGTTTAGGTGATTTATATTTATTACTTGAACGGGTTGCTGAGTTTTACGTAGAAGAGTTGCGTAATGCGCCTGTGGCAATTGATTATCTTAAGTCTAGACTTGTAAAAGGTGAGGTTGCTCGAGATTTTATGCTCGGATACGCGCCTGACAAATGGGGTGCTGTTGCTGATAAGTTTGATCAAAAATTATTGATTGAGGCCGGCATGTTAGTTGTCAAGGATGATGGAAAAACATACGACCGTTTTCGTAACAGGATTATGTTTCCTATTAGAGATAAAAGATCTCGTATAGTTGGTTTTGGTGGGCGAGTTTTAAATGATTCATTGCCAAAATATCTGAATTCTCCTGAAACTCCTTTATTTCATAAGGGTAAAGAGGTTTATGGGTTATATGAGTTGTTGGTAAAAAATCCTAAGCCACAGAGAATTCTTATTGTTGAAGGGTACATGGATGTTATTGCATTGGCGCAATATGGGATTTATTATTCTGTAGCTGCTTTAGGGACAGCAGTATCGCAAGCTCATCTCGATTTGTTATTTCGATTTTCATCAGAATTGGTTTTTTGTTTTGATGGTGATAAAGCAGGGCGTGATGCGGCTTGGAAGGTGGTTGAGCCTGTTTTATCAAGCTTAAAAGATGGTCGGCTTTGTCGGGTTATGTTGTTGCCTGAGAAGCATGATCCGGATTCATTGGTGCGAGCTGAGGGTCTGGATGGGTTTGTAGCTCGAGTGCAAGAAGCTCAGGTCATGTCGGATTATTTTTTTGAACAAATGTCATTCGGTTTGAATCTTTCAGAAATGGAAGGTCGGGCTCAGTTGCACGCTAAGGCTAAGCCATATCTGGCAATGATGCAGGATAGTGCTTTCAAGGAAATGATGGCTGCTAAGCTTAGAGATTTGTCGGGTGTTAAGGCAGTGGCTGTGTTAGAAAATAATCTTGTTTCTCATGGATTAGGAGTGAATAGGTCACGTCCGGCAGAAATTAATAGATTGTCGTCTTCAAGGGTGGCAATTGCGTTACTTTTGCAAAATCCCGAATTAGCTAAATTAGTTGAAAAGAAAGAAATAGACTGGGGTGGGTTAGAGTTTAAGGGTATTGATTTATTTAAAAATATCTTACAAACAATTCTAGAGAAAAAGATAGTTAATCCTGCAGTTTTATTGGAGTATTACCGAGGTCTGCCAGAAGAAAAGACAATAATTGCATTAGCATTTTTAGACGTGCATGTGGTTGAAGATAAGGTGGAAGAGGTTTTTTTTGATGCCTTAAGTGTGTTGCTTAATCAGGCACGAGAAGCGTGTGTTTTAAGGTTGCAGGCAAAAGCGCAGACTCAAAATTTGGATGAGCAAGAGCAAGCGCTATTGATTGCTATGTTGCTTGGTAAATGATTTACTTTTTAAAAAAAATATAGTAGAATTCATCGTTAAGTTTAGTAATGCTGAACATCGTTTTTAGTGAGTAAATAATGAATCCAGAACAGCAACAGTCGCAGCTCAAACAGTTGATTGCTAAAGGCAAAATGCAGGGTTACCTGACCTTTGCTGAAGTGAATGATCACTTGCCGAGTGACATTGTTGATCCTGAACAGATTGAAGATATCATTGGCATGATCAATGAGATGGGAATCCAAGTGTATGAAAGTGCACCAGATGAAGATTCCCTTATTACTGATTCTGCGGCGTTAACTACAGACGACGAAGACGCTGAAGAAGTCGCCGCTCTTGCATCTGTTGATAGTGAGTTTGGTAGAACTACAGATCCAGTTCGCATGTACATGCGTGAAATGGGCTCTGTAGAACTTTTAACTAGAGCTGATGAGTTAAAAATTGCTAAACGTATTGAAGAAGGCCAGCAACAGTTAGTTAAATCTATATCAAGATCGTGTTTTGTTGTTGATGACTTTTTGAAATCATTTGATTCAATTTCAGATGTAGAAGGTGGTATTCGACTAGGTGATTTAATATCTGGTTTTGTGGATTTAAGTGAGCCAGAGGATTTAGTTGCATCTCTACCAGCAGCTGATGGTGCTGAAACTGACGCTGATGCTGTTGATGAAGTTGCTGCCGTTGATGATGACTTAAAAGGTCTAAATCCCGAAGAAGTAAAAGAAAAAGTTGAAGAGTTAAGAAAACAACTTAAGGTCGCATCAGGATCAATAAAGAAATATGGATATACTAATGAAAAAACAGAACAGGCCTTTGAGGTTCTAGCTGATTTATTCATGGAGTTTAAATGGGCTCCCCAATATTTAAAAAAGCTAACAACAATCATCCCGAATGGTATAGCCGTTGTTCGCGAACAAGAAAAATTTATACTTGAAGTGTTTGTAAAAGAGGCAGGGATGTCTCGTAAAGATTTCATTGCGACATTTACTGAAAATGAGTCTAATCCTAAGTGGTTAGATGATCAATTGAATGGTGGACATAGCTATTCAGAAGTATTAAGAGGTCGTGAGAAAGAATTAAGAAAAGCCCAAAAAACATTAGCTGATGTTGAAACTGAATATGGTTTGACGGTTAATGGCCTAAAGGACATTAATAGACGTATGACTATTAGCGAGGCAAAAGCGAGACGCGCAAAAAAAGAAATGATTGAAGCCAATCTAAGGCTAGTTATTTCTATCGCAAAAAAATATACTAATCGCGGATTACAATTTTTGGATTTGATTCAAGAAGGTAATATTGGACTTATGAAGGCAGTTGATAAGTTTGAATATAGACGCGGTTATAAGTTTTCAACTTATGCAACATGGTGGATTAGACAGGCTATTACAAGATCAATTGCTGATCAAGCCAGAACAATCCGTATTCCTGTTCACATGATTGAAACTATCAATAAATTGAATAGAATTTCACGGCAAATTTTGCAAGAATTAGGCCGAGAAGCGACACCTGAAGAATTGGCTGAGCGTATGGAAATGCCAGAAGATAAGGTTCGTAAAGTATTGAAGATAGCTAAAGAACCTATTTCAATGGAAACGCCTATTGGTGATGATGAAGACTCACATTTAGGTGATTTTATTGAAGATGCAAAAGTGCTATCTCCTGTTGAAGCTGCTACAATAGCGGGTTTAAGAGAGTCAACACAAAATGTGTTGGCTGGATTAACAGCAAGAGAAGCAAAAGTTTTACGTATGCGTTTTGGTATTAACATGAATACTGATCATACGTTAGAAGAAGTTGGAAAGCAGTTTGACGTAACAAGAGAAAGAATTCGTCAAATTGAAGCAAAAGCCTTAAGAAAGTTAAGGCACCCATCTAGATCAGAGCAATTAAGATGCTTTCTTGATGGTGAATAAATAGTAATAAGGGCCCTTAGCTCAGTTGGTTAGAGCGTCCGACTCATAATCGGCAGGTCGTAGGTTCAAGTCCTACAGGGCCCACCATTCAAATATTAGGCTGCTATATGCAGCCTTTTGTGTATTCGGCTTTTATCATTAAATAGTAAGGTGGTGGCGTGAGCAATAACTTTAGTTTTACATCAGAATCAGTTTCAGAAGGGCATCCAGATAAGGTAGCAGATCAAATATCAGATGCGGTATTGGACGCTTTATTAGCGCAAGATCCACGTTCACGCGTTGCTTGTGAAACACTGGTTAAAACAGGGATGGTTATTCTTGCAGGTGAAGTGACTACTAACGCGAATGTTGATTTAGAAGCTTTAGTTAGAAAAGTGGTTTGTGAC
>JAPLRS010000007.1 GCA_026399015.1 Methylococcales bacterium | reverse complement strand
AAGGCAATTATAGACTCAAAGAGATTCTATATTATGTGCTGTTAACTTCACCCGGTGTGTTTTATGAGTTACTCCCCGCTTCAGCGTTATTAGGTAGTTTATTTGTCTTAGGTTCTATGGGCAATAATCGGGAATTAATTGCCATGCGAGCAGCCGGATTATCAGTATTCGGTATTATTAAAGCGGTTATGTTAGCAGGGTGTGTACTGGTTATGATTGCATTGATCGTAGGTGAGTTTATCGCACCAACGGCGCAGCGTATGGCGCACATGTCGAGAGTGTCAGCCCAGAATAGTCAGATTAATGTGAGCGCAGAGTTGCACAAAGCGATTCATGTGGATCAGGCTATGTATTTAGGTAACCAAGAATGGCAGATGAATAAAATTGTGTCGTCTGAAATATCAATTGAGCAAATGACATCAAGTTATGAAGAAACTCAGGTATGGAAATCTTCGATTGCGCCAAACTTATTAAAGATTGTGGCGATATTGCCTAATAACCTTTCAATGTATGATTTAGCGGGATACGTTAAATTTTTAAAGAAAAATAATCAAAAGTCTCATTTATATGAAGCGGCCTTTTGGGGGCGTATCGTTAATCCTTTAGTCACCTTTATTATGTTGTTATTGGCAACTCCTTTTGTTATTGGCATAAAAAGAGGTGTGAGCGCAGGCGAAAGAATGATGCTGGGAGTGCTCATTGGAATGGGTTTTAACATAATAGATAAAACAGTTGGGCATCTGGGTTTAATTTACGATTTGAATCCCCCATTAATGGCATTTGCACCGAGTATTGCTGTTTTGCTCATTGCTTTGTTTTATCTTAAACGCGTTCAAAGTTGATTAGAGATGGTAATAAAATTTACTAAAATCGACAGAATTCATAATTTTATAACATTATTCCCGTAGATTATTTGAATCTATAAAATGCCTTTAAAGCCTTTTTAGCTGTATATAAAGCGTTAGACAGTATATAATCAAGCGCTTTGAGTCAATCATTTACTAAATTAACACCGGAAGAAAACATGCTGGGTAAGCTAGTCAAACTTGTTGTAGGAAGCCGTAACGATAGGCTGGTAAAGAAGAAAAAGAAGTTAGTTAAAAAAGTTAACGCTCTTGCTTCTGAATATGAAAAATTAACTGATGAAGCTTTAAAAGCTAAAACACAGGAATTTCGTGACCGCCTAGCACAAGGGGAACAGTTAGATAATCTCATACCTGAGGCCTTTGCTACTGTGCGAGAGGCTTCATCTCGTGTTTTTGCAATGCGTCATTTTGATGTGCAATTAATCGGTGGCATGATGCTTCATGACGGCAAAATTGCCGAAATGAAAACCGGTGAGGGTAAGACATTAATGGCTACTTTAGCTGCTTACCTCAATGCCTTACCTGGAAAAGGTGTGCATGTTGTAACGGTTAATGATTACTTGGCTAAACGTGACTCTGAATGGATGGGTAAATTATATGCCTATTTAGGTCTATCAACTGGCGTTATTATTAGTCAATTAGAACATAGCGAAAGAAAAACGGCTTATGCTGCAGATATAACTTACGGAACTAACAATGAGTTTGGTTTTGATTATCTGCGAGACAATATGGCTTTTAGCTTAGATCAAAAAGTTCAGCGTGAATTAAGTTTTGCAATTGTGGATGAAGTAGACTCTATTCTTATTGATGAAGCTAGAACTCCTTTAATTATCTCTGGCCCAACAGAAGAAAGCACAGAGATTTATATTAAAGCTAATGCTGTTATTCCCGCATTAAAATTACAAGAAACCGATGACCAACCCGGCGGTGATTACACGGTTGATGAGAAAACTCGTCAAGTGTATTTAACTGAAGCAGGTCATGAACATATTGAAGAGTTAATGCTTCAACACGGCTTAATGGCAGAAGGCTCAAGTTTATATGATGCCTCTAACATTCGTTTAATGCATTATTTAAATGCATCTTTAAGAGCCCATGTTTTATTTAAGAAAGATGTTGATTATATTGTTGCTAATAACGAAGTAGTCATTGTTGATGAGTTTACAGGGCGTATTATGCCCGGTCGTCGCTGGTCAGAAGGCTTACATCAGGCGATTGAAGCAAAAGAAAATGTCACCATTAATAATGAAAATCAAACTTTAGCGTCTATAACATTCCAGAATTATTTCCGTTTATACGAAAAGTTGTCTGGTATGACTGGAACTGCAGATACTGAAGCGTTTGAGTTAAACAAAATTTATGGTTTAGAAGTTGTTGTAATTCCAACGCATCGTCCAATGTTAAGAAAAGATTTGGGCGATTTGGTTTATTTAACAACCGATGAAAAATATATTGCAGTTTCTGAAGATATTAAAGATTGCGTTAGTAGAGGTCAGCCTGTACTAGTAGGCACAACTTCGATTGAAAACTCAGAAAGATTGTCAGCATTACTCAATAAATTGGGTATTACACATGAAGTGTTAAACGCTAAGCAACATGAGCGTGAAGCACATATTATCGAGCAAGCGGGTATGCCAGGTGCGGTGACTATTGCTACTAACATGGCTGGTCGTGGTACTGATATCGTGTTGGGTGGTAACTTAGAAGCTGAATACAAATTATTAGGTGAGGGCGCTAGTCAAGCTGAAAAAGATTTAGCAAAAACTCGCTGGTTAGAAAGACATGAACAAGTATTAGCGAGTGGCGGTTTACATGTTATTGGTTCTGAAAGACATGAATCACGCCGTATCGATAATCAATTGAGAGGCCGTTCTGGCCGTCAAGGTGATCCAGGTTCAACTCGATTTTATTTGTCGTTACAAGACGATTTGATGCGCATTTTCGCGTCTGATCGAGTAGCTGGCTTAATGAAAAAGTTGGGTATGGGAGATGGTGAAGCCATTGAGCATCCATGGGTGACGCGTTCTATAGAGAATGCACAGCGTAAAGTTGAAGGTCGTAACTTTGATATTCGTAAAGAAATTTTAGCTTATGATGATGTTGCAAATGATCAAAGAAAAGTCATTTACGGCCAACGTAACGAGTTAATGGCAGCAGATGAAATATCTGAAATTATTTCTGCAATCCGTAAAGATGTAGTTAATGATGTGATTAGCCAATATATTCCTGCAAAAACTATGGTTGAGCAATGGGATATTGTTGGTTTAGAAGAGCATTTATTGCATGAGTTTAATGTTGAAATTCCTGTTAAACAAATGTTAGATGAAGATCATAACTTACAAGAATATGGGTTACGCGAAAAAATAGTTGAGATTTTAGAACAAAATCATAAAGATAAAGAATCTAATATTACGGCAGAAGTATTAAGACATTTCGAAAAGTCTATTATGTTACAAGTCTTAGATACAAGCTGGAAAGAACACTTAGCTGCAATGGATTATTTGCGTCAAGGTATTCATTTTAGAGGTTACGCGCAAAAAGATCCTAAACAAGAATATAAACGCGAAGCTTTTGAGATGTTTACTAGTTTACTTGACCATATCAAATACGAAGTGGTTGGTATCTTATTTAAAGTTCAAGTTCGTCAAGAAGAAGATGTACAGGCTCTTGACGAGCAAATGCAAGCACCTAAGGAAATGCATTTTGAACATGCTGAAGCACCTAGTTTCGAAACTATCGAAGAACAACAGTTACAACAAGCAAATAGCGATGAAAATGAATCAGAGCAACCTTTTGTAAGACTGGGTGAAAAAGTTGGACGAAATGATCCTTGTGTGTGTGGATCCGGATTGAAATATAAACACTGTCACGGCAAGTTAGACTAACAGTGTAGCTAAAAAGGCCTGTAGGAGTTCTCCTACAGGCCTTTTTTTATGTCTTATTATTTCGTAAGATTAGCTAACTGAAAAACTCTCTCCGCAACCACATGTGCCTTTTACATTTGGGTTATCAAATTTAAATGCGGCGTTAATACCTTCTCTACGATAATCTAAATTAATGCCGTCAACAAATTCTAAATTTTCTTTTGTGACGATTACTTTTACGCCGAAGTTTTCAAAAACCTGATCATCCGATTCTAATTGATCTGCATAATCCAAGACATAAGCATATCCCGAGCAACCAGATTTTTTTACACCTAGTTTAAGGCCAATACCTTGGCCACGTTTTTCAAGTTGTTTTTTTATTTGATTTGCAGCATTTTCTGTTAATGATACGGCCATGGCACCTTCTTTATTTACAGTTAATATATTTTTTGAGTTGATTAATAAACGTCAATATTTGCTCTTCAGTATTACTCATACCTAAGCTTATTCTAATGGCGCTTTTTGCAAGGTTTGTAGGAACATTCATTGCTTTTAATACTGGACTAATCTCTTTACTGCCGTTTGCACAGGCAGAGCCACTTGATACAGCGATATTCGATCTATCTAAGTTCATGACTAACATTTCACCATCCATAGAATCTATACCAAATTGAATAGTATTAGGTAATCTGTATGCCTCTTGCGAAAAAATGGTTAGATTCGGTATTTGAATTAGTTCTTTCTCTAAACTTTGTTTTAAGGAACGTAAATAATCAAGTCGAATCTCTAATTCATTTTTAGCTAATTCTGCTGCTTTGCCAAAACCAATAATTGCAGCTACATTTTCTGTTCCCGGACGTAGGGCTTTTTCTTGACTGCCACCATACAGTATTGGATTTACAAGGCCACTTTTTTGAAAAACTAAAGCCCCAATACCTTTAGGGCCATAGATTTTATGACTAGATAAAGAAAGGAGATCGACACCCAGTTGTTTAAAAGAAACTGGAATTTTACCAACAGCTTGTACAGCATCTGTATGAAAAATAATATTCTGGGTGGATATTTTTTCTGAAATACACTTTATGTCTTGAATAACGCCTGTTTCATTATTAGCTAACATTATGGACATTAAATTAGGTGGATTTTGGAGTATTTCTTCTATTTCAGGCCATAATACTCGACCCTGCGAGTCAACATTAATACGTTCTAATTGAGCATCTTTTGTGGCTAAATGCTTAGAGAAATCAGCGATTGATGGATGCTCAATTGCAGAAATGGCTAATCTGCCCTTTGAGGGAAGGGCATTTAATGCCATATTGTTAGCTTCTGTACCTCCGCTTGTAAATAATATTTGTGATGCTGTTGAATCAACTAACGCAGCTATTTGTTCTCTGGCAGTGTCTATTGCACTACGAACAATTCTACCTTGTCGATATAAGCCTGAGGGGTTTCCATAAAAAGTAGTTAAAAAAGGGAGCATTGCATCAAACACCCTTTCATCAAGAGGTGTTGTTGCATTATGATCAAAATAAATCACAAGCCAGTAGATGCCTCTATAGTTCTGTGTAACTCAACAAATTGAATTGTATCTTCGTTTTGTCTTTTAGCGGTTTCTTGAATTTGATGTTTATCGATCAAATTAGCTAATGTAATGCCTTTTAAATAGTCTTTGATTTGCTCACTAAGACCCATCCATAAATCGTGTGTTAAACAGGCTTTATCATTTTGGCAGTTACCTTCTCCACCGCATTTAGTCGCATCAAGAGGTTCATCTACTGCGGCAATGATATCTGCAATGT
This sequence comes from Methylococcales bacterium, assembly GCA_026399015.1. Taxonomy (GTDB): domain Bacteria; phylum Pseudomonadota; class Gammaproteobacteria; order Methylococcales; family Methylomonadaceae; genus Methylobacter_C. The sequence goes on along the minus strand of JAPLRS010000007.1, from coordinate 90,343 downwards.
TAATTTCTTCAGCACTTCTGGATAAGGTATAACCACCACCAGGACCGCGAACACCTTTAACCATATTTGCACGGCGTAATCTAGCAAATAATTGCTCTAAATATGAAAGAGAGATAGTTTGTCTGGCGGCTATATCAGTTAAGGTAACCGGGTTAGTTTGGCTATGAAAAGCAAGGTCAAGCATTGCTGTTACAGCATAGCGACCTTTAGTTGTTAAACGCATTATAGATTCCCTCAAATAATTAAGTATATTTGTGTAAATATACTTAACCTAGTGAAATAGTCAACTATTATTTGCTTGGTAGATATATTTTAAGCTTAACATTTATAAGAAGAAATGAATCATGACTTTCATACTATAGTGCTAATCCAACAAAGTATTATTTCCGCCGTTGATTATCTTGTGACATGCGAAGTATGCCACGTAAAATATCCAGTTCTTTAGTGTCTAAATGTGCACGATTAAATACTCTTCTCAATCGGCGCATGATTGATTTTGATTTATCAGGATGCATAAAACCAATATCCGTCAATGTTTGAAACAGGTGATCGTAAAATGAATCCATTTGCAGATTAGTAGCTTTAGGTGTTTGACCTTTATCGCCAATCATAATTTCTCTGCTAGCGCCTGCACTTACAAACAATTCGTAGCAAATTACTTGTACAGCTGCGGCTATATTCAATGAACTATATTCTTCATTACAGGGTATTCTAAGTAGATATTGACACAAGTCCAACTCATGATTTTTTAATCCCGAGTTCTCGCGACCAAATATAATGGCTATTTTATTATTAGATTCATGATGAATGATTTTTTCAGCACATTCTTTAGGTGTCATCTCCGGCCAGCTAATAGTTCTACACCGGGCACTAGCGCCTATAACCAATTCACAATCACTAATTGCCTCATTTAAATCGTTATAGACCTGGGCATTCGCTAATATATCATCGGCCCCTGAGGCTCTAGAAGTTGCTTCCGCGCTAGGAAATATTTTGGGGGCAACTAAGCATAGGTTAGTCATGCTCATATTTTTCATAGCTCGTGCAACCGCGCCAATATTACCAGGGTGCGATGTTTCGACTAAAACAATTTTTATATTTGAGAGCAAGGGTTAAATCCTTAGATAAAAATACGGCAATTTTACCAAAAGATTTGCTATCATTATGTTTTTTATCCGCTCATTATAAATTTGTCTATGCAACCCATGTTAAATATTGCCGTCCGTGCTGCTCGTAGCGCTGGCGACTTAATCTTACGCTCGTCTGATAATATTGGCCGTCTTACTATTGATCAAAAAGGCAAGAATGATTATGCCAGTGAAGTCGACAGAATGGCAGAACGCGAAATCATTAATATTATTAAGACAGCTTATCCCGAACACGCTATCTTAGCCGAAGAAAGTGGTGAACACGCAGGTAATGATTATGTATGGGTGATAGACCCGCTAGATGGCACAACAAATTTTTTACATGGCTTTCCACAATATGCGGTTTCTATCGCTTTAAAATATAAAGGTCGTTTAGAAGTTGGGGTAATTTATGATCCCTTACGGGATGAATTATTTACTGCTAAAAGAGGCGGTGGGGCGATGTTAAATAATCGTCGTATTCGAGTGACTCAACCTAACAGTTTAAAAGGCGCTTTATTAGGCACTGGCTTTCCTTTTAAAACAGATAAGCATCTGGAAGCTTATGTTGGCATGTTTAAAGCTTTAACGACTGAGTGTGCAGGTATTCGCCGAGCGGGCTCTGCTGCACTGGATTTGGCTTATGTTGCTTGTGGTCGTTTAGATGGTTATTGGGAAATAGGCATCATGGAGTGGGATATGGCTGCTGGTATTTTATTAATTAAAGAGGCTGGCGGTGTAGTAACTGACTTCTCTTTTAATGACAAATATACCGAATCAGGCAATGTGATTGTAGGTAGTCCAAAAATGCATCAGTTGATGTATCACCTGATAGAACCTCATGTGACTGAGAGTTTAAAATAAACTCAAATTCGACGAAAGCCTTGTTTAGGCTTTCGTCATCATTATATTAACAGAATTAAAGTAATTCTAATGCAAGCATGATGGCGTCTTCACGGCCATATTTGGCTGGGTAATAACCTTTTCTGATACCTATTTCATTAAAGCCCATATCTTCATATAACGCAATTGCCCCAACATTACTAGGTCTTACTTCTAAGAATAGGGTTTCTGCCTTACCTTGTGCTGTTGCTATGATGTGTTCAAGCATTTTACGAGCTAAGCCTTGTTTCTGCTCCTTAGCTGCAACTGAAATATTGAGCAAATGCGCTTCACCCACTGCCATAGACATTAAGCAATAACCCAAGACTTGGTCTTCATAATCACAGACCCAGCAGTAATACCCAGCGTTAAAACAATCAATAAAAATATCTTTTTCCCAAGGAAATTCGTAATTTTCATGTTCAATAGTTAGTACGTAAGGTAAGTCAGCATGTGTCATGGTTCTAATGCGTACTAAATCTTTTTTTGTAACGGAATCCGGAAACACTTTTGCGTAAAATTCAGTGTCTGCATCATAGACTACAATTTTTTTTATCTTATCCATTAATCCACGCATATTTAATTCTTTAACTTTTTGTATAGTTGTAGTGCTTTTAATAAATCCTGCCAAGCCGTATTTTTTTCGGGTAGAAATCTTAGTAAATAAGCCGGATGATTCATCACCACTAATGGCGTGTTATTTAACAGATGTTGGCCTCTAAGTTTTTCTAACGGCTCGTGATTGTTTAATAATGTTTGAGCCGCAACATGACCCACAGCGATGATAATTTTTGGTTTTATTAGGTTTTGCTGACGCACAATATATTCATGACAATTTTTTAACTCATCTTTATGTGGCGAACGATGGTTAGGTGTTGCACATTTGATTATGTGGGTCGTGTAAACTTCTTCTCTGCTTAGACCAATGGCTCTTAACATTTCGGTGTACAAATGTCCTACATTTCCTACCATAGGTTCACCGGCATTGTCTTCATCAATACTCGGTACATCAATAATCCACATCCAGTCTGCTTGCCTTGATCCTGATCCAACAATACTTTGAGTCCTTGTTTGACAGAGATCGCAACGCTCACAACCGTTTATATCCGAACTTAGCTGTTCCCAAGTATCTGCTTTAACACCAGACTCAATAATGGGAGCTGATTGAACAGGAGTGGTGTTAAGAAGAGGGTTCCCTGCAATGGTTATTGAAGATTTGGGTATCCAAACCTCAACCCCCATAGCAGATAAATACTCAAGACGAAGTTCATTATTCAAAGCAAATGACTCAATCTTTAATTAGACTAGACATCACCTTTTTGTGGGTGTTGTTTTCTATCGGTACAGTTAAGTTTGTTAACTGCATTTATATATGCTTTTGCAGAAGCAATCACGATGTCTGTATCAGCACCTAAACCGTTTACCATTCGACCTTCTTTCTCTAGTCTTACAGTAACTTCGCCTTGGGCATCAGTACCATTTGTGATGTTATTAACCGAATATAATTCTAAGGTTGCTGCAGAATTGACTAGTTTTTCAATAGCTTTTAAGCTGGCATCTACGGCACCACCGCCGTCTGAACTACCCGTAAATTCTTTAGTATCGATTCTTAAAGTCACTGTTGCAACTGGTGTTTCGCCCGTTTCTGAACACACTTTAAGAGCGATGAGTTTTACATATTCATCTTCTGCTTCAAAACCAGCTTCAGAAATTAAGGCCTGTAAATCTTCATCAAAGATTTCATGTTTTTTATCAGCCAATAATTTAAATCTAGAAAAAGCATCATTGAGATCTTTTTCAGAGGTAAAGTCAAAACCTAACTCTGTCATGCGGCTTTTGAAGGCATTTCTACCCGAATGTTTACCAAGAACCATTCTGTTTGCAGACCAACCCACATCTTCCGCACGCATAATTTCGTATGTTTCACGGCTTTTTAATACGCCATCTTGATGGATGCCTGCTTCATGCGCGAATGCATTGGCACCGACAATGGCTTTATTTGGTTGTACAGGGAAACCAGTAATCGAAGAAACCAATTTAGAGCAAGTTAAAATCTCACGAGTATCAATATTTGTTTCACAAGGGAATACATCATGACGAGTCTTTACCGCCATTACAATTTCTTCAAGTGACGCATTGCCAGCCCTTTCACCTAAGCCATTAATAGTACATTCAACCTGTCTCGCACCATTTAATACTGCAGAAAGTGAGTTAGCAACCGCTAAGCCCAAGTCGTTATGACAATGCACAGAAAATATGGCTTTATCAGAATTCGGGATACGGTTGATTAAATTAGCAATGGTCGCACCAAATTGATGGGGTAAGCTATATCCCACTGTGTCAGGTATATTAAGTGTAGTCGCACCTGCGTCAATAACGGCTTCAAGAATGCGACATAAAAAGTCTTCTTCAGAACGGCCAGCATCTTCAGGTGAAAATTCTACATTGTCAGTATATTGACGTGCACGTTTAACAGCTCTAACCGCATACTCAATGACTTGGTCAGGCGACATTTGCAACTTCATTTGCATGTGGATAGGGGAGGTTGCAATAAACGTATGTATACGTGATTGTTGTGCACCTTTAAGAGCTTCACCGGCACGATCAATGTCTTTATCTAAAGCTCTAGATAAGCCACAGACAACACTATCTTTAATAATGTTAGCCACAGCTTGAACAGATTCAAAATCACCAGGGCTTGCTGCAGGAAAGCCCGCTTCAATAACATCAACTTTGAGACGCTCTAATGCTCTGGCAATTCTGATTTTTTCATCGCGCGTCATCGATGCGCCGGGGCTTTGTTCGCCATCACGCAAGGTTGTGTCGAATATAATTAATTTGTCTTTCATAAGAACTCGATGTTAAGAGTTATATCAACTTTTGTTGATTGAATGGATAAGGAAATAATAAAGGATTAAACGTATGAGCCCCTTAGGGCAGATTTCTTAATGAGATGTTTAATTCAGCGCAATGAAGCCTGTTAATAATTAACAAGTTCTGTTGAGAATTAGTATGAGTTATTAAGTTTTGATTCATCATTTTTAAGACTATACGCGATAGATAAGTTGCTCTCAAGCAGATTTTTATTGTTTACGGCCTAGTAATCTACGCTTACGCATCACTAAAGTAATAACAGGGCCCGAGATTGCATAGGCAAGAAACAAAAAGAATAGGATGGTTTGTGGTTTAGCCATGATGACAGCTAGACCAAGCATGACAGCAATTGCAACGAAAAAGGGCACTTTGCCTTTTAAATCAATTTCTTTAAAACTTGAATATCTAAAGTTACTAACCATTAATAACCCAGTACAAATAGTTAGAGTAATACCAATATATTTCACTATTTCTACTGGTAGAGCTTGGTCTAAAGATAACCAAATAAAGCCAGCTAATATTGCAGCAGCAGCTGGGCTGGGTAAACCTTGAAAATAACGTTTATCGGCTGAAGTTAATTGAGTGTTAAAACGCGCTAATCTAAGTGCTCCACCAGCCATGTGCACAAAGGCAGCAAATAAACCTAACTTACCTAGACTATTAAATGCCCAAAGATACATAACTAGAGCAGGTGCAGCACCAAATGACACCATATCAGATAAACTATCGTATTGAGCCCCAAATTCACTTTGTGTATTAGTTAGCCGAGCAACTCTACCATCCATACCATCTAAAATCATAGCAACAAATATTGAAATTGCAGCCGTTTCAAAATTCCCACCCATTGCCGAAGTGATTGCATAAAAACCAGAAAACAATGCACCCGTAGTAAATAAGTTGGGTAGTAAATAAATGCCTCGACGGCGTATACTGCTTTTTTCTGGTGTCATTCGTCAATTAATCCTAAAAGTCTTAGATAGTGGTGAATAGTTTGTGGATTATACAAGGAATATGCTGTTTTTTTAATAAATCATCAGATCTTGTTGGAATTGATATTTTATTTAGTTCGAAGAGTCAACGCCTTGTCAGAATATGAAATACCATCCCAGCCGTATTTTACAAAGTTTCTGATATTAGCGTGATCAGTGCCTTCAGGAAACTGTAAAACATCTACATGATAATAATCACCGAATAAGTTTAGAGTCTGTTGCTGAGTAAGATGGTTTAGCAAGGCAAATGCAAATATTTTACAAGAACCCTCATTAGTACCAGCAGTGTTTACTACAGCATCCTCATTAAGACCATTGGTAAATTCAGTTGCTTTGTAGTCATAATTATCAGTGATAATGGCAATAGTTTCGTTAAATGTTACAGAACCATTTGTTTTAATATTTTCAATAAATGCAGTCAGAGTCATGTATTATTTCGTTAAGTTAATAGGGTACAAATAGCAAAAAGAATTAGTCAATTAGGCTTTTTTCATAAAACGTTCTTTTTCGCGTTGCCAATCGCGATCCTTTGATGCGGCACGCTTATCGTGTAACTGTTTACCTTTTGCAAGACCTATTTCTAGCTTAGCGCGCCCCATTTTCCAATACATAGATAAAGGGATTAATGTATAGCCTTTACGTTCAACAGCACCTATCAATTTATTGAGTTCATGTCTGTTTAATAGAAGTTTTTTATGTCTGATTGAATCAGGTTTTATATGTGTCGAAGCAGAAAGTAGGGCCGATATATGAGCGCCAGATAACCAGGCCTCACCGCGTTTTAAAACCACGTAGCTTTCTTTTAGTTGCACTCGCCCTTCACGTAAACTCTTAACTTCCCAACCCTCTAAGACAATACCAGCTTCAAAACGCTCTTCAATGAAGTACTCATGTTTTGCTTGGCGATTGACAGCAATCGTAGCATTTTGTTGAGACTTATTTTTTTTTGAGTTTTTATCGGCCATAAGATAGAGATATTAATTTTAAAACTGACGAGAGCGATTATTTTTGCTATTTTACTCGATATTATTAATAAGGTGAGTTTTTATAGGCGCTCAAAAATGATAGATACAAAATCAACAGGACATGGAACGTGGTCGTCACGTTTTGCATATATTCTTGCAGCAACGGGTTCGGCAGTAGGTTTAGGCAATATTTGGAAGTTTCCATATATTACCGGCGAAAATGGAGGCGGTGCTTTTGTGCTAGTCTATTTAGCTTGCGTTTTGCTCATAGGCATTCCCATTATGATGGCTGAAACTATGTTGGGACGACGTAGTCAGCGTAATCCTATTGAAGCCATGGAGTTATTAACTAAGGAATCTAATGCTGATTCAAACTGGCATTATTTAGGGTGGATGGGCGTAATCGCGGGTTTATTAATTTTATCTTACTACAGCGTTATAGCCGGTTGGTCAACAGCTTATGTTCTAAAAGCTTTCACAGGTAGTTTTATTGATGCTGATGCTAGTGCCATTAAGACAATATTTGATAACTTTATTTCTAGTCCCATTCAGTTACTATTTTGGCATAGTTTATTTATGTTAGCCACATTGGCCATCGTGGTGCGTGGTGTTAACAATGGCCTCGAAAAAGCCGTGCAATACTTAATGCCAGCTTTGTTTGTATTAATGTTTTTGTTGGTGGGTTATGCAATGACCACTGGTAGTTATTTTCAAGGCTTACATTTCTTATTTTCACCTGACTTTAGTAAATTAACGGCAAACTCTGTTTTAACAGCAATGGGCCATGCGTTTTTTACCTTAAGCTTAGGGATGGGGGCCATCATGGTCTATGGCTCTTATTTATCGAAAGATATCTCCATCAGTAAAACAGTATTCATAATCGCAGGAGCCGACACACTGGTTGCTTTATTAGCCGGCATCGCTATTTTTCCTATTGTATTTGCTAATAATTTACACCCTAACTCAGGCCCTGGATTGATTTTTGAAACATTGCCAATTGCATTCGGTGCAATGACCGGTGGCTGGTTAATGGGGATTTTGTTCTTTGTTATGTTAACCGTAGCCGCTTTGACGTCTTCTATTTCTTTAATAGAACCTACAGTCGCTTGGTTGGTAGAAAACAAAGGCTTTACTAGAGAAAAAGCTTGTTTATGGTCTGGTGGAGTGACATGGATTTTAGGAATAGGAACCATTTTTTCATTTAATGTTTGGTCAGACTTTAAAATCTTTGAGCGTAATATTTTTCAGTTATTAGATTATTTAACAGCAAATTTAATGTTACCCATAGGTGGTTTTTGTATTGCAATCTTTGCTGGTTGGATCATGTTGGCTCAACATAGCGAGGCTGAGTTAAACATGCCTAGTACAGAGAGTTATAAAATATGGAAAATATTGATTAGTTATGTAGCGCCCGCTTCTGTATTTTTTGTGTTTTTGCATGTGGTTGGGGTGTTATAAATGACTGTCGTACAGAAAAGTGCTTTAGTTAAGTTTTCTGCCTTGCAAATGTATGAGTTGGTTAACAATATCGAAGATTACCCAAATTTTCTGCCTTGGTGTAGCGGAAGTCGCATCATTAAAATAGGTGAGGATTTTGTAGAAGCTGAATTAATGATCTCAAAAGGTGGCTTTAAAAAGTCATTTTCTACTAGGAATAAATTAGATAAAGGTGGAAAAATTACGGTCTCTTTGCTGGATGGGCCTTTTGATTATTTAGAAGGGGTATGGAACTTTATGCCACTACGCGAAGATGCAAGTAAAATTACCCTAGATTTAGAATTTGAAATGTCCGGAAAGTTAGCTAGTTTGGCGTTTGGTGTCGTCTTTAATCAGATATGTAATACGATGGTATCGTCATTCACTGAGAGAGCAAAACAAGTTTATGCCTAACACGCTGTTTATTGAAGTAGTCTACGCACTTTCAACACAACAATTTATTGAAAGAATTGAGTTACCAGAAGGGGCAACTTTATTAGATGCGGTTAAAGCGTCGAGTTTTTCAAAAAAATTTCCTGAGTTGGCTCAGTCCCCAGCAAATGTTGGCATATTTGGAAAGGTTTGCCCAATAGATCAGGTGTTAAATAATGCCGATAGAGTAGAAATCTATCGGCCATTAATTCATGATCCTAAAGAGGCTAGACGGCAAAGAGCCAAGAAATAATATTCGACTATTTAAAGGGGTAAGTTATCAGTTGATGGTGCAGCTTTTGGCTCAGGTTTACTGCTGCTTCTTGTTGGCGTGTCTGCGCTCATGAAACCAAAAACACTGGTTATTTTTTCCCATAGAGTTTTGTCTAAATCACGTTTGGGTACTTCAACAGTCGTTTCCTTTGCCACTTTAGGACCAGGGTTTGAATTAGGTCTAAAGTCGCCTTGAATACCAACAACTTGGTCTTTATCAAAAAATAAAGAAAATTCTTGTTGTACTTTATCTTCACCACTAGGCTGATTGATGTAAATATAATCCCAACGATTTTTATGGAAAACATTATCCAACATTGGAGAGCCTAAAATATAAAGCACTTGTTTTTTAGTCATGCCCGGCTTTAATTGATTGATCATACTTTGATCAATAATATTACCTTGTTGCACATCAATTTTATAAACACCCGGTAAGTGATGTAAGACATAAGAACAGGAAACAATGGACTGACTTGCGATTAAACTAAAAAAAATAAGCGACTTTCTCATTTGGGGCAGATGGAGTATTTAAAAATTAAATGATACAGGATGTTAATTAATAATCCTATAAAACTATCATGCTCTTAACTACTAAAAAGGCTACAATAACGTTTATTGTATATTTGGATGCCTAAAAACGGCGAAACTGAGGAATTCTCTTGGAAACTCATGATTTAAAGAATGCAGGTCTAAAGATCACCATACCCAGACTTAAAATTCTGCAAATTTTAGAAAAACAGGTTGATGAACGCCATCTTACGGCGGAAATGGTTTACAAAATATTAATAAGTGAAAATGAAGAAATCGGTTTAGCGACGGTCTATAGAGTACTAACTCAATTTGAAGCCGCTGGTATCGTTACTCGACATCATTTTGAAGGTGGTAATTCTATTTTTGAACTAGATACCGGCGATCATCATGATCATATACTTTGCATGAAGTGTGGCAAAGTGGATGAATTTACAGATGAACTTATTGAAGCAAGACAACAAGAAGTAGCTAGCAAACTGGGTTATGAATTAACCGATCATGGTTTGTATTTATATGGATTTTGCCCGCAGTGCAGACAATCTTAATTTTTATTTAATTTAAAGTATTCATGTTTAAACCCCTTATTTTCTATATAGGCTTACGCTACACGCGAGCTAAAAGACGCACGCAGTTTATTTCTTTTATCACCTTAACTTCTGTGTTAGGTATTGCCTTAGGTGTTACCGCATTAATAACCGTGCTTTCTGTTATGAATGGCTTTGAAGCCGAGTTACGAGAGCGTATTTTAGGTATGACTGCGCATGCAACTGCAACAGGTAAATTTGGCCAATTAGATGATTGGCAAACGCTTGATAAAAAATTAACGGATTATCCGCATGTGCAAGGAGCTGCGCCTTTTATTACAGGGCAGGTCATGATTAATGCCGATAGAAGAGTCAGTGGTACGATGCTTAATGGTATTTTGCCTGACTACGAAGCAAAAGTTTCTGACGTAGCCAATAAAATGAAATACGGCGCTTTAACTGATCTTGTGCCAGGTGAATATGGCATTGTATTAGGCTTAGAGTTGGCAAATTATTTGGGTGTGGCAATGGGCGATAAGATTACTGTAATCAGTCCACAAATTAACTCCACTCCGGCAGGTATTGTCCCTAGAATGCGCAGGTTTACCGTGGTTGGCGTATTTCAAGTGGGCATGTATGAATACGATCGTAATATGGCCTTAATTCATCTTGATGACGCGGCAAAATTATTCCGAATGGACACTGCTGTTTCAGGTCTACGTATTAAATTGGATGATTTGTTCAATGCACCTAAGATAACTCGCGCCATGTCAACGGCCTTAGCTGATGATTATCAAGTCAGTGATTGGACCTTAGCGCATAGTAATTTCTTTAGAGCGATACAAACAGAAAAACGCGTTATGTTTATCATCTTATTATTGATTGTTGCTGTTGCTGCATTCAATATCGTTTCAACTTTAGTGATGGTAGTTACTGATAAGCGCGGTGACATTGCAATCTTAAAAACCCAAGGCTTAACCTCAGGTTCCATTATGGGCATCTTTATGGTGTTGGGTTCAATCATTGGAATAGTAGGAACGGCTTTAGGCACCGTGGGTGGTATTTTATTAGCGCTTAATGTAGAAACCATTGTCCCAGCATTAGAGCGGTTATTTAATGTGCAATTTATGGCTGCAGACGTTTATTACATCAGCGAATTACCGTCAAAATTGGTGTGGACTGATGTGTATTCAATTGCTGGTATGGCTTTCTTTTTATCTTTATTAGCAACTATCTATCCAGCATGGCAAGCATCGCGTATCAATCCAGCCGAGGTATTAAGATATGAGTAATACCATTTTAACTTGTCGCCAACTCACAAAACGTTATGATCAGGGTGGTTTAGATGTTGAAGTACTTAAAGGTGTTGATTTAAGTATTCAAATAGGCGAGCGGGTTGCCATTATGGGCGCTTCTGGTTCGGGTAAAAGTACTTTATTACACTTGTTAGGTGGCTTAGATAAAGCCACAAGTGGCGAAGTGATATTGGCGGGTTTTAATCTTAATAAAGTAAATGCAATTAAATTGGCTAAATTAAGAAACAGATCTCTCGGTTTTATTTATCAATCTCATCATTTACTCGGTGAGTTTACTGTGCTTGAGAATGTCGCCATGCCGTTATTAATTGCCGGTGAGTCTGTTAAACAAGCGACAATAAGAGCGACAGAATTACTTAAAAGAGTAGGATTGGGGCATCGTGTTGAACATAAACCGGGTGAATTATCAGGTGGAGAAAGACAACGTGCCGCTGTTGCTAGAGCGCTTATTAACAATCCTGGTTTGATATTGGCGGATGAGCCAACCGGAAATTTAGACAGTAAAACTGCGGATCAAATTTATCAACTTATGCTGGAATTAAATCAAGAATTACAGGTGAGTTTTTTAGTAGTTACCCATGATCACGAACTGGCTTCTAAAATGGGTAAAGTATTACACATGGAAGATGGCTTAATCGTCGGATAAAGACGCTCAAAAATTAGTTATATTCTGCACCTCTTGGGGCGCTTGCTTGGCGTATTAACCGGAGGTGCGAATGATAACTTCTGCTCTATTATTTGTTGCTGGCATTATCTGCGTGCAACAATTCTCAGAATTACCCAGTCTTTTATGGTTATCTTTAATGGCTATTTCTGCCATTATCATGGTCATTTTACGCTATTGGCGCTGGGTGTTTTTTATTGTAGGTCTGCTTTGGGCGGTGGTATTTGCCACCCAACGGCTAAATGATCGCTTGTCACCTAATTTAGAACGGCTCGAAATTCCTGTTACCGGCATTATCGTGGATTTACCGGATTACAACAGCACCCGTACCAGTTTTGATTTTGTGGTAACCCAAGCGCCGTATGCACTACCTTCAAAAATACACCTAAGTTGGTATTTTCCTACGCAAATTATTAAATCAGGTCAGCGCTGGTCATTTGTCGTTAAATTAAAGCGACCACAGGGTAGTTTAAATCCTGGAGGTTATGATTACGAACAGTATTTATTTAGTCGAGGAATTGGGGCAATCGGCTATGTGCGTACAGAAACTCAGCCCCAGTTATTAGGCCGTATTTCTGCATGGTTTAGTATTGCAGTATGGCGTCAAGCCATATCTGATGCTATAGGTGAACTACTACCAAATAGCCCTAGTTTAGGATTGATTAAAGCGTTAACGATTGGCGATAGTAGTCTGATTTCAAAAGACGATTGGGATATCTTTAGAAAAACGGGGACTACCCACTTAGTGGTTATCTCGGGATCCCATGTTGGTTTAATTGCTGGTTTGGCTTATTTTTGGGTACTTAAAATTTGGGCTAGAATTGGCTATTTAAAATGGTCACCACAAACAGTAGCCGCCATAGTGGGTATCGTTGTGGCAGTGTTTTATGCGGGCTTAGCAGGATTCTCAGTGCCTACTCAACGCGCTGTTGTTATGTTTAGTGTTTGGATGTTAGCGATAGTATGGCAAAGACATAGCCGGCCATTTAATACTTTAGCGTTATCTTTAATCGCAGTGCTACTTTATGATCCTATCGCTGTTTTATCAGTGGGATTTTGGTTGTCTTTCTTAGCTGTTAGTTTGATTGTGTATGTCATCGCTGGACGTTTAGGATCACAAAACTCAGTAGTTGAAATGTTAAAAATTAATGGGGCAACAGCTTTGGGCTTATCTCCGGTGTTACTGTTATTTTTTCAGCAAGTGTCACTCATCTCACCAGTAGCCAATTTTATAGCAGTGCCTATTATTAGTTTTATCGCCGTACCCTTAGCACTTTTAGGCGTTATTGCCATGGGTATATCCACGTGGCTGGCTACACATATGTTTGGATTAGCAGATTATTCACTACAAGCATTACGTGCCTTATTAGCTTTATTTGCACAATTTTCTTATGCCACTTATAACCACTCGCAACCACCTGTTTGGTCGTTATTATTTTCAATTCCAGCGGTGCTTATTTTATTAGCACCCGCAGGGTTTCCCTATCGTTACTTAGCTTTATTACTGTTTTTGCCTTTATTTGCTAACAATCAACCAACACCCAAAGCTGGATCTTTTAAATTAACAGTTTTAGATGTGGGACAAGCCCTAGCTATTGTTATACAAACAGCGCAGCACAGTTTAATTTTTGACACTGGGAGCAAATATTCCACAGAGAGTAACAGTGGTAAAACCATCATTCTGCCATTTTTGCGCCATGAAAATATTGTAAAAGTTGATACACTCATGGTTAGTCATGGTGATAATGATCATATTGGTGGTGCTGATTCAATTTTACAAAGTATGCCAGTCACCGAAGTTCTAACAACTGCAATACAACAGTTACATAAATATCAGCCAATTAAATGCGCAGCCGGTCAAACTTGGGTTTGGGATAATGTCCATTTTTCTGTGTTAGCCCCGCAACAAGCGTTTGAATCAGATAATAATAACGCCTGTGTATTACTAGTAAAAACACCTACACTGACCGTTTTATTACCTAGCGATATAGAAGTTGCCGCAGAAAGTTGGTTAACCGCGCGATATGGCGATGATTTAAAAGCCGATATTTTAATAGCACCACATCACGGCAGTAAAACCTCATCTAATAGCTATTTTTTAAGTAAAGTAAAACCCACAGTCGTGTTAATTTCATCAGGGCATTTAAATCAATTTGGTCATCCTCATAGTCAAGTAACAGAACGTTATAAGCAACAGTCTATAGATTGGTTAAACACGGCAGAGCAGGGGGCGCTAAGCTTAAACGAGCAAGATGGACTATGGTCAATTACATCAACCCGTGACACTGATGGCAAATATTGGAATAATAAGCCCAACCTAAAAGACATATACAAATTAACTGGGAGATAAGCATGGCAGAATTTACGGTAACCGGTGAGGTAGATCCTTTTTTACATGTGAGTTTACGACGGGGCGAAAAAATTTATTGCGAATCCAATGCCATGGTGATGATGGAAAGTGGTTTAGAGCTAAAAGGTAAAATGACTGGCGGTATAGCCAGTGCTTTAATGCGTCGTTTTGCTAATGGAGAGTCCTTTTTTCAACAACATATTGAAGCTACTCATGGCGATGGTGATTGTTTATTATCCCCCACATTGCCTGGCGCTATTCAAGTATTGGAAGTGAGTAATGTCAGTTACAAAATAACTGATGGTGCATTTGTAGCGGCAGAGAGTGGCGTTAATTTAAATGTTATTAGCCAGAACATGGGCTCAGCCATTTTTGGTCAAACCGGAGGTTTTTTTATTTGTGAAGCCTCAGGACAAGGTAAATTAGCCGTATCTGGCTTTGGCTCAAGCTTTGTATTAGATGTAGAACCGGGCAAAGATATCGTGATTGATAACTCTCATGTTGTCGCGTGGGATAGTGCGCTACATCATGAAATTTCTGTTGCTACTCAACAATCAGGTGGTTTATTAGGTCAATTAGTAAACAGTGTAACCAGTGGCGAAGGCATGGTGCTTAAGTTCTCTGGTCGCGGCAAAGTAGTGATTTGTTCTAGAAACAGAGAAACCTTTATTTCTTGGTTGATGAAAGGTTTGCCTCTTAATAATTGAGTGACCGATTACCTTACTCAATCAAGCCAGTGTCACAGTTCTTAGATTTAATCTGTAAATTAAAATGTGCGGGTTTGTCGCTGATGGGTTGCGCGGCCACCATTGTGTAAGGTTGCGTGATAGAGCTGGTTACCATACAGTTAGTGCTGGGTTTTATTAATACTAAGTTAATTTCGATTTTATCTACTAACACATTAACTTCAGTTACATTTATTAAATATCCGCCAGTAGTCTTATTTCCAGCAAAAGCCGCAATAAGCATTTCTTTATTAAAATCTAGGGTAGGTAACGTTGCTGTGGGCGCTGCTATTGGTGGTAACTCGGGGTTTACTACTTTAAGTTGTGTTGACTCCAGATTGGGTGATTCTAATTGGGGATTTGTTGATGTAGATTGCGAAATACTTCCGGTATGCAATTGCCAGAGTTTTAATAAACTCGCATTATCTCGGATAACTTCAAAATGTTCTGTTTGAATGCCACTGGTACTGCCTTGATTTATTGTTCTAAGCGTTGTGATGGATGGGGCAGGATTACCTTTTGCTATTGCCAAGCTCATGTAAGCAACTAATCCAATTGATAAAACAGTTAATCTGATTAAAAACATTTTATAGACTCGGTGTTGCTAGAATATTGATAAAGTGAGTATTTATAAAAAAAGAGCGTCCAAAGACGCTCTTTTTTTGCTGATTATCGCTATAAATTTATTTTAAAGTCACGTCATCAATATAAAAGCTAGTTTGTCGTGAGCCATTTTCAACCGAATGGAATTGCAATCGAATGGTTTGACCTTTATAAGCTAATAAATCAAAACTTTTAAGGACGAAGTCAGTGGAGGCGTCTTTATTTGAGTAATTAGCCAAATTACTTAAAACAGTTCCTGTTGCACTGGTAACGTTAATCGCTATATTGTCATTTTTACCAGCACTTGCTCGTTCAGCAGTTGTGATTTTAATCATAAAACTAAAATTAGCTGCACATGCATCGTTAGGTATTGTGACTTCTTGATATAAATCATCAAAGTTAGCGAAACCATAACCACCAAGCCAAGCGATCCAACTACCACTATTAGCAAGTCCAGTTCCTAAATTCCAAAATACATTAGTATTGATCCAAGCCGAAGATTGTAGTTCAAAGCTTGAATCAATAATAGCTTGGTTCATAGCTTGGCAAGTTGGTGTCGTGTTATTGACAAGAACTGAAACAGGTGTGCTTGAAGTTGTAGAGTTACCTGAGATGTCAAATGCTTTGACTGATAAATTATAAGAACCATTTAATATTAATGAGGTATTCCAGTTAATAGAATAGGAAGAATTAATTAAATTTGTAGCAGTACCAATTAAAGTATTGTTTGCATAAAACTCAACTTTATAAATGCCTACATTGTCACTAGCACTAGCAGTTAGTGCTACAGTCCCAGTTAATGAGTTTGCGTTAAGAGGTGTATCTATATTAACACCAGTAGGTGCGATCAAATCTGGGGGGGCAAGATTAGTATAAAGTAATTTATTAGATGAACCCATAGGGTTAGTGACTAAATTATTGTTAGCAATTTGAAGTAATCCGGATGTAACTTGTGCAGGCGTTGAGCCAGGGTACGCGGATAAATATAGAGCAGCTGCGCCTACAACATGAGGTGTGGCCATTGAAGTACCACTAATTGTATTCGTTGCCGTGTTACTTGTGTACCAAGATGAAGTTATACCTGTTCCAGGTGCAAAAATATCTAAACAACTACCGTAGTTTGAATATGAAGCCCTTGCATCATTTGATTCTGTTGCGCCAACAGTTATTGCAGTTGGCGTTGATGAAGGTGATTCTAAGCATGCGTCTGCGTTACTATTTCCTGCGGCAACTGCATAAACTACGCCAGCGTTAATCGAGTTAGTAACGGCATTATTTAAGGCGGCAGATAAGCCCCCGCCTAAACTCATATTAGCAACGGAATTAGGTTTCTTGTTGGTAGTCACCCAATCAATACCAGCAATAACCCCAGAAGTACTCCCTGAGCCATTACAACCTAAAACCTTTACTGCTACTAGGTTAACACCTTTGGCGACTCCATAAGTAGCACCTCCGACTGTGCCTGCAACGTGCGTACCATGACCGTTACAATCATCATTTTTTCTATCACCAGTTATGTTAGTACCCCATGATGCACGGCTACCAAACTCCTGATGGGTAGTGTGAATACCGGTATCAATGATATAGGCTGTTACACCAGTGCCTGTATTTGTGTAAGTATACGTGTTATTGAGTGGTAAATTTATTTGATCAATTCGATCAAGTCCCCAAGTTGCAGAAGTTTGAGTAGTATTGGCATAAACAACCCCGTCTTCTTCCACTAAAGCAACATCTGGATCATTGGCCAAGTTTTCAGCTTGTTGAGCAGTTAAATGAGCAGCCATACCTTTAACCGCTTTGTGCCAAGTTTTATCTCTTGTACCACCGTGTCTATAATTTAGTGTGTCAGCCAGATCATCAACATCGGCCTTTAAATTACCGGTTGAATAAATTGATTTTGGGCCGACTGAAGTTTCTTTAAAAATGACGATATAGCGGTCGCGTATATGCTCTGCCGTTTTTAAAACTTTAGATGATGCTTTTTGATGAGCACTATATACGACTTTAGAATTATTATGTTTGGCGGCCAATAAAGTGGCGGGTAATAAAATGAATATAGATGAACTGACTAACGTGAATAATTTATGGTTAATTGAATGCATAAAATAAAATTCATAAGTTGGTGAAGTTGACTTATGTAGGTGGTATGGTTTAAATCACCCTACATATTTATGTAGGGTGATTTTCACACTTTTAATATTTTATGTAAATAAAAAAGTCTTTAATAGATGTTCTTTTATAGGTTTAACTTAAATCGTGCTGTCTTGATAGCGAGTTGCACAGTCTCTGGTGCAGTGCCGCCGACATGATTTCTAGCAGCAACAGATCCTTCTAAAGATAAATAGCTAAACACATCTTCTGAAATAAGTGCAGAGAACTTTTGCAATTCTGTTAAAGGTATTTCAGATAAATCGCGCTGTGTTTCTACACCTAAACGTACCGCTAAACCTACAATTTCGTGCGCATCTCTAAACGCCAAACCTTTGCGAACCAAATAATCAGCTAAGTCTGTTGCTGTAGCAAAGCCACGTTTAGCTGAGTTATACATATTTTCTTTTTTAGGGTTAATATGTGGCACCATGTCTGCGTAGGCGCGTAGACAGTTAATTAAAGTATCTGCCGTATCAAACAAGGGCTCTTTGTCTTCTTGATTGTCTTTGTTATACGCTAAGGGTTGGCTCTTCATTAGCATGAGTAGTGAAACTAAATGCCCAGTTACTCGGCCAGATTTTCCTCTCACTAACTCTGGGACATCTGGGTTTTTCTTTTGCGGCATAATGGATGAGCCCGTGCAAAAGGCATCGGGTAATTCAATAAAATCAAATTGAGCACTAGACCATAAGATTAATTCTTCAGAGAATCTAGATAAATGCATCATGATCAAACTAGCGGCCGCTGTAAATTCAATTGCAAAATCCCGATCACTGACAGAGTCTAATGAATTAGCAGAAGGGCGACTAAAGCCTAAAAGCTCTGCTGTTAAATATCGATCAATAGGATAACTGGTGCCAGCTAAAGCTGCAGCCCCTAAAGGCATCACATTAAGGCGTTTTTTACAATCTTGTAAACGTTCATGGTCACGCACCAACATTTCAAACCAAGCCATTAAGTGATGGCCAAAGGTAATAGGTTGGGCGACTTGTAAGTGCGTAAAGCCCGGCATAATCGTATCAAAATGCAGGTCAGCTAAATCTAGAATAGCCACTTGTAAGCGGTGTAATTGCGCCGTAATGAGTTCAATTTCATTGCGTAAATATAGCCTAATATCGGTCGCTACTTGATCATTTCTTGAGCGCCCTGTATGCAGTTTTTTACCAGCAATTCCAATTAAATCAGTTAAGCGAGCTTCGATGTTCATGTGTACATCTTCTTGCTTAATTGACCAATTAAATTCACCCTTTGCTATTTCGGCTTTAATTTGACTTAGGCCTTTAATAATGTCATCCCGCTCTGCATCCGTCAAAATATCGCATTTGGCTAACATCGTAGCGTGGGCAATGGAACCTTGAATGTCTTGATCCGCCATGCGCTTGTCAAAATCAACAGAGGCAGTAAAGACTTCTACAAAAGCATCAGTGGCTTGAGCAAAACGGGCGCTAGAAAGTTTTTCGGAATTAACGGTGGTCATGAATGCTTACTATCTAATAGAAAAATAAGCAGATTATACAGGGTAAAGCTTGATTTCTGGTATTTTGTGCTAAGCAAAATGTGCCACTATTATGCTTTTAAAACCAATAGTGGATGGTAAGAATAGGTTTCTTGACGGAGTCTTAATGGGTAACTAAGCAGAATTGTTATAGTAGAAACGGAATTCAATTCCATTTCTACTATAAATATAGAGAGTATTACTTGATAGTTGTAGTACCCGTCTTAAGTCCACCGTTACTGGTTTGACAGCTAATGGCTGTTGTTTGCACACCGTTAACTAGTGGTGCGATTGAACTAGCTATACTAAACTTACCATTGGTCCCAACAACAGCCGTACCAATTAATGTGGACTGTGTTGGGGCTGCACCAGAACCAAACCAGCAACTAGCTTTTGTTTGAGCTAAGTTAAGATTTGCCCAAGTAGTATTACCTGACAGCGTCCAAGCCGATTTTGCCGTTGTAAATTGAGCAGTAAACGCCACAACCTCATTAGCTGGGAATTGCGATACTTGCACAGTAGCTGTATTTGACGGTAAACCAGACGCATTTTTAACAGTGTAAGTAAAGCTATCTGTAATAGTGGTATTGGTTTTTGCTACTGTATAACTGACAGTACCATCAGCATTTTTAGTTACAGATCCATTTTTAGGTGCGGTTACTATACTTACTGAGCCTAAATTAACAGCAGATGTTGACGTATCGTTGCCTAGTATGGCCAACTTAGTTGTTGATAGGCTAGAGCTGGATACCGCAAACTGGTCAGGATTAGCAACAGCAGCCGATGTCACGGTAACCGGAGGTGTAGGTGTCACAACCGGTGGTACCACGACAGGTGGCGTTACTACTGGTGGCGGAACAACGACTGGCGGCGCATTAATGGTTAAATCCACGGTCGCCGCATCAGATACGCCTAAAGTTATGGTATCTTGAACCACATATTTAAAGCGATCAGTACCTGCTAGAGCATTTCCATTTGCGGTAAATGTCCATTGACCAGCTACTAATGCAACCGTGCCATTAGTGGGTTGTTCAACAATATAAGCATTAGCGGGTAGGGTGTTGTTACCTAATAGTAAAGCGCTGTTACCAAAATTGTTTACTACAAAAGCATTTGAGCCTAATAGGTTATTAGCAGAAGGTCTAGATTTCGGTTGTTGAGTTTTACCAATAACCTGCACAAGTTGTTCAGCATGATTTCCCGATTTTGAAGATAAGATAGATACTTTTTCAGGTACTTCGTATTGTACGGGTAAATTATATTTTAAACAGACCTCATTAAAATCTACTACCAAGCCAGCAGTTGTACAAGCGCCTTTTGTTAAAGTATTCTGGGCAGTTGTTAATCCTGGAATACCTTCAGCAATTAAGCTAGGGTTGTTTACTTCATTATTACTGCTGGCAACTAAAATGATATCGCCAGTATTTGTGTCATAAGTCGCTTTACTGATGCTTACAACATCAGTTAACCCCGTTGATTTACTAATTATAGGATTACTAGTCACATTGCTGACAGTAATGGCAGTAGGTAAAGCGTAGTTAGTTGGATATTCTACATGGCCATGATATTTACCTGGCACAGTGCCACTTGGATGTAGTTCTAAACTAGGTACATTGTTACCGGTTAAAAATAATTTTTGATTTACAGATGAGGTGGCCCACACATCAATTGCGTTTGTGTTTCCGCTAGTAGTAACAACCGCTTGATCAATACTTAAGTTCTGCGCTATCGGTGCTGTCCATATTTGACCAACCACAAAACCGTAATAAGATTCTAAAAAGTCATTACCTAATCCATCTAAATTAGAACCTACTGGGCCTTCGATGCGAATAAAGTTAGTATCAAAGGGGCTGCCGGTAAAAGTATGTGCAACTGCAGGGTCTCCAACAAATTTTTCACCAGCAATTGGACCTGTTAAACCTCCAGCAGGCATGGTATCCCATTTGATAAAGGGGCCAATAGGGCCGTTTACCGCGTCACCAAAGTTCATTACAGGTCCTAATGGCACATCAATAGTAAAGAAATTTGCTGCTTTAGCGCCAATCAAATTAGTAGTAGCCGTTGCTTTTACATTTTCAAAGATTTCGACGCCAAAAGGATGAATTACTTTATAAGTACCATTCTTTTTAGGGTCATTAAAATTAAAGGTGATACGTATACGAGCAAAGGTAACTTCGGTGCCGTGCACAGGTTTACCAAGAGGCAAGTATGAAGCTTCCAGTCCTGCTAAATAACGGTATTGAAAATCAGAGCCTGTTTTCGTAGATTTAAACTCTACCATGTTATAAAACATTTCTGCCCCGACATTGCCGGCAAAACCAGCAGGATCTGGAGCTGTGGGTAAACACATAGGTGAGGCAGATTTGCATAAACCTAGTGCTAAACCGTTATTATCTCGGTACCAAGAAGGCCACGTTAAATTTGGATCAGCAGGGCCATGATCAAGTAATACTGCGTTAGCCACGCCAGTTAGACACAAAGAACCAGCCAAAATCATTTGGATGGAGCGTCGTAATGTAAGATTAGTATTAATGTTCATAATAGTTTCTTTAAAGTAATATCTAAGAATTTAGCCCTGTTGAACTTAGGTCTATCTTAAATACATTAACATTTAAAGATAACTACATAATCATGTAGGTTTAGTAATTTATTTTAATTATTTCTTTTTTTTGATATTAAATAACCAGCAATAGCAGAAGCAAATAACCAGATTGACGCAGGTAAGGGAATGGCTGCAACAGTTGTAAGGTCGAGATTTGCACTCCAATGAGCGCCCAAATGATTAATAGTTGCAGAAATCACGGATTGTGTTTGCGGATCAATGGTTGATGTTACGAATTGATTTGCAGGAGATTGGGACACAATTGGATCATTTGGATTCAAATCTTGATTCCAGCTACCTATAGTAATGGGTGATCCCATATCGAAATGAAAGCCTTCACTATAATTAGTTGTATTAGCAGCATTCACGGACGCTGTCACAGTAAAGAAATAATTGCCAGGACTTAAATTTGCAATAGATAAGCTAGAGTCATAATTGAAAGCAGAGAAATCAATATCATCATTTTCAGCTATAAAATTTCCATTTCCATCCCACAAAGTAAGATAAGGATCAAAATTGTAACTATTTATAGCGGTATTTGATAGACCTCTAGAATCAGTAAATATTGTTAAATTAGAAATATTATTCACTATAAAATCAACTCTAACAATATCATTATGATATGTAATATCTCCATTGTAATTAACAATAGCTGCTTGAGTGGGTGATAATAAACAGCAAAATAAACCTATCGCGCAAAGACTATTTTGCATTATTAACCTTATCAAATTTAACCATGGATAAAAGTGTCTTCAGTTCAGAATATTCAAATTACACTATACATTATTGAATAACCGCTCAAAAATAAGAGTATCAGTGCGTTAAAATCATCAGATAGAATAACGCATATTTGAAATATTACGGTAATAAAACTATTTAATGTTGGTTATACCCGCTGCAATACCGCCATTAGTAGTTGCACATTTCATAGCTGTATTATTCACCCCATTAACAACAGGTGAGGAGCCGCCAAGTGTATCAACTGTAAAGGCGCCGGTTGCAGTCACAATAGTGCTACCGATTAAAGTGCTAGAAGTTGGTGCTGTAGCAGAACCTATCCAACAAGTTACTTGTGTTTGAGCCAAAGTAGCGCCGAACCAATTAGTGGTGCCTGTAATTACCCAGCGATGAGATGCAATTGTATATTTAGGGGTAATGGCGACTGATTCTGCGCTAGAAAATTGCTGAACCTGAACAGTTGCCGTGTTAGATACTTTTCCAGAACTGGTTTTAACGTTATAGGTAAAACTATCGGCAATACTTGTATTCTTTTTGATGGGTGTGTAACTAACTGTGCCATCGGCATTAGCAACTGCGTTGCCTTTAGTGGGTTTAGTAACTATAAAAACACTGCCGTTAGAAATACTATCAGCACTATTTGCAGATGCTGTTGTGTCATTTTTGAGCACAGCTAACTTGGTTGTAGTGGCCGTAAGGCTTGATACTGCAAATTGATCAGCTTTTGCAATTGCAGGACTAGGGCTAAATGTTTTATTAAGCTCAGCTATAGCAATATCAGATACCCCAAGATTGGCATCTTGAATCACATACTCTAAGCTATCAATACCCGCAGTCGTGCCGGCATTAGCCGTAAATATCCATTGATTAGTAGCATTTAAATTTACTGTACCGCTATCGGGTTGTTGAATGATATAAGCTCCTATAGGCAAGCTAACACCTGCGTTTAATAGAGGTGTTACACCATTAGTATTAACAGTAAAGCCTGATATACCAGTAAAACTGCTGGCTTTTGGTCTATTTAATGCTTGTTGTGGGTTACCTAAAATCTCTACAAATTGTTCAGCATGATTACCTGACTTAGTGGAGATAACGGAAACTTTATCAGGCACTTCGTATTGAAGAGGTAGCGTGTAGTTAAAGCACACTTCATTCGCGATAGGAGTAATCCCCATTGCTGTACATGCAGTTTGTGACATTAAACTATTTGTAGCCGATAAACCTGGAATACCTTCAACTTTTAAAGTCGGTTGCGTAATCTCATCATTAGATTTTGCTTTTAAGACAATAATGCCTGTATTGGAGTCGTAGGATGCTTTGCTTATTGAAACTACATCTGTAAGGCCAATAGTTTTACTCACCACAGGATTACTGGTTACATTAGTTATAGTGATTGAATTGGGTAAACTAATGTTACTTGGGTATTCCACATGTCCATGATATTTACCTGCCACAGCACCACTAGGGTGAAGTTCTAAACTAGGAACATTTGTACCCGTTAAAAATAATTTTTGGTTAGTAGATGAAGTTGCCCACACATCAACAGTATGAGTGGTGCCACTACTAGAAACGGTAGCTTGATCAATACTTAAATCTTGAGCAATAGGAGCAGTCCAAAGTTGCCCAACTACATTACCTTGACTCACTTCAATAAAATTGTGACCAAGTCCGTCTAAATTGGACCCTACAGGACCTTCGATGCGTAAAAAATTAGTATTAAAAGGGCTACCTGTAAAAGTATGCAACAGAGTTGGGTCGCCCACGAATTTTTCACCTGCAATGGGGCCAGTGAAACCATTTGCGGGCATATTATCCCATGTGATAAAAGGTCCGATTGGACCGGTTAGGGCGCCTTTAAAATTCATAACTGGCCCTAATGGGACATCAACGGTGTAAAAGGTCGCAGCTTTTGCCCCCGCCACGTTAGTAGTCGCAGTGGCTTGGACATTTTCAAAGACTTCAACCCCAAAAGGATGGATAACTTTATAGGTGCCGTTCTTTTTAGAATCAGTGAAGTTAAAAGAAATTCTAACCCGTGCAAACACAAACTCCGTGCCGTGTACCGGTTTTCCAACAGGTAAATAAGATGCTTCTAGGCCAGCTAGATAGTTGTATTGAAAATCTGAACCGGTATTTAAGCCTTTAAATTGCACCGCGTTATAAAACATTTCTGGGCCGACGTTGCCGGCAAATCCAGTAACATCTGCTACAGTTGGTAAGCACATGGTTGAGGCTGATTGACACAACCCCAGTGCTAAGCCATTGTTATCACGATACCAAGATGGCCAAGTTAGAAGTGGATCAGCAGGGCCATGATCAAGTAATACTGCGTTAGCCACGCCAGTTAGACACATAGAACCTGCCAAAACCATCTGGATGGAACGTCGTAGTTTAATATTAGTATTCATGTTCATAATAGTTTCTTTAAAGTAATATTCAAAAGTAAAGCCCTGTTGAACTTAGGGCTATAATAAATAAATTAACATTCAAAGATAACTACATGATCATGTAGGTTTGTTAATATATTTTTACAATAAGGCGCAGTTAGGACTGTTGTTGCACTGGTGGTTTCTGAAATTAAACTATTGCCAACAGGTGTTACTGCGTATGTTCTGAAGTAATAAGTTGTATTTGGGGCTTTGAGCTTGAATTAAGATGCGCCTAGCGGCAGCATTCTATACCTATAGTGGTGAGATTTCTTGAGGCGGGGTTGGGGTAGTTGGCTTTAAAACGATACCCAGAAACTTATCTGGGTATCGTTTAAAGTTTACAACTAACAATTAACAGTTAAAACTAACAACTAACAACTAACAACTTAAAACTAAACTCTCTACGTTGTCGTCTTGCCGTTACTTTAGGGTAACTGCGATATTATTTAACACAGTACCTGCAGTTGTTTTTAAGCTAATCGCAGAAGTACATGTTGCTGCGTTGGCGGCTGAATTTAATAACCAGGCGCCTTTAGTCACAGCGACAGCTGCACCTATTTTGCTGGTAGTTAAATTAGTTGGCACTGTAGCAGTAGCATATAACTGTACTGCGTTTGTTGTAGCCAAACTGCTAGTGCCTTGAATAGACCATTGATTAGTAGCACGTGTACATTGGGCTTTAGTCACTAACACTCTTTCAACCACCGGAGCAATCACTTGCACGCTTTGAGTACAACTTGCGCTTAAGCCTGCGGCATCTGCTGCTTTCCAAGTTACAACGGTATTACCTACAGGTAAACTCGCGGTTGTTGCAAGGTTAGCGGCATTGATAGTTAAAAAATTAACGTTTGCAGTTGTGCCAGTTACCACGGGTATAGATACATTATCAGTCGCTGTAGGCAATGCTAATGTCTGACCTTTTGTTAAGGTAACAGTAGCTGGGCAGCTAGTAAATACTGGTGCAGTCGTATCCGCTACAGTTACCGCTAAACTTGAAGTAGCTTTATTACCGGCTACATCGGTTGCATTACAAGTAACTGTTGTAGTGCCTATTGCAAAGGTAGCACCAGAGGCGGGTGTACACGTTACCCCAGCTGCTGATAAACCAGAGCCAGTATCCGTTGCCGTTGGCACTGTGTAAGTAGCGATAGCGCCAGCAGCGCTGGTTGCAGAAACAACTGTACTTAGCGCATTAGGCGCAGGTACCAAAGCAGCGCTTAAGATTGGTGAGCTGATCACAGGTAAAGTTGTATCCACTTTGATTGCGGCAGTGGTCACTGTAGGTGCTGCTCCACCGGCACTGATGGCCGAGCATGATAAGGTAGTACCTAAAGCCGTGGTATTAGCCACCGCAGGGTTATTAACACAACCTACTTTAGTCGTAATAGCCGATTGTGCATCCGTTACACTCCAAGTAACTGCAGGAGAGACGGTATACCAACCAGTTGCATTGGGTGCAACAGGGGCAATACTGACTGTAATAACAGGTGGGGTAGTATCAGGTACAAAGGTTTTTAATAAAAACGCATGTCTTTCACCATTAAACTGACCCACGCCAGCAATATAATTGCCATCTTCACTAATTGAAGTGGCTTCTAATAAAGTCCAGCCCGCACCTGTAACAGGTTCTAGTAAAGTATTTAAATCTTTAACACCAACAGAGCCGGTTTGCCAGAGAAAGGCTTTTTGAGCAGCATTATTAGCCGTAAAAGTATAACCCACCACATCACCCGTACTACTAATCCCTCTAGCTTCACTAAATGTGCCACCTAAAGTACCCAGGTCTTTCATTTTAGTGACGGCATTTGCTTGCCATAAAAAGGCATGCTGCTCAGAGTCTAAGGCTATTGAAGCAGAGCCTACGACATCACCTAAGGCATTAACATCATAGGCGGCACTGTGGGTACCACCTAATGTACCTAAGTCAGTTAATGCTGTGCCATTCCATAACACTGCATGCGTGGCTTTATTACCCGTTAACGAGGAAAAACCAGCAATAAGACCCGATGCATTAATAGCCGTTGCCTGACTATTACCCGTACCATCCAAAGTTCCTAAATCTTTAATTGTGCCAGTTGCTTGCCATGACACAGCATGTTCGGTGCCGGCTGCAGTCGCAGAAAAACCTACGGCAGTACCCGAATCATTAATATCAAATGCGCGACTATTTGTCGACGCTGGAGTGGCTGTTAACGCACTCAAATCCTTTAGTTTTACTAACGGTGGTGTTGCACCGCCATCCCATTTAAAAGCATGATAAATAGCATCGCCTAACAAAGTAGCAGAACCTACTGCTTGCCCTAAATTGTTAATGCCATAAGCCTCACTAAAATTTCCGGTTAAGCCCGTTAAATCTTGAGCAGCAGTTAAACCTTGGCCTATTAACGCATGTTGTGAGCTGTTATCAACTAAGTGAGAAAAACCACTAGCTATCCCACTGTTATTAACACTTAAGCCAACACTATACGTCCCACCTAAACTCCCTAGATCAGTTACAGTATATTGGGGTACAGCTTCAGCGGTTGCAAACGGAATGCAAGCGCCCAAATAGGCGATACTTAATAAATGTTGACGCGTTATTTTATAATTCATAATCTTATCCCTAGAACGCAGACAATGGTACAAATGCTAATTGATCCGCTACCCATGCACGACTAGATCCAGAGGCGATAATCGTTAAATCAGTAAAGCCGGCTTTATCTTCTATACCTACAAAATTGGGCGCACCTCCCGTTAAAGATTGCACAGGCACCGTTTGATGGTTAATAACAAATTGCAAACCAGTTATAGAGGGTGCATTTGCTTGTCCAGAGTCAACTATCATGCCAAATTGTGCAACTCGTTGTTTAAAATGTATGTTAACTACTCTACCTGTTAAATCTCCTGCTGTACCAAGTACAGAGGATATAAAATTAGAAACTTGTGACTCTAAAATTGCCGCTTTTAACTCTTTAGTGGGTAAAGGGTAGGGGGCAATACTAGTGCCAATATTGTATGTATATGCCTCATTAGTCTCTAGTTGCATAGCACCATTCCCACAATTTATGGCGGTTCTATTTGCATCGCCAGTGACCCAACAAGCGGTTAATTTTGGCGAATTTAAATCCAATTGGGCTTGTAAGCTTGCTTGGATGCTTGCAAATGTACTGCCGTTAGGTATTTTACTGGTATTAACAGTAAAAAATGAGTAGGTTGTAGCCGGGCTAGCCATTGCAGTAATTGCTTTAGGTGCGGCTTGTGCATAGATACTTAACCCAGTACAACCTAAGACGAGCGTTAATTTGGTTAGAAGTTTCATGATAGTTTTTTGACATTGATGCGTTTAAATGTCTATACCAAATTAAACACAATATTTATGTGAAGTAACTAAATGGGTTGAAATTAATTAATATAATTTCAACCCATAAAAGCGATTTATTGTGCTTTAGCTGTAATCGGGGGATTAGTATTAGACCAAGCACTTGTAGTAGTTGCTGTTTTAGCCCTAACTTTCAAGCTGATACTTGTATTAGCTGCTATTCCAGGCATTGTAATTAAAGCACCTGATGTAACGTTAGTCTCAATAGTGCCGGTGTCATTTGATAATTGCGCTGCTGAGCCCCACATTACGTCATAGTTTAACCCCTGAATTGAGGTCCAACTTATACCAGCTGAAATAACAGTGTCTTTGTTATTTCCATCAACACCCTTTGTTCCTGTCGGTGCAGAAGGTAAAGTCAATTTAATTGCCGTTTCTGATGATAAGCCAGTTAAGGTTGTCGTTCCTAGAGTACTAACACCAGTCACTCTGAAGTAATAAGTGGTATTCCCACTTAAACCACTGACAGAAGTACTATTACCAATGATATTGCTAGTTGTGACGAGATTAGTTTTAAAGTCAGCACTTGTTGCTCTTTCAACTTTAAAACTTTGAGAAGTACCAGTCCAACTCAATGTTAATGTTGTATCTGTTAGGTTAGACACAGTTAATAGCGTTGGTGCATTTGCAAGTGTCCATTGTGTCAAAGCAGGTGTAGGAGTAGAGCAACTTAATCCGCTTTGGTTACAAGCAGCAACAGTAATTGAGTTGCTAGACCCAGGATTTAAGCCTGTTAGTGTTTTAGTTGGTGTTGTTACAGAAGTAGTCACACCGTTTACAGTTACATTGTAATTAGTTGCTCCGCTTACATCCGGCCATGTGACAGTAAATCCATCTGTGGTTACTGCTGATATATTCGTACTCGTTAAAGCCGGAATACTAAGAGTACCAGTTGAGGTAGTTGCAATAGTACTTGGGTTTGAATAACCACTGTTACCTGCTGGATCCGTTGCTAATAATTTAAACATATAGCTATTGCCAGTTGTTAGACCAGTAATTATTCCAGAAGTAGATGAACCAATTAATGCTGTCGACAATCTGACGCCAGTTGTAGCTGTAGCTGGGCCAACATCAGCCCAAGTTGTACCAGCATTAGTAGAGTACTGCAAACTATAGCCAGTAGCACCTGTTACACCAGCCCAATTCACAGTCATACCCGTACTATTAATATTTGTAATGCCCGATATAACAGGGTTAGCAGGTAAAGTGAATTGAGTAAGGATTGATGGTGTTGAGCAATTAGTACCGTTCACATTACAAGCATTTATAGACACCGTAGTATTAGTTCCTGATGGCGCGCTAATAGAAGTTGTGGTTGGTGGTAACGCGTTAGGTACTGTACTCAAAATTTCTGTTGTTACACCATTTGCAGTAACCTTATAACTAGTTGCACCTATAGATGAGCCCCAATTTACTGTGAACCCATTATTTGTAATATTAGTTGTAGCTGAAAGTGTTGGTGCAGCAGGCACAAAAGCTAGAGTTATTGTTGCTTCATTTGATACAGGAGGATATGGTATCAAAGGAGTTGGAGTATCTTGCAACACATACTTCATGCTTACAGGTGCGAATAATGGAGCAACAAATGTATTAGCCGTTGGAGTAAAAGACCAAGTAGAACTTCCAGCAACATGAGTTATTGTGCTATTTAAAGGTAATTGTGTAATTAATCCAGCGGCAGGAAGTGCGCTACTACAATTGTCTACCGTCAAAGAAGTGGTGCCACTTACTGTAACTTTGCATGTTACGTCATTGGCTACTGGTATAAAATTTGTCAGTTGAGGGCTATTATCAGGACCACCAATTAATTGTAATACATGATCTGAATGTGAGCCTGAGTCAGTAGATAATACTGAAATATTAATAGGTGGCTCTACCCCATCAGCTAAGTTTGTTACATAGCAGACGTCAGAGTCTGAATATTTAGTTAATCCGTTGCATTGCGCAGATGTCATTGCACCTGCATTTACACCAGGGACACCTTGTACAATTAGGTTAGGTTGAATAAATTCATCGCTAGAATGAGCAACTACTGTTAACTTGCGTGTAGATGGTGTTGTGTCATATGTGGCTTGCGATATTTCGACAATATCCATTAATCCCGCTGTAGAATTCACGACGGGATTACTGCTTAAATTAGTTACCATAACTTGTTCTGGTATACCATTACTGACAGGGTATTCAATATGCCCATGATATTTACCAGGAACATCGGTACTTTCAAATAGTTTTAAACTTGGCATGCCAGCACCAGTTACTATTAATTCCTGTTGCGGAGCAGACGAAGCCCACACATCAATACCGTTTTTACCAGCAACTGCGGTTCCTATAGAACGAGTTTTAACTGCTGAATCAATTTTTAAACCAGGTGCAATGGGTGCTGTCCATTTTTGACCCATTACATTACCCAAATTTTCGTATAGAAAGTCATGGCCCAGACCATCAAGATTTGAGCCAACAGGGCCATCAATACGAATAAAGTTAGTGTTAAAAGGACTTCCGGTAAAGGTATGACCAGCTTTACCCGTGAATGGATCAATATATGTAGGGTCTCCTACGAATTCTTCTACAGCGCCAGGGATTGGGTTTTTTGGATCGGGTCCAGCTGTAAGGGGTAAATCTTTATCCCATTTAATAAAAGGTCCGATAGGGCCATCTAAGGCTCCTTCAAAACCGAGACCAAAGGGCACGTCTACTGTAAAAAAGTTAGCTGCTTGACTACCAATTAAGTTAGTTTTAGCTGTGGCTTGGACATTTTCAAAAGTATGAACACCAAATGGGTGAGTTACTTTGTATGTGCCATTTTTCTTCGGATCATTAAAATTAAACGTGATGCGTATACGTGCAAATACGGTTTCTTGTCCATGAACTGGAGCAGGACCCGGTAAATAAGAGGCTTCTAATGCACCCATATAGCGATATTGGAAATCTGAGCCTGTTGTGGTATTTACAAATTCAACGAGATTATAAAATACTTCATCACCTATATTGCCTACAAAACCAGCTGGGTTTGGGGCTAATGGAAAACAGTATTGAGATGAAGATGTACAGGGCGTTAACGCTAAGCCTTCAGTATCACGGTACCAATCTGGAAAAGTTATAACTGGGTTTAACGGGCCATGGTCAAGTAATTGAGCATAGCTGATTCCACTAGCTAGTGCAGTACTAGCAAGGACGCATTGGATTGCTTTACGCAAAATAGTTTTTTTGCTTTTTAACTGCAGCGCAGTTGTTAAAGTTGGCATATTCATTTTTTCACCTCAAATATTTGGGTTAATATTCTTTAAAAATCAAGCTTAATTAAGCTTAGTAAGTCTCTGTAT
The DNA here is from genome assembly GCA_026399015.1 of Methylococcales bacterium. Lineage (GTDB taxonomy): Bacteria > Pseudomonadota > Gammaproteobacteria > Methylococcales > Methylomonadaceae > Methylobacter_C. Next base: position 58,516 of record JAPLRS010000007.1, on the reverse strand, counting down.
GCAAAGATAAAAGTGATGCTATTTGGCTTTGACGTTGCCAGCACCTAGACCACCATTTGAACTTTGACAAATTAGGTTACTATTGCCTGTAGTGCCAACTATTGGGGAGCCAGTAACCACAAGTGTAAATGCTCCTGTAGTTGGCACTACAGCGGTTGTGCCAATGAGGTTACTAGTCGTTCTCGGTGTATTAATTCCACCATAAAAACAGTTTATTGTTGTGTTTGGTAAATCACCACCAAACCATGGAGTTGAGCCAACAATATTCCATTTTTTTGATGCGACTGTATAATCAACACGACTAATGGTTAAGGTTTCAGCCACAGAGAAGTTTGTAATATTTACTGTTGTTGGAGCTGATGTTATGCCAGCGTTGGTCTGTACTGTGTATGTAAAGGTATCTAGTCCAGTTGTATTTTTTGCAGTATAGGTAATTGTCCCATCATTATTAACAGATGCAGATCCCTTAGTTGGCGCGCTAATTATTTTTACAGTTGTAGCATCAAGTTGATCTTGTAGGTTAGTTGAACCTGGCGCATCATTTGCTAATACATTCAAGACTTTGGGGAAGGATGTAGTGCCATTTACTATTCTTGCAGCAAAACTATCTTTATTGCCAGTAGCAGCAGATGGTTGGAATTTAATATTTAAATTAACTCTTGCTAAATTTGATACGTTTGCAAAATTTTTAATTACATAAGTAAAACTATCAGCACCAACAGTTATACCTGTATTAGGTATAAATACCCATACCCCATTAACAAGTTTTACATTACCAGATATTGGTTGTTGCACAATAACTGCACCTGCTGGTAGGACGGGATTTTTTAATGCATCAACTATTTGGCTGGTACCACCAGTAAAAACATCCACACCGGGTGCTACCAAATTATCTGCAATAGGAGGGTTATCAAGATTTTGTGCTGAGCCAATTAGATTGACTAGTTGATGGTTATTTGAACCGGAACCTGCTGAAAATACAGTAATTTTTTCAGGTGGTTCAGTGTTTAGTGCTAATTGATAAGTAAAGCATTGCTCAGTACTACCCACAATACAAGGCATCATTATGCCGCTAGGTAGTCCTGGAATACCCTCTACGATCAAACTAGGTTTCGATATTTGGTCAGATGATTCAGCAATAACACTGATTTGTCGTTTAAATGTATCGAATGTAGCTTGTTTTATTTTAACGACATCAGGTAAACCAATTGTTGCATTTTCCAAGGCATCGCCAGTTGTTAAATTGGTTATCTTAATTTGTGCGGGTGTTGCCTCAGGTGTTGAATTGATTCCAGTGTATGTTACTGGGTACTCGATATGGCCATGGTATTTAGCCATTGGGAAAGCAGGTAAATTATTAAGTACACTTGTTTGTTTTAATTGTAAACTTGGCATGCCTTTACCAGTGACTATTATGCGTTTATTTGCTGCAGAAGTGGTCCAAACATCTATACCATTCTTACCTTGAGAACGGCTTAATGCAGCACTATCAATCTTTAATGGTGTTGCTATTTTATTAGTCCAGATTTGTCCTAGGACACTAGCCAGAGTAACTTCAATAAAATCTTTACCTGTACCACCAATATTTGATCCAGTTGGTCCATCAATTCGTAAATAGTTAGTACCAAAAGGGCTGCCAGTAAATGTATGTGGAATGGTGGGATTACCTACGAATTGCTCTGTGCCAGATATTAAAGGCAAGTTGCCTGTCCATTTAATAAAAGGGCCTACTGGACCTGATAAAGCTCCCTCAAATCCAGTACCTAGTGGTACGTCAACAGTAAAAAAATTTGCAGCCTGAGCGCCAATTAGATTTGTTTTTGTTGTGGCTTTTACATTTGTAAAAGTGTGTACACCAAATGGGTGCGTAATAGTATATGTGCCTTCCTTATTAACATCGTTAAAGTTAAAGGTAATTCTAATACGCGCAAATACAGTTTCATCTCCGTGTTTAGGAGTAGGGCCAGGTAAATAAGAGGCTTCAAGCGCACCCATATATCGATATTCAAAGTCGTTGCCAGTTGTTGCCGTTGTGCCAACAAATTCTACAAGGTTGTAAAAAGCTTCATCGCCAATATTGCCCGGATAGCCTGCAGGATTTGTTGCTAATGGAAAGCAAAATACTGAAGTTGAGCGGCATAAGCCTAAAGCTAAGCCTTCTTCATCACGGTACCATTGTGGAAAAGTAATGATTGGATCTGATGGTCCATGATCAAACAACACCGCATCAGCTGCGCCAGTCATCAACATGGATCCGCTTAGTATCAGTCTGATGGACTGACGTAATATATTTTTTGTTCTTGTTTTCATACAAATATCCTCGTTAAGGTTTATTCAGTTTTAAATTGTAAATATCCTTTTATCCACAACTTAATCACTCAGTTTATTCCCACAGAATGTAAATCTGAGTTGTGTAGCTATAGTTTATGCAAAGTAAGTTAACGTGGAAACTACATGTTTATGTGGGTTTTGTAAGAAAATTTCTTTAATAATTTAAATTGTCTAAACCCTAAGGGCATTGTGGATGAATTTTGCGGTCTTTATACCTTAATAAGGTTAATAAATATTTATAAATACATAAGTATTTTAACTTTATTTTGTAATATTAAAAATAAAAAGTCTTGTAACATTGAAAAATTATATCTATAAATCATGCGTTTATATTCATAAATTTCAATTAAATAAAATGTTAAACATTTCTTTATGGATTTATTAAAAAAACACTAGACAAGTTTGGTAGGTGTTGATATTCTTTGCCCAGCAATAAAGTTAAGATACTTTATTTAAAGAAAAGTAAAAAAGTATTTTTTAATATTAACGAATTAATATCTAAACGGTGAATGCTATGTCTGCAATGTCTAATTGTATCGGTTGCCCAAAACGCTGCTTATTAGTGGAAGACGATCCAACCTTTGCGCAACAATTAAAAGAAGCTGTCCAAATCATGGGGCTACATTGGTCGATTGATGTGGTGCAAACCGGCGCAGAAGCGCAAGAGCTTATTAATAAGTCGAATAGAAAGTTAGATTTGGTGTTGGTTGATTTAGGCTTACCCGATATGCATGGTAACGAAGTGATTCGCTGTGCTAAAAAAGCATATCCAGATGTCCCTATTATGGTGGTGTCGGTGTTAACCTCTGAAAGAAACTTGTTAGACGCAATTCGCTTAGGCGCCAATGGCTACGTGATTAAAAACGATACGTCTTTATCAATTAGTCATGGCATTATGTCGGTGTTAGAAGGCAGTTACCCGATTAGCCCACAATTGGCGCAATATTTATTTAGATTAGCCGGTTCACCTAAGTTTTCTATGACGCAATCGTTTCCTGAATTAACGCCAAAAGAAACCAGTTTATTAAGATTATTATCCTTAGGTAATACATATGGCCAGGTGGCAGATACTTTAGATATTAAATTATCAACAGTACAATTTCATATCCGTAACTTATACAAAAAGCTAGAAGTGCATTCGCAAGCGCAAGCCGTTGCCAAAGCCAATAGCATTGGTTTGTTTGACAACGAGAATGGCATGGGGTTAAGTATGAGTGGCGTTGGAACTGGTATAGGTATGCTGATGGATGCTGAATAAATTATCGGTTAATCACTACTATAAGGCTAACCTCGGTGCCCGGGGTTTTGCGTTCAAAATGTAAATAGCCACCAATTTCATGGGCGCGTTTGTTGATATTTTTTAAACCGCGTCCCGCTCTAAATTCCTCTGGCATGCCAATACCATTATCTGAGATAGTCACAACTAAAGTGTCGTTAGCATAAGTGGCGCTAATATTAATTTGTTTAGCTTGTGCGTGCTTTAAGGCGTTATTAATCACTTCTTGAATAATACGCAATACATGCAAAATAGTTCTAGAATCCATGGCGGGTATCTGATCCAGCTGAAAATCCCAATTAAATTGCGTGGTATTATGGTTATTACGTTGTTGTAAGCGGTGTCTAAAATTAACCAGAGATGTGTGTAGGTTGCGTTCTTGGTTACTAAAGGTATCTACCACAATATGTAAATCTTCCATACATTCTTGTAACAGCGTGGCCATTTGTGCATTAGTTAGTTCGCCTCTTTGGGCTAATAAACCTGCGCTTGAGAGTTGCGAGCCAAAGCCGTCATGCAAATCTTCCATAATGCGTTCATGTTCTAACGATACGCGGTGCGCAATTTCGAGTTCTAACAAATCTTGTTCCATACTTTTTTGGCGGGTTATATCTATGATATAGCCACTCCAAATGACATGTTCGCCGGCTAGGTGTGGATTGGGTGATGAAGATGTTTTAATCCACTTGATTTTACCAGAGCGGGTTTTGATACGGAACTTCGCTTCAAATAAATTGCCCTTTTTGTTGCACTCTTTATTTAGGTTTAGCAGTTGATGCAAGTCCTCAGGAAATACCATATTCCAAAATAATGACATATCCGCTTGTAGTTCTGCAAAGGTCAGCTCATATATTTCTTCGGCTCTGCTGCTTAAGTAGCTATATTCACTTCGACCATCGGGGTATTGCGCTAAGTCATATAAGCCACAGGGCAGGTTGTCTGTCATTACGCTAAAGCGAGTCCGGCAGTGTAGTAATTCATTTTCAACCGTTTTTTGTTCGGTTATGTCACTAATAATAACCACCACGCCTTCGGGTTGGTTATTTTTATCAAACATGCCTCGGGCTCTAAATTGTCCGTTAAATTGACTGTCGTCAGATCTAACATAAACTCTTTGAAAATTAATTGAGTTAATGGTTTTGTCGATTAAGGGTTTTAACTGAGTAAAGTTATCGTCTTTATTATTAGTGCCTAAAATATCATCGTAAAAATGCCCGATAAGCTGTTCTCGGGTAATTTTAAACATGTCTATCATGCGTTGATTAACTAAGGTAATGCGCCCATAGTTGTCTAATCTAAAAATGGCAGCGTCAGTGGCATCAAAGATAAGTTGCAATAATTGGTGTTCTGTACAAACTGAGCAGACGTCAAATATGGGGTCGAATTTAGTCATTTTGGGATAATGGCAATGTGTGAGAATTTAGTCTTTCTTGATTTCAAGTTAATGGCATTATATTATTTTATTTTATAAAATAACAAGTTAACTTAAGGACTATTATTAATGAAGTTGCAGATGAGGAGGGGCGCTTGCTTGGCTGGCGCCAAAGTAGCTCCGTTTTGGCAAAAGGAAGTCCGGACAGGTGAAAGAACGTAAGTTCAGGCGAAAGAAGGTCAGTTCAAGCGAAAGAATGTTTATCGCCGTGTTTAAAGCTCCGTTTGCTGTAACGCAGGTCAGTTTGGATAAACGGACGTTTATTCAAGTCAAAGAATGTCCGTTCAGACGAAAGTATGTCCGTTTAGGCATACGGACGTTTATTCAAGCGAAAGAACGTCCTTTCAGACGAAAGAACATTTATTCAAGCCAAAGAACGCCCTTTCAGACGAAAGGGCATTTATTCAAGCGAAAGAACGCCCTTTCAGATTAAAGAACATTTATTCAAGCCGCAAGGGCTACAGGATCTGGACGCGGACCGTTTGGTTCCATCCATCTTACATATTCGGCAATAAATTTAGCTTCGCCTAGGGCAGGGGTCATGCCCCATCTTTCTAAGTTTTCAATACCAAATTTAACGACGCCAGTATGTTGTGAGCGGTCTTGATCAATTTTTGGATCGTTAGAATTAAAACCTAAATGAACTCTGATGGCTTCCATGTCGGCTTTAGTGCCGGTTAAAAAAGTCCAGCCATCTTTAATGTGGTGCATTTCACGGTAATGCTTAAGTTTTTCTGGACTGTCTTGTACCAATGAAAATGAATACATAAATACATCTTTACCCATACGATCACCAAATTCGTTATAAACTTTTTTTAGGTTTTCGGTCATACCAGGACAAATACCTTGGCAGTCTACATAGGTAAAGTTCATTAAAACGATTTTATCTTTTAATAAATCGTCATACAAACGCACTAATTTACCTTCATGTGTTAATAGTGGCAAATTTAGAAACTTATTTCTACGACGGGTGGCAATCAGATCTTGCAGGCTTTTTTTAGCCGGAGCCTGATTAACTAAAGCCAGTGCTGGCATCCCTTTAGTGGTAGCTGTTAATCCAATAAAACCGCCCAACAGTGTTTTAATAAAATTGCGTTTATGCATCGTAAATTCCCCAAAAAAGTTAGTCGCTACACGTGGAATGATTGACTCATTCGTATGGCTCTATTTTAGAGAAACAGGGTATTTATGGTAACTACATGTTTATGTAGTTTTTATAAATTATTAGATTAAAATTATTAACTTAAGTTATATATAAAAATATATTTTAACAAAAAAGCCAGAGTGTTGCTTTGTGATGCAAAACTCTGGCTTTTGGTCAAACTTGCTTAAAAATAAACTAGGAAGTCACTAGTTTATTTGCCAGCTTTGGGGTCGGTAGGTGGCACAATTTTAAATCTAAACATCATCCCGTGATCTTCGTGCACCACGTTATGACAATGGCAGGGATAATCCCCAACCCAATCTCTAAATTGCATTCTAAAAGTTAAGCTAGACGTGCCGGCCGTACCTTCTGAGCCTTCTCCAACTCGATAGACATCTTTTCTAGATAAGTCATCTAAGGCTGGAGCATTGCCATTACGCTTTATTAAAAGGCTTTCTTCATGATGTATATGCACCGGATGTGACCACCCCCCACCTGAGGTAAAGGTCCATTCTTCACAAGAACCTTCGGCCGGATAAGCCGACATGACTAACGGGCTATACAATTTACCATTCACATTCCACGCGCCGTTACTGGTACCAAAACTAAAGCTACGTTTTACCGTTGGCTTAGGTTGTATAGGTAAGGGCACCATTTCTTGTGTTTGCAGCGTCTTCATTGGCGCACTGTAATCATCGGTTACCGCTGGACCCACGATTTTAAACATTAATATTTCAGTATCACGACTGGGGGGTAAAATTCGACCTGTGGTGCCTTGCGATGGATACAAAGATTGCAGTCTATTTTCTAAATACACAATATCGCCATCTTTATACTGGCTAAAGTCAATAATTACATCTGCGCGTTCTGCCACACCTAAGCGTATGCTAGGCACTATTTGTGCTTTGGGTAATAAATTGCCGTCATTCGCAATACGGGTCATTAATGTGGGTACCTTAGAGTTTAAATTCGCATTTTTAAGCGAAAGCTCTAAGAAGGTAGAGGGGCCACCATTTAAGAATCTAACACGATATTTACGGCGCTTAACCTCAAAAAAAGGCTTAATTTTAAAGTTAACCGTGGTCATGTCGCCTTTAAAGCCACCGCTATTGAATAAATCCATAAACATTTGGCCATCTTGATCAAAGGTTTTATCACCAATGACCACAGGCACATCGTATTCGCCACTGGGTAAACGTAAGCCGGTGGTTTCGTCGTCGGTATCTAAATTTATATCATTACTATATAAGGAATAGAACGAGGCCATGCCTTTATAAACATTTTGAGAGGTAAAATCCATACGGTGGTCATGAAACCATAAAGAGCTTTGGGTTTCTTTCCAATCACCGGCGCAATCATAATATTGTTTGGTGCTGGCATCATAGCGGGTAGATTTTTTATGCGTACTTGAAAACCCAGCGCGAATATTGGGATACCAATAATCGTAAAACTTGGCTGAATCAAAAAATCGATTAGGCCCACCATCTGATTCAGGTGGGTTATGCGCATTATGTAAATGCGGCGATATTTGGTTAATACCAAAACCTTGGTTATCACGACCTTGCATGGGCAAGCTGTTAAACATACGCATGAGTACGGGCTGACCGTAATAGGCTTTAATGCGGGCAGGGCCACAAGCGAAATCGCCATTGACATTGGGGGTCATGTCTTTATAAGTCCAGACTTTTGAATTAAAAGTGGGATATTCTTCAGAAAAATAAAAGTTCCAATCAATTTCAAGACACTCTAATTCGTATTTAATTGAACTTTCTCCATTGAGTTCGTTCCATCTTTGGTGAGGCTCGCGTCTTGCGTCCGTATATTTTTCCCAATCCCCGCCTAGGCCACAGCCAGAATGAAATTTTTCAATGCTTAAGCTAGGGTCATTAGGGTATTCACCTGAGGGTAAACCGGTAAATTGGCTAACGGGCTGACAGACTTTAGGAATCACTAAAGGTTCTGACCAAGGTTTGGTACAAGGCGGACTGATGATTAATGGCCTGTTGCCACCTCCGGTGACACCGTTTATGGCAACTGCACCGCCATTTTTTGCTTGCGCAAGACCTGGAATTAAGCTGGCGCCGGTTACGGTTACTAAGCCTGTGGCACTGGCTTTTAAGCCCATTTTAAAAAGTTCTCTGCGTGTTACACCGGCCGCTTCTAGATCACGCACTTCTTTAATGTACTTAGCAACATCAGTTTCGTGCTTGGAGTGGCTAAATAAACTTCGGGTTTTCTTCAACATAAGCAGGCCTCATGGGTAAAAGCTTTAAATTTAATAAATTGTTTAACATTTACATTGCGGAATAGTGTAACAGTTGAGAGTTGCACGTCAAGAAAAAAGTTAAAATATTTATTTGTCTTTTTACCACCTCATATTTGCTTTAAGCAAAATTATAAATAATAACAATTATTTAAATTAAGTGTGCAATCTGAAAGGTTATTAAGTGTCGCTCCGGTGTAATTTTAGTGCAATATAAAGTAAGTAAAAAATAAAATTTATTACAAAAAACTACATAAATATGCGGTTATACAAGGACTTGGAAGTCACTAAACTATACCCATAGGAGCAATAATGTAATTTATGGATTTAAGAAGTGGCTAAATTTTTTTGGTTTATTTTTTAGTAAAACCACATAAATATAGCGTTTTAAAAGCTTAAAAAATCGCCTAAGCAAAGAGGCTGTCAACCCAGAAGTATATTAATTAATCTGCTTTTTTGTTTTTTAGGATTAGGCCAGATTTTATGTGTTAAATGTTTTTTAGTATTTATTTGTAAATTTATATTTTAATTTTAATAGGAAGGTGTGAGATGGTTAATAAAAAAATGAGAGCCAATCGACTTTTACAAAGAAAGCCTGTATCGGCCTTGGCAATTGCCATAGGGTTTTTTACCTAGGCATATTAGTAAACCCCGATTTATTGAAACACCTTAAGGTTATACATTGATGCGCCTAGGGCAGCATCCTATATAAATAGGTAACTGTCAGATCAGGGTTGGGGTAGTAGGGCTAAGGGTATTAAATATTCGACGAGTAATATCTTTCGACTTCGCTCAGGAAGGCCGCATGGTTTGTCATTACGAAGCTAGGGTTTACTTGATGTTGGACCTGTTCAGATTGTCATTGCCAGTAATTATCGCAAAATCATGGAGGGTTAGGCATATAAAACACGAAAAAACTTAAATATTTTAACTTTTTTTGTTTGAATTATTATTCAAATAAAAAAAATATAAAAAATACAAGCTGTAAATATATTTATTTTAAAAACCATTTTGTGTAAATATAAATCATATTTTATAAATATTATCAGTATTTTAAATAACTTTTTATAAGTAATGTTATTAAGTTATTTCCACATATTTATACCAGAAACATATCAAAATCCTGAAATAAAATTGTTAAACCACATAAATATGTAGTTTTGCCCCATGGGGCAGGTCAGTAGAATAGAAACCGTAATAAAGATATTGAAATACATAAATGAGTGATGGTTTCAATACGGCTTTTAGATATTGATTTATCGGTTTTAAACGATCGAGGGTGCGATCGTTTATTTATGTATTTATTTTAAGTTTTATATTTTTAATTGAAGGTGTGTCATGACTACTAAAAAAGAGCAAGACAGCACAACTTTTGTTGCTAGCAGAAAGCCCGTTTCGGCATTAGCGATAGCAATAGGGTTGTTAAGTGGATCTGTTGCCTATGCAGGTTTTAATATTCCAACGGCACAGGTTGATCCTGTTACGAATATTTCAAAACCAGAACCTAGTCCATTGTGTATTAACGGGGCTTGTGCGACGGAATTTACTGCCAAGATGTTTACTTTTGAAGAATTTGGTACCTTTGAAGATACCAGCAAATCCGTGGGTATCTCAAGTATTGATGGCACAAGAAGCTATCCTGCGCCAACGGATTGTACATCTGGCCCTGATGGTGCAGCTTTAGATGCATTTTTATCTGAAAAAATGAACTCAGTGCCTTTACGTAAAGTTGATGAATCGATTACGAGTCCTTGGCAAGCTAAAGTTAACGAGTGTTTGGGTGCACAAACAAATACACCTGCCGAAGGACGTCCAGGCGGTGAAGAGTTTGCTCACCAACGCTGGGATGAATTTCCTTACAAACGCTTTTTCCAAACCGTACAAACCGGTGCCCGTGTCAACGGTGGTTTACGTGATAAAGTCCAGTTACACGGATATAAAACCGGTGAGTTTGGTCCTAATGGTTTGTACTATATTGATGTGAACGGTGATGGAAAACCGGGTACTGAGGGTGCTGTTATTAAAATCCATCCTAATTTACCGACGCAAGATAAAAACTCAGTGTGGACTTTTGACGGAACTTTACCCCCCAAAATCTTAATGGCACGTTATGGCGAGCCTTTAATCTTTAGGCATTACAACGGTCTACCAATTGATGAAGCCGCTAATAATGGCTTTGCGCGTCATACCATTAGTACGCATGAGCATAATGGCCATAACCCAGCAGAAAGTGATGGTTTTGCTCATGCTTATTTCTATCCTGGTCAATTTTATGATTATCATTGGCCAATGGTGTTAGCAGGTCATGATTCTATCAATACTGGCGCTATAGATCCTAGAGCAGGCGCGCCCGATGGTCACGGTGGTATTACACCGGTAGCAGGTGATTGGCGTGAAACCATGAGTACTCACTGGTTTCATGATCACATGTTAGATTACACTGCGCAAAACGTTTACAAAGGAAATGCGGCAGCGATGAACTACTACAGTGCCTTAGATCGTGGTAGAGAGCCAGTGGATCTAAATGAAGCTAAAACGGGTATTGGTAATACAGCCATTGAACCCTTAGCGCATACATCAAAGAGTATAAAAACACAAAGTTACCCCATTAACCCAGGTTATGCGTGTCATTACGCAGACCCTGCAAACGTTAACTTATGTTTGCCGAGTGGTACGGGTTTAGATTGGGGTAACCGTGATTATGACGTTAACTTATTGATTGCTGATAAAGCCTGGGATAAAACCGGGCAATTAAAATTTAACATCTTTAACTTAGATGGTTTCTTAGGTGACAGAGTGTTAGTTAACTGGCAATACAAACCCACCTTTGATGTCCGTCCACGTCGTTACCGTTTTAGAATGTTAGACGGTGCAGTGTCGCGTGACTTTAAGATTGCGATTGTTAAAGAAACAACAGATGCTAAAGGCGTTAAAAGCTACACTAAAATCCCATTCCACATGATCGCTAACGACGGAAACTTAATGGAACATACCGTTAGATTTCCTAATGCGCAATCACCTGATGCCTTACCAGAACAAGGTATTGGTGAGCGTTACGATATTATCGTCGACTTTGCGGGCTTAGCGAAAGGTACTAAATTGTATATGGTGAACTTAGCAGAACATCAAAATGGCATGGGTCCAAGTAAGTATATTCCGTTAGCGGATGTGTTGGCTCCGGCTAAAGTTGATGGCGTTGCAAGTAAAGCAGCTTATAAAGCGGATGGTATTAATGGTGACCCTGCGATTGGTAAGTTTTTAGAATTTAAAGTAACAGATCCAGCCCCTGTTGATATGACAAAACCTTATCAACCTAACGCTAAGTTGGCAAACTACAACCCAGCACAAGTGGATTACAGTATGAATCCTGCTGAATACGAAGAATCAGTAACGACAACTCAAACAGTGACAACTGTTAATTCTAAAACTAAAAAGGTCACAACAACAACTCAAACCATTGTTAATCCTGGTAAAGTGATGATTCCGTTAAACAGACCTACGCAAACTGATCTTGCTAAAGCCGTACATAGAACGTTTGACTTTGGTCGTTCAGGTGGTGGAACTGATTTAGCGCCTTGGACAATTAAAACCGATGGGGGCGCCGGACTAACTGCTGATGAGCATCGCATTTCGGCAGCGCCAGAACAAGGTGCGCTTGAAATCTGGCATATCAAAGGTGCCGGTGGTTGGACACATCCAGTACACGCCCACTTTGAAGAAGGTCAAATATTGTATCGTGGTGGTGTAGCGCCTCCAGCTTGGGAAAAGTATGCGCGTAAAGACTTGTATCGTGTAGGTCCTTTAGCCGATACAACAACATCAGTGGATATTGCGATACGCTTTAGAGACTTCGCGGGAACTTATGTTGAACATTGCCATAACACGCAACATGAAGATCATGCGATGTTATTAAGATGGGATCTTGAACACCCAGGCCAAACCTTGGCAGTACCAACGCCGATGCCAGACTGGAACGGTGTACAATATGAACCAAGTATCTACTTACCCACGGCTAAAACAGGTGATTTAACAGCAGCAAAAGGCTTTACAATCCCTGCTACATTACCGAAGTAAGGTCCTTCGACCAGGCTCAGGACGAACGGGGTAATACGGATAAGTCGGGTATTACGGATAAGTCGAGTATTACGGATGAGTCGAGTATTACGGATGAGTCGGGTATTACGGATGAGTCAGGTATTACGGAGGAGTCAGGTATTACGGATAAGTCGTGTATTACGGATGATCATTATATCCACAAACCGTTCGCTCTGAGCTAGTCGAAGAGTTAATATACAACAGACCGGTAACATTTTTGGGTGTTACCGGTTTTTTTTAAACAAATAGCAGGCCATATTATGAAAAGATTTTCTGTGACAATGCTTTTAAAGTTTTTAGCATTGAGTGTATTGTTAGGAGGGATGGCCAGTAACAGTTTGGCGGCTCCTAAAGGCTCACCATGGGGGCCAGAATATTTTCCTAATATTACCTTGGTTGATCAGGATGGACAAAAGCTTAAGTTTTATGAGGATTTATTAAAAGATAAAATTGTTATTATTAATTTTATCTTTACGCATTGCGGTGATAGTTGCCCATCAGAAACAGCTAATTTACGTAAAGTACAAAAATTATTAGGTAGTCGTATGGGTAAAGATATTTTCTTTTACTCAATTAGTATTGATCCTGACCATGATACTCCTGAAGTTTTAAAAGCGTATGCGGCTAAATTTAAAATTACGCCTGATTCAGGGTGGAAATTTTTAACGGCTACAAAAGAGGAAACCATTCAATTAAGACGCACTTTTGGTTTGTTTAGAGAAGGTTACGAAGAAAAAAATCTAAGCGAACACAGTACCAGTATTATGATGGGTAATGAGCATACGGGACAGTGGGTAAAAAGATCGCCTTATGATGAACCTAGAGTTTTAGCTTGGCTTATTGGTAGAACCTTAAGTACTTTTAAGGCGTATCAAGAGGGTAAAACAGCTGACACTGTAAATTATGCGGATGCTGGGAAAATACGCAAAATTCCCAAAGGCGAAGAGTTGTTTCATTCGCGTTGTGATGGCTGTCACAGTTTAGGTGCCGAAGATAACATTGGGCCTGGTTTGTTAAATGTGACTAAAGTGCGTGATCCGGCTTGGTTAAGAAAGTGGCTTAAAACGCCAGAGGTGATGTTAGCTGAAAAGGATCCTATCGTCATGAGTTTGTTTAAGAAATATAACGAAGTGATCATGCCTAGCTTTAAGTTTAGCGATAAGGACGTGGAAGAAATCATTAAGTATATGGAAGATAGTGATGCGACTTATGGAGAAACTGCTGGTGAATCTGCTGACCATGCTGGACACAATCATGCAGGTCATGACCATGCTATAGAATCTACACCTGCCGAACCAGTTCAAGAAGTTGTCCCTGCTGCGCCTGTAAAAGCAGTCGAAAACGGTTTGTTGTAGTTTTGTAGGTTTTATTTAATTTCGGGGGAGATTGAGTTTTAATGTTTTTTTTATTTAAGCAAGTTTTATGTATTTTGTTTTTATCAGCTTTTAGTTTTGCTATTAATGCTGAAGATCCAGTTGTTGAAAAATTAGTTGTCGGCTCCTTTTCTAACGGGCAATTAGATAATTGGGAAGCTAAAGATTTTAAAGGTCAAACTAAATACACTTTAGTAGAGTTAGATGGCGCTAAAGTATTAAAAGCTGAAAGTTCTAATGGTGCTTCTGGTTTTTTTAATGAGCAGCGTATTGATTTGTACAAAACCCCAATAATGCATTGGCGTTGGCATATTGAGAATAAATTAGGGCATTTAAATGAACAAGAGATGTCTGGTGATGATTATGCCGCTAGAGTGTATGTGTTAGTGAGTGGCGGCGCAGCTTTTTGGAAGAATAAAGCTTTAAATTATGTGTGGTCTAGCACTTCACCGGTCGGAAAAGTGTGGCCCAACGCCTATACCTTTGGTGGCGCTAATGGCAATATGACGATGATTTCGGTAAAAGATGCGTCGCATAATACGGGTACTTGGTATTCTGAGAAACGTAATATTCTTGAAGATTTAAAAGAACATTTTAATGAAGATATCAGGTACATAGACGGTGTTGCAGTTATGTCGGATAGCGATGATTCAAAAGGTAAAGTGACCGCGTATTACGGTGATATTTATTTTAGTAAAGATTAAAGAAACTTGATGGTTGCAATCACAATTCCACCGACGGTGAGAGTGGTTGCAAATGACCAGATCATAAAGTGATCAATTCTTGACACGATTTGCTCAAAGCGTTTATCCACTTGATCAAAGCGTTTGTCTACCTGCTCGAACCTTTTATCTACTTGCTCAAAACGCTTCTCAAATTGATGTTTTACCTGTTCGAAACGAATGACTACTTGTTCAAAACGTTTGTCCATGTCTTCACGTAACAATTTCATTTCGTTACGTAGATCAATATCTAAATGCGCAAAATGATTTATTTGGGCTTTCAGCATTAAAATCATCATTTGGTCAGAAGATACACTCTGCCCCCCTGCAACTTGCTCCATTACTTTTTGGGCCTGACTATCTAGCCATTCTTCAAAAAATTTGTCATCGAACATAATTGTTTACCTTGTTGTACTGCTACTGTGCTGGATTAACACTAAAAGATTGTAACACAATTATTTTAAATCAATGGCTTAGTGTTACTGTGTTGACTGCAGTGTAACAGTAAAACCGAGTTGACCAAGGATAATAATATTAGAATTTGAGGGATAAAGTATATTCCAGTAGTTATTTTGGGCAATAACTACTGGAATTGCTAAGCTTTTAAAGCGGAAAATTAATTAATTTTCTTATATTTTATACGTTTTGGGTTGTCAGCATCGGTGCCTAAACGGCGATGACGGTCAGCTTCGTAATCTTCGTAATTACCTTCAAACCATACTACATTACTATCGCCTTCAAAAGCTAAGATGTGCGTCGCGATTCTATCTAAGAACCATCGATCATGCGAAATAACCACTGCGCAACCCGGGAAAGCCAGTAGGGCTTCTTCCAAGGCTCTTAAGGTTTCTACGTCTAAGTCGTTGGTTGGTTCATCTAATAGTAAGACATTGCCACCCGTTTTAAGTAACTTAGCTAAATGAACACGATTGCGTTCACCCCCTGATAAATCACCGATGTATTTACCTTGATCGGCACCTTTAAAGTTGAAACGTCCTACATAAGAACGTGAAGGGGTTTCGTATTTGCCGACAGTAATGATATCTAAACCATCTGAAATTTCTTCAAAGACAGTTTTCTTAGCATCCAAATCATCACGCAACTGATCAACATAAGCCAATTGCACGGTTTGGCCGATGTTTAAAGAGCCTGTGTCTGGTTGTTCTAAACCTGCCATCATTCTAAATAAGGTGGTTTTACCAGCGCCGTTGGGTCCAATAATACCTACGATACCACCGGGTGGTAATCTGAAGTTAAGATCATTAAATAAGAGCTTGTCGCCAAACGCTTTGCTGATGTTTTCTGCTTCAATCACTACATCACCTAAACGAGGTCCAGGTGGAATGTATATTTCTTGGGTTTCATTACGTTTTTGTACTTCTGTTGAAGACAGTTCTTCAAAACGAGCCAAACGTGCCTTACTTTTTGCGTGACGACCTTTAGGGTTGGTACGCACCCATTCCAATTCTTCTTTCATGGCTTTTTGACGAGAAGATTCTTGTTTCTCTTCTTGCAACAAGCGATTACTCTTTTGTTCTAACCAGCTAGAGTAGTTACCTTCCCATGGAATCCCGGATCCTCTATCGAGTTCCAAAATCCAGCCCGCAACATTATCTAAGAAATATCGATCATGGGTAACCGCAACCACTGTGCCTGTGAAGTCATGTAAGAAACGTTCTAACCATGCAACCGACTCTGCGTCTAAATGGTTGGTTGGCTCGTCTAATAACAACATGTCTGGGTTTGAGAGCAATAAACGACACAAAGCTACACGACGTTTTTCACCCCCTGATAATTTTGTAACATCCGCATCCCAATCCGGCAGTCTTAAGGCATCCGCGGCGACTTCGAGTTTACGGTCTAAATTGTGGCCATCATTGGCATTGATTATGTCTTCTAATTTAGCTTGCTCGGCCGCTAATTTATCAAAATCAGCATCTGGATCTGCATACGCAGCGTACACAGCGTCTAAAGCAGTGAGGGCATTTTTAACTTCTGCAACGGCTTCTTCAATATTGCCACGCACTGTTTTTTCTGGATCTAAGTGTGGTTCTTGGGCTAAGTACCCAATGTTGATACCTTTAAGTGGAATCGCTTCGCCTTCAATTTCTTTATCTATGCCTGCCATAATTCTTAGTAAAGTTGATTTACCAGAACCATTAAGACCGAGTACGCCAATTTTGGCGCCGGGGAAGAAAGATAAGGAGATGTTTTTAAGAATGTATTTTTTGGGTGGGACAATTTTGCCAACCCGATTCATAGAGTAAATATATTGCGCCATAGTATTTATTAAAAGATAAGTCTTTGGTTTATTGTATTGCTAATATTATGGCATGATATTAGCCAAACTAAAATGTTGTTACCTGTGTAATCGAGAGTTTTAATGGCATCCCCAAAACTGGGTCGTAATGATCCTTGCCCGTGTGGTAGTTTAAAAAAATATAAACACTGTTGTTTTAATAAACCTAATTCGAGTTTGAAGCCTTTAGGTGCACCTGACGTTTCTGCTCTGACAACACTTTTTAATACGGCTTTTAATAAACATTAAGGTGGCCAAATTGCAGAAGCGGAAGTTTTATACCAACAAGTTTTAGCTTTAGCACCAGAGCATGCAAATGCATTGCATTTATTAGGTTTGATTTATCATCAAACGAATAGAGCCGATTTAGGGTTGCAGTTAGTTCTTAAGGCAATATCTATTAAGCCAGATTACACAATGTTTAATAATTTGGCGAATATGTACAGAGAGCAAAATAATACTAACGACGCTATTCAATATTACCAACTAGCCATAGCCTTAAACCCAAATTATGCTGAGGCTTATAATAATTTAGGGGTGTCGTTTCAAGACATAAAAGAGTATGGCGCAGCTATTGAGTCTTATCAAAAAGCCCTGCAATTAAAGCCGGATTATGCGGAAGCCTTCGGTAATATTGCTAATACTTTAAAAGCCGAACATAAATTAGAGGCTGCGCTAGCTTATTATGATAAGGCATTGACACTTAAACCGGATAACCCAGATTTTCATCATAATTTAGGCGCCACTTTAAAAAATTTACAGCGCTATGAACAGGCGTTAATAAGTTATAAAAAAGCTTTAGACTTAAGACCCAATTATGCGGACACCTACAGCAATATTGCGCATATTTTAAAGACCCAAAATAAACTATCTGAGGCTATTTATTTTTATCAAAAAGCCTTAACACTTAAGCCGAATCACGCTGAGGCTTTAGGAAGTTTGTTTTATGCGCAGCAATATTGTTGTGAGTGGACTGACTATGAGCACCATCAACAGCAAGTGATAGCAAGTATTATGGCCAGACAAGAGGGCTATAAGCCCTTATCCTTTTTAGCGGTTTCTGATTCAGCTGCGGCTCAGCTATGTTGCGCAGAAGTTTTTGCTGAAACGCATCATTATCAAGCCATTAAATACAACCATAGTCCTAGTCAGTCTGCGGCTAAGAAAATTAATTTAGCCTATATTTCTGCTGATTTTAGAGATCATGCGTTAACCATATTAATGGTTGAACTTTTTGAGCGGCATGATCGTGAGCGTTTTGAGGTGATTGCTATCTCTTTAAAGCAAGGTTCAAGTAGCAGTATTGGTAATAGAGTAGTTAAAGCGTTTGATCAGTTCATAGATGCCACTGCGATGAGTGATACAGAAGTCGCTAATTTAATCGTGGAGCTAAAAATTGATATCGCTATCGATTTAATGGGCTATACAGCCAATAGTCGTACGGATATTTTGTGTTTTAAACCAGCGCCCATTCAAGTTAATTATCTAGGTTATCCAGGGACGATGGGCTTAAAGGTTATTGATTATATTATTGCTGATCAGTTTGTTATACCGCCAGATCTTAAGGAGTTTTACACTGAGCAAGTGGTGTATTTACCTGACTGTTATCAAGTTAATGATGGACAACGTTATCAACCGAAAGGCGATTTACTAAGAGCCGATTATGGTTTGAATGATGACAGTTTTGTATTCTGTTCGTTTAATAATAGCTATAAAGTGACGCCAGTTTTTTTTGCGATTTGGATGCGTTTATTAGCCGCGGTGCCCAATAGCGTGTTGTGGTTATTAGCAGATAATCCGGCTGTTGAGCTTAATCAAAAGCAATTTGCTGTTGCCTGTGGTATTAATCCAGATCGTTTAATTTTTGCGAAAAAAGTCACTTATCAGGAGTATTTGGGGCGCTATCAATTAGCAGATTTATGTTTAGATACCTTACCCTTTAATGCGGGAACTACCGCTAGCGATGCTTTGTGGGTCGGTTTACCGATAGTAACCTGTGCAGGTGAAGCTTTTGCAGGTCGCATGGCCGGAAGTTTATTACAAGCTATAGGTTTATCTGAATTAGTTACAGAAAATTTAGCTAGTTATGAGGCTATGGCAATAAAATTAGCGACGCATCCAAGCTTATTAGCAGACATAAAAGCCCGATTGCTGAGTAATAAAAATACCCAGCCATTATTTGATAGCCAACGCTTTTGTGAGCATTTAGAAATTGCGTATGAAACGATGTGGGTGCGATACCAACAAGGTTTGCAGTCAGAATGTTTTAGTGTTGAACTCGCTGAAAAGTATAGGAATGATTAAATTGTTTGTTTAGATTGTTTGCTGAATCTAGATTTTAGATAATCTTTAATGAAGTGTTTTATAAAAATGGGGTTAGTTTCAAGATAGCGTTTAAATAAACGTTTGTCTTGTAAGAGTCTGTAAAACCATTCTAATCCGACTTTTTGCATCCATACTGGCGCGCGTTTGATATGCCCAGAATGAAAGTCAAAGGCGGCGCCAACACCCAGTTGCACAGACGCAGTTATTTTATCAATATGTGCGGCTATCCACTTTTCTTGTTTGGGGGCGCCTAAGCCTACCCATAAAAAATCAGGTTGTTGCGCATTAATTAGGTCAATTAGTTGTGCGTCTTCTTCTGGTGTTAAGGCTCTAAATGGCGGTGAATGCCAACCTACAATGTTTACCTTTGGGTAGCGCGTTTGCATAGTAGCAACTAAATCTACCAACACATCATTTTTACCACCTAAAAAGAAATGCTTCCAACCCTGGGATTGACCATGCTCTAAACATCTAAGCATTAATTCTGGCCCACACACGCGTTCAGCGGTTTTGGACTTATAAACGTTTTTGGCATACCACACTAGCGGTAAGCCATCCATCGTCATCAACGATTGCTGGTTTATATTTAAAAGTTCTGTGTCGGATAGGGCTGTTACCACAGTATGTACATTAGCAATACAGACTTGATGGTTGGATTTACTCTCTATCCAGTTTTGAAATAAGCTAAGACAGGCTTGGTAACTAAGGCTAGGGAAGGGAGTGCCTAGAATGCTAAAGGTATTAGTAGGTAACATAGCTTATTTTTTAATATTACCAGCGTGTAAACCGCATTCTTTTTTGCCACCGGCTTCCCACCACCAACGGCCAACTCGTTCGTGTTGATTAGGTAATACGGCACGAGTACATGGCTCGCATCCAATACTAATAAAGCCTTGTTGATGCAAAGGATTATACGGAACTTGATGTGCTTCGATGTAATCCCACACTTGGCTAGATGACCAATTGATAAGCGGGTTAAATTTAACTAAGGTTTTTTCTGTCGTTGAAAAAGCGCTATCTACCTGAACTTCTGGTATATCTTGACGGGTGTCTAAGCTTTGATCTTTGCGCTGGCCAGTAATCCACGCATCTAATTGAGCTAATTTGCGTTTTAAGGGTTCTACTTTACGAATCCCGCAACATTCTTGATGACCGTCTTCGTAAAAACTGAATAAACCTTTGTTAGCTACAAAGTTATCTAATAGATCTCTATCTGGACTGAGGAGTTCAATTTGAATGTTGTAATGTTTTCTAACTGTTTCAATATAGCGATAAGTTTCTGGATGTAATCGACCCGTATCTAATGAGAATACTTTTACATCGCTACGAAGCTTAGTTGCCATATCAATGAGTACTACATCTTCTGCGCCACTAAAAGAAATATAAATATTATCATAGTGTTCTAGCGCACTTTTGAGAATAGTTCTAGGATTTTTATCAGCTAATTCGGCTTGTAATGTGTCGATTGTGTGTGCAGTCATAACGATATATTTAGGTATGAGTGTGTGTCAGAGAATGTATTAGATCCTGATTTATGTTTGGGAGAAATAGTTGTGCAAAAACTCTTCAAAAGGAATTTGAGGTGTTTGTTCAATTTCGTTTTGTTTAGTAATCGATTTAATAGCCATTTCTGTAAAGTCTTGTTGAACATCTGCTTTTAAAGCACAATTTTTGAAGAATTCCGCATGTTCTCTTGATTGGTTTAAGGCAAATCGACTAAAGGGTTGCTGTGTTTCAGTCATGCGAGCTAATAATCTTGCTGACGCTGTTAAATCAGGTTTATTAACTACAGTTTTTTGTTGTTCTAATGCTTTGGTATAGGGTTTGTCTGTGTCTGCATTATCTAAAATCTCACAGACTGTTTGCATGGAATCTAAAATTTCAGTGGCCCAATCTGTTAATAAAATAGTTTCTTCGCCTCTCAGTAAAGTTAAGCCAGGTTTTCTACCTTGGTTAGCTACTGCTAGCTGATTAGAGTTATTGATTTGTTGATCAAGATCAGTATTTTGTGGACTATTGTTAAGTAAACACGTTAACAATAACGCTTCAATAAAACGTGCTTTATCAACATCGATACCTATCGGATTAAAGATATCTAAATCCAATGAACGCATTTCTACATAACGCACGCCGCGTTTTTTAAGGGCTATGGTTGGTTTTTCCCCAGAATTGATGATCTGTTTGGGGCGCATGGTGCTATAGAATTCGTTTTCAATTTGTAAGATATTAGCGTTAAGTTGTTGGTATTCACCATTAATAGTAACGCCTAGCTTTTCGTAGTCGGGGTAGGGCGTACTAATGGCTTGCGTTAAACTATCAACATAACCACTTAGCGAGTTGTAATCTATTTTTAAATTAGCTTGGTTTTTACTTTTATAGCCAATGTCACTCATACGCAATGAGGTGGCATAGGGGTGATAAAGCGTACCTGAGTCGAACTCTTCGAATTGGGTCATGAGTTCTGGACGACTTTTAAAAAAGTTTTTACAAATAGCGGGTGAGGCACCAAATAGATATAAAATTAACCACCCTATACGTTGAAAATTACGGGTTAAACCAAAGTAAGCAGCAGCTCTAAATTCCTCTAGCGACAAGTCACTTTTCTCTAAGCTATGTAGGGTTGGCCAAAGTGCTTCTGGTACAGAATAATTAAAATGTATGCCAGCTATCGCTTGCATGGTTCTACCATAGCGGTGCCACAAGCCATGCCGATAGACATGTTTCATGCGGCCAATATTTGAACTCCCATAAGTGGCGATAGGAATACTTACATCTCCATCAATGCCACAGGGCATACTGGCGCCTAATAAGATTTCATCATCAAGATTGTGATATACAAAGTCATGAATGTTTTGTAAATATCCTAGCGCATCATTGATATCAGAAAATGCGGGTGTTATTAATTCAATTAAGGCTTCTGAATAATCTGTCGTAATACTAGGATGTGTTAACGCAGAGCCTAAGGCTTTTGGATGTGGGGTTTGGGCAATTAAGCCATTTTCGCCTAAACGTAAACTTTCTTTTTCAATACCTTTAAAGCCACCACATAAAAGTTGTTGGTGATCGTTTTTAAGTAATTGTGTCAGTCGCGTCGGGAGTGATTTTGTAAAATAGGTCATTGAGTAGGCGTGTATTCACTGCTGTCCTGTATAATCCGACTATTATAATGGGTTTACCTGATTGAAGAAATAATATCGTCGCATGAATCGCACCATAACGAAGCAACCTTTGGCAGTTTTAAAGACCGTATTTGGTTATGATCACTTTAGAGGCCAGCAACAAACCGTTATAGAATCAGTGATTGCAGGGCAAGATGCTTTAGTCTTAATGCCTACTGGCGGTGGTAAATCGCTTTGTTATCAAATTCCTGCCTTGATTAGACCGGGGGTAGGTATAGTTATCTCGCCTCTGATTGCTTTAATGCAAGATCAAGTGAATGCTTTATTACAATTGGGTGTTAAAGCCGCCTTTTTAAATTCCACGCTTTCTCAAGATAACGTACGCTTAATTGAACGACAATTACTGAATCATGAAATCGATTTACTCTATATTGCCCCAGAACGTTTAACTTCTGATCGGACTTTAGGTTTATTTAAACGTCTTAGCATTGCATTATTTGCAATTGATGAAGCGCATTGTGTATCGCAATGGGGACATGATTTTAGAGCAGATTATTTGCAATTATCCATGTTGCATGAGCAATTTCCTGATGTCCCGCGTATTGCCTTAACGGCAACAGCGGATGAGAAAACTCGTCAGGAGATTATAGAGCGCTTAGATTTACATCATGCCCCGCTGTATTTAAGTAGTTTTGATCGGCCTAATATTCGATACCGTATCGTGCAAAAACAAAATGCCCGCATGCAATTAATTGAATTTATTACGGCTGAACATGCTGGTGATTCGGGAATTGTGTATTGTTTATCTAGAAAAAAAGTAGATGAAACTGCCGAGTATCTGAGAGGAAAAGGTATAAATGCTTTAGCCTATCATGCAGGTATGACCAATGAGTTGCGCTATCAACATCAACACCGATTTTTGATGGAAGAAGGTTTAGTGATTGTCGCTACTATTGCCTTTGGGATGGGCATTGATAAACCTAATGTAAGATTTGTGGCGCATTTAGATTTGCCTAAAAGTGTTGAAGCCTATTATCAAGAAACCGGTAGAGCAGGGCGAGATGGCTTGTCTGCGAATGCGTGGATGGCTTATGGCTTACAGGATGTTATTACTTTACGCCGAATGTTAGCTGATTCACCTGCGGATGAAGCACATAAACGCTTAGAGTTACATAAGTTAGACGCCATGTTGGCGCTTTGTGAGCAAGTGCATTGTCGGCGCCAAGGCTTACTCAATTATTTTGGTGATCATTTAGAGCAGGGCTGTAATAACTGTGATACTTGTTTAGAAACCGTTGAAACTTGGGATGGCACTTTAGTGGCGCAACAAGCATTGTCATGTATTTATAGAACTGGGCAACGCTATGGCGTAGGTTATTTAATTGAAGTGTTACTTGGAAAAGCAACTGAGCGTATTGTTAATGCAGCACACGATAAAATTTCTACTTTTGGTATTGGTAAAGATTTAGATGAACAACAATGGTCTTCGGTCTTTAGGCAATTAGTCGCGCGAAATTTGGTGTCGGTTAATTTTGAACATTTTGGCGTTTTACAGTTAACAGATACCTGTCGACCAATTTTACGTGGTGAACAACAGCTTATTCTGCGAAAAGATATCAAGGTTGAAAAAACTAAATCTAGCCGAAAATCTGGCTCCAAGCAACTTTCAAAAACTCAAATGAACAGCGCCTTATGGGATGCTTTGCGCGCTATGCGCCGGAGTATTGCTGACGATCAAGATGTGCCACCTTATATTATCTTTAATGATGCCACCTTAATGGCCATGGTTGAAGAAAAACCCACAAATCTTGCGCAGATGGCTTTGTTATCAGGAGTTGGCGTTAGAAAGCTGGAATTATATGGTGAACAGTTTTTGGGTATTATTTTGGATTATGTTGGTGATCATAAAACACCAGACACTATTAACGAATCGGTTGAGTTATTTAAACTGGGTTTTAGTGTGCAGCAAGTTGCGATTAAACGTGAGCTTAAAGAAGATACTATTTATAACCATCTGGCTCATGGCTTAGAGCAAGGTCAATTGCGATTATCAGATGTGCTGGATATTTCTGAGTCGGAGATTAAAATCATTCAAGATGTTATTTTAGGTTTGCCGGATGAACAACAAAATGCCTTGAAACCAGTTTATGAGTTGTTAGAAGGACAATACAGTTATGGCGTTTTGCGTTGTGTGCGAGCCGCATTGCAGTTATAAGTGGTATCTGTAAATTTTTATGTCATTTATTCTCAAATTGTAAAGGAACAACTGGTGGTCTCGTAACAGGACTAATACTCATAATTTATTGATATAGTCAATGTATCAACTAGTTAGCGCTTTATTTTTTTGTAGTCTTTTAAAAATACTAATAGCTGTTGTACTATTAACAATAACGTAATATTTTGCACAATAAATTCTTAAAACTGGAGATAAGTATGGCTGTCGGTGTTGATGATTTTAAAAAAGCGCTACAACTTTGGGCGAGTGGCGTAACAGTCGTTACTACAAGCTCAGAAAGGTATGGTTTACAAGGCATGACAGTTACTGCATTTTCTAGTGTCTCTGCTAATCCACCACAAATTTTAGTCTGTCTTAACCAAAATGCAGATACTGGGACTGGCATTGAAGAAAGCCAAAATTTTGCGGTCAATGTATTAAGCACAGATCAGCAAAATGTATCAAATCAATTTGCCGGTGGCGCTAGTCAAGAAGAGCGTTTTGCAAATACTAATTGGTCTGTTAGCGCAAGTGGCACGCCTTTTTTGAATGACAGTATTTTATCTTTAGATTGTAAAGTTGTTAACAAGGTTTTGGTAGGGACCCATTGGATTGTAATTGGAGAAATTCAAGAAAGTGTCTGTAGAGACGGCGAGCCATTGTTATATTTTTCAGGCTCTTATAGAGAGTTAGCTGAGAAATAATTTATTTATTTGTCCTTACAAGGTAAAACATCAGGTCTTTGAATTAGTTTTGTTTTATGTTCGAATGAGCAAAAAAAAGCCCCTGTTTTAAGGCAGGGGCTTTTATGTTTTAATTAATCAAATTTGATTAGTTGTTATTGTGACCATGATTACCATTGCCACTTTGCTCTGTTTCACCTCTATTTTGATGTTGGTGATCCTCACATTCAGTAGTATCGTCATCTAATCCATCTGTGATACCGTTATTACCTTCATCGTCATCATCATTATCGTCAACACCGTCATTATCGGAGTCATGATCATTGCCGTCATCAATGGTGTCATTGTCAGAATCTGTATCTTTACTGTCAACAATGCCATCGTTGTCTGAGTCCTCATCTTCACCATCAATAATGCCGTCGTTATCGATGTCGAAGCAAGTATTATGATCTAACTTATCTGTAACTGAGTCATTATCGTCATCATTATCGAGGGTATCTATGATTTTATCATTGTCATCATCTTGATCATTAGCATCCAAGGTTCCGTCATTATCATCGTCACTATCCAAACTATCATCGATACCATCATTATCATCATCAATGTCTATACTGTTAGTAATACCGTCGTGGTCTTTATCTAATGACTTTAGATCGCTATCATCAGGCGTACCATCGTTATCATCGTCAGTATCATCTGCGTCAAGACTCTTATCATTATCATCGTCAGAGTCAACGCTATCAACTAGGCCATCGTTGTCCTTATCACTACCATTTACATCGTCCTTGTCTAATATTGTGTCATTGTCATCATCAGTATCTTTCGCGTCAGATATGCCGTCGTTGTCGTCATCTGTATCTAAAGAATCTATGATTCCATCATTATCATCATCTTTATCAGAGACATCTTTAATTCCATCGTTATCGTCATCGTCATCGATAGAATTTTGAATACCATCGCTGTCATCATCATAGCCAGATAAACTTTCTGTTACATCTGATAGGCCATCGTTATCATCGTCTAAATCTTTATTATTTGGGATTTTATCGTTGTCTAAATCAGAGTCTTTAGCGTTTAGTATGCCGTCATTATCATTGTCAGTGTCATTGATATCTTTGGTATCAATAATCCCATCATTGTCATCATCAGGATCAGTTAAGTCTGGGATTCCGTCATTATCATCATCAAGGTCTACAACATCATTTTTGCCATCATTGTCAGCATCATCATCACGACGATCTAATTTATCAACAATACCGTCATTATCATCATCAAAATCTACCGAATCTTTTTTGCCGTCATTATCATCATCGAAATCTTTATCGTTTTTGATGCCATCGTTATCATCATCAGTATCGACAGCATTCGGTATAGTATCGTTATCGTCATCTAGGTCAACATTATTACTAGCAGCTAACGCAACGCTACTAACATTTTGCAACCAAGAAATATTTTGGGGTAGTAAAACAGGTGTAGCTAAGAGAGCTACCGCTGTTGTCAATGATAATAATTGTGGGTGTTTCATTTTAATATCCTCGTTATTCCTAAAATTATTTAATAAATATTTAATCGTAAATTTTTTACATTAATCTTCTCTTATATCGAGTATTTGCTCAATAAAATGTTAAAAGACTTAACATTTGTAAAAAACGATAACATCAAATTTATTCTAAGTCAAAATAAAAAATTATTAAAATTAAAATCCACATAGGTGTGCGGTATTTAATTTATATAACTAATTGTTAAAAATTACTTTTTAATATTTTTATTGTATTTATTATAGTTAAAATTTTTTTTAAAATATTGATTTAAACTGTCTGGTTTCAGCAATGATTTAGAAAACTAAATTAACTATTTTAATGGATGTTAAAAAAATTTAATTACATTAGTTTGCATTCTATTGATTTTGTGGTATCTTACTAAAAAATGTTAAAAAACTTAATGTTTATTAATTGTGATCAATAGATTGGAGCTTTCAGACATGACAATTATACGCCTTTGTCCCTATGTAGCAATACTCAGCATGATGTTAGTATTTAACAACGCTGATTCTGCTCAAGGTAATCAGAATGTAATTAAGCCAAGAATTTTTCCTATTAGTCCTGCTACACCACCACCGGTCGTGCCATCTCAATTTGATATTAATGGTCATATTCAAAGTGCGGTACTTGATCCTAGTGTATGTACTGATGCGGGCCGTAACGTAGATCCTAAACTTTGGGGCGGAAAAGTGACTGTAAATGGTATAGAAATTATCATCCCATGTAACACAGTCTTACAAATGCCAGCAACCGCATTAACATGGGCGGAATTATTTGATGCTGATTTAGTGCCTGTTGGTACAAAACCCTATACTTCAGGTTTAGCTTTAGCAGATAAGGTATCACCACCTGGATCAATTGTTGGTAATCAGCCAGACTCTTTACCTGTTCCTGCTTACGAAATGCATGTGCAAGGTAATATTGTTAAAGATAGTACAACTGGGCAAATGAAACATATAGCTGGATTAGTGTTTATTTCACAGAATGCTCTTAACATGGGTCAAGGGTATATAAAATCAATTGACTACACGACTGGAGAACTCTGTATTTCAGCCGGATTACCTTCAGAAGGCTTAGTTGGTCAATCCTCACCAAATCCTTTATGTGTTGCTCCAGATTCACGTGTACGTATTAACGATCCTATTGGTCGCTTTGGTTTAAGACACGGTGGATCTGATTGTAAAATACTAGGAACTTGTGATGTTGAAGAAAGTCACTATGATCCAAGATTTACTGCGGATACTGATAACCCAACCATTCATGCCGCTACTGGATATCCTATGTGTATACCTAGAGCTTATCCATTTGGTGAGACTGGGGACACTGACGCTTTATGCCCTCAACAAAACAGACCCGTTCAAACTAGCGTTACAAAATGTTCAAATTTACCGGCAGTTGGTGGGATATCTTTTCCGGCGTTTCCAGCGCAAAAAGATGGTTATTGCCATAACTATGTAATGGAACCTTTGTCTAAAACTGTTGTACCACCAGCAGGGCCATGTGGTTCGGTAGGTACTATTAATATTCCATGCAGTACGCGTCCAGATCGCCAAACACCTTTTGAGGTTGGTGACTACATTACTTACTCAGGCACATTAACCATTGATACTAATGTCGCTGAACCAGTATTCACCTCGCCATATTTTATTTCAGCTCACACTATTAATGCTCATTTAGGTATTTACACATTCCCTGGAAGTAAACCAGCTTATGTAATGATTGAAGCGTTATTGGCTGGTACCAATGCTTTACCGCTGCAAAATATTCCTCAAGAAGTTACATCGCGTGTTCATGTTGAGGGTTTTACAACGGATCCAAGTGCTATGGTCGATATCTTCGCCATGGATGTTGATAAAAAATCAGGGGTAATTACTGATCGTTTAATTGGTACAGTTAGCCCTTCTGGCCCACCAGTAATTGGACGAGCGCGATTTGTCCCTGCAACAGGTAATTTTGCCCCACCAACCAGAAACTTTAGAATTGTAAGTCGGACAATGTGCAATAGTAGAACCATGCCTTGTTACGTCCCTCGTACTTATTTGGATCCTAATAACCCTGCAGGTAAATATGCAAATGGCCTAGTGGCAGGCCAATATAATGCACCAAATTTTGAATACATATTTCCTGAAAACTTATTTTTAGGTGCACCAATATTACCTAACAACTTTCAAGATTTGGCATTCTTATCTTGCGGTTCAGGTCCATTAACAACACCGACGGCTGGAGAGAAACCTCCCATAGTTGGAGCACTTGATCCGGCGCCTTGGGGTACACCAATGCCGGCTTCAACTTATTGCTTGGGGAAATTAGCAAATCAATTATCGATTCCTGCATCTCAAACACCAGATGATATAGTGTTTGCGATTGCTAGATGGGATAACAGGCAAAATAAAGGAGTGATTTCGGTGACAGCTGGTTCAACATTAGCTGCCACTACACCCAATCTACAGTTGTATGTTCAGGCTTTTGATCAATTTGGGTTTCCTATGGCGGCAGATCCACAGCCGATGGAGTTAGTTTACAACCCGAAGACTGCGACAACTGCATTGCCCTGCCCAATTGCGAGTAATCCATGTTGGGTCTATGCAGCTAATGGCACCATCGTGTCACCACAAAAACCTGCCGGAAATATGGCATTACCCAGCACTATGTATTCAGTTCCTGTATCTGTTACTGTCTATTCTAGTCGCGGTGGACAAACCTCAGTAGTCCCAACACTAACATGTGGCATTATTAATGGCCAAAATACTTGTCAGTTTTAACTAGATAATTGAGGGTAAGATGATGAGTATTAATAAATTATGTATAAAAAGTAGCCTTAAGATCGCCCGTGAAAATGGATTATTGATTTGCTTATTGGTTTCGTTAAGCATCACATTTCCTTCAAGCGCATTGGCAAAGACCACAAAAGCAGATTCTATAACTGATGTTGCATTAACAAACCCTACATTGCCGAGTTATTGTGATCAAAATAGTATGCGTGCGTTTCCAGAATTACCTGTTTCTTTAAAATGTGTTCCTGCTCCCGAACCTTATATGATTGATAATACAGGGAATAAAATAAGTATTTATCCTAGCATCGTAAAAGATAAAGCTTCATTAATAGCCTTAGGGAAAATATTTTTCTGGGATTCTCAAGTAGGTAGCGATGGACTTGCATGTGGAAGTTGTCACTTTAATGCAGGTGCCGATAATCGTACTAAAAATCAGATAAATCCTGGTATGAGAAATTCCAGCGATAAAATGGCTAGTGATGGTAAAACTCCAATTGGTAATGTATTTACGTCAGGAAAAGGACCTAATTACAAACTTACCCTAAATGATTTTCCACTACGAAAATATAAAGAACCTGAAATAGCAATCGAGAATTTAGCACCTCAAAATGATAGAAATGCTGAGGTGATAAAAGATAGTGATGATATTGTGTCTTCACAAGGAGCTTATCATGCGATTTTTACCCAACTATCTAAATCAGGTAAAAAGGAGAAATGTATTAATCGATTTTCTTCTAAAGACGAAACTGCATCAATATTTACTGTCGCTGGAAATTATGTGCGTCAAGTTGAACCTAGAAACACACCTACTGTGATTAACGCTGTTTATAACTTTAGAAACTTTTGGGATGGTCGGGCAAATAACATTTTCAATGGTATTGATTCATATGGAATGAGAACTTTTTCTTCACAAACTGATGAAATATCTATTAGCGATTCACATCCCGAAATTTATATTCAAAATCAGAAAGGTAAGTTAGTTAAACAACGTTTAACTATATTTAATGCAAGTTTAGCATCTGAGGCTGTAGGTCCTGCATTAAGTAGTTTTGAAATGACTTGTGGCGGAAAGAAATTTGCACAGTTAGCTAAAAAAATGCTGGCATTAAAACCATTAAATAATCAAATTGTTGATCCAACAGATAGTGTACTAGGTAGGTATGCTAAACCAGGCTTAGGTTTAAAAGCTGAATATACTTATAAATCTCTGATTCAACAAACTTTTAATGAAGCTTATTGGAATGTTTCAGATAAAAAGAAAATTGATGGCTATAAACTAATTGAGAATAATTTCTCACTTTTTTGGGGACTTGCTGTACAAGCCTATGAAGCAACTTTAGTCTCCGATGACTCTAGATTTGACAGAGCTCAGGAAGATCCTGCACTTAGTGGAGGGGATTTTACAGAGCAAGAAATAAATGGTAAGAATTTATTTGTTGGTAAAGGCCAATGCATTAATTGTCACGTTGGAGCAGAGTTTACATCTGCGTCAGTTAGTCACGTTGAAAATGCCGAGAATGCCACAGACATTGGCAAATATATACAACGAATGATTATGGGAGATGGTGGGGTAGCTCTCTATGATGATGGTTTTTACAATACAGGCGTTCGTCCAACTGAGGAAGATATAGGATTAGGAAGTGATGATCCCTACGGTTACCCATTATCATTCACAAGAAATGCAAAAAGAAACGCGAATGACCCCTTCGATATGTCAATTATTAATGCTCAAATGACTAGTTTAGCGCCTGATATTTTGACTACTAATTCAACTTTGTTTGCTCAAAATATAGGTTGTATAAATTGGAATCCTAATACTACAGCATCAAGCTTGTTATGTGGTACTGACCCAATAATTAAAGATGAACGAGATGCGGTTGATGGAGCCTTTAAAACACCTGGTTTAAGAAATGTAGAATTAACAGGGCCTTATTTTCATAATGGTGGACAAGCAACTTTAGAGCAAGTCGTTCAGTTTTATAATCGAGGCGGTGATCGTGAAGATAAATTTAATCGAGATTTAGAGTGTGCAAATCCCATTTTAACTTTAGATACTTTCGGAAATACAATTGTTGCTCCTGACTCGTCTATTACGGGATTAATTGATAGCTCAGGATATAGACCTTTTGATGGTGGTAATCCTAGTAATTTAGCTGCTGATATGGCGGGTAGTAAACAAAATTTAGATGTTACCTGTAATTCAACGAATAAGCTTCATGAAACTTTAAATCTGACTAGTTCCGATATTGATGATTTAGTGGCTTTTCTCAAAACTTTAACTGATGAAAGAGTGCGTCTGGAAAAAGCACCGTTTGATCACCCTTCTTTAGTTATCCCAAATGGTAGCGTGGGAAATTCGGTACGTATTACTTCAGGTAGATTCAAAGAAAATTTACTAACTTTGCCAGCAATTGGAGCAGGTGGTCGACCTGCTAAAAATTTACCAGAACTGAAATCTTTTGCTTCTGTGTTTAACTAATATTAATTTAATTTTATTGAGAACGTATCATGAAAAATATAACAAAAAAATCGTTATACTTGTTATCGTTAATTGGTCTATTAATAGCATCAAGCTATTCATTTGCAGGTATTAAAGTTGGATCTTATATAGGTGAATGGACTCCAAATTTAAGGTATATTGCCGGTGATATTGTTACTTACGATAGTAAAAATTACCTTAATTTATTAACTATAAACGAAAACAAAGTTCCTGATTCATCTTCCAATAATTGGTTGGTATTAGGAAATCTTGAGCCTATTAAGGGCGACAAAGGTGATAAAGGTAGTAAAGGCGACAGAGGTCAAACGGGTCTAAAGGGTGAAAAAGGTGATATTGGACCTCAGGGACCACAAGGGCCAAAAGGGTTAACAGGTGCACAAGGTATACAAGGACCTAAAGGTGCAACAGGACCTAAAGGACCAATTGGTTTAAGTTGGGTTGAAAGTTTTAGTTATAAAGTTGGTGATGTTGGCCCTGGTGGCGGTTATATTTTCTTTGTTGATTATGAAGACAAATACGATAACTTTGATTATCTTGAAGCAGCTCCTATTGATGCTGCAAAAGAGGTTGTTTGGTGTGATAACACACTTGATTCAATTTCTAGCGTTAAAGGATGGGCGGCAAAAGCTGTAGGATTTGGAAATAAAAATTCATCAAATATATTGAAATTGTGTGTGTCCGGGGCCGCCAATGTTGCTGATGAATATGTATCTAGTAACGGAACATCAGATTGGTTTTTACCATCGTTAGGTGAAATGAAATTGATGTATGATAATTTATTATCCACAGGAGTTGGCCGTTTTAGTGACAGTTTGTATTGGACCTCAACTGAAGATGTAGATGCACAATATGCATGGACTCAAAACTTTAATGATGGAAGTCAAGGGAATTATGTTAATAAGAATGAAGAATTACCAGTCAGGCCTGTGAGATCATTTTGATAACTGGATGATATTTTTTATTATATAAAAATTCACAGCAATTTTATTAATTATTAATTCTGTTTGGGTTATAAAACTTGGTATCAAATATGAAGTGCAATGCCCTTCATATTTGATACCAAGAAATAAACATAAAGAGATATTAATTTCGTATATTATTATGTAGCTTAAATTATATTAAATTGTTTATATTTTGTATTTAGAACATTTTCATTTAACTCACTTCCCTTTTTCAATCTCTCCTGATCCTCACTTTATGTATATGAGTAAGCGACATCAGGAAGGGTTGGCTCATTTACTCTATGGCATAAAATATGGTGGAGGTTTTGTTGCTTTGACGGGTGAAGTTGGCACAGGTAAAACCACACTTTGTCATTGTTTATTACAACAATTACCTGAAAATATAGATTTAGCATTAGTATTAAATTCTAGATTAACGGCAAAGGAATTAGTTGCGACCCTTTGTGATGAACTGTCCATTGTCTATGATAAATCCTCTCAATCGTTAAAATACCTAATTGATAAATTAAACCAGCATTTACTATTGACTCATGCAAAAGGTAGGGAGACGGTTTTATTAATTGATGAAGCTCAAAACTTAAGCATGGACGTGCTTGAGCAATTAAGGTTATTAACGAATCTTGAAACATCAAAAGCGAAATTATTACGAATTATTTTAGTTGGTCAACCAGAACTAAAGGATTTGCTTCAGAGACAAGTTCTAAGGCAATTAAATCAGAGAATAACTGCTAGATATCACTTACAATCTTTATCTCTAAAAGATACCAGAGCTTATATTAAACATCGATTGAGCGTGAGTCATGGCGATGTTAATTTATTTAATGAAAGTGCTATCCGTAAGATATTTCAATTATCTTTAGGCGTACCGCGACTCATAAATTTATTATGTGATAGAGCTCTTTTAGGGGCCTATGCTACCCATGTTCAGAAAGTTAATTCGGCTATTGTCGTTCAAGCTGCCGAAGAAGTATTACCTATAACACAGAATAATCTAACTTTTAAGTGGTTACATTTCGTGTTGTTTTTATTGGGTATATTTGGATTTTTAGTTGTTGCCCAGCAAAATTTTGATTTTATTAAAAGCACATATAGAAACACTTGGGTCATAAAAACTATACCTACGGTTTCTTCTTTAATTAGTATGCCCAAAATTGAAACAGACGTAAAACCAATTAAAATTTCGGCTAAAGATGACGTTACAACTTCTGAAATTATGCACTCTCAATCTTTTTCAGACTGGATAAGTAATCCAAATTATGCATTAGATACGGCATTAATTGATATAGTTAAAGATTGGGGGAAATCTGTCCCAAATAATCAAAAATTAAATTGTAATAATGTTCAGATTACTGGGTTGCGTTGTGTTTTAGGGAAAATGAGTTGGAAAGAACTAATAGCCTTAAATAAGCCAGTTATATTAGAGTTTGTTTTAAATGATAAGAGTAAACACCATACCCTATTGACTGGTTTTTCAGAACAGCAAACAGAGGTTCTTTTTGCTGGAAATACTAAATTTTCCAGTGCTGAAATCTTGAAGTTTTGGGATGGCTATTATTTAATTCTTGAACCACCTGTTTTAGATCCTAATAAAACAATTTCTTACCAACAAAATTCTGATAATGTTTTGTGGTTACGATATGTATTAAATAGTTATGATGGAATAAGTTGTATGGTTAAAAAACCTTATCTTTATGATGAAAAATTAATGCAACGTGTAAAGTTTTTTCAACAACAACATCAAATAATAGCGAATGGTAACATTGGACCTAAAACTTTACTCGGTCTTAAAAATTATGCTCAAACTTTAAAAAATTCAAATTTAGTTATAAACGAATAATGTCATTTATTTTAAATGCCTTGCGCAAATCAGAAAAAGAAAGATTGGCACTGCAAGCTAAGAGCAGTAATGTTGATTTAAGTTTAATACCAACTCAGCATAAACGACGACAAGTAGTGATTTATGGTCTTATTTTTATAGCAATTAATGTATTTTTAACACTGGCTATGATTTGGTTTATACGCGAATCAGACGTTTCTTCTCAAGTTGAAGCGAAAATAATTACAAAACCAAATATTCAAATCGAATCAATGAACAAAATTGGTCCATCTGAAGTTATTATTAATTCTGCTAAAACTGAAAAAATATACAAAGAAGATAAAAAACAAATCAAGTCGACATCCTTTGAAGATTTATTAAAGCAAGAAGATGGCAGTTTTAGTCGTTCTCTGGTTCATTCGCCACCATTAATTAAGCCCGCAGTCCAAGAGGTCAAACCTATTGAACATGAAATTATTAAACCTAGTGAGCCATTAATTGTTAAAGAGAAAATATTTGTCCCTGATGCATCGGAAAGTAACTTACCTTTTTTACAAGATTTGCCATTTGAGTACCAACAAAGTGTACCCAAAATCGTGATTAATGTGTTTGTCTATTCAGAACAAACTGATGATTGTTTTGTGATGATTGATGGTGTCAAGTATAAAGTTGGGCAAACTTTACCTTCAGGTCTTTATATTAAAGATATGACCGCAAATAGCTTAGTTGTGCTTTTTCAGAGTAAAGTTTTTCAGATAGAAAGGCCTTAAAATAAAAAGTTTGGGTTGATTTTTTATTTCTTAATTAGCGTAATAGACTGGCTCTGATCATCAATATTAATTTGGTATCTATTTAAAGCACTCATACCTAATAATTTATGATTACCTAGTAATTTATCGGCAATGAATGCAACTTGAACATCATTAATCGTTTCACCACCTAATTTTAGAGTATGTAATACTCCAATTTTTGCATCAGCTCTTCCATTTGCGGTTTGCATTTTTTGAATACTAAAGTTGTTATTATTCATACCTAATTTCGAAATCATGGAGGCCGGTAAAACTACAATATCTGCACCTGTATCAATCACCATATCCATTGACTCCCAGATACTTCCATCACCCGTTAGTTGTGTAGATACTATGTAATGATTACCTTGATGTGTTGTAGGTAGGATAATTGTTTGAGTTTCAGATTTGTGTTTTTTATTGACGATAACAATGCGTTCAATTTCACCTTTATTATTTCTACTTACGATATGATTAAATGAGGCTAATAATTGTTCAATTTGTTGATTTAGATTGCCACGCGTAGCAATTTTTTCTTCATTTTTAATTCTATCCAAACCAATAATCTTAATATTTAATTGGTTTTGTACATCTAAAATTTGCTCATACAAATCAGCTGGAGGAGGTAGGTTTTCAGCATGTGTCTGCATCATAGTAAAAAAAAGACCAGTACTCATTAAGGTTTTTAAAGAGATGCTCCATGTAATATACTGAAAAGCTAGTTTCATTGATCGATTTGTATTATTAGATTTTGATGTGGATTTGGTAAAGAAACTTAAGATAAATTATTAGTTCTATTAAGTCTCGCTTCAGTTTCCAATACTAATTGCGTTGTTTTCAAAACAGTATCAGGGTTTAAGCTCATAGAATCAATGCCAATTTCTACTAAAAACTCGGCCATTTCAGGATAATCTGAAGGTGCTTGCCCACATAGGCCACAATGTTTGGCATTACGTTTAGCGCCAACTGACGCTAAACGAATCATTTCTTTAACGCCTAAGTCACGCTCATCAAAGTCATCTGCAATTATTGCAGAATCACGATCGACTCCAAGTGTTAATTGGGTTAAATCGTTAGAGCCAATAGAAAAGCCATCAAAATGCTCAGAAAATGCATCTATTTGGATAACGTTGTTAGGTATTTCGCACATGACGTAAATTTCTAAATTATTCTCACCACGCTGCAAGCCTAACTCAGCCATGTAATTTAGTACTTTTACGGCTTCTTGAACTCTACGGCAAAAAGGTATCATTAAAATAACGTTCGTTAATCCCATGGTTTCTCGTACGCGCTTCATTGCTGCACATTCTAGTGCAAAACCTTCAGCGTAAGCAGGATGGATATAACGAGATGCACCTCTGAAACCAATCATAGGATTAGCTTCTTCAAATTCAAACCAGCGTCCACCTAATAAAGTTGCATATTCATTTGTTTTAAAATCTGACATTCGGACGACAACAGGCTTAGGATAAAAAGCTGCCGCAATGGTAGCAACACCTTCTGAAAGTTTTTGAATAAAGAACTCTTGAGTATTTTTATATTGTCGCGTTAATTCTCTTAATTGTTTTCGTTCTGTTTCATCTTGTACGCGTTCAGGGTGTATTAATGCCATAGGGTGAGCTTTAATATACTCAGTAATGATAAACTCCATTCTTGCC
Source organism: Methylococcales bacterium (assembly GCA_026399015.1). Lineage (GTDB taxonomy): Bacteria > Pseudomonadota > Gammaproteobacteria > Methylococcales > Methylomonadaceae > Methylobacter_C. The sequence continues at coordinate 21,200 of JAPLRS010000007.1, read as the reverse complement.
AAGCCAACTCCGTCATTTGGCAGAAAGCGCGTCTTAAAAGCCAACTCGGGATTTCCCAAATTTAGCATTATTTTAGTTTTTGGCCGTTTTAAATCTTTTAAGTTTGTTTTAGTTATAGAAAACTTTAAGTTACCTTCGTAAACCACACCTTTATCACCTTCTGCGCAGGAAACAGTAACAGGGGTATTGTTTTTAATAATGGTAGTTGCATTTTCACAACCAATAACGGCTGGCACACCTAATTCACGGGAAATAATTGCTGCATGACAAGTTCTTCCACCCCTATTAGTTACAATAGCCGATGCAATTTTCATCACGGGTTCCCAATCTGGTGTGGTTAAATCAGCAACTAGGACATCACCTGGTTTAAAATATTTTAATTCAGTTATATTGTTAATAATTCTTGCAATACCAACGGCAATTTTACTGCCGACAGCGTGGCCAGTGACTAAAGCTTGACCTGATTCGTTGATACTATATTGTTCTAGTATTGATCCATTTAATTGTGAAACAACTGTTTCGGGCCGTGCTTGGACTATGTACAAAGTGCCGTCTAATCCATCTTTAGCCCATTCCATATCCATTGGTTTAATAAAGCCAGCTTTATTACTGTAATGTTTTTCAATTTTTATTGCATAATCCGCAAGTGTCAAAACATCTTGGTCATTTATGCAAAAGCGTTGGCGTTCAGTTTCAGAAGTCGCAATGTTGCGAGTAGGTTCATGTGTTCGACCTTCGCTATAGATCATTTTTATTTTTTTACTTCCTAAATTTCTTTTTAAGATGGCTCGATAGCCTTGGTTAAATGTGGGTTTATGTACATAGAACTCATCTGGGTCAACTGCACCTTGAACAACATTTTCACCTAATCCATAGGCTCCTGTGATAAATACGACTTCATCAAATCCTGATTCAGTATCTAAAGAAAACATAACGCCACTTGCATTTAAATCTGAACGCACCATTTTCATAATACCAACAGACAACGCAACTTTGAAATGATCAAATCCTTGATCAATACGGTAATGAATAGCGCGATCAGTAAATAAGCTCGCGAAACACTTTTTACATGCGTCCAACAGTGCAAGTTCACCGCTAACATTAAGAAATGTGTCTTGCTGTCCAGCAAAACTTGCGGTGGGTAAATCTTCAGCAGTTGCAGAACTACGCACAGCAACACTCATATCATTACCGTATTGAACTTGTAATTTCTTATATGCTTCAATGATTTGGTATTCTAGATCTGACGGAAAAGGTGCCGCATAAATAATGTCTCTAGCTACACGCGCCCGATTTGCTAAATCTGCAATATCATTAGGGTTCAAATCATCTAATACAGTGTGTAATGCTTCCCAAGAGTTTGTCTGGTTTAATAGATAATGATAGGCTTCTGCCGTTACTGCAAATCCGTTTGGTATTTGAATACCTTGCTCACTTAATTCTTGATACATCTCACCTAATGAGGCGTTTTTTCCTCCAACTAAAGGTACGTCATCTATCTTTAATTCATTAAACCAGCGAATATAATTTGTGGAAGTGGACATGATAATTATCCTTGAATTAGGTGAGGGTCTTTTCGATTGAAAAGAAATGAGTAGTTTACTCTTTAATGAATAGATTGATACTAGTAAGTAAATAGCGTGCAAATTTTTACATAATTTATTAAAGTGACGCCAGTTTAAAGATTGTTTAAGGATAATACATGTCAGAAAGTAAAGTTTATGCTGTCAAACCCTCTATAGCGGTTAAAGCCCATATCAATAAAGAGCGCTATAACTCTCTGTATCGGCAGTCAATTAATCACCCAGAACAATTTTGGGCAGAACAAGCTGACCTGTTTTTGGAGTGGTATAAACCCTGGCATACTGTTAAAGACTGTGATTATCATACTGGAACCATAAAATGGTTTGAGGGTGGTGAGCTTAATGTTAGTGTTAATTGTGTAGATCGTCATTTAAGTTCCCGTGCAGACCAAGTTGCTATTATTTGGGAAGGAGATGAGCCTAATCATTCAAAAACATTAACTTATCGTGAATTACATGAACAAGTCTGTAAATTTGCGAATGTGTTAAAAGCTCAGGGAGTCAAAAAAGGCGACCGTGTGTGCATTTATATGCCAATGCTTATGGAGTCTGCTCCAGTCATGTTGGCATGTACACGTATTGGAGCGGTGCATTCAATTGTGTTTGGTGGATTTTCTGCAGAAGCATTAAAAGATCGTATTTTAGACTCTGACTGTCAGTTTGTAATATGCGCTGACGAAGGCTATAGAGGTGGTAAAGTTTTACCTATCAAAAGCAGTGTTGATGAGGCAATATTATCGTGTCCAAATGTAAGAAAAGTAATTGTTATTCAAAATACTGGTAATTCAGTAGTTTGGGATAGTGCGCGTGATGTGTGGTTTCATGAAGCTATGGTAATGGCTTCAATTGAATGTCCCGCAGAAAAAATGTCCGCAGAGGATCCTTTGTTTATTTTATATACCTCAGGTTCTACTGGGCAACCTAAAGGTGTTGTCCACACAACAGCGGGGTATTTGTTATATGCTGCCATAACTCATAAGTATATCTTTGATTATCAAGAGGGTGAGGTCTATTGGTGTACAGCAGATATAGGCTGGATTACAGGGCACACCTATATGGTTTATGGTCCTTTGTGTAATGGTGCTACGACTCTTGTATTTGAAGGCGTTCCAACTTATCCTGATTATGATAGATTATGGAAAGTGATTGATAAACATAGTGTTAATATTTTTTATACTGCCCCTACGGTTATAAGAGCATTAATGGCTCACGGGAGTGATTATGTTAAATGCACTAGTAGATCTAGCTTAAGAGTCTTAGGTAGTGTGGGTGAGCCCATTAATCCAGAGGCTTGGGAATGGTATTATCATCAAGTTGGAGAGGCAAATTGTCCAATAATGGATACTTGGTGGCAAACAGAAACCGGTGGAATTTTAATCACACCATTACCAGGAGTTACAAATTTAAAACCTGGATCTGCAACGTTACCTTTTTTTGGTATTAAACCAGAAATTTTAGATGCTCAAGGGGTATTAATGTCTGGGGTTGCGGAAGGTTTACTTGTCATAAGTGATTCATGGCCAGGTCAAGCACGTACAGTCTATGGGGATCATCAACGATTTTTAGATACCTATTTTAATCATTATCCAGGTTATTATTTTGCAGGTGATGGTGCTCGTAGAGACGAAGATGGATATTATTGGATAACAGGGCGAGTTGACGACGTTATTAATGTTTCTGGACATCGGATGGGGACCGCAGAAATAGAAAGTGCTTTGGTATTACATGAATTAGTATCAGAAGCCGCCGTTGTTGGATATCCTCATGATATCAAAGGGCAGGGTATTTATGCCTATGTAACTTTAAATAACGGTATTGAACCTTCAGATGATCTTAAAAAAGCTTTAATGTCATTAGTAAGAAAAGAAATTGGCGCGATTGCACATCCTGACATAATTCAATGGGCTCCTGGATTACCTAAAACACGATCAGGAAAAATAATGCGCCGTATTTTAAGAAAAGTCGCGGCTAATGAATTAGAAAATCTTGGAGATACGTCAACATTAGCGGATCCATCAGTAGTGTTAAGTATCATAGAAAATCGACTTAATCGTTAGTATTTATATAATCTTAATTCAATATAAATAAATACTTAGCTTTGGAAATCCCTTATCCACTATATCGTTGGATAAGGGAATTTATCTTAATGTGCGTGTGATGCTGCTTTAGGTTCTTTTATTTCATTTTTTCTTAAAACAAAACGATCTGCTTTTTTACCCGTAATAGCGTTTCCATTGTTATCTAATTGTATTAATGAGCTTTCACCTACACGAAAATAATGTATTCCAGTTTCCACAGTGTTACGAGGTGTTAACACTAGAATATCACCGCTATTACCAGTAGTATATTTACCCTTTTCGACAATTTCTCTTTCTGATTTCCCAACATATTGCCTAATAAGAATATAGGTGTTGTTACTATTTAACGCGAGTGAAGTTTTAATGCCGTTACAATCATCACAGGGAATAAAGCCATTATAAATACCTGGCCATTCAGCATTAGTTTGTGCTGTTTGAGCATGATGAACTTCGTGCCCTGATATCTGATCAGCTTCTTCAGCTAAAACTACATTATTACTAGAACATGCGATGACCACAAGCATTGAACTTAAAATTAATTTATATTTATTTGAATAAATATTCATAGTGCCTCCTCTTAATTATTATTTGTTGGGGTGAAGTAAATTATATAGTAAGTTAACTTAACCTGTGCAGAGGGATTGTCAACTAAAGCTCAGTGTTAATTATTATTCCACGGCATAACAGGAACTGTTGATATACTGTTTGCGGGGGCACCATCAATTATTTTTCGACTTATAGCGACGTACACCAAAGTGTTGCGTTTAGCGTCAAACATTCTTGAGACTTTAGTTTCCTTGAAAAATAATGAAGTACTCTCAGTAAAAGCGGTTTCTTCTGCGGGTAGTTTTTCTTTAATTACAATAGGTCCGGTTTGACGACAGGCTATTGAAAATTGAGAGGGATCTTCAGCAACTCCCAAAGCACCCGAAATACCACCTGCTTTGGCTTGACTAACATGGCAGGAAACCCCCTTTACTTTTGGATCATCAAAGGCTTGAACACAAATCTTATTATTTGAGCCTAAAAGCTTCCAAGTGGTCGTAATACATCCAATTTCTTCAGAATGGACAATGTTTGATATCAAAGATAAAAATGCAGCCGTATAAATAATTAAATTTCTCATTGAGTCTGATCCTAGCGTTGTAAACAAAAGCAGAGTAATTAACTTTTGGGTTTAATATTGCTGAGTATTTTATCCCCCATAGCAGATATCTTAGCCGCATAATTGACAACAATTAAAACTATGGCAATCCCAAGCAAAATGCTCAATGCGATAATAGCAATAGTTAACTGACTCCAGTCGATTTTATAATAGTCGGCTTTAATGGGAAAGCTAATACCAGGAATACTAGGTAAATCCCCGTCACCACCATCAACTTTAATCTGTGACTTCATGCCTTTTTCCATATGCTGTGGTAATTCACAATGCATCAGGTAGGTTTTCTTTTGACTAGGAAATATCACTGACGCTTCTAATTGCCCAGCACCATTAAGTTCTAAATGAAACATACCTTCTGAATATAAATAACCCGGTAAGCCATGTATCATCAATTGATGACGAATTTGATCGTCATTAATAAAAGTGATATTAAGTTTTGCGCAAGGCTTAACATTAATTTCTTGCGTATCAAATGCGTACATTTTTCCTGGAAATTTTAGAGCATATTGATGTCCTGCCCTGATAGTAACATCAATCGTTTCAGAAATTGTCGTACAATCTTTTGGTATCTTATCAGTATTAGAATTCATAATCATACCCTTTTCGTTCATTAGCATGCCACTATGATTCATAGCGAAAGCAAAATTAACGCAATAAATAAAGATAATACCGGTTAAACAATTTTTCATGACTTTAAATTCCGTTTAATAATCAATACACCTACTAATAACAAGCCGAGTAGCAGACCAACGGCTAAGCCAAATAAGATGATGTAGATATGTTTTGGAATGAGTAACCCTGCATCGCCCAGCAATTTAGCATAACTACCTTCTGCCCAAATAGCTTGTTTTTTAGCATAATAGTCTTTGTTGAAAACTTCATTAAACAAGTGATCATGCATTTTTGGCATGCCTTGATCATCTAATAATTCTTTATAAGCCATTATTGCCATATTACCCCCTGGCTCCATTCCGTCCGTTGTTGTCCCTGTGGGAACATGATCATGAAACATCCATAAACCAGGACCATAGCTATGCAAACCATCATTACGAGTTTTAAGATGAATATCATTTCTTTGTGCGGTTGCAATATCAATTACATCTCGGGTGATTTGTAATGCTTCTGGTTGGTCAACACCATCTAAAGCAACAGTTGTGGCTTTATGACCATGTATATGTAAGGCGATGCTACTGCGTTGAAAATTAGCAACATGTAATTTTATATCTTCATTTTCCGAAGTAATAATCATGGCATCTCTGATAGTATAAGGAAAAGAGTGTCCATTTAATAAAAAGTAGTTCTCAAATGATTCGGTAATGTTGTAATCCCTAGCCATGCGTTCAGCAATTAGACGAGGATCATTAGCCTCTTGGATAATATGGGCCAATTTTTTATCAATAGATTGATAATGTAAGTCGTATTCTTGATTGTAGTTTTTGATAACTGCTTTTGCTGGATGACGTACTTGTCCAGCACCAATATTAAAGGTTTGAACCCAATTGTTAGGTTGGTTTTCTTCAATAATAAACATTCCACCCAAGCCCATCATAAAATGTTGTGCTGTTTGAACATGACAGTGATATAACATGGTTCCAACGTGCCGAGGCTGAATTTCATAAGTATGACTTTGCCCTGGAAATACTGAATGCTCTTCCATACCATCGTTATCTTCACCTTTGGAATTTACCCATGGATGATCCACGCCATGAAGATGTATGGTATGAGGTAAATAATGGGTGTTTTCTAAGGTGATATAAACTTTATCTCCCTGTTCAACTCGAATAGAAGGTGATGGTGCTCTTAATAAAGGATTTGAAACTAAAGAGTTAAAGTTTTTAACTGCCATACCACGAGATTTAGGGGCGTATACCCACAAACCGGGTTGTATACCGGGTGCGATATCAAAACTGTTAATTATATAATCCCCATCCGGACTGCTCCCGTTTAATTCCACCACTTCTAGTTTGATATGTATTACATCTGGATCACCATCATTATCTAAATCTTCCCCCATTGTTATTGCATCCTGAGCAAAGTCAGTTTGCATTAATGTAGCCATTGACACATTATTAGTGCCTTTGACAGAAGTTGCTACTTCATAGGGGTTATCTGGGCTACAATCTGGCGCGGCATTGATCAATACATCATCAATAACTTGAGAGGGTCTCCACTCTGGATGTTCATTAGAGCAAGGTTTTACAATGCTATTATTGCCTTTTTCCTGATTAAAAACTGTTTCTGGTGGTGTAAGGTCTGCCTTGCCCATTTGGCTGGGAAATGTATAAATAATAATGCCTGTAGCTGCTAGTATTAATAAGCATACAGCTAGAAATAATGAAGCTTTTTTTAATGTCATGTGGAGTAAACACTCTTAATTATGATGGCGCTATTGTAAGGGGCGACGTTTATAAAACCTAATCCAATTGCTATTTGAATATTACTTCTAACTTGATTTACGTTTACGCCAAATAATAATTCCACTGCTAACAAAGGTTAAAGGCAATACAATTAAGTAAATTAAATTCAATGTTGCAATTGCTGTTTCTGATAATTCAAGTGATCCATCAGAATGTTTTTTACTTGATAATTCAAGCGTAATATTTTCAATATTTGCCAGACGGCCCAAAGACTCACTTAAAGATTTTTCGTCAATATAGTTAAGTTTTTCTATACGATCTTCATAGCTGACTAAAATAATACCTTCAGGGCCCAATTTTAGTTCTTTGGAAAGTTCAGGATGTAACTGGGGGTCAATAAAAGTAAGATTGAAATTTTTATTAATTTGCCTATAACGATCAATTAATTGTCTAATTTGAACTCGTAAAGATTGGCCTTTTTCAATATAAGCAGTAATAAAAATCGGATGGGTTAATTTATTTACTAGATTTTGACTTGATAACGATAATGTATTGCTAGATTTACGCGTTATATCTAATTGAAAAACATATATATTACCTAACCAAGCAATAACGCAAAGTCCGCTTATTAATACAAGGCTTATTAGCTTATTTTTAAGACCTACTTGTTGATTTATAGGGCTAATTAAACTCATTTTTGAAATCGTTGCTGGGATAAACTGTTAACAGTCAGGATTAGAAAGCTGCAGATAAATAAAACAAAATAGATAATATCGCTACTATCCAGTAACCCCGTTTGAATGCTCTGAAAATGCTTAAGTAATGAGAAATAGCTAAGAAATTCATTGGGATTATCGCTGAGGGTACTATTAATATTAAGAAGCCAGAGTATCAATAAAATGCCCATAGTCCCTATCGCTGCTACGGTAGGGTGACCAACGACAGTCGACATAAAAATTCCTACCGCAGTAAATGCTGAACAAAGCAAACTCAGGCCAAGGACATTAGCCAATAATTTACCTTTATCAAATTCAACTACTGTCATCAAAGACAAAGGCATTAATGAAATCAATAAAATAATAATCCCAAGTAAACTTAAAGTGCCTAAATATTTACCTAAGATAATTTGAGTATCTGAAATTGGAGCTGATAAGAGTAATGAAAGGGTTTTATTACGTCGTTCTTCGCAAATCAATCGCATGGTTAAAAGCGGGGTTACCAGTAACAAAATAATGCCTGCATTGCTGAATAAAGGAATAACGATGATATCTGTTAAATCTGGAGCCCCTTCTATATTAGCTAATTTATCTTGCATTAAAGTGAATGTTTCAATTTGAGTTAAAAATAAATACCCAAGAATGAGTTGTAATACAGCCAATATTGTCCAAGCCATAGGGGATTTAAAATAGGCTTTAAATTCGTGGCTTGCAATCCTAATTATCATAGTTATTGAACACTGTTTTCTGAATAAGCAATAAATAAATCCTCTAAACTTGTTTTAATTGGAGTCATTTCTACTAACTCCCATCCATTTAAGATAATTGTTTCGGCAATTTTCTGGCTACAATCCTGATTGGGATCATAATCAATTTTTAGATTATTATTGGGCAATAAATCTAAACTATTAATACCAGGAATACTTAATAAGATTCTCTGTTCAACCGTTTTATTAGTTTTAACCAATAAACTTTTTTTTGTAACTGACTGGGTTAGATTTTCTAGGCTTTCTTTAATTAATACATTGCCTTTCCTTATTATCAAGACATCACTACACACTTCTTGGACTTCATTTAAAATGTGCGTAGATAAAATGATACTGTGATCTGCACCTAACTCTTTAATTAAATGCCGTATCTCTCTAATTTGTATAGGATCTAAACCAACTGTTGGCTCATCTAAAATAATAACCGCAGGATTGTGAATAATGGCTTGAGCAATTCCAATACGTTGCTGAAAACCTTTTGATAAATTAGCTATTAGTCGTTTAGATACCTGTTTTAACTCACAACGCTGTAGAACCAAATCTATTGCACGGGGAATATCATGTTTGGGGATAGCATGTAATTGCGCGCAGTAGGTTAAGAACTCGCTAACATTTAAGTCTTGGTATAAGGGTGGGGTATCTGGTAAGTAGCCAAGACTGCGTTTTGCCAATCTAGGTTGCTGCTGAATATCAAAACCATTAATTGTAATTTGACCCTGGCTAAGAGCAAGATTGCCCGTCAACATTTGCATAGTGGTTGTTTTTCCAGAACCATTAACACCTAAAAAACCTAATACTTGACCTTTAGTAAGGTTAAAACTGAGATCGTTGACTGCGCAATAATTACCAAAATACCGGCTTACATGCTTAACTTCAATTAAGTTGGACATCAAACTTGTTTTAATAACTCTTGTAATTCAGCTTGAATTTTTTTTCGATAAAATAAAAATTTCCAGCGCGTGCCACCACATTGACGCCACAAAATTGCTGATCGAATTCCTGCTAACAAACAAGCTCTAATTTTATCGGCGGTCTCTGGTCGGGCTAAATAATCAGGATTGCCATTAACCATGATTCTAGGATGAATAGTACTAATTGTTTTTTGATAAATTTCACTGAATGTTGCTATAACATTTTCATGAAATAAGCCGAAATGTTCAGTTTGTGATTGAGCACGAACTATACCTATATTAATGGTATTTAGAAGGTCTTTGCGTTCAGATAGTTGATTTTCTAAAAACACTAAAGCAGCTGAATATCGAGCTTGCTCTGGGTTTACTATTTTAAGTCCGGTCATTTGAATATTTAACTGCGTTAAGCCTAATTTTAAGCCAGCTAAACTTCCATAAACATCAATTACGCTATCTGAATCAATTTTTAACAAACTAGCTATACTTGATTCAAAAGCCTCGGAATCACAACTGCCTTTTGTGGCTAGTTGTTGAACTAGTGCCGCTGCTTGGGCAATACCAGCAAGTGCAATAGTTTGGTGAGTAATTGTATTAAGTTGCATAGGTTTAACTGAGTAAAGTTTTTAAATGAAAAGTAAGTGTAATTTGATTAAAATCTATGTTTAAAATATACCAGACATTTTAAGCTATACAAGTTGTATCATATTTACTGGTGTTTAGTCGAATGTGTTATAAAGTGTTGCCATAATATTGAGGACAAATCATATGATAGAAAATAAAGTATTAACTGTATCAGGTATGAAATGTGGTGGTTGTGAAGCAAATATTACTGCTAAGTTAAGTGTTATTCCTGGAGTCTATTCAGTTATTGCGGATCATAAAGCCAGTACAGTCACGCTTCAATATGATGAAGCGCAAATTCAGTTAGAAAGTCTGATAAAAGTTATAACTGATGCCGGATTCACGGCTAATTAACGCCATTATTTAAGCACTTCTATAGGCACTCAATGAATATAAATACGACTCAGGATGAGGTTCAGCTTTCAATCCTAGGCATGCGTTGTGCTGGATGTGTAAGTGCTATAGAAGGAGCTTTAACAAATGTAGCTGGAGTAACTTCAGTAAGTGTTAATTTTGCTGATCATAATGCCTTGATTCGAGGTAATGCAGAAGTTGATTTATTAATCAAAACAGTTAAAGAGGCTGGCTTTGATGCTGCCGTAATGGAAGGTTTTGAGGATCCTGAAATACAAGAGCAACTCGAATTAAATCGATATTATCAACTCATTAAAAAAGCGACAGTCGCTGGAGTTTTTGGTGCATTTCTTATGTTAGCAGACATGATGGATTTGTTACCAGACATGACCAGTCTTTCGGGGCGTTGGTTTTGGCCAGAAATGGCCTTAATTACCTTAGCAGTTTTAGTTTATTCGGGATGGCATTTTTATAGTGGTGCAATAAAATCATTACAACTTAGACAAGCTAATATGGATACCTTAATCACTTTGGGTACTGGATCAGCCTGGCTTTTTTCGTGCGTTGTTATTGATTACTCCGATTATTTACCCAGTTTGGCTAAGCACGCCTATTTTGAAGCTGCAGTCGTTATTTTAGCTTTTATAAATCTAGGTTCAGCTTTAGAAACCTTAGCCAGAGGTAAAACGTCTACTGCTATACGACAATTAATTGGCTTGCAACCAAGAACCGCAAGAGTATTACGTGAAGGAATTGAAATAGATATTCCCATAGAACAAGTTGGATTGGGTGAATCTATTCGCATAAGACCTGGAGAAAAAATTCCAGTGGATGGTGTTTTATTAGAGGGATTTTCAGCGGTTGATGAATCAATGTTAACCGGTGAATCAATACCCCTTGATAAAACTATCGGTTCTGAAGTTGTTGCAGGTACTGTTAACTTAAGTGGTAGTTTCATATTTAAAGCCACCCGCATAGGGAGAGATACCGCTCTAGCTCAAATTATTAAGAGCGTTAAACAGGCTCAGAATAGTAAACCAGAAATTGCCCGTTTAGCGGATAAAATATCAGGTATTTTTGTACCTGTTGTGGTTGGTATTTCTATCATCACCTTCATAATATGGGCACTTATTGGTCCCGAACCAGCTGTTTCTTATGCCTTTGTCACTTCGATGACTGTTTTAGTAATTGCTTGTCCTTGTGCCTTAGGTTTAGCCACTCCAATTTCAGTGATGGTTGCCGTCGGTAGAGCTGCGCAATTAGGTATATTGATTCGTAAGGGGGATGCTTTACAAACAGCTGGGAAAATTAGTTGTTTAATTTTGGACAAAACGGGAACGGTCACGCAAGGAAAGCCCGTTTTATCAAGTATAAAAGCGTTAAATACTAATTATAATTCTGATCAGATTTTACAATTAGCCGCTAGTATTGAAGTTGGTTCTGAACATCCTTTAGCGGCCGCTATCGTTGAGGCAGCAGAGAATAGACAACTCAATTTACTCAAAGTAGAGCAGTTTGAAGCTCAATCTGGTTTCGGAGTAAGTGCAATTCTTAATAATCAGCAGGTTGCTCTGGGTAATAAAGCGCTCATGGATGCTAGTAATATTGATTTGGATCATGTGATTTCAGATCTTGAAAAGCTTGCGTCACAAGGACAAACACCTATTTTATTAGCTGTAGATGCTCAACTTATTGCAATACTTTCAATCGCTGATTCAATTAAAGCGGATTCTGCAGGTGCAGTGCAACGCTTTATCAATCAAGGGCTGAGGGTTATTATGGTGACCGGTGATAATCAAATGACCGCTCAAGCCATTGCGCAGCAAGCCGGTATAACTGAAATTAAAGCGCAAGTATTACCTCAAGATAAAGCTGATATTGTAAAGAAGTTGCAAGATCATGGGGAAATTGTCGGCATGGTCGGTGATGGTATTAATGATGCACCTGCATTAGCACAAGCAGATGTGGGGTTTGCCATCGGTACGGGCACTGATGTCGCTATTGAAAGTGCAGATATTGTTATATTGCAGGGTTCGTTATTAAAAATTGCTGAGGTTATTCAATTATCTAAAATTACCGTGACCAACATAAAACAAAACTTGTTAGGTGCTTTCTTCTATAACACTTTAAGTATTCCTGTTGCTGCCGGCATGTTATATCCAATCTTTGGTGTTTTATTAAACCCTATGATTGCTGGTGCAGCTATGGCCATGTCATCTTTGACCGTTGTGAGCAACGCTAATCGGTTAAGATGGATGAAAATTGATTAAAATTGCCTTTTAGTTAAATAAAATAAACTCATAATAAAAAATATCCCACATTTAGTGGGTTGATGACTGGTATTAACTAGCTGTTCAAATTAAAATACCCAATTAACATTGATATAATCAATTACATTATCGAGCTTACCCCCCTGACGGACCATTAATGACTGATCATAAACTGACCCACCTTAAAGAGCTAGAAGCAGAAAGTATCCATATTATTCGAGAAGTAGCCGCAGAATTTGAGCGTCCGGTTATGCTATATTCTGTCGGTAAAGATTCTGCCGTTATGTTGCATTTAACAATGAAAGCTTTTTATCCGGGTAAACCACCTTTTCCTATGATGCATGTCGATACTACATGGAAGTTTAAGGAAATGATTGAGTTTCGGGATCAAATGGTTGAAAAGCTAGGCTTAGAATTATTAGTACATATCAACCAAGATGGTGTTGATCAAGGTATCGGGCCTTTTACTCATGGCAGTAAAAAACATACCGATGTTATGAAAACAGATGGACTTAAACAAGCCTTAGATAAATATCAATTTGATGCTGCCTTTGGTGGCGCACGTCGTGATGAAGAAAAATCTCGCGCTAAGGAACGAGTTTATTCGTTCCGTGACAAAAATCATCGTTGGGATCCAAAGAATCAGCGTCCAGAACTATGGAATATCTATAACGGAAAAATTGATAAAGGTGAAAGTATTCGTGTATTTCCTTTATCAAATTGGACCGAACTCGATATTTGGCAATATATTCATTTAGAAAACATTCCTATTGTGCCTTTGTATTTTGCTAAAGAGCGTCCCGTTGTTAACCGTGATGGGATGTTAATTATGGTTGATGATGATCGTATGCCAATTGGTCCGAATGAAAAAATAGAAATGAAAAAAGTGCGCTTCCGTACATTGGGTTGTTACCCACTAACTGGGGCGGTTGAATCTGAAGCAACGACATTACCTGAAATTATTCAAGAAATGTTATTAACCACGACCTCTGAACGCCAAGGCCGCTTAATTGATCATGATCAATCAGGCTCTATGGAACAGAAAAAGCGGGAAGGTTATTTTTAATAACCCTATCAATACAACATCACCAGAATTCAGAGAACACAATGTCACACCAATCCGATTTAATCAGTACAGATATTAATGCTTATTTAGCACAGCACGAGAATAAAGAGCTTTTACGCTTCTTAACATGCGGTAATGTAGATGATGGCAAAAGTACCTTAATTGGTCGTTTGTTACATGATTCAAAAATGATCTATGAGGATCAATTAGCTGCCGTGCAGGCAGATAGTGTTAAATCAGGCACAACAGGCGCAGGTAAGATTGATTTAGCATTGTTAGTTGATGGACTGCAAGCCGAACGCGAGCAAGGCATTACCATAGATGTGGCTTACAGATATTTTTCTACTTCCACGCGTAAATTCATTATTGCAGATACCCCAGGCCATGAGCAATATACACGTAACATGGCTACTGGCGCTTCAACTTGTGATTTAGCGATTATCTTGATTGATGCCCGTTATGGCGTGCAAACTCAAACTAAAAGGCATAGTTTTATAGCGTCTTTATTAGGTATTAACCATATTATTGTAGCTATCAATAAAATGGATTTAATGGCTTATAGTGAAGAAACTTTTAATAAAATTAAACAAGATTACTTAACATTCACTGAAACTCTGGATTTAAAGGATATTACGTTTATCCCAATGTCAGCTTTAGACGGCGATAATGTTGTAAATCCCAGTGAGAATATGCCCTGGTATACAGGTCAACCTTTAATGGAAGCCTTAAATACTGTTGAAATTTCGAACGATCATAACTTAAAGGATGCTCGTTTTCCGGTTCAATATGTTAATCGCCCTAACTTAGATTTTAGGGGGTTCTGTGGCACTGTCGCTTCAGGTGTTTTCAAAAGAGGTGATTTAGTCACAGCATTACCTTCGGGTAAAAGTAGTAAGATCAAAGCGATTGTGACTTATGATGGTGAGTTAGTAGAAGCTTATCCACCTATGGCGGTTACTCTAACTTTAGAAGACGAAATTGATGTCAGTCGTGGTGATATGCTGATAGGTAACCAACAACAATCTACGCTAGTTGCTGATAAATTTACTGCAAATATCGTTTGGATGACTGAGCAATCTTTAGTGCCAGGCCGTCAATACATCATAAAATTGGGTACGCGCAGTGTATCTGGTTCTGTCTCTTTAATTCATCATAGAATAGATGTAAATACCTTAGAACATCATGATGCCAGTGACTTAAAGTTAAATGAAATTGGCTCATGTACTGTTGCGGTAAATGCCCCTGTGGTATTTGATGCGTATAAACAGAATAAAGGTACCGGGGCATTTATTGTTATCGATCGTTTAACAAACGGCACCGTCGGCGCAGGAATGATTACGGGAGCGAGTAATGATATCAATCAAAAAGCTGTCAGTGCAGAAGAACGATCCGCGCGTTTTGGACAAACACCTGCTGCTGTGGCCCTAAAGGGTACTTCTAGTAAAGATTTAGCGTATCAATTAGAAAGAAAATTATTTGATAATGGGCATGTGGTTACTGTGTTAGAAACACCTGCACCCACATTAATTAATGCGCTTAAAAATGCTGGATTAATTGCTTTAACACTTAATAGCACTGCTGATCTAGCCGATGTGGTTTTTGATACTGATCACCTAAGCATAGAAGATATTTATATCGCTCTTAAAGCCCAAAATATTATTTATTAATCATTAATTATTCTGGGTTTTTGATTATAAATATCATTAACCCAGATTAGTTAGCCTCTAGTCACAACCACTCTATCCGGTATTACTAAATGACAGAAACCACCCAGTTTTTTAGTAATGACGGTGCCTTATCTACGGTTATATCAGGTTATCAAGCTAGAACGGCGCAAGTCGAAATGGCGACTGCTATCAGTAAGGCGATTAAAAATAAACAGCATTTAATCGCAGAAGCTGGAACCGGTACCGGTAAAACCTTCGCCTATTTGGTCCCTGCTATTTATTCCGGCAAAAAAGCCATTATTTCAACTGGTACTAAAAACCTTCAAGATCAGTTATTTAATAAAGATTTGCCCATTATCCGTAAAGCAATTCCACAGCCGTTTAAAGCCGCCTTACTAAAAGGCCGCGCTAATTATCTGTGCACTTATCGATTAAAGAATGCCCTCACGTCAACGATTGGTTTTACTAAAGAAGAAGCTGTTTCTTTAGCTAAAATCAATAATTGGGCTAAAAATACTCGTTACGGTGATATCTCAGAAATGTCTGGCATTACAGAAGGTGATCCCATTTGGTATCAGGCTACTTCAACACAAGACAATTGCTTAGGACAAGATTGTTCGGATTACGCGGACTGTTATTTAGTAAAAGCACGACAAATGGCCCAAGAAGCAGATGTATTGGTGGTCAATCATCATTTACTCTGTGCAGATTGGTCAATTAGAGATAATGGTTTTGGTGAGTTATTACCCAGTGCAGAAGTTGTTATTATTGATGAAGCGCATCAATTAGCTGAAACTGCTTCAAACTTTTTAGGTACTAATATTGGCTCTAAACAATTAAGTGATTTAGCTCAAGATACTTTAATGGAGTATTTTAAAGATGCGACTGATATTCCAGCATTACGTACTGCTTGCGAAGATTTAGAACACGAAATTAAAGATTTACGTTTAGCATTTGGCGTAGAACTAAAACGCGGAGATTGGCAAGATGTTGAGTCAAATCCAAAAATCAGTGCCGGTTTAGTGTCTGTAAAAGAGCAGATGAAACGTTTATCAGAGCAATTATTGTTGGCTTCTGTTAAAACTAAACCCCTAGAATCTTGCTATAAACGCTCTGAAGAATTAGTAGAAAATTTAAATTTAATTCTGGAAGATAAGGATGGTAAATGGATACGGTGGTATGAGACGCACCGTAAAACCTTTACTCTAAGCCTTACCCCGATGGATATTGCGGCAGAATTTCGTAAATTTATGCATCAGCACCAAGCCGCATGGATCTTTACTTCTGCAACCTTAAGTATTGCTAATCGATTTGATCATTTTGCTAATAATTTAGGCTTAGGCAAAGCCCAAAGTGTCAGTTGGGGCAGTCCTTTTGATTATCCTAAACAATCTTTGTTTTATCACCCTAAAGGCTTACCTCAACCTAATGATCCTGATTGTATTCCGCAACTTATGGAGTTTGCTATCCCCGTATTAAAAGCCAGCAAGGGTAGGGCCTTCTTTTTGTTTACAAGTCATAGGGCTTTGAATGAAGCGGCCGAAATTTTATCTAAAAAATTAAAATATCCTTTATTAATACAAGGTTCCCGACCTAAAGGGCAATTACTTGATCAATTTAAAGAATTGGGTAACGCAGTATTATTAGGCACTTCAAGTTTTTGGGAGGGCGTTGATGTAAGAGGTGAAGCATTGTCTTGCGTGATTATCGATAAACTCCCCTTTACTTCACCAGGTGATCCGGTTTTAAAAGCTCGGATGGATGCTATGAGGCAACAAGGTAGAAATCCATTTTTTGAATATCAACTACCGAGTGCTGTAATAGCTTTAAGACAAGGGGTCGGACGATTAATTAGAGATGTTACTGACAGAGGGGTTTTAATGGTTTGTGATCCTCGACTATTAAAACGCTCATATGGCCAAATATTTTTAGACAGCGTACCCGCAATGAGCCGGACGCGCGACATTTCAGATGTAGAAGCATTTTTTAAAGAGGAAACATCCAAATGAAACTTTTAGCTGTTGAAACATCAACAGATGCTTGCTCAGCCGCTTTATTAATAGATGGTGTTGTGACTGAGCGTTTTGAATTAACGCCGAAAGAACATACGAAACTTATTTTGCCTATGATTGATTCTTTAATGGCAGATGCGGATCTTCGTCCACAACAATTAGATGCCTTAGCCTTTAGTTGTGGCCCTGGATCATTTACGGGAGTTCGTATTGCGACTGGAGTGATTCAGGGTATAGCATTTGGAGCGGATTTACCCGTGGTTCCAGTTTCTACGCTTGCTGCTGTTGCACAGAATTACTTTGATCAATCTAAACCGACAGAAAATATCGCTTTTACAGCAATAGATGCGCGTATAGGAGAAATATTTTGGGGAGTTTATAAAAAGGATGAGGCTGGATTGGCGCAATTAATCGGCAGAGAAGCGGTAACTTTAGCTTCTGATGTTGATTTCCCAGATGTTAAAGGCGTGGGAGTGGGCTCTGGCTGGGGTGTTTACGCTTTAGAATTAAGTTATCGTCTGGGAAGTAGGGTCTTGTCTTATGATGTTGAGCATTACCCTAGAGCCTCTGCGATAGTGCGCTTAGGTTTAAGAGATTTTAATAAGGGTCTAGCTGTACCTGTTGAACTAGCTATGCCGGTTTATTTACGCGACAAAGTTGCTCAAACAGAAGCTGAGCGTAAGCAAAAAAATTAAGGAGATCACTAATGGCGTTAGTCTCACTGAGACAAATTTTAGATTATGCAGCTGAACATAATTTTGCTGTCCCCGCATTTAATATCAGTAACATGGAACATGTTCAAGCCATAATGCAAGCCGCAGATGCCTGTGATAGTCCCGTTATTATGCAAGGTTCTGCGGGAGCTAATAATTATGCAGGTGAAATATTTTTACGACATTTAATATTGGCCGCCATAGAACAATATCCACATATTCCAGTTGTTATGCACAGAGATCATGGCCCTACACCTGATATCTGCGCTCAAGCTATTCAGTCGGGTTTTAGTTCTGTGATGATGGATGGTTCCCTATTAGCAGATATGAAAACTCCAGCTAGTTTTGAATATAACGTAGAAGTGACTAGTGCTGTAGTAAAAATGGCGCACGCCTGTGGTGTGTCAGTAGAAGGTGAAATTGGCTGCTTAGGGTCTTTAGAATCGACCCAAAGTTCAACACTTGATCACAGGCAATTACTGACTGATCCTGATGAAGCCTTAGAGTTTGTCAAACATACACAGATTGATGCCTTGGCTGTTGCAATAGGGACTAGTCATGGCGCTTACAAGTTCAGTAAACCACCTACGGGTGAGGTATTAGTGATTAATCGCTTAAAAATGTTACAAGAACGCTTACCGAATATGCATTTTGTGATGCATGGGTCTAGTTCTATACCGCAAGATTGGTTAAAGGTAATTAATGCTAACGGCGGCACAATTCCTCAAACTTATGGGGTGCCGGTAAGCGAGATTGTTGAGGGTATTAAATACGGGGTTCGTAAAGTTAATATTGATACGGATTTACGTATGGCATCTACTGGAGCGATAAGACAATTTACCAGTAACCCAAACAATGTTGCCGAACTTGATGCGCGAAAGATTTATAAAGCCGCCCGTGATGCCATGCAGCAACTATGTACAGAGCGTTATCAAGCGTTTGGCTCTGCTGGTCATGCGAGTAAGATTAAAGCGGTTCCATTAAGTTTGATGGTTAAGCGTTATCAATAAACTAATCAGTTAAAATCATGAATGATCATAGTGTACTAACTCTAGCAAAACAAAGTCGTTTAGCATCCCGTCAACTTGCATCAACACCAGCCGATCTTAGAAATCTAGCCTTAGCAAAAATGGCAGATGTATTAGAATCTGTTAGACAACAAATATTAGTTGTTAACGCGCAAGAAATTGCAAAAGCGCGTGATGAAGGGCAATCGGCAGCCATGATCAAACGCTTAACCATAGATGATAAGACATTTGAATATATGCTGTCACGTTTAAAAAAAGTGGCTCAATTACCAGATCCTTTACATCGTATATTAGAAGGACACACGAATCCAGCGGGATTAAGAGTTTATAAAAAATCTGTGCCTTTAGGTGTAATTGGTATTATTTATGAATCTCGTCCTAATGTAACAACCGATGCAGCAGGTGTTTGTATAAAAAGTGGTAATGCTGTCATTTTGCGTGGGGGATCAGAAGCTTTACAAACCAATACCTTGTTAACCGAAGCCATGATAGCAGGGGCTGTTAATGCTGGCTTACCTGAGCATGTCATACAAATCATCCGTACACCAGGCCATGAAGCAGTAGGTGAGTTACTTAAAATGGATGAATACATTGATGTGTTAATTCCTCGAGGCGGCAAAGATTTGATTAAACGCATTGCTCAAGGAACTCGCATTCCAGTTATTAAGCATTACGATGGGGTATGTCATCTTTATATTGCTGATGATGCTGAGCCTAATCAAGCTATTGATATCGCTATTGACTCAAAATGTCAAAGCGTTCAGGTCTGCAATGCTTTAGAAACCTTGTTGATTGATAAATGTATAGCAGAACAACTATTACCCAAACTTTATAGTGCATTTACAACTAAAAACATTGAATTACGTGGTTGTGAGCAATCCATAAAAATTTTACCTACAATAACTCTGGCCGCAGAAGATGATTGGCACACTGAGTATCTAGCGCCAATTCTGTCAGTTAAAGTTGTTGATGATCTCGCGTCTGCAATCAACCACATAAATCATTATGGCTCTGGGCATACAGATGCCATCGTGACCCAAAGTTTAGCTAAGGCCCAAAAATTTGAAGCGCAAGTGGATTCAGCATCCGTCATGATTAATGCTTCAACAAGATTGTCGGGCGGTGGTGATTACGGTTTGGGTTCCGTTGTTGGTATCAGTACGGATAAGTTACATGTGCGTGGCCCAGTGGGGCCCAATGAGTTAACTTCTTATAAATGGGTTGCTTATGGTGATGGACATTTGAGAGGTCAATAAATTTTGAATAGTTTATCTGTGTAATTTATTTATTATTTTTATATAAAGTAATTTGTTTATGTTAACTATATTAAATTTGACAATATACATTTTTATTTGAGGTGATAATTTTAATATAAATATACAAAAATATAAAAATTATATTTAATTCAATAAATTAATGTTGTTTATTGATGTGCCTACATATTTATGTGGTTTCTTTTTTTAGTTTTCCTTAGGGGTTGAGTGTTCATTTATCTATGCTAAAGTATGTCTAAATGTTAATTAACTTTAAATTCATGAGCAATTGAAAGTTATCATTTGGGAATAGCTGTAATGCTATTAGTTAATTTGTTTAATTAAACCGAGGCAGCATAAATGAAACACCCACAATTCTTATTAATTACAACAGCAGTGGCTTTACTTGCCGCACCTGTTATGGTTCCACAAAATATATCTTGGCTTAGCAACATTAGTGGTATTGCAATTGCTGCATCAAATAACGTTGACTTAGATAGTGATAATGACAAAATTCAAAACTCTGTAGATATTGATGATGATAATGACGGTATCAAAGACTCTTTAGATAACGATGATGATAACGATGGTATTAAAGATTCAATAGATACAGATGATGATAATGATGGTATCGCTGATAAA
>JAPLRS010000045.1 GCA_026399015.1 Methylococcales bacterium | reverse complement strand
GAATCCTAAAGAGATTCGTAAACGTTTAAATATGACGCAACAGCAATTTTCTCAGCAATTTGAGTTGCCTTTAGGCACCCTCAGAGATTGGGAACAGGGTACGCGTGAGCCAGATAGTGCGGCTAAATCTTATTTGCGCGTGATTGCGAAGATACCGCAAGGTGTTATTCAGGCTTTGCATTCTTAATAAGTGTGTGTCTGCGTTTGTTTGACCGGTAGGCGTAGCAGGAATGGCGTGTTACATTTAAGTTTGAAGATGGACACTGTTTTATTTTAGATTACGAGGACTACCACTAATGCCCATGCATAACCCACCCCATCCAGGTGAATTTATTAAAGAAGTGTATCTGGTACCTTTTGAAATCACCGGAAGACAACTCGCTTTTAAACTTGGCGTATCGCCTTCTACCTTAAGTCGCATTTTAAATGCAAACAGTAGCATCAGCTCAGAAATGGCCTTACGTCTTTCTAAGGCTCTGGGTCGATCACCAGAAAGCTGGTTAGCTATGCAAGATAACTACGACCTTTGGCATGCCAGACAAACAGTTAATCTTGATAACGTAGAAAAGATAGAATTTAAAGCTGCATAACAAATAATACCTAGATCGACTGATTGCCGCAACGGCACTTGCTAATCAAAGACCTCTTATTACTGCTGATGAAAAATTAAGAACAACTCCGTGTATCAAGTGTATAGGGTGATTTATTTATTGCAGTCGTAAAACAAACAACGACCATCATTTAATAGTGGGTTTTTTTTAGGCGGGTGGGGGAGGCGGTGGGCAAACCGCAGGTTTGCATGGCCTGACGCACTGCGAGGCCTTGGGCGGCGGAGCAAGCCCAATATGACACTCAGCTAATACCGACGCAAACTAATGCGGCGCTGTCTGTGTTGGAGTTTGCGAGCTGCTTATTTTCTGATGACACGCAGAGGGCGGTTTTTTCTGCATCAACCCTTGTTTTTTAAAGGCTAAATCAGCGTGCTGTTTCGCTGTATTGGGCTTAAAAAAAAGGCGGCATTGTGCAGGCAAAATAAGCCGTGCGGGTGTTAACCCGCTTGGCTTGGTTTGCGTTGCGCTCTACTAACTGCGGAGCCGCATTAGAAGTGTAAAACCTATCAGCACGCGGTTTTGTGCTGTTGGGTTTTATGCTGACTTAGACAGGCTTTTAAATCGTCTATGTTGTTGCCCTAAAGTAGTTTAGTGCCTTGTTAGTGTTCTGTTCTGGTTTGGGTCAGCGCATTAATTGATGGCATTAAAATTGTGAATAGCATAAATAGCTTTGCTAATTAATCATATTGTTATATAAATTCACTCGTCTATACTTATTTATTATCAACAATAGAAGCCTTGCTATGACTTACAAATTATTAATAACCAGTCTATTGAGCTTGCTGTTGAGCTCAGGTGTACAAGCGGCTTTAATTGCGCGGGGCACGGATATGGTCTATGACGATGTGAATAACATCACTTGGGCTTCTGATGCCAACTTATTTAAAACCCAAGCGGCGAGTAATCCCAATTTAGTCAGTGAGATTATCACGGCGAATGACGGGGTGATTCATGATACGCCTTATTTTAATGATATTGTGCCATACAGCGGAGTTCACTCTCTCACCTCAGCAGACTTTATTACTAGTAGCGGCACCATGTCGTGGTGGGGCGCGCAAGCGTGGGCCAAGAACTTAAGCTTAGGGGGCTACACAGATTGGGCTTTACCCACCACCGATCTTGCTGTGGATGGATATAACCAAACCGGTAGCCAAATGGGTGATTTATTTTATAACCAACTCGGTGGCGTACAAAATACTTCAATTACCACAACGCATAATGCCAATTACAATCTATTTTCTAACGTGCAGAGCTCTGTGTACTGGTCGAGTAGTGAGTACGCGCCCAATTTGATCCTCGCGTGGGTCTTCAATACCAACGGTGGCCCCCAGTACGGCGACGGTAAGAATCTCCAGAAATACGCATGGGCTGTTCGCCCGGGCGATGTTGCCGCCGTTCCGCTCCCCGGTGCAGTCTGGTTATTCCTGTCTGGGTTGATCGGTTTTATAGGTTTAAAGCGTCGCGCTAAACGCGTTTAATTAACACGCCCTTAGCCGTGTAAAACCTATCAGCACACTGTTTTGTGCTGTTGGGTTTTATGCTGACTAAAATTGGGCTTTGTTATAATTCAGAACAAAAATAAGTATAATAATTATTCACTAAATTTAATTAGACTAAAAATATTTTTCCTCTCAGGAATTTATTTTTTATCATTTTGGTTTAATTCTTTAAATATTCAAAGTGTATTAAGGGTTTGTAATGTCAAGTAATGCAGAAAAATCCGTAGATATTGTTTAGATCCAAACAAACTTATCAAATTTAATAAAGCTTGCTGATTTAAAATTACATTTTAAGGAAGTAACAGTATTATTCGAGGCCCGATTATTGATGAAGCATGTGATAAATTAGAGTTATTATTATCAAGACTAAGTCCTGATGAGCAAGAGACGGTAATGGCTGAGGCGCTTTGGGAATTAAACAATTCTCAAATAGATTGTAATGTTAGAAAGGATGATATTGGCTCATTTTGTTTTGATCTAAGCGTAGTCTTGAAATCATAATATAAATCGTCAAATATTTATCTAATGAGTAGTACGATTAAACGAGCAACTAATTCATCAGAACTCTTGAATAGTTTAATACCCTAATATTTATCGCGTTAAATGTGGGTCTCAATATGAGAACAAATTGAGTGATAAAAAATACCAAATATATTTTAATTTCGTATTATTTTTAATAAATCAAAGTTACTTATGTTTCACATCAATAACCAAGAAATAACCCCAGAATTTGCTGAAATGTATCAGGCGGCAGGGCTTTATTTAGACAAACAAGTTCAAGATGGTATCAAGTTTTGGTTAAAGGCAAGTCTTACGCCTCCATTCCTAGAGCATTTGTCTTTTAGGTTGGGTAATCAATTATTTTTCATCCGTCTTGAGGATGTGGCGGGTAAAGTTAATCCACCAGCTAACATTAATGGATTGTGTGCTATTGCTGATGCATGCGAAGGTCATGCCTGTTTATTGCCTATGGAGAAGAAGTTTTTTGGTGGCTGGCAACCATTGAAAGGTGGTTGGGGTTTAATAGACGCACGAACTGGTAATGCTATCGATCCAATTGCTTTAATCACTGATGAAAAAATCATCATGACAGATTGGGAAGTACAAGATTTTTCGGTACAGATAGTGAGGGATGATTTAATAAGGAATGGATATCAATTAATGTCTTGGCAAGGCAGTCCTCTTGTTAATCCTTCAATATGGTTTATTGGTGATAGTGGCGGTCCAGAATGGGTGGTTGTTAGGTTCTCTCGAAATTCTAAAAAAGCACCATTATCAAAACCTGATAATTGGGACGAAATTGCCCAAAGCGCTTCTAGCTTGAGTCATATAGGTCACTTTGCACCTGTTTATCCGGCTAATGCGAACGATGCATTTGACCCTATTATTGGGTCCATAACGCCTTTATATAGGGGGTATCAATTGTTAGTGTCTTATAAGGGGCTTGAGACTCCAAAATTTGAATAGATTTCAATCACCAATTTTAAATAATCACATGATTTTTTATTAGAGGTTACCCAATGTATTATCGTAAATAAAATATTACAGAATTAGGACTTATTAGTGAAATTATCAAAATTAGAGAAAGTAGATTTAAGAGAAGTATGGAAGCATGAGGCTATCAACTTTACTAAATGGCTTGCGGAACCCGAGAATCTTGGATCATTAAGCGACGAAATCGGTATTGATATTTCTTTCCTAGAGACCGAGAAAAGTGTGGGTAGCTTTAATGTGGATATTTATGCTGAAGAGGAAAGCACTGGAAGAAAAATTGTTATCGAAAATCAACTTGAATCAACAGACCATGACCATCTAGGTAAGATTATTACTTATGCGTCTGGCCTTGATGCTGAAATTATTATATGGATCGTAAAAAGTGTTAGAGATGAGCATAAACAAGCTGTTGATTGGCTTAATGAGCATACCGATTCCAATATTAATTTTTTCGCTATTCAAATGGAAGTCTGGAGGATAGGTGAATCTCCTTGTGCGCCAAAGTTTTATGTCATTGCAAAGCCTAATGATTGGGCAAAAGCTGTGAAGAAAGCATCGAACCAAAACAATGTTTCTAATACGAAGCTGTTACAGCTTCAATTTTGGGATGCATTTAAAGAGTTCGCTTTAAATAAGAACGCTAAAATAAATTTACGTATGGCAAAGGCACAGCATTGGTATAGCATAAGTTTTGGCTCATCCAATGCACATATAGGCTTAACTGTTAATAGTCAAAACCAGCAACTGGGTTGTGAAATCTATATCCTTGATTCAAAGCCATTGTTCGATCTTTTTTATAAACATAAATCTGAAATTGAAGCTGAATTGGGCTTGAGCTTGATTTGGGATGAATTGCCTCAAAAGAAAGCTAGTCGAATAAAGCTTATAAAAGGAGGTGATTTTACCAATCAGGGTAACTGGAACGAATATCACGCATGGTTATTAGAAAGCGCTATTAATTTCCATAAAGTCTTCGGCAGGATTATAAACAATAACCGCTGAGTCATGAAGACACTAAACTAACCGCAGGATGCCAAAGATGTTCTGTTGCCAGTACCTTGATTCCCTGCAATTCCTCCAGTGTAGAAGGAGGGCCTTCCTACTGCATTCTGCGCCCGAGCATCCCTACTAGCGAGTCAAAGACTGCTTCGGTAGCTGGGTAATCCCCTCCGCTGAAAATACTTTCAGTGCCATTTTGTATATATCGTTCGGTGATTTTTTCTCTGATTGCATCATAGTTACATGAATTTATTGTGATATTAAGAATATTTAATCTTAAAAATCAATAAACGCTGTTCGGCGACAATTAACTTGTCCGGTCGACGTCAATTATCTTGACCGGTTGAGCGATATGTAAGACAAGGAGTATTTCACTGTGTGGAGTGCCGGCTTTGTCTGGAAAACGTATTACTCAACATCAAGAGACTTTAATATATTAGCGCACGTAAGTCAGGCAAAAGCCAAGAAACAGCTGCTGCAAAAGCAGGGATTTCTGAACGATCAGGTCGTAGAATTGAAAAGAATGAACGTCAATCTGTATCAGTTAATCGTCACTGGCGTTCCCGAGAAGATCCTTTTACACCTGCTTGGGTAGTTACAGAAATACAGCTTAAGGTGATGAGGGTTGCCGCAGTTAATAGCTTATGCATGTGGGATTATTTAAATGGTAAGTTCTTAAACAAACTTTACCATAGTTGTTCCTATCTGGTTAGTGAAGATAGTCATGAGTTTAATCTTTAGTAACGACGACTTGTGACGCTATTGGGATTTATTTTACATTGCTTAGTTAAGCCCTACGCCTTACAATCCAGTCTTGCTGTTCCTATCATTTGGATTAATCCCCATGTTGCATGCCATTGATCCAAAAATAGACTGTGTCTTTAAAGCTTTGTTAGGCGCTGAAGAAAATCAGAATTTATTGTTACACTTCATCAACGCTTTTTTAGCGCAAGAATTACAAGAGCCTTTAGTCTCGGTTGATATTCTCAATCCTTACAATGACAAAGAGTTTTTAGATGATAAACTCAGCATTGTGGACGTAAAGGCTAAAGATGCTCATGATCGTATTTATCAAATAGAAATTCAGTTAACCACTTACGGGCATTTGCCACAAAGGATGCTTTATAATTGGGCAGATATTTATAGCCAGCAATTAAAAAGCGGTAAAGATTACGATACTTTAAGACCCACTTATGCGATCTGGTTGTTGGCAGAAAACTTAATCACGGAAGATACGCATTATGTTCATCATTATAAAATGCGCGATGATCAAGGTAACCCCTTTACCGAGCAAGGTGGTATTTGGGTGTTAGAGCTTAAAAAGTTTGAGGCGGATAGTATTGAAACTGAAGACCAGCGCTGGTTAAAGTTTTTTAAAGAGGGCGATACCCTAAATGATAATATCTTGCCTAATTGGATGATTACCAAAGAGATGCAACAAGCTATGAGTACTTTAAATCGTTTTTCAGAAAAAGACCTGGCGTATTATCGCTATCAAGCTCGGCAAGATTACTTGCGTCAACAACGCACTATCCAAAAAGAACTCGATTCCGCAGTAAAATCAACAGAAGAATTAAAATTACAATCTGAACTCTTAAAAATGCACACTGAGCATTTAAAACTAGAAACCCAGCAATTAAAGCTGGAATCTGAATATTTAAAGCAAGAGTCAGAGCAATTCAAGCATGAGTCAGAACAATTGAAGCATGAGTCAGAACAATTGAAGCATGAGTCTGAGCAATTAAAATTAGAGTCAGAAAATTTAAAGTTAGAATCTGATGAATATAAACACGAGCTTGAGGAATCAAAATCCCGTGAGTCACTGGCTTTGCAAGAAGCGCAAGCTGCAGTGCTAGAAATTGAACGCTTAAAAGCGTTGCTATCCAGTGAGCAATCCCAAGACTGATTTATCAGCTTTTCCCCTATCCCTCGCATCTATTTAACAAATAAAGCTATTTCATGCCACTAATGTATATTAGTGATGGATAAAATAGAATTATTTACTTAAAATACACGGTTAAATACCTTTCAGTAACCTTAGTGAACTGTTATTAAGCAATTTACTGTTATTTAATAACTTTAGCTAATCAAACCAAAGCATTATGGAACAGAAAAATCTTATTCTTGGAATCCCAACTTTTACTTACGCCGATTTATATGATGCTAACCGTCTAAAAGATTTAATGGACGTGTTTGATGAGTCTATCAAAAAGCATGATGTTGAATTGTATGATAAATTTTCTGCTTATCGTCAAAGTCAGGGCGAGGGTTTAAAGCCAGAAGCCATTTCTGAGTTATTAGTTACTATGGGGCCTTATGTGGGCCAGTTTGTGGCTAAGTTGTTTAATGTTTCAACAGAACATCAAGCTCAAACCGATAAGATTAAGGATGAAATTGATACTATCTTCACTTTTAAAAATGAAGTAGTTGAAAAACTTGGTGTGGTCTTTAAAGGCCAAGATACCAGTGAATGGAAAATTCCTGATGTATTAAATCGTTTTGATTTATTAATCGCTGCGGGTTTCTCAGAAGCGAATGAAGATCCAGACCCAGAACATCGAGTTGCTCGTGTGGGTGCGGTGATTGGTTTGTTATCTAGCCACTATAAATTAGTTGCTAAAGGCAAAGACAGTGCTTATGAAAATGCCGAAGAACAAGTGTCAGCGTTACGCGCTAAATTAGCGGCTGATGAGTTGGCGGCTACAGAATTTGCTGACATTATCGCGGCTTCTGAATCAGCTGATTTTGTGAGTGGATTAATGGATGTTGTGCAACGCTGGAGTTTTGTTGCTCAACAAGACAATGACATTGTTGCAGATTGGTTAAGTTTTAAATTCCCAGAAAAAAGAGATTTCGACAATTTAGTTGAGCATGAAGTGGTTGATCGTGGTCAATTTACGGCTTGGATGGGTGAGTTAGAGCACCGTCGCCGTCGTGATGGTTTTAAGTTAACTGATCCTCGTTATAATCAAAGACAAGTTTTATCAGAAGTTAATCATTGTATTTATTGCCATGAGCGTGACACAGATTCATGTTCTAAAGGTATGCGCAATAAAAAAACCAATGAGTTTAAAACCGATCCATTGGGTGTAACGACTATTGGTTGTCCTTTGGATGAAAAGATTTCCGAAATGCATTTGGTTAAACGCAAAGGTGACAATATTGGCGCCTTAGCGATTATCGTGGTTGATAACCCAATGTGCCCAGGTACAGGTCATCGTATCTGTAACGAATGTATGAAAGGCTGTATCTACCAAAAAACCGATCCCGTTAATATTCCACAAATTGAAACCAGCGTGTTAACCGATGTGTTATTCATGCCGTATGGTTTTGAGATTTATAGTTTATTAACCCGTTGGAACCCATTAAACGTAAAACGCCCAGTGATGTTGCCTTATAACGGAAAAAACGCCTTGGTAGTAGGTTTAGGGCCTGCGGGTTACACCATGAGCCATTATTTATTAAATGAAGGCTTTGCGGTTGCTGGGATTGATGGTCTTAAATTAGAACCTTTGCCGGTTGAGTTAACGGGTGATGCTAATACGTTACCAACGCCTATTTTGGATTTTAAAGATTTATATGAAGATTTAGATAAGCGTATTTTAGCCGGCTTTGGTGGTGTGGCTGAATACGGTATTACTGTGCGTTGGGATAAAAACTTCTTAAAAGTGATTTATCTTACCTTACAAAGACGCGCAGCCTTTAGATCGTACGGCGGTGTGCGTTTCGGTGGTACTTTAACTATTGATGATGCTTGGGAGTTGGGTTTTGATCATATCTGTATTGCTTCAGGTGCGGGTCAGCCGACTATTATTGATCTTAAAAATAATTTAATGCGCGGTATCCGTAAAGCATCAGATTTCTTGATGGCTTTACAATTAACGGGTGCGGCTAAAGCCTCTTCAATGGCTAATTTACAAGTACGTTTACCGGCGGGTGTTATCGGTGGTGGTTTAACTGCGATTGATACGGCAACAGAATTGATGGCGTACTATCCTGTGCAAGTTGAAAAAATACTGCATCGTTATCAAACGTTAGTCAATGTTTATGGCGAGCAAGCCGTGCGTGCGCGTTATGACAAAGAAGAAGCAATTATTCTGGATGAGTTTTTAGCACACGGTAAAGTTATTCATGCAGAACGCGTGCGTGCAGAAGCAGAGGGCGAAGCGCCAAACTTCCAACCCTTAGTTGAAGCATGGGGTGGCGTGACTCTGTTTTACCGTAAAGGGATGAAGGATGCGCCGGCGTATCGTCAAAATCATGAAGAAATCAGTGAAGCTCTAGAAGAGGGCATTGCCTTAGCAGAAGGTATGAGTCCTTTAGGTGCTGAGCCTGATGAATATGGACATTTAGCATCGGTCGATTTTGAAAAATTAGTGTTAGATGGTGAGCGTTGGGTTAATTCTGGTGAAGTGGTTAATGTGCCTTTACGTAGTTTATATGTAGCCGCGGGTACTTCGCCTAATACTATTTATCAAAGCGAATATCCTGAGACTTTTGTGATGGATAAATGGTTCTTACAACGTTATGAACCAGAGTGGACTAACGATAGCGTTGAGTTAGTACCTATGCACGATGAAAAAATGCCTAAGTTAGGTAAGCCTGCACCATTAACCTCTTATCAAAAAGACGGTAAATTTATCAGTTTTTACGGTGATAACCATCCTGTGTATGCGGGTAACGTGGTTAAAGCGATGGCCAGTGCAAAGAATGGTTATCCTTATGTAGCTAAATTATTTGCTCACGAATTGGCAAGTTTGGATGCCTCAAAACAAGCTGAGCGAGATGCAAATCTAACGCAATTGTTCTCAAAATTAGACGAAGCCTTTAAAGCGACGATTGTGGCAATTAACCGTTTAACACCCACTATTATTGAAGTTGTGGTTAAAGCGCCTTTCGCAGCAGAGAAGTTCTATCCTGGTCAGTTCTATCGCGTACAAAACTATGAAGCCTTTGCGCCGACTGTGGAAGGTACTGTATTAGCGGCCGAAGGTTTAGCATTAACAGGTGCTGAAGTGGATAAAGAGCAAGGGACTATTTCTTTAATTGCTTTAGAAATGGGTTCTTCTTCACGCTTATGTGCAACTTGGAAGGTAGGTGATCCGGTTGTTGTGATGGGGGTAACGGGTACGCCAACGGATATTCCAAGTAATCAAACCGTATTGTTGCTAGGTGGTGGATTAGGTAACGCAGTATTGTTCTCAATTGGTAAAGCTTTACGTGCGGCTAATAATCGCGTGATTTATTTTGCGGGTTATAAATATACGCAAGATCGTTTTAAAGTTGAGGATGTAGAAGCGGCTGCCGATTTAATCGTTTGGTCAGTTGATAAAGGCGAAGGCGTTGAGGCGATTGTACCAACACGTCCACAAGATAAAAGCTTTGTTGGTAACATCTTAGAATGTATGGTGGCTTATGCGACGGGTGATTTAGGTGATCAACCTATTTCCTTAGCAGATGTTGATCATTTAGTGGTCATTGGTTCAGACCGGATGATGGCGGCAGTAAAATCAGCGCGTTTTGATGTCTTAAAACCTTATCTAACTAAAGCGCATCATGCGATTGGTTCTATCAACTCACCGATGCAATGTATGATGAAGGGCATTTGTGCACAATGCTTATGTAAGCATGTGGATGCCGATTCGGGTAAAGAATACTTTGTCTATTCTTGCTACAACCAAGATCAAGACTTAGATAAAGTGGACTTCCCACATTTAAATGCGCGTTTACGTCAAAATACCGTGCAAGAGAAATTATCTAACTTATGGTTGGATTACTTGCTAGAAAAACAAGAGTCTTAATTAATATATCAACTTAGCGTTAATTATTTGAATACCATCTCAAATTGCTTATGTGGTTCCAGCTTGGCTTATAGCCAATGCTGTGAACCGTATCATTCTGGAACTAAATTACCGGCAACGGCAGAAGCATTAATGCGTTCGCGTTATTCTGCTTATGTGTTGCGTATTGGTAGTTATTTGCAAGATACCTGGGAGTTAAGTGGGCGCCCAAAAGTTATCGACTTTACTAAAGAAACGATTGAGTGGTTGCGCCTAGAAATAACAGATACCAAGAAGGGTTCTGCTCAAGATAATAAAGGTGTGGTCGCTTTTAAAGCCTTTTTTATGCAAGATGGCGAAGAATGTGTGATGAATGAAATCAGTCGCTTTACTAAAGTGAACGGGCGTTGGTTTTATTTAGATGGTGTTATTAAGTCTATGGGTAAAGTGGATTTACAAACAAATCTAGGCAAAAACGCACCTTGCTCTTGTGGTAGCGGTAAAAAATTTAAACGTTGTTGTGGGGCAGGGTAATGGTTGTGCAACACGCTATTCGTGACAATAGATTGACTTCATTACGAATAGTCATAGAAAATACTCCGTTTGAATTGACATATATCTCTAAAACTTCGCATGAATAATCGCGTTTCTGATCAAGATAGCTTAGTTTCTGTTCGAAATTTAACGTTTTCGCGTGGCAATAAGAAAATATTTGATGATATTTCTTTAGATTTTCAGCGTGGAAAAGTAACAGCTATTATGGGCCCGAGTGGTACAGGCAAAACCACGATGCTAAAACTGATCGGCGGGCAATTGTTTCCTGATAAAGGCACAGTCTTTGTTGATGGCCAAAACGTACATAAATTACGTAGAGCAGATTTGTATACCTTGCGTAAACGCTTAGGTATGCTGTTTCAGAGCGGTGCTTTGTTAACTGATATGTCGGTCTTTGATAACGTTGCATTTCCGTTACGAGAGCATACCCATTTACCTGAATCAATGATTCGTACTTTGGTATTAATGAAGTTAGAGGCGGTGGGGTTAAGAGGTGCTAACCAATTAATGCCTAATGAATTGTCGGGTGGTATGGCTAGGCGAGTTGCTTTAGCTAGAGCTATTGCTCTTGATCCTATGATGATTATGTATGACGAGCCTTTTACTGGCCAAGACCCTATTTCTATGGGCGTTTTAGTGCATTTGATTAAATCGTTGAATAATATTTTAGGCTTAACCAGTATTATTGTGTCTCATGATGTGCATGACACGATGGCTATAGCTGATTATATTTATGTATTATCAGGTGGCAAAATTGTGGGTCAAGGTACACCTAAAGAGATACAAGAATCCGATTCTGAGTGGGTACAACAATTTATGACAGGTGCGGCAGATGGTCCTGTACATTTCCATTATCCAGCAAAAGACTATATTGATGACTTGCTGTCATCAGGAAAACGCTACTAAGCCCCTATGAATTTAACGTTGATAGCTTAAGAATAGATAAGATGATGGATTTTATAGAAAATTTAGGTAGTGGAACCAGAGCTAGTTTTAATAAATTGGGTAGAGGCACCCATTTTCTAATTCAGATTTTTTCAGGCGTCATTAGTGTGTTATTGCGCCCAAGATTATTACTTAAGCAAATGTATTCTGTGGGAGTGATGTCTTTTTTAATTATTACTATTTCCGGGTTGTTTGTGGGTATGGTATTAGGTTTACAAGGCTATTACACCTTATCTGACTTTGGTGCAGAAGAAACTTTAGGTGTTATGGTGGCCGCGTCTTTAGTAAGAGAGTTAGGGCCTGTGGTCTCTGCTTTATTGTTTGCGGGTAGAGCGGGTTCTGCATTAACTGCAGAGATTGGTTTAATGAAGGCTACGGAACAGCTTTCTGGTATGGAAATGATGGCAATTGATCCCGTTAAACGCATTGTTACTCCGCGTTTCTTAGCCGGTTTAATCTCTATGCCACTTTTGGCTGGATTATTTAGTGCCGTGGGTATTATGGGTGGTCAAATAGTCGGTTGTGGCTTGTTGGGCGTTGATGAAGGCGCTTATTGGGCGCAAATGCAGTCCAATATAGATTTTTATGATGATATTATTAACGGTGTAATTAAAAGTATCGTTTTTGGTTTTGTCACCTCGTGGATAGCCTTATTTGAAGGTTATGATTCAATTCCTACGTCGGAAGGTGTCAGTAGGGCAACAACCCGTACCGTAGTTAATTCTGCTTTTACTATTTTAGGTTTAGATTTTATCTTGACTGCACTCATGTTTGGAGATCATTAACATGCAGCACACCCGTAATCAGGACACACTGGTTGGACTTTTTGTCGCTTCTGGTATTGCCGGTCTTTTCTTTTTGGCTATGCACGTCAGTAATTTAAGCTCTTTTACTGATGAGGATAGTTACACTATTACGGCTAAGTTTGAAAACTCAGGTGGTTTAAAAGTTAAATCTCCAGTTTCTGCTGCCGGTGTAAAAATTGGTAAGGTAACTTCAATTACTTTTGATCCTAAGACTTACAAATCAGTGGTGCAATTAAGTATTAATTCAAAATACAACACGCTACCTGATGATACAACTGCTAGCGTTTTTACCGCAGGTTTATTAGGTGAGCAATATGTAAATCTTGAGCCAGGTGGATCTGATACCTTTTTGAAAAAAGGCGGGGAGATTGAGATTACGCAATCCGCTATTATTCTTGAAAAGGCTATAGGACAATTTTTGTTTAAATCTGCGGCGGAAGAGAAAAAGTGACAAAACTGACTATCCTTAATCAGGGCGCAGGGAGTTTTGTTGTTAAAGGTGATTTAACCTTTGCTACTATTAGCACAAAGACCCTTAAGTTATTTGATTTTGCGGGTATTTCTAAGCAGATTACGATTGATTTAAGTGGTGTTAATTCTACTGATAGCGCCGGTCTCGCTCTTATGATTGAGTGGATTAAATATGCGCGTCATCATCGTGTGCACATCGTTTTTAAGAAAATTCCCGACCAATTACACAATCTAGCCAAATTAAGTGGCTTAGATAATACCGCTCATTTTATAGAGCAACCGAGTGAGGACACACATTATGAGTCCTTGCCTAATATAGACATTATTTAAAAGTACCGACTATGGATAAATTAATAATTACAGGTGGCACGCGTCTATCTGGAGAACTTCGTATCTCAGGCGCAAAAAATGCAGCGTTACCTATTCTGGCGGCCACTTTACTTTCAGATAAACCTGTTAGTGTGGGAAATATTCCGCATTTACATGACATTACCACTACCATGGAATTATTAGGTCGCATGGGTGTGCGTCTGGTGGTGGATGAGAAAATGAATATCGAAGTTGATAGTAGCACTATCAATAGTTATGAAGCCCCTTACGAGTTAGTAAGAACTATGCGGGCGTCAATATTGGTATTAGGCCCTTTATTAGCAAGGTTTGGTGAGGCACATGTGTCTTTGCCAGGTGGGTGTGCTATTGGTACGCGTCCTGTTGATATTCATATCAATGGTTTAATTAAGATGGGTGCTGATATCGTCGTTGAAGGTGGATTTATTCATGCAAAAGCGACCCGGTTAAAAGGCTGTCGTTTAGTTCTAGAACAAATCACAGTAACAGGTACTGAAAATTTATTAATGGCCGCGACCTTAGCTGAAGGTACAACCATTATTGAGAATGCCGCTAAAGAACCAGAAGTAACTGATTTAGCGTATTTCTTAAATGCGATGGGCGCTAAAATTACCGGTATCGGTACAGATGTTTTAGTCATCGAAGGTGTTGAAAGTCTAGGTACACCAGATTTACATTATGAAATCTTACCGGACAGAATCGAAACAGGTACTTATTTGATCGCTGCTGCTATTACCGGCGGTAAAGTTAAATTAAAGAATACTCGTCCAGATATTCTTGATGCTGTACTAGAGAAATTAGTTGAAGCGGGTGCGGATATTACTACCGGCGAAGATTGGATAGCTTTAGATATGCATGGTAAAAAACCGAAAGCAGTGTCTTTACGTACGGCACCTTATCCGGCGTTTCCTACTGATATGCAAGCGCAGTTTATTGCGATGAATGCTATTGCGGAAGGCGTAGGTGTTATCACTGAAACTATTTTTGAAAATCGTTTTATGCATGTGCAAGAACTGCAACGCATGGGCGCAAAAATTAAGCTAGAGTCTAATACGGCTATTTGTACGGGTGTGGATAAATTAGTGGGAGCCCCTGTAATGGCAACCGATTTAAGAGCATCTGCAAGTTTAGTTGTGGCGGCTTTAGTAGCTGAGGGTAGTACCTTAGTGGATCGTATTTATCATATTGATCGTGGGTATGATCATATTGAAGAAAAACTTTCGCAATTGGGCGCGACTATTCGTCGTGTGCCAAATTAAGGTTGTTTTATGATAACTATTGCTGTTTCTAAAGGTAGGATATATGAAGATGCTTTGCCACTATTAGCGGCGGCGGGTATTGTACCGATTGATGATCCTAAGACTTGTCGAAAATTAATATTAGCAACTACGCGTCCTGATGTGCAACTTGTCATTATTCGTGCGACTGATGTGCCTACTTTTGTTGAGTATGGGGCTGCCGATATGGGTGTGGCGGGTAAAGATGTGTTGTTGGAACATGGCGCTGAAGGCTTATACGAGCCATTAGATTTAAAAATAGCGGGTTGTCGTTTAATGACGGCTACGCATAAAGATGCGCCTGAATTAAGTGGTCGTATTCGGGTAGCAACAAAATACGTAAAGATTGCGCAAAGTTATTTTGCTAGTAAAGGTATCCAGGCAGAGATTATCAAATTATACGGCTCTATGGAGTTAGCCCCGTTAGTGGGTTTGGCGGATTGTATCGTCGATTTAGTGGATACCGGCAATACTTTAAAAGCGAATGATTTAGAGCCACGTGAACTTATTATGGATATTAGTTCTCGATTAGTGGTTAATAAAGCGTCCATGAAAATGAAGCACGCGGCCATTACAGATCTCATTTCTCATTTTGAGACAGCGCTTGCCATTAGGAATTAAGATGTCTTATCTAACGATGAATAAATTGGATACCAGCTCTGTATCGTTTACTGAAGAGTTGCAAAAGGTATTGGCATGGGACGAATCTGATGATTTAGAGATTCAAACTCGCGTGTTGAGTATTATTGCTGATGTTCGTAGTAGAGGGGATCAAGCGGTTGTTGATTATACAAATCAATTTGATCGTCGCGCTATTCAAGATGCCGCGCAGTTAGAACTTCCAAAGTCTAGATTAAAAACTGCATGGGAAAATTTACCAGCAGAGCAAGCTAAAGCACTACAGATAGCAGCCGATCGTATTCGTGATTATGCTGATCATCAAAAATTACAGTCTTGGCAGTATATAGAGCCAAATGGAAATTTATTAGGACAAAAAGTAACACCTTTACCTAGTGTTGGACTTTATGTGCCGGGTGGTAAGGCTGCTTATCCTTCTTCAGTGTTGATGAATGCTATTCCTGCAAAAGTTGCTGGGGTAAGTGATTTAATTATGGTAGTACCTACGCCTAATGGTGAAGAGAACGATCTTGTATTAGCCGCTGCATATTTAGCGGGTGTGGATCGTGTTTTTACTATTGGTGGCGCTCAAGCTGTAGCTGCTTTAGCGTATGGCACAAAAACCATTCCCGCTGTTGCTAAAATCGTAGGGCCAGGAAATATCTATGTCGCTACGGCTAAGAAATTGGTATTTGGTAAAGTAGGCATTGATATGATTGCCGGACCCTCTGAAATTTTAGTGATTTGTGATGGAAAAACTAATCCAGATTGGATTGCGATGGATTTGTTTTCACAAGCCGAGCATGATGAAAATGCGCAGTCTATTTTAATTTCTCATGATGCTGAGTTTTTACAAGCAGTAGAACAGAGTATTAATGCTTTGTTACCTACTATGGAGAGGGCTGACATTATTAGAGCTTCTTTAACGGGTCGAGGCGCATTAATTAAAGTTAAGGATTTAGCCCAGGCCGCTGAAATCGCAAATATTATTGCCCCAGAGCATTTAGAGTTATCGATTGATGAACCGCATGTTTTAGCTGAAAGTATTCATCATGCCGGCGCAATCTTTATGGGGCGTTATACGGCAGAAGCCTTAGGTGATTATTGTGCTGGCCCTAATCATGTATTACCCACTTCAAGTACCGCACGTTTTTCATCGCCTTTAGGGGTTTACGATTTTCAAAAGCGAACTAGTATTATAAATTGTTCTGAAGCAGGCGCTGATGCCTTAGGTAAAACGGCGTCAATTTTAGCGCGTGGTGAAAGCTTAACGGCCCATGCACGTTCTGCAGAATACAGAATTAAATAAACTTTAAAATTAATATTACTAATTTTAAAGTGCTTATTGTTAATTGAGATGTTATGAATAAATCCTCTTTAGTCTCCTCTGTTTTTCGTAAGGAAGTGTTGGCTATGGCTGCTTATAAAGTAGCCGATGCTCAAGGCTTTATTAAGTTAGATGCGATGGAAAATCCGTATACTTGGCCAGAAGATATCAAAATTAAGTGGTTCGAGCATTTAAAAGATTGTCAGTTAAATCGTTATCCTGATCCTGAAGCATCTCAGTTAGTTCGATCTATTAGAGCTTTAAACAAATTACCAGAAGCTTTTGATATTTTACTTGGTAATGGTTCTGATGAAATTATTCAGGTATTGTTAATGGCATTACCAGAAGGGGCTTCAGTATTAGCGCCCGCTCCTGGGTTTGTAATGTATAAGCAAATTAGTGATTGTTTAGGGTTAAACTATGTTGGTGTGCCCGTATTAACTGACGGATTTGATTTAGATTTACCTGCGATGTTGGCAGCTATTGAGAAACATCAACCCTTGCTAATTTTCTTGGCTTATCCAAACAATCCTACCAGTAATTTATTTAACGCAGATGCGATACATGAAATTATAAAAGCTGCGCCGGGATTAGTTGTTGTTGATGAGGCGTACGGGCCTTTTGCAAATGCCAGTTTTATTGATCAATTAAATCAATATGAAAATTTATTGATTATGCGAACCGTGTCTAAATTAGGTTTGGCAGGTCTAAGATTGGGCTATGTGATGGGGCAATCAAATATTATTGAGCAATTAAATAAAATTAGATTACCTTACAACATAAATTGTCTTACTCAAGTGACTGCAGATTTTGCATTAGCTAATAGTGATATGTTTGATCAACAAACTAAGACAATTTGCGAGCAAAGAGCTTATGTGTTTTCTGAGCTTAATAAGTTAGATGGAATAGTCGCTTATCCAAGTGCTGCGAATTTTATACTATTTAAAGTACCGCCCAATAAAGCGGCTGATATCTTCTTATCAATTAAGCAGCAGGGTGTTTTGATTAAAAATATGAGCGCTCAAGGTGGGCTATTAAGTGACTGTTTAAGAGTTACCATAGGTAAGCCAGATGAAAATCAGGCTTTTCTTGAGGCATTAAGAACAAGTTTGGCAGAATTAGTGATCTGATTGAACTTATTTAAATGAAAGTCAAATAGGCTAATTAGGGGTGTTTTCGTTGGTAGACTGGGTAATATTGCGCTTTAATTGCTACAAGTTAGTAAATTAACGTTACCAAGTGCTTCAAATACACCTGCTTAAAGTGTTATATTGGCGCCAATAAAAATGAGCTGTAAGGCCGTGGATAAAATCAGGAGAGTTCTATAATGAATAATAAAGGCGTAGATAAGTCTAAACGCCAGTTTTTGACTTCGGCATTGACCGTAGTTGGTGCTGTGGGTTCAGGCTATTTAGCAGTTCCTTTTCTTGCTCAAATGCAACCTAGTGTTAAAGCGATGGCTGCAGGAGCACCTGTTGAAGTTGATATCAGTAAGATTGAAGATGGTCAATTAATTAGGGTTGCTTGGCGTGGTAAGCCTGTTTGGGTTTTAAATAGACAGCCCGAAGTATTAGCTACATTAAAAACATTGGATAGTGAGCTAAGAGATCCGTTATCTAATGAATCAATACAACCTCCTTCTAGTAAAAATGCGGCTAGATCTCAGAAGCCTGAGATATTTGTAGCTGTTGGTTTGTGTACCCACTTAGGATGTTCTCCTACATTTCGTCCAGAAATTGCTCCCGTTGATTTAGGTGAAAAATGGCAAGGTGGATTTTTCTGCCCATGTCATGGTTCTTGGTTTGATTTGGCAGGGCGTGTTTATCGCGGTGTGCCTGCGCCAACTAACTTAGAAATTCCGCCTTATCGTTACATTAACGATACACGCATCATTATTGGTGAGTCTTCTGAGGAGAAAAGCGCATGAAACCAAGTCGTTTAGCTGAATGTGGAAATTGGGTCTTAGATCGTTTCCCCGTTACAAAGTTTTGGAATGATCATATGGCGCATTACTACGCGCCAAAAAACTTTAATATTTGGTATTTCTTTGGGTCTTTAGCCTTATTGGTTTTAGTAAATCAGATTATTACCGGTATTTTGTTGACTATGAATTACAAGCCAGATGCTAAGTTAGCGTTTGACTCTGTTGAATATATTATGCGAGATGTGCCCTGGGGTTGGTTAGTGCGTTATATGCATTCAACAGGAGCATCTGCTTTCTTTATTGTCATTTATTTACACATGTTTAGAGCTTTAATTTACGGGTCATTTAAACATCCCCGTGAATTAATCTGGATATTTGGCATGTTGTTGTTTGTCGCATTAATGGCTGAAGCTTTCATGGGATATTTATTACCTTGGGGCCAAATGTCTTTTTGGGGTGCGCAAGTAATTATTTCTTTGTTTAGTGCTATCCCAGTAATTGGTGATGATTTGTCGCTTTGGATTAGAGGTGACTATGTTATTGCGGATGCGACATTAAATAGATTTTTTGCTTTTCATGTAATTGCAGTGCCATTAGTTTTAGTTATGTTAGTGTTTATGCATTTAGTTGCACTACATGAAGTGGGTTCTAATAATCCAGATGGTATTGAAATCAAGGCTTCTAAAGATCCTTGGGGTCATCCAGTTGATGGTATTCCATTTCATCCTTATTACACGGTTAAAGATTTAGTGGGTGTCGGCGTATTTTTACTATTTTTCGCCACAGTCATATTTTATATGCCTGAGATGGGTGGTTATTTCCTAGAACATGCTAATTTTATACCAGCAGATCCTATGAAAACCCCTGAGCATATTGCTCCAGTTTGGTACTTCACGCCGTTTTACTCAATTTTAAGAGCTATTCCAGATAAATTTGCTGGTGTTATCGGTATGGGTGGTTCTATTGTGGTGTTGTTTTTAATACCTTGGTTAGATCGTTGCAAGGTGAAATCAATACGCTATAGAGGCGGTATATTCAAAAAAGCTTTATTTTTATTTGTGATTAGCTTCTTAGCATTAGGTTATTTAGGTACGCAACCTGTAACGCCAGTTGCAACAACATTAGCTAGATTGTTTACCACTATATACTTTGGCTTTTTCTTATTAATGCCGATTTATACTCGTTGGGAAAAAACAAAACCAGTTCCTAGAAGGTTAACAAAACTGCAAAGTCTTGAAGATCAAATTCATGCGATTGAAGAACATTTGCCAGCATTTATCGATGAGATAACTGAAGTAAAACCTGTGACTGCTGAAATTGGGCATCCAGCATTTAAGAGTACTTTCTTTAGTAGAAGACCGAATCCAAAAGGGATTGCTCATGTGATGAGTCGTATTGCTACTAAATTGAAAAGGAGTCTCGACTAATGAAAAGTATAGCGACAGTTTTATTGTTATTAACATTAGCTTTTAATGTAAATGCATCTGAAGAAGTTGAATTACAAGAAGCAAATATTGATCTTTCAAATAAAGAATCTTTACAGCGTGGTGCACAACATTTTGTTACTTATTGTTTAGGTTGTCACTCAGCCAAACATATGCGTTATTTGCGTTTCGCAATGGATGCAGAAGTTGATAAAGAAAAAGTTTTAAAGGAAATTGCACCTGAAGGCGCTAGTATTTATGATCAAATACATAGTGCGATGAACAAGCATGATGCGGAGAAATGGTTTGGTGTACAGCCACCTGATTTGTCTTTGATTGCTAGATCACGTGGTGCAGATTGGTTGTATAGCTATTTAAAAAGCTACTATATTGATCCATCAAGGCCTTTCGGCGTTAATAATTTAGTATTTCAAGATACAGCGATGCCAAACCCTTTGTGGAAATTGCAAGGGGAACAACATGCAGAGCAAAGAAAAACTATTTATGGTGAATACACTAAGCTAGAGCTTGATGTTCCTGGTAGTCTATCTGAAGCTGAGTTTGACTTGTTTGTAAATGACTTGGTTAACTTCTTGGTTTATGTGGGTGAGCCAGTTCAACTTGAAAGAGAACGTTTGGGTAAATATGTATTATTCTTCTTGTTAATATTCTCAGTTATTGCTTATTTGCTGAAAAAAGAATATTGGAAAGATGTAGATTAATACAATATTTAGATGAAAACAGAGGCGTTTTCTGTTTTTGATAGAGTTATTGTAGCTGGCATCAACTCAAAAAAATGAGTGGCTATGCTACAATGACACTTTAATCGCCCCCATACGTCCAAGAGGTTGTTAGTTGTGGCAAATAATATTACTCGTAAATCTGTAATGACGCTTTTCTCGTCACCTACATGCGCAATGAGTCATTGCGCTCGTTTTGTTTTGCAAGAAAAAGCTGTTGCTGCCGATATAGAATATTATGATCCGAACAATCCTCCAGAGGATTTACTAGAGTTAAATCCAAATGGCACATCACCTACTTTTATAGAACGTGAATTAGTTCTGTATGATTCTAGGATTATTATGGAGTATTTGGATGAGCGTTTTCCTCATCCTCCTTTGCATCAAATGGATCCCGTTTCGCGTGCAAATGCTCGAATGATTATTAAGCGTATAGATGAAGATTGGTATGCTCTTTTACAAGAGATTTTGGCTACGGGTGAGAAAAAGTCTTCTCGGGCTAAAAAAATATTAAGAGAAAGTATATTGTCTGCTGAGCCGGTTTTTGCGGCTAGACCCTATTTTATGAGTGATGAGTTCTCACTAATTGATTGTACTATCGCGCCTTTATTGTGGCGACTTCCTAGTATAGGAATTGATATTTCTACTACTAATGAAGTGATTTCTAATTATGCACAGAGAATATTTAACAGGCCCGCATTCAAACGCAGTTTAAGCGAAGCCGAGCAAGAAATGATTGAGTTGGCTAAATAATTCGTATATATGACTTCTTTAAAACCTTATTTAATTAGATCTATTTATGATTGGATAATAGATAATGATTTAACCCCTTATCTTTTAGTAGATGCTGAGAATAGTAGAGCGGTTTTGCCTGTCCAATTAATTGAAGACGGTAAAATTGTTTTAAATATTCGTCCCCAAGCTGTACATGAGTTGTCTTTAGGTAATTCTGAAATCTTTTTTAAAGCTCGTTTTAGTGGACAGTCTATGGATGTGGTTGTCCCTATATCAGCTGTGATGGCAATTTATGCTAAAGAAAATGGTAAAGGGATGATTTTTGATCAAGAAGAAGATGTCATAGATGAGCCGCCACCTCCTCCAAGTAATAAATCCACTAAACCTAAATTACGACTAGTAAAATAAGTTTGTTTAATGTTGACATAGGCGTCAAATTATCCTGTTGCTAATTTAATACTACAGTAGTTGCTAAAGTCACCGTATAATAGCGAGTTATTTTAGAAATAATCAGGTGCGGTTCATGCAAATTATTCAGGAAGCTCTCACGTTTGACGATGTTTTATTAGTCCCTGCGCACTCGACTGTGTTGCCTCGTGAAGTGGCAATGACGACTCAATTAACACGGAAAATCACCCTTAATATTCCTCTCGTTTCTGCGGCAATGGATACAGTCACAGAAGCTCGTCTTGCAATTGCAATTGCTCAAGAGGGTGGAATTGGCATCATTCATAAAAATATGACGGTCGAGCAACAAGCTAGAGAAGTTCGTCATGTGAAAAAATATGAAAGTGGCGTTATTAAAGATCCAATTACTGTTAGTCCAGACGTTAGTATAAGAGACGTTATTAAATTAACGCGTGCTAAGAATATCTCAGGTGTGCCTGTAGTAAATGGCGATGAGTTGGTTGGAATAGTTACTAGTAGGGATTTACGCTTTGAAACGCGTTTTGACGAGCCAGTGTCAAAGGTAATGACTCCCAAAGAACGTTTAGTAACTGTTAATGAAAATGCGGATCGCAAAGAAGCTATTGCGTTGTTACATAAACATCGTATTGAAAAAGTCTTAGTTGTAAATGATGACTTTCATTTATGTGGCATGATAACAGTCAAAGACATACAAAAAGCTAAAGACTACCCTTTAGCTTGTAAAGATGAGCAAGAACGCTTACGCGTTGGTGCAGCTGTAGGGACTGGTTATGATACAGAAGAAAGGGTTGCGGCGTTAGTTGCTGCTGGCGTAGATGTGATTGTGGTTGATACTGCGCATGGCCATTCTCAGGGTGTACTTGATAAAGTCCGTTGGGTTAAACAAACATATCCTTCAGTTCAGGTAATAGGTGGCAATATTGCTACCGCAGCAGGGGCATTAGCCTTAGTTGAAGCAGGTGCAGATGGTGTTAAAGTAGGTATTGGTCCTGGATCTATTTGTACAACTCGTATTGTTGCGGGCGTTGGTGTACCTCAAATTACAGCTGTTAGTAATGTTGCTGAAGCTTTAAAAGATACAGGTGTACCTTTGATTGCTGATGGTGGTATTCGTTATTCTGGCGATGTGGCAAAAGCTTTAGCCGCTGGCGCGTATGCAGTGATGTTAGGCGGGTTATTTGCCGGTACTGAAGAAGCTCCTGGTGAAGTTGAATTGTTTCAAGGCCGTTCTTATAAGTCCTATCGTGGTATGGGTTCATTAGGCGCTATGGGTCAACAACAAGGCTCAAGCGATCGTTATTTTCAAGAAGAAACTGATTCGGTTGAAAAATTAGTACCAGAAGGTATCGAAGGAAGAGTGCCGTATAAAGGTAGTTTATTAGCAGTTATTCACCAATTATTGGGTGGTATTCGAGCTAGTATGGGTTACACAGGGAATCAAACGATTCAGCTTTTGCATGAAAACGCTCAGTTTGTGAGAGTCAC
The DNA here is from genome assembly GCA_026399015.1 of Methylococcales bacterium. Taxonomy (GTDB): domain Bacteria; phylum Pseudomonadota; class Gammaproteobacteria; order Methylococcales; family Methylomonadaceae; genus Methylobacter_C. The sequence continues at coordinate 19,947 of JAPLRS010000045.1, read as the reverse complement.
TAGTGCAGGAATGAGAGAAAGTCATGTTCATGATGTGACTATCACCAAAGAAGCACCTAATTATCGTGTCGAGTAAGAAAGCCGCTTAATTATCCTATTTCGTTTATTTGCTGACTTCATATCTAATAATATCGATGTTTGAATTATAGATTGGTCAGCAAAATATGAATCTTATTTTAGTCAATAAATTTTAAAATCTACTGTGAAACAAGAATCTACTAACATCCATACCCATAAAATTCTTATTTTAGATTTCGGCTCGCAATATACTCAGTTAATTGCCAGACGTATTCGTGAAATTGGTGTTTACTGTGAGATTTACTCTTGCGAATGTTCTGAAGCAGAAATAAAAGCTTTTGCACCCAATGGTATTATTTTATCAGGCGGTCCAGATACGGTAACAGAAGGTGATACACCTAGAGCGCCACAGAGCGTATTTGAGTTAGGTATACCTGTTTTGGGTATTTGTTATGGTATGCAAACCATGACAGAGCAAATGGGTGGAAAGGTAGAAAGTTCAGATCACAGAGAATTTGGTTATGCGCAAGTAAGAGCGCGTGGTCATTCAAAACTATTAACAGGTATCGAAGATCATTTAAGTCCAGAGGGTTATGGCTTATTAGATGTATGGATGAGTCACGGTGATCGCGTTGTTGACTTACCCGAAGGCTTTATTTTAATAGCAAGTTCTGACGGTGCGCCAATTGCTGGTATTGCAAATGAAGATAAATCTTTCTATGCCTTACAATTTCATCCAGAAGTAACACACACTAAGCAGGGCGGCCGAATACTCTCCCGCTTTGTCTTAGATATATGTGGTTGTGAAGCTTTATGGACGGCTAGCAATATTATTGAGGATAGTATTACTGCTGTTAGAGAAAAAGTAGGTTCTGATCATGTTATTTTGGGTTTATCAGGTGGAGTAGATTCATCTGTTGTGGCGGCATTGCTTCATAAAGCTATTAAAGATCAGTTAACTTGTGTATTTGTCGATACCGGTTTATTGAGACTAAATGAAGGTGACCAAGTGATGGCGACCTTTGCTGAGCACATGGGTGTTAAAGTCATCAGAGTAGATGCGGAGCAGCGTTATTTAGATGCGTTAGCCGGCATCACTGATCCAGAACATAAACGTAAAATAATTGGCAATTTATTTGTCGAAATCTTTGATGAAGAAGCGGCCAAGATTACCGATGCAAAATGGTTGGCACAAGGCACTATCTATCCAGATGTTATTGAATCAGCCGGATCTAAGAGTGGTAAGGCGCATTTAATTAAGTCCCATCACAATGTGGGTGGATTACCAGAGAATATGGTATTAAAACTGGTTGAGCCGTTGCGCGAATTATTTAAGGACGAAGTGCGGCGTTTAGGTCTAGAGTTGGGTTTGCCATCTGAAATGGTTTTCCGCCATCCTTTCCCTGGTCCTGGTTTGGGCGTTAGAATTTTAGGTGAAGTTAAAAAGCAATATGCAGATTTATTGCGTCAGGCAGATGCAATATTCATAGAAGAACTCTACCGTAATGATCTATACGATAAAGTGAGTCAAGCCTTTGCTGTTTTCTTGCCGGTAAAGTCTGTCGGAGTGATGGGCGATGGTCGTCGTTATGATTATGTGATTGCAATTCGTGCCGTGGAAACCATCGATTTTATGACAGCGCGTTGGGCACATTTGCCGTATGAGTTTTTAGATCTTATTTCTCGACGTATTATTAATGAAGTACCTGGTATTTCTCGCGTGGCATATGACATTTCAGGAAAACCACCCGCCACAATAGAGTGGGAATAAAAAGTAAATAAATGCTAGTAAGCGTAGCTGATGATGAAGCATGGATGCGCTATGCCTTTCGGTTAGCGCAACGTGCTGAGCAGTTAGGTGAGGTTCCAGTTGGTGCAATCGTTGTTAAGGATAATCGGTGTATAGCTGAAGGTTGGAATAATTCAATTGCTTCTCATGATCCTACAGCGCATGCTGAAGTAGTTGCGCTTAGAGCCGCGGGTTTTGCCCTGGAAAACTACAGGTTATCAAATACAACGCTATACGTTACTTTAGAGCCTTGTGTTATGTGTATGGGTGCTTTGTCTCATGCAAGAGTAAATCGTTTAGTGTTCGGCGCATATGATCCTAAAAGAGGTGCTGTTTGCAATGCTTTAAGCTTAAGTGATGCTAGTTTCTTAAATCACCATATCGAGTGGTCAGGTGGGGTTTTAGAAGCCGATTGTTCAGTGCTATTAAAAGATTTTTTCCGAGCTAGACGCTAATAAATTTCAAAACTTTACTTGGTTTTTGATTCATATCGCTGGAGAATTCAAAATAATAACGTTTGTTATTGGTGTTTTCTAAAAGCTGACCCATATAAATTCCATCTAAAAACGGGCTTAAGAGCTGTTTAATAAATTAAGCGATAAGTAGGCTTGGCTTTGTTGTTTTGATGCTAAAGCCAAGCCTTCATGCCATCAAGACTCGCGTAATTCTTTGTATAGATTGATCAAAGCATTAGTTGAGCAATCATGACTAGAGATAACTTCATCATTTTTAAGTTCAGGTAAAATTACACCAGCTAAAACTTTACCTAATTCCACACCCATTTGATCAAAGGAATTGATATTCCAAATCGCGCCTTGGACAAAGATTTTATGTTCATAAAATGCAAGTAATGAACCTAGGGTTTTAGGTGTCATTTTCTTAAATAGAAACGAGTTTGAAGGTTTATTGCCCTCAAAAACTTTAGAAGCTACTAACAAAGCATCTTCTTGTTCTTCAGGTTTTAGTTTCTTTTTAACTTCTTCTGCTGTTAAGCCATTCATCAGCGCTTCTGGTTGCGCCAAGAAGTTTGATATTAAAATATCATGATGATCTGGTAAATGGTAATGGCTATTAGCGGCGGCTAAAAAATCACATGGAATTAATTTAGTGCCTTGGTGAATTAATTGAAAGAAGGCGTGTTGGCCATTAGTGCCAGGTTGTCCCCAAATAATGGGGCCTGTGTTGTAATCCACTTTCTCGCCGGCCATGTTGATGCTCTTACCATTACTTTCCATGTCACCTTGTTGAAAGTAATCTGCGAAATATCGCATAGACTGGTCATAAGGTAATAAGGCGTGAGAAGCCACATTATAAAAGTTGTTATACCAAATGCCGAGCAATCCCATAATAACTGGGATATTGTTCTCAAAGGGGGTTTCATAAAAGTGCTGGTCAGCTTCATAAGCACCTTGTAGCAACTCTTCAAAATTATCCATGCCGATGTAAAGGGCGATAGATAAGCCCACTGCGGACCATAATGAATAACGGCCGCCGACCCAATCCCAAAATTCAAACATGTTTTCAGTATCGATGCCAAAAGCGGCTACATTTTCAGCGTGTGTGGATATGGCAACAAAATGTTTAGCAACCGCTTGTTCATCCTTGGCTGATTCTAAGAACCAGTTTCTGGCAGATTTTGCATTCATCATAGTCTCTTGTGTATTAAATACTTTAGACGCGATGATGAATAGTGTGGTTTCTGGTGATATTTGTTTTAAAACTTCAACAATATTTGTCTGGTCGATATTCGACACATAATGCACTTTTAAATGACTAGAACTGTAAGGTGTTAGTGCCATTGAAACCATTTTTGGCCCCAAACCTGAGCCACCGATGCCAATATTAACAACATCTGTAATGGTTTTACCTGTATATCCTTTCCATTCACCAGAGCGAACAGAGTTACAAAAAACACGCATTTTACCTAGAACTGCGTTTACATCAGGCATTACATCAATGCCATCTACGAAGATAGGTTTACCGCTTTTATTTCTTAGAGCTGTGTGGAGTACGGCGCGATGTTCTGTTGTATTGATCTTTTCACCAGCAAACATGGCATTAGTTTTATCTTTTAGGCCAGTAAAGTTTGCAAGTTCGAATAATAAAGATAAAGTGTCTTCTGATATTCTGTTTTTAGAATAATCAAAAAGTATTTCATTAAAACTAACAGAGAACTTCTTAAAACGATCAGGGTCTTTTTTGAAGGCATCGCGAACATGATCATTTTTTGTTTCTTGATAATGGCTTTGCAATGCGCTCCATGCTTTTGAGGTAGTCAAAGATGACATGTGTTTTTGAGCTCCGATTAAAATTAGTTAGCTTAAGTCTACGAAAAGTAAGGTTGGATAGCAAGAGTACAATCAAGTCATTAGCAATTTGTTTAGAAAAAGTTATTTTAAGGCTAGATTCTTATCAATTTCTTTATTTAGATGAGGCGGTGTGCTAGAGTTGGCGTTGCTATAAGTGGGTATATAGAAAATATAGCTTAGTTTTAATTAAATTGAACTTAAATTGATTAGTAAATCAATCATATAATAATAATGTATCAATATGGGAAGGTAACATGAATAAAGTACAACTAATAAGAAAGGGTTGTTTAGGTCTCTTAGCTTTGTTTTTTTCTGCATCGATTTGGGCACATGGTGGCGCAGCAGGAACAGATACGGATCAATGTAAATTTGAACTAGAGCCTACACATTGGATTCATTATACAGCTTATCAACCAAGTGCCTATCCAGCAGAAGAATTCTGCGGTAAGTTACCAGGCCTTAATACACTAACGCAATTAGTTTTTGATTACCAAGATATGAGATATCGAAATATGTTGGTTGAATTTGAAGTAACTAAAGAGCCAGAAGGTAAACAAGTATTTTTCTTGCCAAGTGCAAAACATAAATCAGGAACCATTAATTTATCGTTACCCAATGGGGTTCCTGAAGAAGGCCAATATTTAATTCATATCACTTTAGTGCCAGATCCAAGTGATACTGAGGGTCTAAGTTCTAAAGAAAGATTAGATGTTCACATGGGTTTTAAAGCGGGTGGTGGACAATCAGTTAGTAGAAACAGTTTATTGTTGTATGCTTTCTTTGGATTAGCTGGTTTATATGTCGTGTATTTATCAAGTGCAGGATTCAAAAGACAAGTTGACGATATTATTACTAAGATCAAAAGCTAAATAACAATTAGGTTCTATGCCAAAACTTAATGGGTTTGATCTGTTAAGTTTGGCATATTATCAATTGGCTGATTGTAGAAATTACATCGGCTTTATGTTTAAGCTTTTTAGGTGCAAAGAGGAAGTGAAGATGGTTAAGTTATTATCAGTGGTAGCGTTGATTGCGGTATTTTCAGGGCCTGTGGCTGCAGTAGAATACGAAGAGCATGATGGTATGCTGATGGATCATGGTGACGGCCATTTAATGGATATGTCAGGCGGTATGGTAATGGGTCAAAATGCTAATACTTTGCCGGGTGGTTGCGACAAAATTTCAGAAACCAGAGAAGTGACCGTTCATGCGGGTCATAAATACGCTGAAAAATTTCCAGGTAGAATGTTTGCATTCGACACACAAGAATTTAATTTTAAACCGTGTACTAAATTAACAGTTCATTTTGTAAATGAAGATAACATTAGACATCAATGGATGATGCATGGTTTGCCAAAATATCTCTATCCAAAAGGGATGTTCCATATAGAAGCTTCGGGTCCTTCAAAGATTTCAGGCACATTAATATTGCCACCAGGAGATAAGACTTATTTGGTGCATTGCGATATTGCTCAGCATATGGAAAAAGGTATGAAAGCCCAGTTAAAAGTGGGTAAAGGCGATGGAGACTTGCCGAGTATTCCAGGGTTGACAGCTTTAGTTATCCCAGATGATTACAATGCCACTTTGCCACAATTAGCGGCGAAAGCAGAAGCAGATGCTCTTATTCCAACGCCCCCTGCGGTTGCGCCCGATGCAGCGCCAAAAGTAGTAGCGCCTGTGCAAGTTGCAGATGACTCGTTTATTTCAGGTGTAACAGTTATTGGTTTGGCTATTGGTTTATTAGGCGCACCATATTTAGCACGTAGATATAAAGATCAAAGTGTTTCTGAAGCAATAACTAGTATTTTTGCTGATTTAAGATTGTTGGTTGAATGGTTATTAAAACAAGTATCTGGGGTGCTTAAGTTATTAGGTTTAAATAAAGACAAAGCATTGCCTGAGAAATAAGTCTTTAAGATGAAGTAAAAAAACCTGTACTCTATGAGTACAGGTTTTTTTTTGAGATAAAATAAATGTCAGAAATTTATAGTGGGGCTTGGGGATTATTTTTAAGTGCTTTCATCTCCTCAACTATTGCTCCAGGTGGCTCTGAAGCTGTTTTGGCTTATTTGGTTTCACAAGGTCATTATAATGTTTATTATTTGCTGGCTTTAGCCGTTATTGGTAATACCTTAGGTGCAATGACTACCTGGTGGTTAGGCGTCTTAGCCGCAAAAAAATATCCAGTCACGGGCTTATTGTCCGAGAAAAAACAAAAAGCCTTAGTTGTAGTTAAAGATAAAGGCATATGGATACTGTTCTTTTCATGGTTACCTGTGGTGGGTGATGCCTTCTGTTTTGCAGGTGGATGGTTAAAATTGCCCATAATTCCCGCTTGTTTACTTATATTGACGGGAAAACTTAGCCGTTACGCGGTGATTGCTTGGGCATTTTTATAGCTATTTTTATCTATACATCTCCATTTTAAATTAAATCTTAAGAGGTTATTTTGTTACGCCATTTTCCACTCGTTAATATTGCTTATCCTCATAAAAAACGAGATTATTTTATTGCGGCTTTTACCTTCTTTTGTGTAGCGGTGTGTTTAATCTCTGATGCCAATGCCAGTATCGAAAAACAAAATGCTCTTGGAGTGAGTGGTTGGGTATTTTTGATTGGCTTATTATTAGGAGAAAACAGAGAAGTGCGGATGCAAGTTGTTATTGCCGTTATCTTTGCAACTATTGGAGAGCATTTTGCATCGCCCTTTATGGGGGGTTATACCTATCGGTTTGGCAATGTTCCGGCTTATGTGCCACCAGGACATGGGATGGTTTATTTAACAGCGGTTGCTTTAGCGCGTTCTGGTTTGTTTTTAAGATACGCTCGTGAAATTACCGTATTTGTCTTAACTGTCTGCGGATTATGGTCCTTATGGGGTATCAGTGGTATTCCTGAACAAGGCGATTATGTCGGCGCTATGTTGTTTTGTGTATTCTTGATTTATTTATTTAAAGGTCGTTCCCCAATGGTTTATTTAGCGGCTTTTTTTATTACTACATGGTTAGAATTGATTGGTACTGCTGTTGGAACTTGGAAATGGGCGTCCATAGATCCAGTATTGCATTTGCCCCAAGGTAATCCTCCGAGTGGTGTAGCGGCTTGGTATTGTTTGGTTGATGCAGTCGCAATGGGTGGCGCGCCAGTTGTGTTAGCGGGATTTGGTAAAGCTTTTAACTATATTAAGGTAAAGGCTTATAGCTAAAGTTTGTTTCTACAATAGTCTTTCTCATAGTGTTGAGTGTGAGTAGATTCTCTTTCATTATTACAACACCTTAATGTTTTATAACATCTCCGTATTTGAATCTAACAATGCCTTATTGGAATAATCCAATGAAATAAAAGCATAATACAATGCACCATTGTATTATGCTTTTATTTCATCTTATTCTAGCAATGTGACTATGTATTAATGCAATACAGTAAAAGCAGTATACAAAGTAACATTGTAATCTGCTTATGCTGTATTGCATTGTGCTTATAAGCTAATGCATTATTACAATACGCCATTGTATTAATCAAATAGACTAAAAGCAGATGACAATAAGGTAGAGTATGCATACGTTGGTCAGTTGTATGACTCATTCACATCAACGTTTTTGATCCAATGCCCGCTTTAAATCACCTAAATAAGGTGTATTAATTCTTTAAAAGACTATACTAGGATCATTAACACCTAGGCTAATCTGATAGTAGCGAGCATTTACAATAGCCTATCAAGCACATCATTCTTATTTTTAAGCGATAGCGGAAGGATTTATGAGAGCACAAAAAGCGGTTATCAATTTTAGTCGGATAAAAGATAATGCGCTCGCTAATGCTGCACAGCATATTGTTATTAAAATGACAGGTAATGCTAATTTTGCCGCCCCCACTCCCTCGTTAGAAACCCTACAAATAGCGATAACGCTTTATGCGGCTGCCTTAATTAAAGCCAAGGACGGTAGTAAAGTCGATACAGCAGATAAAAATGCAAAGCGCCGCCAACTCGAAGCGCTTCTTTACTCCTTGGGGGCCTATGTAAATATGACGGTAGAATCAGATCTGGTTAAGCTAGATAGTTCGGGATTTACCCTTACTAAAGTTCCTGCGCCAGTAGGTATTTTAGACGCGCCCAACTTAAATATTAATTATGGCAATAATCCGGGTGAAGTAGGCTTTAATATCAGTATTGTTCCTAAAGCGCGGGGCTATAAATTGTTATATACAACTCTGCCCGAACCGCAAACAGATGCGGAATGGTCTACGCAAATTGTTTCTAAAACTAAAGGCATCTTGAATCATTTAAAGCCACAAACAAAATATAGATTTAAAGCGACTGCCTTAAGTGCAGAAGCCAATAAAATGAATTTGTATAATTATTCGCAGCCCTTAGAAATATTTGTACCTTAATAAATAAGAGTCTTTGTTTATAAGTTATTGCTGTGGTAATAATAGGCTTATCTAAAGCCAGCTAAAATCAGGTAAATTGGTCTAAGATAAGATATAATCAATCATAAATTTTTAATAGAGAGAAAATGTTATGGAACGTCGTGATTTTATTCGTTTAAGTGCGTTAGGATTGAGTGCTAGCGTGGTAGCTCCAGCAATAGCCGTAGCAGAAGCTGAAAAACACTTAAAAGGTGCGGCTGATATTTATTACACTAAAGACAATCAAGGGCGTTGGAATGGTAAGGCGGCTACTCACTTACCCAATATTGATGTGGAAAAGGTTGGGAATAAAACGATCATAAAAGTAGTGACAGCTCATGAAATGAAAGGTTATGAGCACTATATCGTTAAGCATGTGTTATTAGATCAAAACTATAAGTTTCTGCAAGAACACTTGTTCGATCCTACTAAAGAAAGTGCGGCGATCTCAAGCTTTACCCTAACAGATTATAGCGGCCCTATTTTTGTAGCTAGTTTATGTAATAAACATGACCTTTGGTTGAATGGGGCCGATGTTTAACAACTAAAGTACCTGAGCGGTTTCGCCGTATTCCAAGGTAGTAAATGAAAACAAAGCTATCTTCTGTTATTAACGTTGAACAATCGGCTTATTACGAAAATGTAATCATTGTAATTAGCGTTTCTTTGTTTCCGTTATTTTATTTGATGCAAAAAGCGTGGGTAAATGCGTTTGTGTTTATCCTGTTTGCTGTTGCAGTGATACATTTTTTGCGCTTAACAAAATTCTCATGGAATTTAAAAAACATCACTTTGATAGAATGGGCGGTTGTTTTAAGTCTATGTGCTGGATTTCTGGCTATCTTAATCAGTCAACTATTTAGATTAAGTATTATGCCTAAGCCTTTTGATGGGCCGCTTAGGATGTTTTTGTGTGCCCCTGTATTCCTATTACTATTAAAGAAAAAGCTCAGTTTTATGAGCGTGTTTCAATATATATTGCCATTATCTTTAGTGATTTTTTGGAGTTATTGTCTACTACCGTCTACTGCATCTCCTATGTGGGTTGGACGATTTGGGACGAGTTTTGTTGATCCTAATACCTTAGGTGTTAATACGCTGCTGTTGACGTCGATGTGTATATTTTCGATCGATGCAATTCATAAAGATGGTTTAGGCTTGAGATGTTTGAAATATGCTGGCGTATTAGCCGGTTTGTATTTGCTTTATAAATCTGAAACCAGAGGCGCATGGTTAGCGTTGCCTATTATGCTGTTGTTGTGGGTTAATATTCACGGTAAATCTAAAAGTAAATGGGTTTTAATCGGGGGTGGTGTTTTAGTTTTTATTGGCATAATAAGCCTGTATATTTTTGATGATGCGTTTCATAATCGAGTGATCTCAGCCTATACTGAATTGAGTGGGTGGTTGACTAAAACGAATACGGATACTTCGGCGGGCTTGAGGTTGTCTTTTTGGCAGATGTCTTGGATTTTATTTAAACAATCCCCCTTGTATGGTTACGGGGACTTGGGGTATCAAGTGCATTTATCACTTCCACAGATTAAGCAGCAATTTAGCCAAAGCGCTATAGATCAATTTGGGCATATAGGATCACATAGTGAATATTTAGCCAATATGGTGCGGTCTGGTGTTTTGGGTTTGATAGCTGTTTTAGCGGAGTTTCTGGTGCCGGCGATTATTTTTAATTACGGGCTAAAATCATCTAGTCATGAAGTTAAAAATACGAGTGCAGTTGGTTTGTCGTTGGTTTTAGGGATGATGATTTGTGGCCTGAGTTTAGAGGTGTTGAATTTAAAATACACTAATTCATTTTATGGCTTAATGATCGCCTGTCTTTGTGCAACTGTATTATGGCAGCGGCCAGCAAGAGGTGAATATTGATAGGCTTCAGTTTTTCAAGATGTTAAATTAATGTCAACTTCTACAATTGTGAAACCTTGTGTTATTCATGTCGTGCGTCGATATGGCCCAGTTGGCGGTATGGAACGCTATGTATGGGAGTTGACCCAAGAGCTTAAGGCTTTAGGATTTGCTGTAACTGTTATTTGTGAGCGGTGTCATGCGGAAAAACCCGATGGTATTCTTATCCATGAACTAGGTGAGATTGCTATGCGACCGCGTTGGTTAGCCTCTTATAGATTTGGGAATCGCGTTGCCCGTTGGCTAGAGAAAAATCCCCATCCTAAGCATATTATTCATAGTCATGAGCGCTTAAAGTGCCATCATATTACCACCTATCATGGGCCCCCTTTTGCTACTGTGTTTGAAAAGCCTTGGTGGAAGCGCTTGTCATTTAGAATATTGATGCATTTAAAAATGGAGCAATGGGAACTATTTACACCTAACTATATTGTGCCTAATTCGAGTTTTATCAAACAGCAACTTTCGCATTATTATCCCAATATTATCTCAAAATTAACGCACCCTATTGTTCCAGGGGTTAAGCCTATTCATTCTCGTGAAGTTCTTAGCGTTCCTAATAATGGAGGGGTTGTTGGCTTTGTTGGTTATGAGTGGAAGCGTAAGGGATTGGAGTTTGCTGCGCAGATAGTTGCGGAATTACGTAAACATCGGTCAGATGTTCAATTTTGCATTGTGGGCCCCGCAACTGAAGATATAAAACATATTTTTACTGATTGGGACGTTGCTGCTTATAAGTTAATGGGGTGGAGTGATGATTCTCTTTATCATCATTTTGATGTGTTACTTCATCCAGCTAAAGCCGAGCCATATGGTATGGTTATAAGTGAGGCTATGTCGGCAAAAGTGCCTGTGGTTGTTTCTGATGTGTGCGGTGCTGCGGAACAGGTGACACCAAGTTTTGGATTAGTACTCGACTTAACTGCTCCAATTGAAACATGGGTTGCCGCTGTTGAACAGCAATTAAATCGTGTTGACTTCGCGCCCCAGTTTGAGCGCAGTTGGCGAAATGTGGCCCAAGAGTACGGTGCTATATATAATGAATTTTTTGAGTCGCGATTTAAATAATATTTATGCAATCTTTTAAGCAGTTTCGAAAAAAGCTTTGGCGGCAATTGTTAGGGCGGTCAGATTTACAAGATTTCAATCGGCAACAAGTTAAATTCCGAAAACGTTATCCACACTATGAATTAGGTGCAGGCACATATGGGATGCCCATAGTACATGATTGGAATGAAGGCAGCACTTTAAAGATAGGCGCATATTGCTCAATAGCAGGCAATGTGCAGATTTTTTTAGGTGGCCAACATGCTATTGATTGGGTATCAACTTATCCTTTTCCGGCGTTTTTTAATGAGGCTAGTTGTTTTAAAACTCCAGTTGCTAGTAAAGGTGATGTGGTGATTGGTAGTGATGTCTGGTTATGTGCTAATTCTACTGTATTATCTGGTGTTACGATTGGTCACGGCGCTGTTATTGCCAGTGGCGCAGTAATAAGTAGAAATGTTGAGCCCTATACTGTGATGGCAGGTAACCCTGCAAAGCAGATTCGTTTTCGATTTGACGAGCCAACAAGATTGGCTTTGTTAGAATCGGCCTGGTGGGATTGGCCAGAGCAAGAAATACGTCAAGTAATCGATAAGATATGTTCTGATGATATTGGCGCTTTTATTGAGTATGCAAAGGCACGAAATAATGTTTGATGATGGGTTTCAAAATATTTTAATAAAACTAATTAATAAATATTTTGGCGATTTAAATTGCTTGATACAAATTGCTTTGTGCGATTCCATCGTAAAATATATTGTATTAAATTGTTGTCCTCATTAATTGATGCTTTCTAAATAAGAACTTTACAATGAATAAGATAGATTATGCCATCACTTTTGCTTGTTACAATCAAGTGGAGTACACCCGGCAATGTGTTGATAGCATGATTAAACATGGTGTTGATTTAAAAAGATTGGTCGTTGTTGATAATGGGTCGACCGATGAGACTCGCAGTTATCTTGAAACGTTACCTTTAGGCGCTTGCATATTTAATAAAGAAAATCTTGGTTGTGGTGTTGCATGGAATCAAGGTGCTTTAGCTTTACAAGCAGAGTGGACGATTATCATGAATAATGATGTCTTAGTCTCAAAGGGGTGGATTGAAAATATGATACTCACTGCTGAACAACAGGGGCTAAAAATTATTTCTCCTGCTTTAATAGAAGGTCCATTAGATTATGATTTCGATGAATTTGCTGAAGGAGCTGCTGTTAAAATGTCTAAGGTACTCAGATTAGGTGAGCGACATGCAGTTTGTCTAGCTATACATAAATCAGTATGGCTAGAGATAGGTTATTTTCAACCGATTCCAAAGCTACTGGGTTTTGAAGATACAATGTTTTTTAATGAAGTCGATAAAGCAGCTATTCCAACTGGCATGACGGGTGCTTCGTGGTTACATCACTATGGATCTATTACGCAATCTGCGATGAAGCAAGAGCGTGGTTTATCAGAGCGGCAAGGCTTAGGATATCGATATAATTATCGATTGTTGCAACAGAGTTGGCTAACGCGAAAATTAAAAAAGATTAAAAAAATAAAGCAAAAGAAAGTATGGTGTTCACAAGAGTTAACTCAATATGGCCAATCATTGCATGGTAAAAGAGAGCATAACGACTTTTCTTGGGAGTAATTGCTTGAGTTTATGTCAATTTTTTGTGATCAGATTGACTGTTTACAATGGGACTGCAGTTGTGTACAAATTGAACAACGTTACTAAAAATGCTTAGCGTTATAGTTATTACTAAAAATGAGTCGGTTCATATACAACGATGCCTAGAGTCTGTCGTTTGGGCTGATGAGATTATCGTTTTAGATTCAGGTAGCGACGATAACACTGTGACAATCTGTCGTCAGTATACTGACAAAGTTTATGAAACTGATTGGCCGGGTTTTGGAATTCAAAAACAACGTGCTTTGAATAAGGCTACAGGTGATTGGGTATTGTCTATTGATGCTGATGAAGTGGTGACAGAGTCCTTGCGAGTAGAAATAGAGCAAGCTATTCAGAAAAATAGCTTTCAGGCTTATGAGATTCCGCGTTTATCGACCTATTGCGGTAGACAAATGCGTCATAGTGGATGGTGGCCTGATTATGTGTTGCGCTTATTTCAAAGAAATTCGGGGCGGTTTTCTGAAGCAATAGTACATGAAAGAGTTTTAGTTGATGGGCGGGTAGGGCGATTAGTGACCCCCTTCTTACATGATACTGCGGTTGATTTAGAGGAAATTCTAGTTAAAGTGAATAGTTATTCAACTTTAGGTTCAAAAATGCTTTATGCGGAGGGTGCGAGATCCTCAATTATTAAAGCAGTTCTAAAAGGTTTCTGGACATTTAATAGGACTTATTGGTTAAAAGCCGGGTTTTTAGATGGTGCTCAGGGTTTAATGTTAGCTATTTCTAATGCTGAGTCTAGTTACTATAAATATCTAAAGTTATGGGCATTGCAACAAAAATGACTACGCTTTTCTAAAACCTAATTAACTAACACTACGGTCTTATCTTTTATTTTTATATGTTGTCATCACAATTTTTACTTAGTGCGCCGCAAGTATCACTTCATCCCTCTAAAACGGTTTCAGAAAACGCGCTGTTTTCTATAGTTATTCCCAGTTGGAATAATTTAGAGTTTTTAAAAATGTGTGTAGCAAGTCTGCAAAAAAATTCAAGATATGCGCATCAAATTATTATTCATCTAAATGAAGCAAATGATGGCTCAAGAGTTTGGGTTGATGAAAATAATCTAGATTATAGTTATTCTGAGCAGAATATAGGTATTTGCTACGCTATGAATATGGCGAGGACCTTAGTAAAGACAGAGTATTTGGTTTATTTTAATGACGACATGTATGCCTGTCCTGATTGGGATTATTGGTTATATGAAGAAATAAAAGAGCAGAGAGATAGTTTCTTTTTTATTTCATCTACAATGATTGAACCACGTGAAACAGGCAATGCATGCGTTATAGCACCTTTTGATTGTGGATCTAATCTTAAAGATTTTGATGAGCAGAAGTTATTAGAAAATTTTGAGCAGTTAGAAAAAGTTGATTGGCAAGGGACAACTTGGCCACCCAGTGTTTTACCTGTTTTATTGTGGGATATGGTGGGGGGGTATAGTACTGAGTTCTCACCAGGGATGTATTCAGATCCGGATTTTGCCATGAAATTATGGCAATTAGGGGTCCGATACTTTAAAGGGGTGGGAAAAAGTAGAATTTATCATTTTATGTCAAAATCAACGGGTAAATTAACCTTTAAGGCAAATGGTTCTCGTATGTTTTTAAATAAATGGGGACTTAGTTCTAAATTTTTTACCCATCATTACTTACGTCGCGGTGAGGTTTGGACAGAAGTATTATCAATGCCAAGGGAAAGTATTAAGCTGAAATTGTATAGATTGTTAAATCAAATTAAAAAACGATTGAGATAAAAATAATAAATATGAAAAAACAATCAAAAGCAAGTATGCAAATTTATAAGCGACTCCTGTCCTATGTAAAACCTTATCGGGTTTTATTTGCTATTAGTATCATTGGGTTCTTAATGTATTCGGGTACGCAAACTTTATTTGCTGCTCTCATAAAACATATTATTGATACGCTTCAATCTGAGTCTAGAGAGGGTATGTTTTATTTGCCATTGCTATTTAGTGGTTTAATTGTAGTGCATGGTATCGGTTCTTATATTGGAAATTATTTTTTAGCAAAAGTTTCAGTTAGTGTCGTTCATGTATTGCGTTGTGAGATATTTGATAAATATACGCAGTTACCAACAGCTTATTTTGATGCGAATAACAGCGGCTACATGATTTCTAGGATCACTAACAATGTGGGACAGGTAACACAAGCGGTAACTGATGCTGTGCGAACTTTTGTTAGGGAGGGATTTACTGCGCTTGGGTTACTTATTTATTTGTTTTATTCTAATTGGATGTTGTCACTTGTATTCGTCGCAATTACTCCAGTTATTGTAGTTCTCGTTGGGTATGTTAGTAAACGTTTGAGAGTGATAAGCAAGCGAATGCAAGAATCGATAGGCGATATGACGCATATTACTTCAGAATTAGTGAGTGGGCATCGTGTAGTTAGAAGTTATGGAGGTGAATCATATGAGAAGCAACGATTTCTAGAGAGTAGTTTAAATAATAAGAGTCAATCGTTAAAATTATCTACTACAGTAGCGGTTCATAGTCCAGTTCTACAGTTTATCTTGGCAATTGCTTTGTCGGGATTAATGTACTTAGCATTGATATTTATGAAGCAATCAAGTGTCGGTGAGTTTGTAGGCTATTTAACAGCTGCTTTTTTGTTACCTAAACCCATTAGAAGCTTAAGTGATTCAAACAGTGATATTCAAAAGGGTATTGCTGCTGCTGAATCATTATTTGAAGTATTAGACGAGCATATTGAAGTAGATTCAGGAACATATGAGGTTGAAAGAAGTAGTGGATTGTTAGAGTTTAGAAACTTAACTTTTCAATACGATACAGCTAATGAGCCTGCATTGATAGATATTAACTTTACTGCTGAGCCAGGACAAACAATTGCATTAGTTGGTTCTTCTGGCGGCGGTAAAAGTACGTTAGCTAATTTAATTTCAAGGTTTTATCCGCATAGTACCGGACAAATATTGTTGGATGGTGTTGAGATTAGTCAATATACACTAGCAAATTTAAGGCAACAAGTAGCTCTAGTAAATCAACAGGTTACGCTGTTTAATGACACGGTGGCTAATAATATTGCTTATGGTGGGTTAGCCAAGGCGACACGAGAACAAATCGAAAATGCTGCTGCTGATGCTTATGCTATGGATTTTATTGCTAAGTTAGAGCATGGTTTAGATACTGAAATTGGTGAAAATGGAGTTAAATTATCTGGTGGGCAAAGACAGCGTTTAGCACTAGCGCGAGCCTTATTAAAAGATGCACCTGTGCTGATTTTAGATGAAGCAACATCTGCGTTAGATACAGAATCAGAAAGATATATTCAAGCAGCGTTACAAAAGGTAATGCGCAATCGCACTACATTAGTAATTGCACATCGTTTATCAACCATAGAAAATGCCGATTTAATTTTAGTGATTGATCATGGGCGGATTATCGAAAGAGGTTCTCATCAGGAATTATTAGCAATAAATGGAGCCTATGCGCGTTTACATTCTATGCAATTTAGTGAGCAAGCACCCGTAATTGATACTTCTAATATTACAACTGGTAGTGATTTATAATCTAACGCGCGAATAGTGTGATTGGATAAAGGACGTTAATGTGCAAAAATTTTTAACCGAGCTTGATGATCATCAAGCCATTATGCAACGTTTAGTTGTTTGTGCAGATGTGATTGAAGCGGCGGCACAGCAACTGATAAGTACTCTGCAGCAAGGTGGTAAGTTGTTTTTATGTGGTAATGGCGGGAGTGCGGCTGATTGCCAGCATATCGCTGCTGAACTCGTTGTGCAATATCAAAAGAATCGTTCGGCTTTGGCCGCTATAGCATTAACTACAGACAGTTCTATTTTAACGGCACACAGTAATGACTTTGGTTTCGAGACGGTATATTCACGACAAATTGAAGCCTTAGCGACAGAAAAGGATTGTTTAATCGCTATTTCTACATCAGGTCGAAGCAAAAATATTATCAAAGCGGTTGAAGCCGCTAAATCAAAAGGCATGCTCGTTATTGGATTAACGGGGGCTGAGGGAGGCGAGTTGAGTCAGTTAGTGAATTACTCAATCAATGTACCTTCTCAGGTGACTGCAAGAATTCAAGAAGCCCATATTTTAATTGGTCACTGGTGGTGTGGTGTGATCGAGGAGTCCTTAAGTGTTAAATAAACTGCCGAATTTTAATGCGGCACGCATTATTGTAATTGGCGATGTCATGATTGACCGTTATTGGTCAGGGCAAGCGGCACGGATTTCACCTGAAGCGCCAGTGCCTGTGGTTAAAGTTAAAACGATTGAAGATCGTATTGGTGGCGCAGGTAACGTGGCGTTAAATATTGCTAAGTTAGGCGGCAAAGTTACTTTAATAGGTGTGGTGGGCGATGATGCAGACGGCAAAGTGCTTAAAGATTTATTAGAAGCGGAAGGCGTCGATTGTGAGTTTGTTGTAGAACCTGCCATCCGTAGTATCTGTAAATTACGCGTTATGGCTCAGCATCAACAGTTGATTCGTATTGATTTTGAAGAAACGCCGATTCAATTTGATCGTTCGACTATAAGAGTCGCTTTGGAAAAACATCTTCAGAATCATAATGTGGTGGTGTTTTCGGATTATGGAAAAGGGACTTTAGCAGATGTATCGAGCTATATCAGTCTGGCTAAACAATCAGGTGCTAAGGTATTAGTTGACCCTAAGCGCTTGGATTATGAAAGCTACAGCCAAGCGGATCTTATTACCCCTAATTTGTCTGAATTAAAAGCAGTCGTGGGTGCGAGTGAGACAGAAGAGCAGTTGATCGCTAAAGGCCAAGCACTATTGGATCATCATAAAATTGATACCTTACTGTTGACGCGCGGCGAAGCAGGGATGACTTTAATTCAACGCGATCAAGTGCATTCACTTCCTGCGCAAGCAAAAGATGTCTTCGATGTGACGGGAGCTGGCGATACAGTGATAGCCGTGATGGCTTTGGGCGTGTCAGTAGATTTGCCATTACAAGAAGCGATGTATTTAGCGAATTTATCAGGCGGTATTGTCGTCGGTAAATTGGGTACTTCAACGGTGTCGCCTCATGAATTAGCGCAAGCAATGCATAGCACTAGAGATACTGTGTATGGTGTGGTTAATGAAGATGACTTGTTAGGATTGTTTACAAAAGCAAAAGCTCAAAATGAAAAAATCATTATGACCAACGGTTGTTTTGATTTGTTGCACGCAGGACATGTGGCTTATTTACAGCAAGCAAGGGCCTTGGGTGATCGATTGTGTGTTGCTGTTAATTCGGATGCATCGGTAAAAATACTCAAGGGCAACTCAAGACCTATCAATAAGCTGGCAGAGCGAATGACGGTATTAGCCGCTTTAGCCTGTGTGGATTGGGTAGTGCCTTTTGAAGAAGAAACACCCGAGCGGATCTATACAAAACTATTACCAAATGTGCTTGTAAAAGGCGGAGATTACACGGCGGATCAAGTGGTCGGCGGTGAAGCGGTTATTAATGCCGGTGGAGAAGTTAAGATATTGCAGTTTGTTGAAGGTCAATCAACCACTTCTATGATCGATAAAGCAAAGGGAGCATTATGATTATTGTGACAGGCGGTGCTGGATTTATCGGTAGTAATTTGATTAAAGCTTTAAATGAGCGAGGTGAGAACAATATATTGTTGGTCGATCATTTAGTAAATGGCCGGAAGATGCTCAATATTGCTGATTTAGATATCGCTGACTATATGGATAAAGCCGAGTTTATACAGAGAATTGATGAGCCTGGCTTTTGGGATGGGGTAAGAGGGGTATTCCACCAAGGGGCGTGCTCTGCAACCACGGAGTGGGATGGCGAATTTGTGATGAAGAATAATTACGATTATTCAAAACGCATTTTGCATCGTTGCATAGATAATAATATCGCCTTTATTTATGCGTCCTCTGCTTCTGTGTATGGCAATGGTGATCATGGTTTTAGTGTGGATAGAAGCTGCGAACAACCCATTAATATGTATGCGTATTCAAAATTCCAATTTGATCAATATGTTCGACGTTTATTACCGACAACCACAAGTCCCATTGTAGGTTTTAGGTATTTTAATGTCTACGGGCCTAGGGAGCAGCATAAAGGATCGATGAGTAGCACGGCATTTCATTTTAATAATCAAGTGAAAGAAAATAAAGTTGCACGCTTATTTGAAGGGTGTGATGGTATGGCAAATGGCGAGCAAAGACGTGACTTTGTCTATGTAGGAGATGTAGTGGATGTCAACTTATGGTTTTTTGATCATCCAGAACAGCGTGGAATTTTTAATGTGGGCACTGGAACAGCAGAACCTTTTAATGCGATAGCTGAAGCAGTGATTGCTTGGCATAAAGAAGGGTCAATTGAGTACATTCCATTTCCTGAGCATTTAAAAGGCGCTTATCAAAGTTATACCCAAGCAGATATATCAGGCCTAAGAGCGGTTGGGTATGCAAAAGAATTTTTATCGGTGAAGCAGGGTGTGGCTAAGTATTTAGATTGGTTAAATTTGAGCGAGAAATAAACAATATAAATCATATGGATATATTGGTTTAGAAAGTTAAAGAAGCCAGGGTATTAATGGTGAAAATAAAAAAGATTCATTCTTGCTTGATAAAATGCAAAACATAGCTATAATAGCGGGCTGGTCTGAAGCAAGCGGTAAGTGTTTTGGTCGGATGAGGTAAGAAATAATGTCAACAGGGAGTTGACAAAGGATGAAAGTTGGTTATAATGGTCGGCTTTCCCGCAACAATCAATGAGAGTTT
>JAPLRS010000009.1 GCA_026399015.1 Methylococcales bacterium | reverse complement strand
TATCCATCATGCCACTATTATTGAATTAAACGGAGAGAGTTATCGAAAGAAACAAAGCATAAAAAAATAGCATTTTTTTAACCACTAACCGGACAAGATAGTTGTCGCGAACCGGTCAAAGTAATTGACGCCAGACAATTAATGGAAACTAGGATTTGATTTTAAGAGAGCGATAAGTTCTCCTTGCCGAGAGGTATTTGTTTTTTTGAATAAAGCGCTGAGTTGTGTGCGAATGGTGTTGATAGTAACTCCCATTTCTTGGGCATATTTATCAACTGATATTCCATTTAATAATGCCTGTGCTAAGCGCAATTCAGCTGGTGTGAAATGATATAAACTTTTAAAAAATTCTAATTGAGATCTTACGTTGTCACTTTCATTTATGATTATAAGTGCTAAGGGTATTTGCCAGTTATTGGCTATAGTAGATTTAGGAGTTATTGGGGTAACAAAAATGTATTTTGGACTTTCGCTATTAAGTAGCATTTGCCCACCTCGGCCATTAGTTATTGCCGCGTTTGAAATGAGGTTACTCAGTTTGTGCCTATCTACTGGATTGGTAGCCACTAAATTTCCCATTACACTGTGTAAGCCTGAGTTGCTAGTTATGAGAGTTTTTTCTGCTTTGGAATTTAAATGCTCAATTTGGCCTTTATGATTAGTTATGATCATTGATATAGGCAGATTATCTATAGCGATAGCACCCAGATCAATTTTAGTCTGTAGGGTTTGAGTTTGTTTATGTAATCTTAATGTTCGTTGCAAATGATCAAAAAAACTATTTGCAGCAGAAATATTATTAATATCGAATGGCTCTCGATCAATAGCTCGTATAAAACCATTTACAATAAACTCATTATCATCGGAGCAAAGTCTCGCTCCCATAATATATCTAACTTCGTTTGGAATTAGAAAATCTTGATAAAATTCATTTTTGCTAACGAACTTTTGATCGTTAAAATCAGTACAACATCGCCATTCTCTAATTTTACCAAGGTTAACATGTTTTCTGGGGTCAATTTTCCAATAGTGATTCATATAATCATCAAAACCATTGGGCGCGAAACGAGAGCCTGCTACCAGCGCTCCTATTTGTAATTGTGTCATTTTGTCATAAGTGACAACCATTGCCTCATCCGCTCCAGCATAAATAGCACAAAGTCCTAATGCTTCTTTTAAAAGCTTTGGATCAAGCACTGATTCATAGAGGAGGGCTATGATTGCTTCTAATTTCGGATCTTCTGACATATTAATATATAGATTACTGTTTAATAAGTATTCTAGCGGATTTAGTCAAACAATTCCAAAATTCATTAATACTATTATTACTAATGGGTGCTATAAAAAATATTTATTATTTGCTATTAATGCATGCTTTTGACTGAAAGTTGGTTTGCTACTTTCTTATCAATGGCTCAAGAAATGATGGTTGATTTAAACATAAATGACTCATCCGAGCGTGAAATTGTTCAGCAAGATGAGTGCAATTGATTCACTAGCCAAACTCATAAGAGGTAACACTATATATATTTTGTAATGGGACTGGATTTACGTGTCCTAAATACATTCGTGCACAGCCGAAAGATTCAATTAAGCCATATTTTGTGGCTAATTGTAGCCCAGCAATATTGGGTTCTGGAATATCAATTTGGACAAATTCTCCCTTAATATCACCCATTATATTTGATAGGATTGTTTCTGCTATATCTGCAGAATCGGCGAATAATGGCCCAATTTTGTAACCCTTATGACAGGGTCGGGCAACACCGTAGCCTAATAACTGATCCTGCTTAACGACTGCATAGCCAAAAACACCTTCTTGATTTATCCAGGCTTTGATAAAGGCAGAGCGTGGAACTGGAAAATGTTTTTGGTCGTAAGCATCTAGTGCATCAAATTTGATATCTCTGAGTTCCGTTACTCCAGCGGATTTATTAGCTAGGGCTATGCCTTCATATCTTAGGTCGCGATGTGCTAATTTAAAGCCACCTTTGGCGTAAAACGGCGCCATATTAAAGACACCATCCATGCCAATGGCTGCTGTTGGTTGCAAACGATTAATTAATTGATCTCGTCGATAGGTCCATAACTTGGCCCCTAAACCTTGGCCTCTAAAATCGGTTCGCATAATAAAGAGGCCCATGAAGCCATACAAACCATTGTAAGAAATAATTGATCCACCGCCGATGAGTTCATTATCTTTTCGCAAGGCTATAAAAGCTTCTGGATCAAATTCTCTAGCCACTTTTTGATCACATAAACCAGGATTCCAGCCTTCTATTGTTGCCCATTCATTTAAGATGAGCGCCTCATGATCTTCCATAACACCAAAAGAAAATTTATCCGGTAGCATATTAATCCTCTCTATAAATCAATTTTGTACTGTAAAAATACTTATTTTTTAGGAACTAAGACTTGTAGGGGTAAAGAGAATAGAGTCATGATTCTAGTTCTTTAAGAAATTTCTGTGAGTTGTTTCCAGCGATTCACAATCTTACAAAAAATTTCGGCCGTCATCTCAGCATCATATAAAGCTGAGTGGGCTTTTTCATTATCCCATTCCATTTCTGCTGCTTGGGCAATTTTTGCCAGTACGGTTTGTTGATAAACTAACCCGCCTAATGTCGCTGTATCAAAAGTACTAAATGGATGAAACGGACTGCGTTTTATTTGGGTGCGTTGAATTGCAGCATTTAGAAACGCGATATCAAAAGCAGGATTATGGCCAACTAATATGGCTCGGGTACAATCATTACGTTTAATTGCCGCCCGAATAGGTTTAAAAATCAAATCTAGTGCTTCTTTTTCTTCTAGCGCCATTCTGAACGGGTGATGTGGATCAATGCCGTTAAATTTAAGTGCAGAAGGGTCTAATTCAGCATTTTTGAATGGTACAACATGGGTTGTATGTCTTTCTGTAATGTGCAGATCTTGCTTATTGTCGTATTCAACAATAACGGCTGCAATTTCTAACATGGCATTTTTTTTAGGATTAAAACCAGCGGTTTCAATGTCTACGATAACCGGTAGATAACCTCTAAAGCGCTGGTTTAATTGGATAGCAGGAGCTGCATCCATGCCCTTAGTTTCTAAATTATTTTCCAATTTATTTCTTCGCCTGCTTTTAATGGAGTGATGTGAATCTCATCCTCTCCGTATGAGAGAGGTACACTCCATGGTGTTTTTTCTAGGGTTATTGTATCTGTATTTCTGGGTAAGTGATAAAAATCCGCGCCATAAAAGCTAGCGAAGCCTTCTAATTTATCCAACGCATTTGCTAATTCAAAAGCTTCTGCATAAAGTTCAATTGCTGCATGGGCGCTAAAGCAACCAGCACAACCACAAGCATTTTCTTTAGTGTGAGTTAAATGAGGAGCGCTATCTGTGCCTAAAAAGAACTTTGGGTTGCCACTAGTTGCGGCTTTTATTAATGACTGTCGATGACTTTCTCGCTTAATAATAGGTAAGCAATAGTAATGTGGCCTTATGCCACCTGCTAACAGTGCATTGCGATTATATAAAAGATGTTGAGGGGTAATGGTTGCCGCAATGTTGGGGCCTGCGCTTAAAACAAATTCAACAGCTTCTGTCGTGGTGACATGTTCTAAAACAATTCTTAAGTTAGGGAATTTATCAACGATTTCAGTTAGCGTGCTTTTTACAAAGAGGTGTTCTCTGTCAAATATGTCACTCAGTGGATCGGTGACCTCACCATGGATGAGTAATGGAATATCGTACTTTTCTAGTTCTGCTAATAAAGGATAAATGCCACAAATATTGGCAACACCAGCATCAGAATTTGTTGTGGCGCCTGCAGGATACATTTTAAAAGCATGGACAAACTCTGATTCTGCTGCTTTTTTAATTTCTGACAATTCAGTTTGTGCCGTTAAGTAGAGTGTCATTAATGGTTCAAATTGGGTTTCATCAGGTAGAGCCGATAATATTTCTTCTCTATAGTTTAGTGCATCTGCAACGGTGGTAACCGGTGGTTTAAGATTGGGCATAATGATAGCCCGTCCAAATTGTTTTGCTGTATGAGGTAATACAGTCTTTAAAACAGCGGCATTTCGGACATGAATATGCCAATCATCAGGTTTTGTTAAGGTTAATGTTTTCATTGTTGGCGCTGAATCTGTAAAATAGTCAGGTATTCTATAGTAAGTACTTGGAAAAATTAAATACAGTCCTTATAGTAGTCGTTATTTTTAGTTCTCGGAGTGGTAAATGCCAATTTACGAATATCAATGTCAGTCTTGCGGTCATGAGCATGAGGCATTACAAAAGCTAGGTGCTGACCCTATAGTTATTTGTCCTGCTTGCTCTAAGCCGGAATTAATAAAAAAAATATCAGCCGCTGGTTTTAGATTAAAAGGCAACGGGTGGTATGAAACAGATTTTAAAAGCGGTACCAAGAAAAACGTAGCGGGTGAGTCTGCCGCAAGTTCATCTAAAGCACACACTTGTCCATCAACTGGTGGATGCAAGAGCCATTAATTTTTAAGTGCACTGTGCTTCAATATATAAAACTAAATTTTTAATAAACAGGGAAAATCTATGCGTACTCACAAGTGCGGAGAATTAAATACACAACAGTTAGGCGAAACAGTATCTATATGTGGCTGGGTTCATAGACGTCGTGATCATGGTGGCGTTATTTTTATCGATCTTAGAGATCGCGCTGGATTGGTTCAAGTGGTTGTTGATCCAGATGTAGAAGATACTTTTGCTACTGCTGAACACGTTCGTAGTGAGTATGTTTTAAGAATTACCGGTATTGTGCGTGATCGTCCTGAAGGGACGGTTAATAAAAACATGGTATCTGGTGCGATTGAAATTTTGGCTAAAGAAATTGAAGTTTTAAATGAATCAGAAACGCCACCATTCCCAATTGAAAGCGAAATAGAAGTTAACGAAGAATTGCGTTTACGTTACCGATACGTTGATTTACGTCGTGTCGCTATGCAAGAAAAAATGAGAGTACGCCGTGACGTGACTCGCGTTTTAAGAAACTATTTAGATGATAATGAGTTTTTTGAAATTGAAACGCCTTATTTGACTAAAGCGACGCCTGAAGGCGCTCGTGACTATATCGTACCTAGTCGTACCCACGAAAACTCATTCTTTGCATTGCCTCAATCACCACAGTTGTATAAACAAATGTTGATGATTGCGGGTTTTGATCGTTATTATCAAGTAGTGCGTTGTTTCCGAGATGAAGATTTGCGTGCGGATAGACAGCCAGAGTTTACACAACTTGATATTGAGACATCTTTCATGGATGAGCATGAAATCATGAATGTGATGGAAGAAATGATTCGCCAGTTATTCGCGAAAGTGATTAATGTGGAGTTGGATGCTGAATTCCCACGCATGACTTATCAAGAAGCCATTTCGCGTTTTGGTATCGATCGTCCTGATCTACGAATACCTCTAGAGTTAGTTGATATTGCTGATGACATGAAGGATGTGGATTTTAAAGTATTCTCAGCACCTGCTAATGACCCTAAAGGTCGAGTTGTTGCAATGCGCGTACCAAATGCAAGTGATTTAAGTCGTAAAGACATTGATGATTTAACTAAATACGTGAGTATTTATGGTGCTAAAGGCTTAGCGTATATCAAAGTTAATGATTTAGCCGCTGGTTTGGATGGTTTACAATCACCGATTGTTAAATTTGCTCCTAAAGAAGTTTGGGATAGCGTATTAGCTAAAACAGGCGCACAAAACGGCGATTTAATTTTCTTTGGCGCAGATAAAGCTAGCATTGTTAATGAAGCAATGGGCGCCTTACGCGTTAAGTTGGGGCATGATTTAAATATGTTACAAGGCGAATGGAAACCGGTTTGGGTGGTTGATTTTCCAATGTTTGATTGGGATGAAAAAGCCGGTCGTTTTAATGCGATTCATCATCCTTTTACAGCGCCTAGTTGTTCTGTTGCAGAATTGGTGGCTAACCCAGGTGCAGCCTTATCACGTGCTTACGACTTAGTATTAAACGGTACTGAAGTGGGTGGTGGCTCTATTCGTATCAACCGTACTTCTATGCAGCAAACTGTATTTGAGATTTTAGGTATCGGTGAAGATGAAGCGAGAGAGAAATTTGGCTTCTTGTTAGACGCTTTAAAATATGGCGCGCCTCCACACGGTGGTTTAGCGTTTGGTTTAGATCGTTTAGTTATGTTAATGACCGGTTCAACGTCTATTCGTGATGTGATTGCGTTCCCTAAAACTCAATCCGCAGCATGTCCATTAGTGAGTGCGCCTGCGGTTGTGACTGATGAGCAACTTAAAGAATTAGGCATTCGTTTAATTAAACCTGCTGGCAAAGATAAAGCCTAACTAGATTAATTAAAACTCATAAGTTGGGTAATTAATTATAATTGCCCAACACCTTTTATGAATTATGGCAAAAAAAGCCACCAAAGATTCAAGAGCTAAGCTATCCGCGCAATCTAAGCAGATGACTTCATTTTTTGCTTGGGAAGATGATGTTTTGATTCTTAATGTGTTGGGTACGCCTGCAGCAAAGAAAGATGCTATTGGTAAAGTAAAGGGCACACAACTTAAAATTAGTGTGACTGCCGAACCCAAAGACGGAAAAGCAACTGACCATATGGTGCGCTTTTTAGCAAAAGAAATGCAGGTTGCACCCCGAGACATAGAAGTCGTATTTGGTCGTGAGAATATTAATAAACAACTACGTATTAAAGCCCCAAAAAAGTTACATGCTGTTTTTACTCAATCTACTGAGTAATAGTAAGATATGTAGTAGTAATTTTTCTGTTGGTATTACTTCTGAATTCAACTGATAACCGGCATAATGTGTGTGTTATCTTTTTAAAACTTTTTACTGGTAAATAAATGACGTCAACACCTTTTCTTATCCAAGACTATGCCTTACTTGATGACGAAGAATGTGATGCCCGTATTATTGCGGCTAAAGCAATACTAGGTAAACGCTGTGTAGTTTTGGGACATCACTATCAAAGAGATGAGGTCTTTAAGCATGCTGATTTTTCTGGGGATTCTTTAAAGCTCTCTAGAGATGCGGCACAATCAGAAGCAGAATATATTGTATTTTGTGGCGTGCATTTCATGGCTGAAGTTGCTGATATCTTATCTCGCCCTGAGCAAATCGCTATCCTGCCAGATTTAGCGGCTGGATGTTCAATGGCCGACATGGCTAATTTGATTAAAGTTCAAAAGTGCTGGCAAGAGTTGTCTGGAATTATAGATGTAGAAAACGAGGTAACGCCAGTTACTTACATTAATTCTGCTGCTGATTTAAAAGCGTTCTGTGGTGAGCATGATGGAATTGTGTGTACTTCATCTAATGCAAAAAAGATTTTGGAATGGAGCTTTGCAAGACGACCAAAGATTCTGTTTTTCCCAGATCAGCATCTAGGTCGCAATACGGGTTACCGTATGGGTATACCGTTAGAGGAAATGGTCACTTGGGATTTTAATAAGCCACAAGGTGGTTTAACGGTTGAGCAAATTCGTAATGCGAAGATGATACTTTGGAATGGCTATTGTTCTGTACATCAAGTGTTTAAACCTGAGCAAATTGATAATTTTTTACAACGCTATCCTGAAACCAAAGTTATTTCCCATCCTGAAGCTTGTTTTGAAGTCTGTGAGAAAGCAGAATATGTCGGTTCAACAGAGTATATTTTAAAAACAGTACGTGAAGCAGAGCCTAATACGCGTTGGTTAGTAGCGACAGAATTAAATTTAGTGAATCGTTTACATGAAGAATGTAAAGGGCAGGGTAAGAATGTGCATTTTATGTCACCTACTTTATGTATGTGTTCAACAATGTTTAGAACCGATCCTCAGCATTTAGCTTGGGTGCTTGAAAATTTAGCGGCGGGGCATGTGATTAATCAAATTACAGTGCCTGAGTCCCAAGCTAAGTTAGCTAAACTAGCTTTAGATAATATGTTAGCAATTCAAGTCTGAAGAAAAAATCTTAATTTTTTAATTTTTAGAGCGAGTTATTATTGATGATTATTTGACGCTTAAGTTTTGAGTTTTGTGCCATAGAAAATATTTATATGGTACAAAAGCAAACTTTAAATAATTTAAGCTTGTTGGGTTTTTAGAAACTCGAGGACTTCTTCTAGGTGATTTTTGACTTTAACTTTTCGCCATTCTTTTATCAGTACCCGCTGAGTATCTATGATAAAAGTACTGCGCTCAATACCTCTCACTTCTTTTCCATACATATTCTTCATTTTTATCACATCGAATAAAGTACAGAGTTGTTCATCAGCATCAGACAATAAATCGAAGTTAAAGCATTGTTTTGTTTTAAAGTTTTCGTGGCTACGTAAGGAATCACGTGATACACCTAAAACGACTGCGTTTAATGCCGTTAATGCATCACTAGCATCTCTAAAGGCTTGGCCTTCGAGCGTACATCCCGGCGTACTGTCTTTAGGGTAAAAATACAACACGATTAATTTATTTTTATAGTCACTGAGGTGAATGGTTTTGTCACCTGTTGCTGGTATTTCAAAATCCGGGATGGCTTGGCCAATAGTAATAGAAGTCATAATGATTTAGCGTTTAATGGGTTCAAGAATAGCATCTATGTTTAATTGATCACAAAAATCTAAAAATTCTTCACGTAGTGATAATAAAGCTAATTGAGGTGGCGCTAAAATGATAAATTTTGTAGAAAAAACAAAGGATTGTATATAAGGTGCTTGGTATGAACTGCCTGTTATTTCTTCAATTATCACATCACGATCTGTTAGAAAAGAGGTGATTGATTCAACAACGCCGTCTTTATCAAGTGAAATGGTTTCGAGGGAGTAAGGAATGCAATCGAGCGTTTTTTCTTTATCTTTTGCGTCGGGTCTAAGGGTTTGTATCTTAATATCTAAACGCTTTCTAAGATGTTCAAGCGTAGTTTCAACTTTAGCGATTTGGTTCCAATTTCCTTGGATAAGCAGATAAGCCGCAGCGGATTTAGATAATTGCGAGGATCTAATCTCAATAATATTGCAATTGCAGTCTCGAATAATCGGTAAAATTTCACCAATGAGATTGGTTTGATTATTACTTAAAACAGATATTATCAGTTGCATTTGTGATTTTTATAAGTTTATTTTTGCTGATTTTAGCATCATAAACATTAAAAGGTTAAAAACATTCATATTTATCTGATAAAAATAGGTTATATTTATTAAAACTGTCTTAGTTTTTCGCTTTTACTCTCAATTAAATATTTTTATAGTTTAAATATGACAAAAAAACAAAAATATTCACCTAAAAGTCGCTTCAACTCTCCAATTTCCACTGAAGAAGATATTGAGTTAGCTGATTTAGAGGTGGGGTTAGATGATACAGATATTACACCTGTTCCTCTGAATAATTATCTAGATGATGAAGAAATTATCGATACTTTATTGGTAGATAAATATGCGAATAGTCATGAAGAAATAGATCAAGAGTTGGATGATGATAAATTTGTTGAAGATTTAGATTTGGTTGATGAGGTTGATACTACGACACAATTTAATATAGGACCTGTTGACGATGATGAAGAAGTTGAAATTGAGCCAACTTCAATTATTGATAAAGCATACAGTGTAATAGATACAAGAGAACACGAAGTAACAAACGATGGTTTACTAATCAATGCTGACAATGTGCAATTAAAGCAAGTTGATGATGAGGCGTCTTTGAATACAGCTACTGATGAATTAAGTGAGAGAGATTCAACAAAACTGGGTACGCCAATACCTGATAAACCAGATGGTGATAATGATTATTCTAACGAGGATGATATTAATCAAGAGCAATTAACTGAAGCTGAAGTCAACGCCAACAATAATGCTTTACTGCTAATTAAGCGTGCTTTGTTAACCGATACTGCTTTTATTACATCTATAGAGAGTAGAGTTCGTCTTGCCAATTTACAGAAAAAAAAGCCAAAACTTGAGCAACCTGTTGATAATAATGATCCGCGTAAAAAAACTTTTGTGGTAGTGGTCGGCGGATTGTTAGTTGTTATATTGATAGCATTATCAATAAAAGTATATTTATTATCTGCTGAAATTTCAAAATTGCAGTCCTTAACTTCCATTCTTGAAGAGGATGTAAGTATTCTGCATGAGAAAAAAAGTGTTTTAGAATCTGAATCTAATCACGTTTCATCTGAAGCCATTCCGCAGAGTGGCCAAGCAATAATTAAAGAGGAAAAGCCAATTGCTGAGGAGGTTAAACGGATTCCAGAACCAGTTAATATAATTCAAGAAGTGTCAAAACCACTTGATCATGATTCTGAGTCAAAAAAGTTGACCAAGTTACAAACGGCACCGACGGCACCCAAGAAACTAGTAGTTGATAAGAAACTTGCTGTAAAAGAATTCAAAAAAAACCCTAAAAATCAAGTGGCAAAGTCTGGTTGGTTCGTTAATTTAGTTACCTTTAAGGTGCAAAATGAAGCAAAAAAAAAATCTGTTAACTTAATTGCACAAGGTATACCAGTAAAGATCAGTACATTTAATGCAAAAAATACCCAATGGTATCAACTCAGTGTGAATGGTTTTAAAAATAAAGAAGCCGCTCAGTCTTATGCAAATAAAATTAAAAAATCTCTGGATTTGAAAACGATTACTGTACAAAATAATTAACCCACAAATATTTTTAATCATCACGCATTATGCTCTCTCATATCAGTCCCAAATCACAAGTTTCAGCGCGTCAAAATCTTAAATGGCTCTTTATCCTTAGGAATTTAATGATTTTGTGTGAAGTTGTACTGATTCTGTTAACCGTACATCTCTTAAGTATAAAACTGCCAGAACAACAGTTATGGTTGATTGTTTTGTCGACATCTGCAGTTAATGTATACACCTCTATGCGGATGCAAGCTGAAGAACCGGTCACAGAGTTAGAGATTTTTTCTCAAATATGTATCGATGTCTTTGCGATTGCGGCTTTATTATATTTGACGGGTGGCGCTTCAAATCCGATTACATGGGTGTTTTTGTTACCTTTAATTATTACTGCGATTATGTTACCTCAAGCTTATGCTTGGTATATGGTGATTTTAACAACCTCCATGTACACCATGTTAATTGCTTTTAATGTGCCATTACCTTCAATTGAACCTCATATTCCTGATTCAACGGTAATGATGTCCAATATGGAAAGTTACCAAATGATTCAACATGCTCATGATATGAGTGATAAGAGCTACTTTAGTTTACATTTATTTGGGATGTGGTTTGGTTTTGTATTTAGTGCGGGTCTAGTTGCCTTTTTTGTGGTTGAGTTGGCTAGAACTTTAAGAGTACAAGAAAGAAGTTTGTCTCAAGCGCGTGAGAACGCTTTGCGTGACGAGCGAGTGGTTGCGTTAGGTACTTTAGCAGCTAGTGCTGCACATGATATGGGTACACCTTTAGGTACCATTGCGATTCTATCTTATGAGTTAGAGCAAGAGTATCCAAATCATAGATATCCTGAGTTGTACGACAAAATGCGGATTATCCAACAACAAATTTCTCGTTGTAAAGAAGCGCTATCTGTTATGTCTGCTTCAGCAGGTGAAATGCGTGCTGAATCGGGTGGGGTGATTCGGTTAATTGATTATATTGATGATGTCATTATGCAATGGCGCTCTCACCAGCCTGATACTAAGTTAAATTATTTTATAGATTCAGATGTAGCAGTTGAAGCTAAAATTATTGCTGAGCTCACATTAACGCATTCTTTGATTAATATTTTAAATAATGCCGCCGAGGCTTCCCCTTCAAATTTAGGGGTTGAGTTTCATGCCTCTTGGGATTTAGATAACATTACTATTAAAATCAGAGATTTTGGACCAGGATTTCCACAAGATATAGTTGACTCTGCAGGTAAACAGCCTGTTGTCAGTAAGAAACGTGGCTTAGGTGTAGGTTTATTTTTAACCTATTCAACCATTAATCGTTTAGGAGGGATTATTAAACTTTATAATTCTGAATCTGGCGGGGCTGTTGTAGAAATTACCTTACCTTTATTGAATACAGAGACAACTAATGACGATTATTGAAGAAGATAACCCTCGACTTTTGTTGGTTGATGATGATGAAACTTTTTGTAGTGTATTAAAATCTGCTTTAGAAAAAAGATCTTATGAAGTTATTGTGGCTAATAATGTAAGAGATGGGATTTTTCAGGCTGAAAAAAATATTCCTGAATATGCCGTTATTGATTTAAGAATTGGTCATGAATCGGGGCTTGAACTAGTAAAAAAGTTAATTAGTTTGGACGATAATACCCAAATTGTTATGTTAACTGGGTTTGCCAGTATTGCAACGGCAGTTGAAGCAATTAAGTTGGGTGCTATACATTATTTAACAAAACCCGCCAATGCAGATGAAATAGTCAGTGCTTTACATAAGAATGAAGGCGATTCTTCTGTGTTAATAAGTGAAACACCTCTATCAGTTAAGCGGCTTGAGTGGGAGCATTTACAAAAAGTATTGATGCAACATGAGGGTAATATTTCTAGTGCGGCCCGAGCGCTAAATATGCATAGACGAACTTTGCAAAGAAAGTTAGATAAAAGACCCGTCAGAGAATAACTAGAAGTACATTATCCTTAAATATAGACTTATGTTTTCAAAAGAAATATTTGATATAGATTGCCATCAATGTCCTCGATTAGACGATTTTTTATGTGCAGTTAAGCAGAAATATCCAATGTATCATGCGAGGCCAGTAGCGCCTTTTGGTGATTTGGATGCTCATTTACTGGTGGTCGGTTTAGCGCCTGGTATGCATGGCGCAAATGCAACAGGGCGACCTTTTACTCAAGATTACGCCGGTATTTTGCTTTATGAAGCACTCTATGAGTTTGGTTTTAGTAATAAAATGACCTCAGAATCTTTAAATGATGGCTTAGTACTGAGCAATTGTCGTATCACCAATGCAGTTAAATGTTTACCACCGCAAAATAAACCGAATAGTGATGAAATAAAGCAATGCAATCATTATTTGACGGCTGAATTAAATTCTTTAACAGAGAATAGCGTAATTTTAGCTTTAGGATCAATTGCGCATTTATCTGTGTTAAAGGCTTTAAATGTAAAACAATCTGCGGCTACTTTTTCTCATAATGCTGTACATGCGCTACCAAGAAATTTAACGTTAATAGATTCTTATCATACAAGTCGTTATAACGTGCAGACTAAACGCTTAACAAAGGAAATGTTTACGGAGGTTTTTATAAACATTCAGGAATGTTTAACTCAGTCATCTGATTAAATTTGAGTCATTGTTATATCTGGTTATAGTAACGATTTAACTTGAGTGACAAAATAGTCTGCACATTAAAAATGTTAGTTTTGTTAAATTCGTGAAATACCTTTATTTTGTATTGTGCAGTTAATTCTACAAGTTAGTAAAAATCAAACATCAAAAGTCTGTAGCTAATATTAATCGTTGTATGGTATAAATCTAGCGTCAGTTACGATTCGCTAGCCTTCTTTATTTAGTCGCCTTTCTTAGCTCTCTTTAAAAGCAGCAATTCTTCTCCATAATGTTTATGTGATTTACTCCGTTAGGCATTATGTCTAAATTTATCTAAATAAGGATCTAAACATGTACTATTTAATAGCTATAAAAATTTCACGTGGTTTTACCTTGATTGAACTGATGATTGTTGTCGCAATCGTTGGTATTTTAGCGGCTGTTGCAATGCCTGCATATCAAGATTACACCATAAAGGCAAAAATCTTAGAAGCCGTCAGTTTGTCTACACCCGCAAGAACCGCAATTGGGGTCGCTTGTAGCGAAGGGACATTAAGCGCATTATCAACGCATACCACTTTAGGTTTAGCACTTCCTGCGGCATATACAGGAAAATATACCACTTCTGTTACTGCTGTGGGCTTATCAGCAACGTCAAGTACTATAACTATTGTTTTAAAAGCCATTGGTTCTGGCGTTATAGCGGGTGATACTATTGTATATACCGCTACTTGTAATACGGATACGGGTACTACATGGGTCATAACGGGGTCTGCTAACATTACTGACTATTTACCAAAGGCATAATTAGTTTTAAGCTATTATTCAAAGATAACAAGATTTACTAAAACTTGATTAATATAAGGTGAAAGGTGTTATGAAATTTAGATTTTTGTCTATGTTTTTGTTAGTTTTTATGGTTAGCAATGTTGCTAATGCCGATAGAGGCGGTTGGGGCGGGGGACATCACGGACATCATGGTGGTCATCATTTTGGAGGTGGATGGGGCTATGGAACAGATATTTATTTTGGTGGTATTGGCTTGGGTTATGGTGGTTTTTCACCGTATCCTTATCCATATTCCTATTATAATTACCCTTCGTATTATAATTATCCACCTGCAGTTGTCACGGTACCAGTTCCTACCAGCCCGCCTGTTTATATTCAACAGAGTCCACCAGTGACACAACAACAGTATCCTGCGGGGTTTTGGTATCACTGTAGTAATCCAGAGGGTTATTATCCTTATGTTAAAGAGTGCTCAACTGGATGGCAGCAAGTTGAACCCACTCCAAGTAATAAACGATAGGGGATTTTATGAAGTTTATAAATAAATCTGTTTTAATTATTTTGCCATTATTGTTATCTGGGTGTGCAATGACACCCAACGCACCATCAGTTATGGTTTTACCAGGTAATGGTTTGTCTTTTGATCAATTTCGTAATGATGATGCAATTTGTCGTCAATATGCTTATTTTCAAGCCAATGGGGCAACAAATAGTCAATTTCCTACCACTAATACAATTGGAGGCGCCGCAATTGGCACAGCAGCAGGTGCCCTTACGGGTGCAGTTATAGGTGGAGGCACTGGGGCTGCAATTGGTGCGGGTAGTGGATTAGTTGCTGGCGGTCTTATTGGAGCTAATTCAACACCTAACTACGCAAGCTATGCAGATCAACAGCGTTACGATAGTGCTTTTATACAGTGTATGTATGCTAAAGGTCATCAAGTTCCTGTCACTGGCCAATTTTCTGGTGTGGTCCCGCAACATACAAATGCACAAACGCCACCACCTCCACCTCCACCGCCTTCAAAACCTATACCTCCACCCCCCCCAGGCACACCACCGCCTCCGCCACCCAGTAAATAAAGCAATTGTTTAATGTTACTGAATTATAGAAACTTAGGTTTTCTTCTATAATTCGGTAACACTCTACTTTTTCTAAAAACCAGTTAATAATCTTTTCGATAAATTCAGAGGTATTAGTTTTAGGTAATAAATATTTATCAAACCAAATGCCATGCTTGATATCCATCTCCAGAATGTTAGCTTGATGTTTTATAATATGTTTTGTATTTTTAAACCTATTTAATTGAGAACATCAATATATCAATGAGAAAATTATTTAATAAAAGCTTTGTCACCAATTTACTTTCAGTCGTCGTCATTGGCATTGGCTATATCAGCCCTGTTCAACCAGAGTTAATAAAATCTATTGGTTTTTTTGCGCTTTCAGGTGCAATTACCAACTGGCTAGCCATTTACATGTTATTTGAAAAAGTACCTGGATTGTATGGGTCAGGTGTCATTCCAGCCCGTTTTGAAGAATTTAAATTGTCTATTAAACAATTGATGATGAATCAATTTTTTACAGCTGAAAATATAGAGCAATTTATTCAAAAAGAAGAACAGCAAGGTAGCAAGATGCTGAATCTTGAGCCTTTTTTAAATGCCGTTGATTATGATCGAATTTTTGAAAGCTTAGTGTCTGCGATTATGGAATCTTCATTTGGGGGTATGTTAATGATGATGGGCGGTCAAGAAGCTTTAGCGCCTTTAAAAGATCCATTTACAGACAAAATGAAAATAACCTTAGTTGATATGATCGAGTCAGAACGGTTTAAATCTGCACTTAAAGAAGGTTTGGACGCGCATAAAATTGGTGTGGATATTATCGATAAAATTGAAAGTGTTATAGACAAACGTTTGAGTGAATTAACCCCACAACTGGTTAAAGAAATGGTACAAGCCATTATTAGAGAGCATCTTGGTTGGTTGGTTGTTTGGGGCGGTATCTTTGGCGCAATAATGGGTGCCTTGTTCGTATTTGCCTAATGGAAGTAAATATCTTAGCTTTTGAAAGCGTAGGGCAGGCTGATGTCAATAAAAGTCCGTTAATTATTTTGCACGGATTTTTTGCTTCTTCGCGTAATTGGCGACAAGTCGCGGAGAAGTTATCTAATCAATATCAAGTATTTGTCTTAGATATGCGTAATCACGGGCTGTCTTTCCATCATGAGCAAATGGATTATCCAAACATGGCTGCTGATTTACTCGCGTTTATGGAGTCGCAACATCTAAAAACAGCTAGTTTATTGGGACATAGCATGGGTGGGAAGGTTGCTATGTGGTTTGCATTAAACCATCCTGAACGAGTCCATAAGTTGCTAGTTGCGGACATTGCCCCAGTTACTTATCAACATTCCTTTGATCATTTAATTGGGGCCTTAAAAGCTCTGCCTTTGCATGAAATTAAAAATCGCAAACAAGCTGAGCAATGGTTAGAGCCCTATATACCTGAGTTAACTTATCGACAGTTTTTATTGCAAAATTTGGTGTTAATGGCGGGTGAATATAGTTGGCGAGTTAACTTAGATATCTTCTATGCGACAGGGGACAATATTATTGCCTTTCCTGACACTGGCAACTTAAGTCCTTATCAAGGTCAAGTAATGTTTCTAGCGGGTGGGGATTCTAATTATGTAAAGCCAGAACAATTAAGCGAGCTATTTCCAACTGCAATATTAAAATATATTAAAAATGCGGGTCATTGGTTGCATGTGCAACAACCTGTTGAATTTTTACAGCAAGTGGAAGTTTTTTTAGCGAATGAATAAATAGAACTGGCAGGTGGTTCGACAAGCTCACCACGAACGGAATGGGGCAAGTATACCTAATCGGATTATATTAAATTTACGTGTGTAGAGAAATGCACTAAAAATGGGTTTGGTTAAATTATACGAATTAACCAAGTATACCGAGGACTGGATCAGATAAATGTGAACGGATTAAATTAATAGTCCTTTCACTGAACTTCTTGGTCAGATAAAAGCGAACGGAATAAATGGTTAGTCCGTTCGCTCTGAGCTTGTCGAGGAGTTATAACTCTTAGTAAATCAATACATCCGCTTAATGTGGAATAGTAGGACCTTTAGAGGTAATAAATTTCTTAACACCCTCAATGATAACTTGGCGTTTTAATATTATTGTGTAAGCAAATAAACCTAAAAATAGACCATAAATTAATTTAGTAAAAGCAGAGGTATCATTTTCTTGTAATCTAGCAGCCATCTCAATTTCTGAAGCTTTAGCTACTGGCGTTTGCACGGCAACTTTAGCTGGCGTTATATCCGCTTTTAAGTCTGGAAGACCTAAACTACGCCAAGCATCATAATCTTGCCAAATGGGGTATTGACCTTTCCATAATGATTTAGAGAAGTATGGGGCAAGGCTCATTCCATGTGCTGACGGAATACCTTTATCATCAACAAAGCCTTTATACACAACTAAGCTGATATCACCACCTTCACCATGTCCGTCCGTTGTAAATGATTTTTCAACGTGGTCATGGAACATCCAAATACCTTGACCGTAACTATTTAAGCCATCATCAACACCACTTAATGACAAGTCTATACGCTGTGCAGGCACCATACCATGTACGTCGCGCTGAATGTAAGAACTAGGGCCATTATCAACGCCATCATAATGTGTAACAGTCGGTTTATGGCCATGAATATGCAATGCTAAAGATTCAGTATGACCGTTTAAAACACGTAATTTGACCTGTTGATTTTCTTCCATATGGATCAAAGATTCTCTTAATGTATAAGGGAATGATCTACCATTTAGCATAAAGTAATCATCAGTAGCATCAGTTGTGTCGTACTCAGTATTCATGTGCTTAGCGATTAAGCGTGGATCATTAGCTGATCTAGCAACTAGCTCATGTAATTCTTTATCCGCTGATTGATAATGTAGGTCATATTCGCGAGCATATTTTTCAAGTACAGCAACAGAAGGATGACGTACTTGTCCGGCACCAACGTTAAGAGTTTGCACCCAGTTGTTAGGACGGTTTTCTTCAACGATAAAAATACCTTGTAAGCCCATAGGAATATGGGTATGAGGTTGAACATGGCAGTGATAATACATAGTGCCAGGTTGACGTGGTTTTATTACGTACGTTTTACTTTGGCCTGGCATGGTATCCATGTTACTGGTTTGCCCAACACCATCATTGCCGTTACCCGCATGATTCATAAACGGATGATCAATGCCGTGCAAATGAATAGAGTGCGGTAAATAATGCGTATTTTCTAAAACTATCCATACCACGTCATCTTGTTCAACACGGATTACTGGTGAGGGCGCTCTTAATAAAGGATTAGCTTCTAGTTCATAGAGGCTTTTAGTAGACATATCACGGGTTTTTGGGGCATAAACCCAAAAAGTGGGTTGAATACCTGGTGCGATATCAAAAGTTGTAGTTTGGTCTTTCATGTCGGGTGAATGCCCGTTAAGTTCTACAACTTCAAGTTTAATAACTATTTTGTCTGGGTCGCCATCTCCATCAGTATCATCAGATAAAGTAATCGCATCGGCAGCAAGTTGCGTTGCCATTAGCGTATCCATAGATATGCCATTTGTACCTTTTACAAAGGCCGCAATATCAGCTGGATTATCAGGATTACATAGCTTTGATTCTTGGATTTTAACGCCATCAACTGTTTGTTCTTTACGCCATGCAGGATCAGTGAACTCTGAGCAGACCTCTTCGACTGGACCTAATTCAACTTTTGCTGAAGGAGGTAAATCTGTCGCCGCATGAGAAAAGGTGTGCATAAGGGCTAATGCCGCGCCCCCGGTAAAAGTAATGAGTGTTTTACGCATACAACGACCTCTAATGTACTGTTTTAAGAAACGATAAGCCCATAAAAATAGGCTTATATTATTACGGTTATTTTAACTGATAAATTGTATTAAGTCTTACTTTGACTCATTGTTGCTGGAATAATTTTTTTTCTAAAAACTTTTACAAGGGTTATCGTTTAAAATTTTTAGATAGATTATTGTTGCATTGCACCAGATATCTCGTTAACTTAAGCCGTTTAATTACTATTTTGTTGCCGAACACATTCGGTTATAACGTTAAACATATCCTTTGATCGAAAAAATGCAATCTCAAAATTATGTAGTAGGGATAGACTTGGGTACAACACATACTGTTGTTGCTTTCGCGAGTACTGATACCCATCATCAAGACATACAATTATTTCAAATTGAGCAATTAATTGCACCTGGACAAGTCTCTGAAAGGCCTTTATTACCCTCAGTACGTTATCATCCTGCGCTTGAAGAACTTAATAATAATGAAATAAATTTCCTTAGTTACAACAAAGGTGGTGACTTTTCAGAAATGCCTGTCGTTCTGGGTGAGGCCGCTCGATTATTGGGTGCAAAATCTAAAGGTCGATTTGTTACCAGCGCCAAAAGTTGGTTATCACATCCTGGCGTTGACCATACTGCCAATATATTACCTTGGGGCAGTAATGAAGACGTAGCTAAAGTATCACCCATTGAAGCCAGTGCCAGTTATTTGGCGCATATTCGCACCGTATGGGGCCATAAATTTCCTCAATCTCCATTAGAATATCAAGATATCGTTATAACCGTACCAGCATCTTTTGATGAAGAAGCCAGATCGCTAACCTTAGCCGCAGCAGAAATGGCAGGTTTAAAAAAAGTACGTTTATTAGAAGAACCCCAAGCCGTCTGTTACGACTGGTTACGGATTAACGCAGCAAATTTAAAACAAACACTCAATGATGTGCATTTATTGTTAGTGTGCGATGTCGGAGGCGGGACCACAGATTTAACCTTAATTAAAGTGGAAACGGGAGCACAAGAACCTAAGTTAACCCGTATAGGTGTGGGTGATCATTTAATGTTGGGTGGGGATAACATTGATTTAGCCCTTGCGCATCTCGCTGAAAGTAGATTAGTTGATAAACAAAAACGTTTATCACAAGCCGATTTATCCCAATTATTAGAACAATGTCGCTTAGCAAAAGAACACTTATTAGCGACAGACGCCCCTGAACAAACAACAGTGACCTTACTGGGAGGTGGCTCAAAACTGATTGGTAGTTCTCGTAGTGTGGTATTTACAAAAGAAGAAGTAAGAACCCTCGCACTGGATGGCTTTTTTCCCTTATCAATGCAATCTGAATTGCCTAATATTAAACGCAGTGGTGTGGTTGAGTTTGGTTTACCTTATGCATCTGATCCAGCCATTAGCAAACATATTGCTGGTTTCTTAAAACATCACAGTCATGCATCACTTGAAGCCATGAAAGGTGAAGGGAGTGTGCCCGATGCCTTATTACTTAATGGCGGGGTGTTTCGTAGCCATTTGATTAGCAGTCGATTAAAAAGTTTACTTGACTCCTGGGGGAATAAGCCCACAACTCTCTTAGAGAATAAGCACCCAGAATTATCGGTTGCTTATGGTGCATTGAGTTATGCTTTAGCCAAGAGAAACAATAAACTAAAGATTGGTGGCGGTGCAGCACGTAGTTATTTCTTAGTATTGGATAGTGCTCAAACTGATGCACCTCAAGGCGTGTGTATCTTACCCAAAGGCAGTGAAGAAGGTGATGAAGTTATCTTAAAAGATCGCCAGTTTTCTTTACGTTTAGGCGTGCCAGTTAGATTTCATTTAGCGTCAACTACCGGTGATCTTGAGTTTAAAGCTGGCGATATTACGCCACTAACGGATGATTTTAATTTTTTACCTCCTCTAGCGGTTGCTTTTGAAACATCGGCAGAAAATGCCATGACTGAAGTGATTGTTAAACTGGCGGTCACCCAAACTGAAATGGGGGTGTTAAAAATAGAATGTGTTTCAGTTGAAAACTCACAGCAACGTTGGAATGTTGAGTTTCAACTTAGAAAAAAATCCGCGACAGACATGTCTGCTAAAGATTTTAGTTTACCGGCCCAGTTTGGCGCCGCTGTGGTGAGAATCCAAGCCATATTTGGTTCTAAATCAAAATACATAGAAGCCAACGCGGTTAAAAATTTACGTGCAGAACTTGAAAAACAATTAGGCGCTGATAGATATGAATGGCAATTACCCTTATTAAGAGCTTTGTTTTCTGCACTCATTGATAATACCAAATCTAATCGTCGATCTGAGCAACATGAAAGAGTATGGTTGAGTTTAGTTGGCTTTTGTTTAAGACCAGGATTGGGCGATAGCTTAGATGATTGGCGCGTCGATCAATTATGGAAACATTATGCGCATGGTATTCAGTATGTAAACGAAACCCAAAATTGGACGGAATGGTGGACCTTATGGCGCCGAATTGCTGGTGGATTATCCGTTGCGGCCCAAGAACAAATCTTTGCTGATATTTCAAAATACATTAACCCTTCGGCAGCAAGGCAGGCCGGAGTTGCAAAGCAAATAAAAATCCGTAGTTATGATGATATTGTGCGTTTAGCGGCGGTTTTGGAGCGATTACCTGTAGATAAGAAACAACAATTAGGTGACTGGCTATTAAGCCGATTAGAAAAATCCGCAGAGCCTAAACAGTCTTGGTGGGCTGTTGGTAGAATTGGTGCCCGAGTGCCTTTTTATGGTAGTCAACATAACTTGATTTCCGCAAAAGTAGCCGAACAATGGTTAGCGCAAATATTAACTGAAGACTGGAAAAAGAATCTACATGCTGCTTTTGCAGCAACCTTAATTGCTAGAATGAGTGGTGATCGTGATCAGGATATTGATAGCGACATGCGTGAGCAAATTATAACTAAATTAAAATTAAGCAAAGCACCCGTCACATGGATAGAAATGGTAGAGCAATACAAAGAACTTGATGAAAAAGCTGAAAAACAAATGTTTGGTGAAGCACTGCCTCCTGGCTTAAAGTTGCTTGACTTTACCAATTAAAATCTCACGATTATAGAATCGTTGCCTGAATTTTTTATAACTGTTTAGTTATCCATAAAATATAAAGGAAGTAAACATGTCACAAAAACGTATCGCTTTAGTTACTGGTGCAACATCGGGGATTGGAGAAGCAACTGCAAAAAAATTGGTTGCAGAAGGTATCCGCGTCATTGGGACTGGCCGTAATGCAATAAAATTAAAACAACTAGAGTCTGAGTTGGGCAATGACTTTCATGGCGTTGCCGGTGATATCACTGAAAGTTTCGTGATAGACGCTTTATTTGAAGCTGCCAAAACACAATATGGTCAACATCCTGATATTGTTATAGCTAATGCTGGTCAGGGCTTAGGTGGCTCAGTGCTAGAAAGTGATCTAAGTGAGTTTCAAAAGGTGTTGCATCTAAATGTCACTAGCACTCTTTCATTATTGCAAAAGTCCGCGCAATTAATGCTGGAATCATCCGTAGAGCAATATCCAAACGCTGCAGCCGACATTATCATTATCGGTTCCGTAGTTGGACGTAATATTTCACCGTTCAGTGCAGTTTATGGCGCTACAAAATTTGCCGTGCATGCATTAGCAGAAGGTTTGCGCCGTGAAGTAGGCCCTAAAGGCATTCGAGTGTCTTTAGTTGAACCAGGATTATTGTTGAGCGGTTTTCAAGAAGCGGCCGGTTATAGTGATGCTATGGTGTCTACTTTTAAAGAAAAATTTGGCCCATTACTGATTGGCGAAGACATTGCTAATACTATTCACTTTATGGTGAGTCAACCACCCCATGTGCATATTAGTGAGATTATGGTGCGACCAACACGTCAGGATTATCCTTAGTTGCAGAATAATTAACAAGCATACTTTTAAACTAACTAAATTTGAATGTCGCCAAAAGCTGTTCAAGAATCGCAAGTTTGGTGTGTAAAAGTAAAGTTGTAGGGTCTGAGCCTCTTATTTAATTTTAAAATTTATATACTAATAAGAGGCTATCCAGCATTTTCTGTAATAGGCTGTGATCTATCTAGATTAATGGTGATGGTGCCCATGATCATGGTGGTGATGCTCAGTCTCTGCTTCAGTTGTTGGCGCGGGTAATTCTGCTGATTGAGTGCTAGGACTCAATACGCCAGTTTCTGATGTATGGGTTGTTAAAGCGGCTGGTTCAGCAACAGCAGGGTGCACGGCAACGCCATACTTATAAACCATTAAGCCACCTAAATCAGCACCTTGCACTACAAGCCCAAATAATAGAGCAGAAAGTAGCAAAAATACGCTATTTAACCAGTTTTTTAATACGCCACTTTTAATTCGCCAAGCAGCTAAACCCAATGATAACGATAAGATAGAAACGCCAACCTCTTCATGATGTTCCATGATGTCGTGCACATTTTCACCATGCTCTACACTTTCAGCGGCATTAAATCCGGCTAATACGGTAAAAATAGCAGAAAATGCCCCTAAATAAAGTAACCAACTTGCCACTGTATGTAATTGCTCTTTTTTAAAGATTTGTGCAATCAGGTTTACAATAAAAAAAGCACTCAGTAAGGCTATAGGAAAATGTACAAATAAGGGATGTAAATTATCTAAGCTGGCAATGCCGGGTAACAAATTTGAAAGTAAGTCGGAAGAATTAGTTTCAGAGCTACCTTCTAATAGACTTAAAAAGCTAGAAACAGCTTCTAATAGACCATCATGGCGTTCACCACCGTGTATTTGAAAAGAAATAAAGTTATCCATTATTAAGCCTTAGATATTATTAAGTTGATGGCAGTACAATCTACTTTAAAGTGCAATGAATGCAAATAGATTGTACGATTTTTTCTGAATATTTTAATCATGACGCCGAGCATCAGTTGGGAGTTTATTAAAAATAGGGTGTTTTGGAATGCCATATTGCTCTGGATAATAAACCGCACCTAAATGCAAACCGTCCGGTGGCGCAGTTATGCCGCCTAATTTACGAGATTTAACTTCCAGTAATTCTGCCGTCCAATCAACATTCGCCTTACCTGAACCTATTGCAATTAACACGCCGGCGATATTTCTTACCATATGATGTAAAAAGGCATTGGCAGAAATATCTATAATCACTTTATCATCTTCCCGATACACTTCAATAAAGTACATCGTTCGACAAGGGCTTTTTGATTGACAGCCTTGGGCACGAAAAGACGTAAAATCATGATGACCAATCAGTGTTTGTGCAGCCTGATGCATAAGTTTTTCATCTAAAGGGGCAGGGCACCAAGTGACTTGATTACGCAATAATGCTGATTTTATGGGGCGATTAAGAATAACGTATCGATAGAAGCGCGCAATTGCACTGTATCGCGCATGAAAATCGGCAATAGCCGGTTTTAGCCAAGTAATTCTGACATCATCAGGCAGTTGGCTATTTCCGCCTCTGACCCACGCCAGTGCGTCGCGTTCAGTCGTTACATCAAAATGCACAACTTGTTCCAGCGCATGCACCCCTGTGTCAGTTCTGCCTGCGCATTGTACTGTAACTTTATGATCTGCAATTTTAGATAAAGCAGTTTCGAGCACTTGTTGCACACTGCGATGCCTGGTTTGCCATTGCCAGCCATAAAAACTGCTGCCATCGTATTCAATGCCAAGCACTAATCGGGTTTTATTCATGTATGTACACTTTAAATCTTATAGGAATGCTAGCAAATAACTCGAGTAAGTCTTGGTTATGCATACGCACGCAGCCATGCGATTGGGGTGTGCCATCCATTAATTCATCTGGCGTTCCATGTATGTAAATGTAACGCCAGGTACTATCAACTTTGCC
Source organism: Methylococcales bacterium (assembly GCA_026399015.1). Lineage (GTDB taxonomy): Bacteria > Pseudomonadota > Gammaproteobacteria > Methylococcales > Methylomonadaceae > Methylobacter_C. Next base: position 85,257 of record JAPLRS010000009.1, on the reverse strand, counting down.
ATAGCGATTTATGTTAGGCTCAAGACCGCATAGCCAAAGTATTCTGGAGAGTATCCAATCGCGTTCTGGAAATTGTTTACCTAGTTCAGGGCTGTATATTTCCCCTGTGGGGCGCCTACCAATAAAAACACTATTGATCAATTGCTGAGCACCAATTTTTGCGCGTATACAATGCCAACCTCGGGGCGTACATGCGCTACCACGTTGTTCACCTGCACCATTTTTTGCTGTCGAAATCGCATATTGTTTTAGGCACTGACTGTTTTTTATAACCGTCAGCACTTGGGTAGCAATGCAAATATCTAGATAATCAACTGCTTGAATTAAGGTTGTGTGTTTCAAAGGTGGACGATTACTATTAGAGTTATTTAGTAAATAAGGCAATGGATTCAACGTGACCCGTTTGTGGGAACATATCCATCACACCGGCTTTGATTAATTTATAGCCTAACTCATTTACCAAGATGCCCGCATCTCTTGCTAAAGTTGAGGGATTACAAGATACATAAACAATTTGATCAGGCTGCCATTTTTTAAAATATTTTAAAACTTCGGATGCGCCGGCTCTAGAGGGGTCTAACATGATTTTATTAAACTTTTGTCTAGCCCAAGGCATATCGCTAATATCTTTACTTAAATCAGCAGCATAAAACTCAACATTAGTAATATTATTGTGACGGGCATTTTCTTTAGCGTGATTCACTAAAGGTTGATCTCCCTCAACACCAATTACTTTGCCAGCGAACTTTGCCATAGGTAAAGTAAAGTTACCTAAGCCACAGAATAAATCTAAGACGGTATCGTTTTCGTTAAGTTGTAAGGTGTCTAAAACCCTATTAATCATTTGCTTGTTAATTTCATAATTAACTTGCGTAAACATAGCGGGTCTAAATTTAAACTCGATATCTTGATCTGGTAATGAATAAGTAGGAATAACTTCAGGTTCGCCGGGTAATGGCACGATAGTATCGGGACCTTTAGATTGCAGACAAATAGTCATATTGTGCTCTTTGCCAAAAGCACTCAGCAATTGATGGTCTGCTGCTGTAGCTGGTTCAAGTTCCCGGATGGATAATACGCATTGATCATCACCAATAGCTACTTCAATTTGCGGTATTTTGTCTCTAATTGATAACCCACTGATCATTTCACCCAGAGCTAATAGTTTGGTACCGACAATAGGATGCATCACGACACAACTATCAATTTCTGCAAGATAAGGGTGACGTCTTTCTCTAAAGCCTACTAATACTCGGCCTTTTTTCTCAACATATTTGACTCCCATACGGGCTTTGCGTCTGTAACCCCAGTGCGGTCCAATTAAGGGTTCCCAGAGTTCTGGTATTTCAACTTTGCCAATGCGTTTGAATTGTTCATGTAATAATTCTTGTTTGATTCTGATTTGGGCAGAGGATTCAACATGCTGAAAGCTACATCCGCCACAGAGACCGTAGTGTGCACATTTAGCTTCAACTCTGTCTGCTGCACGAGTGATTAAATTTACAACTTTGCCTTCAGCGTAATCTTTACGAATTTCTGTATAGATAAATTCAACTTCTTCGCCGGGTAACGCTTCATCAATAAAAACAACTTTACCTTCAACATGAGCTACGCCACGACCATCATGGGCTAGTGATTCAATTAATACTTTTACAGGTGTTTCGGGTAATTGTTTTTTACGGGGTCTTCTTTTGCTCATGCGTTTATAAATAGTGATTAGGGGTTGGTTGCTGTTGATTTACTGGCTGTTTAAGCAGGAAAAATACCGGTTGATAAGTAGCGGTCACCACGGTCACAGATAATGACTACAATCACTGAATTTTCAACAGTTTCTGATAATTTAAGAGCCGCCGCTACTGCGCCACCTGATGAAACACCCGCAAAGATGCCTTCTTGTACCGCTAAAGCGCGAGTGGTGTTTTCAGCCGTTTCTTGATTAATATCGATGATGGTGTTGACGCGTTCAGGTTGATAAATTTTGGGTAAATATTCTTTAGGCCAACGTCTGATGCCAGGGATTTTTGAATCGCCTTCAGGTTGCACGCCAATAATTTGGATATTAGGATTTTGTTCTTTTAAATATCTTGAAGTACCCATAATAGTCCCTGTAGTTCCCATAGAACTTACAAAGTGCGTTACTTTCCCTTGGGTATCTTTCCAGATTTCAGGCCCAGTGCTTTCGTAATGGGCTAAAGGATTATCAGGGTTAGCAAATTGATCCAAAATTCGACCTTTGCCTTCGGATTCCATAGCGCGAGCTAAATCAATAGCGGCTTCCATACTGCCTGCAGCTGGCGTTAATATGATTTCAGCGCCGTAGGCTTTCATAGAAGCTTTGCGTTCGTCACTCATATTATCCGGCATAATGAGAATCATTTTGTAACCTTTGATGGCCGCAACCATAGCCAGTGCGATACCTGTATTACCACTAGTTGCTTCAATTAAAGTATCACCAGGCTTAATTTCTCCTCGAGCTTCTGCATGTTTTATCATGCTTAAAGCGGGTAAATCTTTAACTGAGCCAGCTGGATTATTACCTTCCATTTTTGCTAGGATAACGTTACTCGTGTTACCCGGTAGGCGTTGTAATCTAACTAAAGGGGCGTCACGCACAAAAGATTCGATAGTAGGAAAAGTCATAGTATTTGATTCATTTAAGCTGGGATGGGTAAATTATCCCATAAAATGAGGCTACCACATAGGTCTAGCCCTATTTTTGAGTTATTATGTTAGAAAGATTTACTAAATACTCACCGCAAAATTTAGCACCAACATCCATGAACATTGAAGATATTAATACAGTAAAAAATTATCTATTAAATTTACAAAACCATATTTGTGCTGGCTTAGAACAAGAAGAACCAGACGTGCGTTTTGTTGAAGATGTATGGCAAAGACCAGAAGGTGGTGGTGGTCAAAGTCGAATTCTTGAAAACGGCCTAGTTTTTGAACAAGCAGGGGTTAATTTTTCTCATGTTAGTGGACTTAGTTTACCTGCTTCTGCTACTGCTAAACGTCCTGAATTGGCAAATAGAAATTTTCAAGCGATGGGGGTGTCGTTAGTTATTCATCCAAGAAATCCATATGTACCCACTTCACATGCAAATGTACGATTTTTAATTGCCGAAAAGCCAGGTGCGCCGGCTATCTGGTGGTTTGGCGGTGGTTTCGATTTAACGCCTTTTTATCCCTTTAAAGAAGATGTATTACATTGGCATAAAACGGCTCAAAAAGCCTGTGCTGAATTTGGTGATACAGCTTATGCAGATTATAAAAAATGGTGTGATGAATACTTTTATTTACCACATAGAAAAGAAACGCGTGGCGTCGGTGGATTGTTTTTTGATGATTTAAACGAAGGCAGTTTTGCAGATTGTTTTGCTTTTATGCGCAGTGTTGGGGATCATTATATTCAAGCTTATTTACCTATCGTGCAAAAACGAAAAGAAACGCCTTATACGGACAGAGAGCGAGATTTTCAATTATATCGTCGCGGTCGTTATGTGGAATTTAATTTGGTTTATGATCGTGGAACTTTGTTTGGTTTACAGTCAAATGGGCGTACCGAATCAATTTTAATGTCTATGCCACCTTTAGCGCGTTGGCAATACAACTGGACACCCGAGCCAGGAACACCAGAAGCCGCTCTTTATGAGACCTATTTAAAACCACAGAATTGGTTAGAGCTCTAATACCCTAATCATTTAGATGACAGCACATTAAAGAACAGGATAGAAAAAATGCAGGGGTCTTTAAAAAAAATGCGCACCCATTTAGAAAATGGCAAGGTGCAGTATCAGTTACCTGTTGGTGCTGAGTTTGTTGATTTAAATAGTTTAATCGGTAAAAGCATTCTGTTTAAGCATACCGGACGTATTACTTGTATTGAATGTCAAAAAACGACAAAAAAGAGTTTTAATCAGGGCTATTGTTATCCTTGTTTTATAAAACTAGCTCAATGCGATATGTGTATCATGAAGCCAGAAACCTGCCACTATGCGGCGGGTACTTGCAGAGAACCGGCTTGGGGAGAGGAGTTTTGCTTTCAACCGCATTTTATCTATTTAGCAAATTCAAGTGGTATTAAAGTGGGGATTACGCGTCATACCCAAGTGCCAACGCGGTGGATAGATCAAGGAGCTGTGCAGGCATTACCCATATTTCAAGTGCCTACGCGACAACTATCTGGTTTAGTTGAAGTTATATTTGCTAAGCATATTAGTGATAAAACCAGTTGGCAACAAATGTTAAAGAGTCAGGCGGAACCTATTGATTTAGTAGCAAGACGCGATGAATTAATTGCTTTATGTGCTGATGATTTAGCTGCTCTTAAAACACGATTTTCTGATTCAGAGTTTACGCTCCTTTCGGATGCTGAAGTGCTTGACATCAATTATCCTATTGCGCAATACCCTGTCAAAGTAAAGTCGTTTAATATGGATAAAGACCCTGAAGTTGCGGGCGTTTTGCAAGGAATTAAGGGTCAATATTTATTATTAGACACGGGGGTGATTAATATTCGTAAATATACGGGTTATGAAATCGATTTTAATGACTAATTAATAAACACTAGACTAATATTAACAGTATTGTTTGGTATAATAACCCAGGGCTAAAATTCAACGCCACACCAATAGACTACAATTAAACTATCACCTATCGTTAACATTCCAATATAAGACTAAATTTATGAATAGCTTTGTAAGAGGAATGTTAATTTTGTTATTTATAAGCTAAATATGCAGAGGCGTCCCGTTCCTAGAGGCAAACAATCTAGTAATAGCTTGTCGCGCTATTTAACTATTTATATTGTGATTGTCGGCGTTATAGTCTGTTTGGCTATCGCACAATTGATCCGTATGGAGGTTAAAACCTCAAGATTACAGGCTTATTATCTGTCTGCAATATCACAACAGTTGGGTTTTTCTTTAAATAAAGGCCCCAGCACTTCTATCCGTTATCCTGAATACGGCCCCTATGATCAACGCTTAGGTTATACATTAATCCCAGAGGTTATTAAACGCCTAGAAAAAACCGGGTATAAAATTACCTCGCAAGCCACTTTTTCACCCATGATGACTGAGTTAGCAGATTACGGTCTGTTCAATATTTATCATGAAAAGGCACAAGCGGGCTTAAAAATTACCGATAAGTCAGATCAAGTTATTTTTAATGCGATTTATCCTGCTTATGGATATCCAGATTTTAAATCTGTGCCACCCATTATCATGGATACATTGATTTATATTGAGAATAGAGAGTTACTAGGTAAAGATAACATAACGGTAAACCCAGCTATTGAATGGGATAGATTAGGTTTTGCGGGCATTCAATTAATGGCTCATAAACTTGGAGCCACCAAAGCCGTACCAGGTGGAAGTACTTTAGCTACTCAGTTAGAAAAGTATCGTCACTCAAAAAATGGTTATACCAATGGGGTAATCGATAAGTTTAGGCAGATGGGTACTGCCTCTTTAAGAGCTTATATGATGGGGCCGGATACCCGAGCCATGCGTCAAGAAATTGCTTTATCGTATTTAAATTCAATGCCATTAGCCGCTACCGCTAAACTCGGTGAAATTCATGGTTTAGGGGATGGTCTGTCAGCGTGGTTTGGTACTGATATTACCCAAGTTAATCGTTTATTAAATACAGAGGCCTTAAAAGCCCCTAAAAGAATCACTGAACAGCAAGCCATTGCTTACAGACAAGTATTAAGTATATTTTTATCTCAAAGACGCCCGTCTTATTTGTTAGGTCGAGGTTATGATGCTTTGCAGCGCTTGACCGATAAATACCTTGGCATCATGACCACCCAAGGCATTATTTCGCCTGCCTTAAGAGACGCAGCCTTAAAAGCACCGAGTTTAAGACCCTCAGTGATTGATTCTTTGCCTACGCAGTTTTACACAGAGAAAAAGACGCAAAATGTATTGCGAGCAAGGTTAGCTAATACGCTAGGGGTTAAATCGAATTACGATTTGGATCGTTTAGATTTAACAGTTAAGAGCACGCTGGATTATACGACTCAGCAAGCCGTTATGCATGGTCTTAAAAAATTAAGCCAACCCGCAGAAGCTCGTAATGCAGGCATTATCGGATTTAGGATGTTGAATGAAACAACCAATCTTAAACCTATTATTTACAGCTTAATGCTCTTTGAAAAAAGTAAGGTAGGTAATTTACTACGCGTACAAACCGATAACTATGATCAGCCGTTAGACATCAATGAAGGTATTCGTATCGATTTAGGGTCTACTTCAAAATTTAGAACGATGGTGCATTACTTAGAATTAGTCACCGAAGTTTATCAGCAACATAAAGGTTTTTCGGCCCAAGCCTTGCAACAGGTTGAGTTACATCCCAAAGATACTTTGTCGAGTTGGGTTATTGAACAGTTAATAAGAAATCCTAAGATTAATTTAGAAGACTTACTAAATAATGCCCTTGATAAACCTTATTCTGCTAATCCTGGTGAATACTTTTTTACCGGTGGTGGTTTACATCATTTTAATAATTTTACGCCAGATGAAGATGGCAAAATTATGTCGATTCGTGATGCACTTAGAGACTCAGTTAACTTAGTGTTTATTCGGTTAATGCGTGAAATTGTTTATCATCATCTTTACAAGCCTGACGGTATAGCGCGTTGGCTAGACAGTGATGAAAGTCCTAAGCGCGCAGAATATTTACAAAAATTTGCCGACAATGAGGGGCAGGTTTATTTAAATCGGTTTTACGCGCGTTATGAAGGTAAAACTTCTGCAGAAATTTTGGATATGTTAACGAAGCGAGTTTTTCCTAAAGCCTCTCGTTTTACTATGTTATTTAGAGCGATAAATCCAGAAGCAGATGAGATGGCCTTAACGGCTTTTTTAAATAAACATTTAGACAAAGCTGAGTTGGCCAGTGATGATATTTATGATTTATATAATAAATATTCAATTGAAAAATTTGATTTACAAGATCAAGGGTACATTACAAAAATTCATCCCTTAGAACTTTGGTTAGTGGGTTATTTATCTAAACATCCCAATGCAACGCGTAAAGAAGTAATCGAGGCAAGTGCGGAACCACGTCAGCAAGTGTATCGCTGGTTGTTTAAAAATAACCGGCATAACGCCCAACAACAACGCATTATGACGCTGCTTGAAGAAGAAGCCTTTAATAAAATTCATGAAGCTTGGAAACGAGTGGGCTATCCATTTGAAGAGTTAACACCTTCTTATGCAACGTCAATTGGTGCGTCAGGTGATAGACCTGCTGCGTTAGCAGACTTGATGGGTATTGTTGTTAACGATGGTGTGAGATTACCGGTGGTGCGTTTTGAGAGTTTTCATTATGCTCAAGGTACGCCTTATGAAACAATCTTAAAGAAAGGTGTTGATCAGGGTGAACGTATCTTTGCGCCAGAAATTGCGAAAGCCGCTAGAGGTGCTTTGGTAGGCGTAGTGGCCGGTGGTACTGCAGTTCGGTTAAATAATGTGTATACCAACATTGACGGTTTACCCATGACCGTGGGTGGTAAAACGGGTACAGGTGATCATCGTAAACAATCTTTAAGCGCTAATGGCGAAGTGATTGAATCTAAATTTATTAGTCGAGCAGCTACGTTTACATTTTTTATTGGGGAACGCTATTTTGGAGTGATTACTGCTTACGTAGAAGGTGATAATGCCGGTCAATATCATTTTACAAGCTCCTTACCTGTACAAATCGTTAAATTTTTAAAGCCAGTTTTGTCGCCCTTAATCAATAATTCGCTATCGCTTAACCCCGCTAATCCACTTGATAATAAAATAATTATTAAAGCCGGAACGAATGGCGTGGCGGTTAATGACATTAAAAAAACGGTTATTTCAACTTCTTTACCTGTTGAAGAGGTGCCAATCAGTAAATTAGTTACCGATAAACCTTCAGTTGAGCAAGAAGCCACTGAACCAGCTCCTGTTGTAACTAAGCTTACCAAGCCTGTTAGCGCACCTACTGTTCCGGCAAATCCTAGCCAAACTATTCAAGCAGATAAAACCCTGATTAAAATTGTTGATAAACAAGTTGAAATTAAGACAATACCTAAACAGCTAAATCCAACTGAAGAGAATAAATCTTTAATAAAACCTGATATGTCTGAGAGTGCAAAAGTTGCCCCAAAATATCAGCAAACGCCAGTTAAAAATGATCAGATTAAAGCTACGTTGCCTTCCGTTATTAATCTGAATAAGCCAGCGCAGGCAGTAAATCCGGTTTCAAAACCTGCGCCTACTATAATTAACCAGCAACCTGCAAAAACTGAGCAGATTAAAGCTACGGTTAATCAAACCCTACATAACGCAGTACCTGTCAACAATATTGGTGGTAGCAATTTAAATAGCACTAAACCCAGCATTAATCAGCCAAATGCTGTTAGCACGCCAGTGCCTAACAACAAACCGAGTACACCTACTGGAGTTAAGCCAAACACAGCTATCGCGCCTTTGCCTGATAGTAAAGTTGGACCTACGCAACTTCCTGCAGATATTAATAAACCAAAATCTAATGTGGTTGCGCCATTAACTAATAAACCAAGTATTGGTGCCGTTCCCAATAACAGTGTTCCTAAGCTCAATAATACTATTCCTAAATCCAATAATACTGTGGCACCACAAAACTCAGCAATTGTAACTAAACCCACTATCAATGTTGCACCTCAAAGTGTTAATAATAAAAATTCTCAGGGACAAACACCACAGAATAACAAACCAGCCACACCATTAGGACAACCCGCCACAGTTAAATCGACTCAACCAGTACCTCCAGTAGCACCTAAAAATGATAGTGCATCTCGATATTTCCATTATCCAACACCCGCCACAACTCCAGCACCCTCGCCAAATGTGGCTCGTTAATTGATACTCTTACTGATTTATGTTTAAAAAATTGTTTATCATCGTGCTGTTGAGTGCACTAACTTTACTAGCCTGTACGCCTTCAAATGAACATTGTGGTAGAGCTGATATAGAACAATTGTTCAAAGTTTATTTAACGGAACAACTAACAAAATTACTGTCTAACACCGCACAAAATAAAGACTCAAATAATTTGGCTTTGATTGATGCTAAGGTTAAAAACGTGTTGGCTTTGATGGACTTGGATGTAGAAGATATAAAAACTTTAAGCCAAGACTCAGCAAAACAAGCCAGTCAATGTACTGGCAAAATTAAAATATCTGTGCCACCCCCTATGCTTGATGATATTGAAGATTTTCGAAAATATGCCAAGCTAAATCTAATCGCTCAGTATGCTAAAGAGTTAGGTATTGAGAATAAAGAAAATACCTATACGCAATCCATAGATTACGTGGTTAAAGTTGTCAATAAATCCCTAGATGTAAGTGTGCTTTTTGATAGTTATGCATGGGAGCATTTACTCAATCAAATGCTGACTCCGTTACTTGATCAACCAATATTGAGTCATGTTAAACCTGTTAAGAATTATCAAGAAATCCAGCCTGATGAGAAAGTCATTTCACAAGAAGAAACGCTAACAGAACCAGTGATAAAGCCAATAAAACCGATCATGACTCCAAAAATAGAAGGGAGTTTGATAGATAACAATAAATCAATAACTAAACTAACGGGACCTAGTTTTGATTGTAATAATGCCACTAAACCCACCGATAAAACAATTTGCACCAGCCGTGACTTAGCCGGCTTAGACCTAGAAAATATGACGCTTTATAAAAAAGCTAAATTAACTAACCCAACTAAAACACATGAAATTTGGCGTGAGTCTATAAAGTACAAATATGCCTGCGGTACTGAGGTAGAGTGCATCAATCATATTTATAAGAAAACCATCAAACTGTATAACTGTGTTATTAATAATGCCAATTGTCAGAATCAGATTGATTTTTAATTAGGTATTGTGTGAGGTGACATTAAATCCAACAATGCCTGTGTATTCATAGCCACTTTGTGGATCAGGAACAAAAATCCCCATATAAACTTGATAAACAGGAGTGATATCAAGTAACAAATGTACGGCAGTCCCTGATAAAGATTGTTGACCGCTGGTGTAATCAATTTGCAGTGCCAATCTATCTTTTATAAAAGTTATTTCAGAACCCAACAGATAACCCACTTGTGATGAAGTGCCTGTTAAAGGTTTATTGGCAAAATAAGTACCGCCATGCAGCATAAAGGCGGGGGTAATTTGGTACTGTGCATCTAAATAATTATAGTTAAACCACTGCTGTCGTGAGTTATTAACTAATGCCACACCGTTCATAGAACCCACTGTCAATGCAACAGTTTCATTAAGATCAACTTCTTTGGCAATATTAGCGAAGGTATTGCCCATAAAATGATTATTAGCGCCGGTAAATTGTGTATTTAACACGGATAAACTTCCACTCCAGCCATTAGTAGACGCGTAACCGGCCGATACGTTTTGATAGTTTGCGGATTTATACACATTGGTTTCGGTGTTATAAGTCCAGGTCCCCTTATCATCCGGTTCAACATTAGCAGACCAGGAACCCGAGTTGGCATTCATGTGCTTTAAATTTGCTACTTTGTCTTTACCTTTGCCTGCTGATTTATTCGCACCACTGGCGTTTGTTAAACCTAGCGTCAATGTAACACTCACTAATAGCATAATTGCTAGGGTATTTAATCTTAAAAAATTAGGCTTAGATGCGCTCATTTAACTTGAAAATTAACAATCAGTGAAGTTTGATGCTGAACATTTACGACTTAATTCTTGAGCTTCCTGACGTTGTTTTGCATCCAATATTTTATCAATGGCATCGCGTTCTTTTATGGCTTCATGACTTTCGTTATTTGCCGCTAGATAAGTCCAGGCGTAGGCTCTGATAATATCTTTTGGCAGACCATTACCATTTAAATAGGCTAAACCTAGCAATAATTGAGCATCTGGATCGCCTTGTTGAGCCGCTAAACGAAACCATTTCTCAGCTAATTTATAATCTTGAGTAACACCGTTTTGGCCATACTGATACAACAATCCTAAGCGCAGTTGAGCATCTGTAACACCTTGATCTGCTGATAATTGATACCATTTAACCGCTTCGGTATCGTCTTTTGCTACGCCTTTGCCATGTTCGTACATTTGTGCCACATTAAATTGTCCGTCAGCGTCATTTAGTTTTGCCGCTGTTAAGAAATGTTGAAACGCGGTTTTTTGATTTTGTTTAATACCTTTACCATTTTTATACATTAAGCCTAAAACGACATGGGCCATGGAGTTGTTTTGTTGAGCAGCCTTATTAAGTAAAGGTATGGCGGTTTTGTAATTTTCTTTTTGGGCTGCGTGCAAACCATCTTCAAAATCATTAGCAAAGGCTAATGTAGTAAAGAGTAGTAAATAAATGCTAAAGAGTATCTGTTTCATGGATGAGATGGCAATGGGGTTATTTAATTAATGTACAAGTAGACACTGGGCAAACTGATTTATAATAAGGCATCTTAAATAAATTCACCATTTATCTGTATTCCTGGAGTTGTTTCTATGTCGATTACCCTTTATAAAGCGTCAGTTCCTACTTTTATTCGTATGCTAGACAACTTAAGCGTTATTTTAGATAAAGCGCAAGCGCATGCGGAAGCTAAAAATATTAATGAGTCTATCTTTGTTAATGCTCGTTTAGCCCCGGATATGTTTCCTTTAAGTAAACAAATTCAAATTGCCACCGATATGGTGAAAGGGTGTGGCGCACGTTTAGCAGGTATAGAAGTGCCAAGTTACGAAGATAATGAAGCGACCTTTGCTGAGTTACAAGCCCGCGTCGCTAAAACAAAAGCCTTTTTACAAACCCTAACTGCAGAACAAATAGATGGCAACGAAGCACGTGAAATCACATTAAAGTTTGGCAGTCGAACTTTTAGCTTTTTAGGCGAAGCGTATCTACTTGATTTTGTGATCCCCAATTTTCATTTCCACTTAAGCTGTACCTATGCCATTCTGCGTCATAATGGTGTCGATATTGGAAAAATGGATTACATTGGAAGCTATTAAAAATGAATCGCAGACCCATTAATAGAAACTCAGAAACCGATAAATTAATTATCGTTTTGACACATTTAGGCGGTATCTTTTTTGGTTTTATTCCAGCCTTAGTTGTTTATTTAGTCAAGAACGAAGGTTGGGTAAAAGAAAATGCCCGCAATGCCCTCAATTGGCAGTTAACCACTTTGCTCTATTACGCCATTAGTTGGGTATTAGTCATCGTTTTAATTGGATTTTTTTTGCCCTGGTTAATCGTGGTTTTAAATTTAATTTTTTGTTTAGTTGCGGCGATTAGATCAAGTAATGGCGAATATTACCAATACCCATTCACGATTAATTTTATAAGATAAAATTAGCCCACTGAATCGACTTTTTGTAACCACTCTTTAAGGTTTGGAGTTTCCAATAATTGTTCGGTAAAAACACAGGCGGCTTGTAAATTTTGAGTCGCTACTGGACTTAAGCCTTCTCCTAATTCTAGTTTTTCAGCTTTGATAGTTAACAGAAAACTGGGAGGAGGTGCTTGTTTTTGTATAGATTGATACACATCCAAGATAGCAGCAGGACTCATGGCATGCGTTGTGTAAGTTCTATCTTTAGATGCCTGCAGTTGCGAAAAATGTATGGCTTGCTGACCTGCAACAGATGCATCCACAAATAACACTAAGGTTCTATTTTTTATATCCAGTGCGTGTTCAATTTGTAATTGAAAGTCACATAAAATATCGATTTGATTTAAGTCACAATGTTGCTCAATGTACTCAAGTAATAATGGCCCTAAGGCATCATCTCCTCGACTTAAATTCCCGTAGCCAAAAATAAGAATAGGTTTAAGCACTAGCTACTCGATTAATATGACCATCGCTACCTTTGACCAACTTATCAATTAACTGACCATCTGCATTTATCAACTCTAGTTGCAAGGGCATTTTACCCATGGCATGAGTAGCACAAGACAAACAAGGATCATAAGCTCTAATAGCGACTTCTAAATTATTTAATAAAGGTTCGGTTAGTTCTTGACCCGATAAATATTCAGCGGCCACTTGTCTTACAGATTCGTTCATTGCCATATTATTACTGGTTGTTGAAACGATTAAATTAGCCTTAGTGACTATATCGTTTTCATCCACTTGATAATGATGAAATAAGGTGCCTCTAGGCGCTTCAATAACCCCAACACCTTCATAACGCTTTTCACCTCTAGCAACCAAGTCATTGCTCATAATGTCAGGATCGTGTAACAGGGTTCTAATGCTTTCGGCGCAATGTAAGAGTTCAATTAAACGCGCCCAATGAAAAGCTAATGTACTGTGCACCATAGCAGAGTTGCCATGGGCTTTAAATTCTAATCGCGCAGCTTCTGCTAAAGGTGTATCAATATAATCACAGTTATTTACCCGAGCTAAGGGGCCAACACGATACCAGCCATTTTCTTTACCTTCAGACAACAGGTAAGGGAATTTCATATAAGACCAAGACCTGACTTCTTCATGAATATAATCGTTATATTTACAATAATCGACATGATCAATAATGGTTTCACCCTTAGCATTTTTAGCGCGAATGCCGCCATGATAGAGTTCTAAGGCGCCATCGGGTTTGGTTAAACCTAAATAATTAGTTTTTATGGTCGCAAAATCATCATAGTAGGGGAGGTTGGAGCAATGTACATTTTTAATTAAATCAACAGAAGCAGCTGACCAACTGATGATCTGTTCAATATCTTTTAATAAATAATCGCGTTCCTCTTTATTTAAAGATTTATTCATGCCACCAGGAATAGCGCCAGTACCATGGACGCGTTTACCAGACACCATACGGATCACTTCTTGACCATACTTGCGTAACATAACGCCTTGTACCGCTAAATCTGGATAAGCATCAATCACGGCAATAATAGAGCGTTTGCTAATGTCGCTTTCAAAGCCAAAAAGTAAATCGGGGCTGGATAAATGAAAAAAGTGCAAAGCATGGGATTGTAATACTTGCCCAAAATGTAATAAGCGGCGCAGTTTATCAGCGGCAACCGGAAGATTAGCTGGATCAATTCCCACCAACTGATCAATCGCTTTTGCAGCAGCAAGATGATGACTGACTGGGCAAATGCCACATAAGCGTTGCACTAAGACCGGTAGTTCCCAATAGGGTCGACCTTGAATAAAACGTTCAAAGCCTCTAAATTCAACAATATGTAGGCGAGCTTGTTTAACCTTATTGTCTTGATCCAAGAGCAGCGTAACTTTTCCGTGTCCCTCTACGCGAGAAACAGGTTCTACAACTACGCGTTTAAGGTTTTCTTGGTTTTCAGCAGTTTCTAAATGTTCGTACATAATTTTCTCTAATATGATTTAGTACAACAAGACGATTTTATCAATCATAATGGACTAGATCGTAGGGTAAAGAGGGTTCTTTTCCGGCGATTAAATCAGTTAAAAATTTCCAGAATACATCGGCAGAGGGCGGACAACCAGGTAAGAAATAATCAACTTTGACCACTTCATGAATAGGTCGAACTTTATCTAGTAATAAAGGTAATTCTGGATCACTGGGGATTTGAGCATTTTCAACCCCAATACCATTAATGTAGGCTTCGTTTAGACATTCTTCTAAAGGTATAAAATTTCGCATAGCAGGTAAACCACCATTAATAGAACAGGCACCAACTGCCACTAAAATCTTACAATTTTTTCTAAACTCTCTGAGTGTATGGACATTTTCTGAGTTGCAAACCCCGCCTTCTATTAATCCAATATCACAGTCGGCACTACAGTGTTCAATGTCTGTAATAGGTGAGCGGTCGAACACCACCACTTCAGCTAGTTCTAGAATGCGCTCATCAATATCTAAAAACGACATGTGACAACCAAAACATCCTGCTAAAGAAGTTGTGGCGACTCTAATTTTATTTGTCATGTTCAGACTCCGAATTAAGCGTGACTTGATCAATTTGCTGATGATCGTATATCCGTTTGCCAATTGGGACTTGATAAGCGGTGTGTTTAATTAAAATGGCGCCAGTAGGGCATATATGAGCGGCTTTATCGCTTGCAGAAATATCAGTATCTTTTAATAACCCGGTTTCTGAATTAACGATTAAATGTTTATTAATGCCGCGGCCACTGATAGCAAATACATCTTTTCCATCCTGCTCATGGCTGGCTCTTACACATAGAGTGCAAAAAATGCACCGGTTATGATCAATTAAAATTTCCTCATGCGAGGCATCCAATTCTCGGTGTGGATAAAATAACGGAAAGTGATCATCCAGCATGTTTAAATGATAGGCCACGGCTTGCAACTGACAATTACCGGTTTTTTCACAAGAAGGGCAAAAGTGATTACCCTCAACAAACAGCATTTGGGTGATTTTTTGGCGATCAGCATTTAAGTCTTTAGCGTTATTGATAACTTCTTGACCATCCATTGCTGGAAACGTACACGCAGAACAGTTTCGGCCATTAACTTTTACCGTACAGAGTTTGCAACTACCATGGGGAGTAAACTCTGGGTTATGACATAAATGCGGAATGTAAATACCCGCAGCAGTTGCGGCTTGGATGATAGTTTGACCGTCTTCAAAAGGAATAGTTACACCATCAATCGTCAGTGTTTTAGTCATAATCAATCCTCCAGTTGTGATAAATGCGCCGCGGCATCGTTACGATTTGCCATTTGCCTTGCTGTTTCTAATGCGGCATCTAAATCAAATCCGGGTTCATAACTTATCTTTTTTAATTGCGCTTGATAGAGTTCAGGGTAACGCTCTAGGGTTGTTAAGATGGGGTTAGCGGCTGTTTGGCCTAAACCACAATGGCTTTGAGTTTTAACTAATTGGCAAAGTTCCTCTAAAGCCACCACATCACCGGCAGAACCATGACCATTAACGATTTTATCCAGTTGATTCTTTAATAAAGAGGTCCCAACACGACAAGGGGTACAGAAACCACAACTTTCATGGGCAAAGAAGTGCGTAAAATTATTAACGATGTCTAAGATATTGCGCGAGTTATTAAAGATAATAAATGAGCCACCTGTGGCTAAATCTTCAAAAGCAATTTTTCTGGCAAACTCAGTATTTGATATAAAAGTACCTGACGGCCCACCAATCTGAATGCCCAACACATCTTTAGCCCCACAATCATCCAGAATAGTTTGAATAGATGTGCCAAAGTCGACTTCATAAATACCGGGTTTTGCGCAATCACCACAAATACTCAAGATTTTAGTGCCTTTTGATTTATCTGTGCCCACATTAGCAAACCACTCGCCGCCGTTAAGCGCAATTTTAGCGGCAGCCATATAGGTTTCAACATTATTAACGACGGTGGGTTTACCTAAATAGCCGTGGGTGACTGGATAAGGTGGGCGATTTCTAGGAATCCCCATTTTGCCCTCAAGTGATTCTATTAAAGCCGATTCCTCACCACAGATATAAGCCCCAGCTCCTAAACAAATTTGTATATCAAAATTAAAGCCGGCATTAATAATGTTATTGCCTAATAACCCCGCTTGTTTACGCTCTGCTAAAACTGCTTTTAAAGGTGCATATAAATGTAAATATTCACCGCGTAAATATAAAAAGCCTTGTTCAGCACCAATAATAGCGGCACATAAGGTCATGCCTTCAAATACTTGATGGGCGTGTGTCGTTAATAAAACTCGATCTTTAAAAGTGCCCGGTTCGCCTTCATCGGCATTACACACCACAATGCGTGCATCGGCAGTTTCTTCAGCGCAATACTGCCATTTAGTGGCGGTTTTAAAACCAGCACCACCTCGGCCACGCAGGCCAGAAATATCCAGTTCTTTTAAAGTTTCTTTAAAACCGCGTTCAAGGCCAGCGTGTAATGCTTCGCCGTGTTGTATAGTTTGGCTGAGTAATAAACCCGCTTGATAAACATTGTCATTAACGGCAAATAAATCAGCCGGCCAAGCTGATACGGGGATTTGTTGATTAATTAAGCCAGTGATCTGATCAATTTTTGCTGGCGTTAAATGGGGTAGGGCATAACCGTTAATTAAAGCAGCAGGGCCCTGATCACATAGACCGGTGCAAGACGTATTATCAAAACTGACTAAACCATCAGACCTAACTTCGCCTAATTTAACCTGTAAGGCTTGTTCTATATAAGCAGTAATTTGATGTTTGCCCAATAAATGATCGGTAATCGAATCGCTGATTAATAAATCATAGTGACCGCGTGGGCTTAAATGAAAGAAACTATAAAACTCGATAACCCCAATCACTTGGGTTCTTGATATACAAAGTAAAGCCGCTATCTGTTCGATAGCGGCTTTAGGTATGTGCTGGTATTGTGCTTGAACTGCTCTAAGGACAGCTAATAAATCAGTGGCTTGATAGCCATTATTTTTTATAAGATCTTGAATAAATACCTGCATTTTATACCTTTGGCCTGATTCTTATCAAAACATAACTTAATACTACTACAAAAACTAAGGAAAAGTATGACAAGTGTCTGACACAAGCATAAAAATATAGCGTAATTAGGTGGCAGCAATAAATGCTTTTAAAACCTTCGCCATATTAGCCATGCCCACATGCAGATTTTCTTCAATTTCTGCCATGGTAATTTCACCAGCGCTGATGCCGGCACCCCAATTAGCAATCACAGAAATCGCAGCATATTCAATGCCCAGTTCTTTAGCTAAGGCAGCTTCTGGCATACCTGTCATACCAACCAAATCACAACCATCTTGGGCTAAGCGTTTAATTTCTGCTGCAGTTTCTAAGCGCGGGCCTTGTGTGCAACCGTAAGTACCATAGGTACTAATACCAATATTTGCTGCTGCAGCCGCTGTTATTAACCCCGCACGTAACGCTTGATTATAAGGATAACTAAAATCTATATGCGTTAACGGGTACTTTTCATCATCAAAAAAAGTATGTAAACGCCCGTAACTGTAATCAATAATTTGATCAGGAATAGCGATGTGGGCTGGAACCATCTCTTGAGTAATGCCACCTACCGCCGCTACGGCAATAATTTTTTCTACGCCTAATTGTTTAAGCGCCCAAATATTTGCGCGGTAGTTTATTTTATGCGGGGCAATCGTATGTGGATTACCATGTCTGGCTAAAAATATAACTTCTTTACCACACAGCTCACCGGTTACAAATGCCGCAGAAGAAGCACCGTAAGGCGTGTCCATTTTTTCAGTTTTGATAATAGTCAGATCACTTAATTGTGTAAGACCGGTACCGCCAATAATCGCTAATTTTGTCATAGTGTGTTCCGTAATATTTATAAATCTTTACAAGCAAAAATGCCGGCTGCGTTGCGTAAATAGCCCTTATAATCTAAGCCGTAACCAAATAAGTAACGGTTTTCAACTGATAAGCCCACAAAATCTGCTGCAACAGGTTTAGCCTTACCAATTTGTTTATCTAATAAAACGGCACAATAAACTTTACTAGCACCTTGTTCTAGGCAATACGCTTTAATGGCCGCTAAGGTTATACCTTCATCTAGAATGTCGTCTATTAATAAAACAGTTCTGCCTGCTAACGCAGTTTTAGGTTTAAGCAACCACTCTATAGTGCCACCTGAGGTTTTATTTTGATAACGACTGGCGTTAATAGAATCAAGATTTAACGGAAATGTTAAGCGCGTGAGTAAATGGCCTGCCGTAATAATGCCGCCATTTAGCACACATAAAGCTAATAAATTAGAATCCGCTAAAGTGTTGTTAATATCAGCGGCCATGGCATCAAGTGCAGTGGCAAGCTCTTGTTCACTAAAGAGTAAATCGGCTGTTTCTTGGACAGATTTTATTTCGTTAAGCATGTGTTTAAATTAGTTGGTTAAGTAAAGCGGAAGTTTGTTGCCATTTATCAGATGCACGATAATTTAAATCTGCTTTTGGCGTACCTATCATGCGTCTAAGTCTTACTTCTCTTTCGGGATCTATGGTAATAGGTAATGCTTCAAGGACTTGGGCAGCGGCATTTGGATTATTACAGACTAATAACATATCACAACCAGCTAACTGCGCCCGTTTAGCCCTATCGGCAAAACCACCCGCCGTTGCGGCACCTGCCATACTTAAATCGTCACTAAATACTGTGCCGTTAAAGTTAAGCTCGGTGCGCAATATTTGTTTTATCCAAAACTCAGAGAATCCAGCTTGTTGACTATCAATATTAGGATACAACACATGCGCGGGCATAATGCCTTCTAAGCCCTCAGCGATTAATTGTTTAAACGGGATAAAATCTTTATTACGTAGCGTGTCTAAATCACGCTCATCAATAGGTAAAGTTAAATGTGAATCTAAAGCCACTGCACCATGTCCAGGAAAGTGTTTACCTGTGGCTGCCATACCGGCGCTAACCATACCTTTTCTAAAGTTACTAGCCAATTGGGTAGCTAAAGTTGTATCCGTTGAAAAAGACCGATCACCAATAATTTGACTGACACCGCAATCAATATCTAACACAGGGGCAAAGCTAAAATCTACACCCACAGCTAATAACTCAGTGGCCATTAACCAGCCTGCGGCTTCTGTCAAACTAGGGTTTTTAGCATAAAGTGCGGCAGGTGGTAAACGCGTAAAGCCGGTTCTAAAGCGTTGGACTCGGCCACCTTCTTGATCAACAGCAATTAAAATATCCCCATGACGCGCTTTGCGAATATCTTTAATTAGCTGTGTAATTTGTTCGGGGCTTTCGTAATTACGCGAGAATAAAATAACAGCGCCGGTATTAGGGTGGTCAAGTAACTCATGTTCATGCGCAGCTAGGCTAAGACCTGCAACGTCTAACATTACAGGGCCAAAAGGTCGTTTAATCGTCATTTATAATTCTGGTTTTCTAAGTATGAGTTATTATTTTATTATCGATTTTAATGTGTCTCGCAGAATTTCTGGTAACTTTTAATAAAATAAACTTCTATAATCGCATTTTACAGTTGGATATCAAAATTTAATGGTAGCAATTAAGTTCTGTTTGTTGGTTTTATATTTTTTTTTGCAATCAATATAATGATTGTTTAAGCGCTATTAAGATTTTAATAGCGGAAAGTGAAAGCGTCGGTTCTGAGAAAGTCTATGTGCTGGTAATAAGAAAATTACGGGGATGCTACTAAATATATTGATAGTGAAGTCTGCAATGTTAATGACTGATAGTGATAACTCTAATAGTAAAGTCACTGCATATTATTATTATGATATCCACTTTAGCAAAGAATAGTGAGAGACCCTGATAACAGCATTAAATAAAATTAAGATCTCTACATAAAAAACCTCAAAATTATTACATTTTGAGGTTTCAGATATTATTCAAAGATGTATTAGCTTGGACTAACTGAATGATGATGATCTTCATCATATTTGAATTCATTTTCATGGTGTTCTTTTTCATTTCGTTCTTTTTTATTAGAATCCTCTTTTTTATAAGAGGATCTATCATCTCTTTTTGAAAGAATAGTATGGCTGTCTGATCTTTCGATATTAGAATTAACTTTTATTTTCCCTGATTCAGTACCTGCATTTGTTTTTGCACTTAGTGAAAAAGGTAAAATTAAACAAGCTATAAATATCTTAAATTGCAATACACATGTTTTTTTATTCATTTGGATTAGCACCTTATAATTCACTTTATTAATAAAATCTACAGAAAATAGAAAATAGCATATTGTAATGAAAAGTTAATTTATTAACGAATTTTGCTAATTTCATCAGTAAGATAACTTATTTCTTGTGTGTTTATCAAGGTAAATATTTATAATTAGCAGTTAATTGTTAAAATATATATTAAGTTGGTCTTCGTATGCTACTTTACTTAAGGTTTTACCGCTAAATATTGTATTCAATATTACCAATAATTTTTTCCTGAAAAAACTTCATATACTAATATAGCTGAAAAGTTATTTAAACTATGATTAGACTTAAATTACAAATCATCAAAACTCACTATTATGATATTTTTATAAGATATACATTTAGTAGAGTCTATCAATTTGACCTAGACGATTTCCTGCAAGCACAACATTATCAATGTCTCATTGTATTTCTGTTTCTGAGCTTGCTGAAAACATAAAGACTTATTCGGCGACAATTACATTTGTGGATGTACGATGTATAGGAAATTAAGTATTTCATTGGCTGGTATGGACTTGCTTTGGCTTGAAAGAACGTTTATCCCCGCGACTAAAGCTTCTTTCAGACAAATGGATGTCCGTTGGCGGATATGGACGTTCTTTAGATTGAAAGAACATTTATTCAAGCGACTAAAGTTTCTTTCAGACAAATGGATGTCCTTTGTCGGGTATGGATGTTCTTTAGCTTGAAAGAACATTTATCCACGCAATTAAAGCTTCTTTCGGGCGAAAGGGCGCTCTTTGGCTTGAAAGAACATTTAGCCACGTGACTAAAGTTTCTTTCAGACAAATAGATGTCAATTGGCTGGTATGGATATCCGTTGGCGGGTATGGACGTTCTTTGGGTTTAAAGAGCGTTTATCCACGCGACTAAAGCTTCTTTCGATCAGCTCAGGAGAACGGTGCGGGTAGGGTATAGTGTTCCCTACGAAATAAGCGACTTAACTTTGATGTTATCAGTATTTGTCTCTTTCGGTTACGACGTTGCCTTGGTGTCTATGGGGTGATTAAGCTTTTAAATAATATTTAATGACTATTAAGTATCATATTTGCACTTTCAAAGTTGCAGAAATGATACCTTTTTTTAATTAAATGTTTTTTATTTTCAGATAGTTATATCTATTTAAAAATTTATGGGTTAAGGTGTGTGCGTGACATTTACTTTAATTACCCAGGTACAAATTATGAGAGAGTTTAAAGTTTTATTAGATTTTGTACAATTCGTCGTGGCTATTAAGCTGGTATTTTTTACTAACATTCTAGCCAAATTAACCGCCAATCCACTTTTCACCAGTCCTGATGTACCCTTAAGTGAAGTTAAAATCGCCTTAGATCTATTCGAGGCGGCTATCATTGCAGCTGCAGATGGCGGAAAAACTGCAAAATCTGCTTTGCGTGATGCTGAGAAAAAAGTGACTGTGATGTTTAAAAACTTAGCACATTATGTAGACAGGATTGCTAATGGTAATGAAACCATCATTTTAAGTAGTGGTTTTAATATGAGCAAGCAACCCGTGTTTTCGGGTAAAGATGTATTAACGGTTTCTGATGGTGTGCATTCAGGTACTGCCGTATTAGATGCCAGTACTTTTCCTAGAGCTGCTTCTTATGTTTGGAAAATAGCTAAAGGTGTTTTGCCGGATCATGAAAACGGTTTTGAATTAATCGCTGTCACCACTCAATCTACTTTTACTATTGAGGGCTTAATACCGGCAACTTATTGTTATTTTATTGTTTCTGCCGTAACCCCCGATGGTATGACTGATTTTTGCGCCCCTGTTACAAAGTTAATCAATTAAGCCTAGCAAATATTTTCGATCGTCATTCCTGTGAGCATGACGATTGAACTGTTAATAGAATTTCTTAACAAAACTTACTTTTTTGGTTTCATGTATTAAGTGCAATGATACTAAAAGTTATTTAAAAAAGTGATTTTAAATTGCATCATTACTGTCATGACCCGTCAGTTTAAATTCCACAAATGAGCTTAACAAATATAACCTACTAGTGTTCTGCTCTATAAAATGAAATTGGGTGATCTTTGTCACTATGGTTGGTAATTAAATTCTTTAGGTAATGATTTGATATGAATATCGCGTTGGGGGTAGGGCATTTCAATATTATGTGCACGTAGGGCTTTTTCAATATTTATAAATAATTCATGGGTAACGGGGAGTCGATTACTCATTTCATCGACATATATTCTTACTGAATATACGACCGAACTATCACCAAACCCTACTATTAACACGCTAGGAGCGGGTTCTCTTAAAATTTGCGGCGTAGCCATGACGCAATCAAACATGACTTGATTGGCAAGTTCTAAATCAGAACCATAGGCAATATTAATGATTATTTCTAAACGCGTAATAGTGTCGCTTAAGGTCCAATTAACCAATTGATTGGTAATAAAGTTTTTATTGGGCACGATATGTTCTTTTTGGTCCCAGTCAATTAGAGTAGTAGCGCGCATTTGGATACGACTAACTTTTCCGGTGATTGAGCCTATTGTTACGGTATCGCTGACGCGTATCGGCCGCTCAAATAACAAAATGATCCCTGAGACTAAGTTGGCAAATATCTCTTGTAAGCCAAAGCCTAAGCCCACACTCAATGCCGCTACTAGCCACTGCACTTGGGTCCAACTGCCTCCAAGCTCATTCGAAATACTAATAAATCCAACGGTAATTAATAAATAATTGGCCAGTTGGTTAAAAGCATAACGCGTACCCGCTTCTATTTCTAAACGCCTAAACACCACAATTTCCATAACACCTGACAAGTTAATGACTGAGACGACGGCAATAAATAAATACAAAAAGGCGATTAATAAGTTGCTTAGAGTGATGGGTTCATAAACCTTTTGGTCTTCATGTGTCACTAAATGTTGCCACAACACAATGTCATCTAAAAATGAAAAAGCGGGTAATAAATTCTTCCAAATCATCCAAAAACCAACTACTAAACTCAAGCTTATAAATACATTGAGTAAGCGCGTGGTTTGGGCATTAATTTTAGGAATATCTATGATAGATTCTGTGTTCGGTAAAATTGGATCTTCGCTCGCTGCTGTGTTAGGTCTTTCGGTTGTTAATTCTGCTTTGCGTTGTTCTTCGGCGTTACTGAGAGCTAATTGATGATTAATCAGTGTTAACCAGCGCACCACGATTTGATGAATAATAATGGCACTAAAGATTAAGCGCATTGAGCTAATCAATTGGCCTTGGAGTTGTAGAGCACTTAAATAATAGCCGGCAATTGCAAAGCCAATCATGATGGCTGGAATAATATAAATAGCAGCAAACCACACATAGCGTAATTGATTAAGCAGGGTAAATTTATGTTGCTCTAGATAATTATGCACTAGCCCAGTCTTGGGGTTTAAAATGCGTCCCCAAAATATAGCAATGGCAATCATACTAACGATATAAGCTAATCTTCCTAAGTTGTCACTGGATAGCGTCGTGTTTGAGGCGACTGTAGTGGTTACTATAAAGGTGGTTGAAATGGCTAAATATCTAACCCAGTGCAATTGTTTGCGCAATAACTGACACTGACTTTTGTGCCACATAAAATGCCGACGAATAATGCCGTTGTCTTCAAATAATAAATAAAAGTAATTCAAGAATAACAGTGTGATAGCGGTACTTTTTAATCCAGAACCTAAAGAGTGACTAAAGTCATCTAAATGGGAATCTTTAGTTAATAACCAGCCCATAAATCCACATAAAAATGCGTAAGGTAAGACGGTTAATAAGCTAAAGGCTAGTGCTTGTAAGGTGTAAACAAAGTGTTCTGAATATTTCTTTTTAAAATTAGCCGCAATCAGATTAAGTTGGATTTGAGCCCAGGCTTTGGCAACTTGAAAACCAAAGAACAGCAGAATACCTAAGATAAAGGTCACTGGTTTTTCTATCAGTAAGTGTCCAATATCTTTAATAAAGTGTAGCCAATTAAGAGGAGATAAAAACCACTGTACAGAATAAAAAAGGTTGATAGGAGTGTCTAAATTAACCGGATCTGAACTTTTAACCCATAATAAGTTTTCATCTAAGTAGGTAGAAAATTTTTCAGCTAAGCTACTTAGTTGTTGTTTAGAAAAATCAAAATCACCTAATATACGAATAAGGTTGGTGTAATCTATCCCTAGTTTATTGAGTAATTCTTTTTGATTGCTTAATAATGCTCTTGCCTCGGCTTGAATTAATAGACGCTCATCATTAGGTAATTTAGCATCGACTTGCTCTTCAACTAATACTTTAATATAGCTATCTAGCTCACTGATTTTCTTTAATTTATCTTCGGATTTATAAGCCTCTAAACTGGCGAAGGCCGTTTCTTTTTGGATGTTTTCACTTTCTTGGGATGATTGCGCAAGCGAGTCTAAATTACGGCGCTGGTCACGCAGTATTTTGCCTAATTCTGGACTTATCGCTGCTAGGTTAATGCGTTTATCCGCACTTTTAAATTGCGCATTAATTTCAGCGCTGTCTGCATCTACTTTGGTTTTTTGAACGGTATAGCTTTCAATTTTTAAGTTGACGGCTTGTAAATCCCGAGTGTATTGAATGTTTTCGCGCGTTAAGTTTTGAATAAGAGGGTGTTTACCTTCAAGTTCTTTTTCTGCTGCCGCTAAAGCGGCTTGAATGTTTTTAGCATCTTGTTCGCGACGGTTAGTTAATAAGCCATCAATTGCAGTAATGATAGGGGTTAATTCATTTTTTTGTAAATCGAGTAGTTTGTATTGGGCTTTTAATAATTCGACGCGGGCAGGGTTGCTTAATGCTTCAATTTCTAGCATTTTTAATTCTGCAGAACGCGCATCAACTTGAGTTTTTAAAAAGACTAAATTGGCTTCGGCTTCCAATTTTGATAAGGATTTATTGGTCGGTTGTTCTATTTTCTTTTGGGTTAAATCTAAATCTTGCTTAGCGACAACTATTTCTTCGCGTATTAAAGCTGGCCGAGATTCTTGTAATATTAATTCATTTTCTGTGGTTTTTAATTGTTCATCTAAGGCGCTGATTTTGCTTTTTTCTAAGATTTCACGCTGGGCTAATTCTTCTGTGGATAATTTACTCAGGTCTACTTCATTTTGTTTACTAACTCGGCTTAATATTTGTTCAATATCCTTAAGATATTTTTTTAAGGCATCCGAACTCAGTTTAGTTGATTGGCTAAAATTAGCATTACGCGCCTTATAGTTTTCAATATTATTTAGATTATCTTGTGCCGTTTGGTAGATAGATAAGACTTTGGTTTTTAGCTCTTCTTCTAAGCCTTTACGATTATTAACAGATTCAATTTTTGCTTGCAAACTGTCTTTAGTGACCTCTAAAACAGTTGTATGAGACTTGGGGTTTGATGATGTTTTTGACTCTGCATTATGGGATTTAGCGCCGACACTAAGCGAAGTAAAACATGTTAATAAGATTAGCAGTAATAACGCATTAAATTTAGTTAGCACTGTAGAAGTCGATGTTTTTTTCATAGTTGAGAGAGTAGGGGGGCTTTGTGACTGTTTGTTGTGTGTAAACACTCATTTCAAAAATTAAATAAGTGAAATTATCAATATTATACTCTTAACATAAAAGCTAATTGGCGATTCAAAGTCTATTATACTATCGGCAAAATAAGCACCTTGGCAATGCTAGTTTTTTTCAACTCACCCTTAATTATCAATTTATTATTATGACTCAAACTCTTAGCTGTTTTAAAGCCTACGATATCCGTGGCCGTTTACCTGATGAACTAAATACCGATATTGCTTACCGTATTGGTCGAGCTTATGCGGAAAGCATTAAACCAAAACGAGTTATTGTCGGTCGTGATATTCGTTTATCAAGTGATGAATTAGCGGATGCTTTAATCAAGGGTTTGCAAGATTGTGGCGTTGATGTTTATGACATTGGCTTATCGGGTACTGAAGAAGTTTATTACGCAACATTTGCGTATCAAGATGCTGGCGTTGCTATGGATGGCGGTATTATGGTGACAGCGAGTCATAATCCTAAAGATTTTAATGGCATGAAGTTAGTCAGAGAATTAAGTAAACCAGTGAGTGGTGATACCGGTTTAAATGATATTAAAAAATTGGCTGAAGTTAATGACTTTGGTGCAGTGGCGAGCGCCAGAGGCCTTCTTAAAAATATTGATATATCAGAATCTTATACTGCACATTTATTAAACTACATTAACCATAAAGCCTTGGCGCCATTAAAGATTGTTGTTAATGCGGGCAACGGTGCCGCGGGTCATGCTGTTGATCATTTAGAAACAGCCTTGCAAAAACTAACATCGCAACCTTTAGAGTTTATAAAAATTCATCATGAACCAGACGGTAATTTTCCGAATGGTATTCCTAATCCACTTTTACCTGAAAACAGAGCCAGTACCATTAATGCCATTATCAAACATAAGGCGGATTTAGGTATTGCGTGGGATGGTGATTTTGATCGCTGTTTTTTATTTGATGAAAATGGTCGATTTATTGAGGGATATTATATCGTTGGCTTATTAGCAGCGGCGTTTCTTAAGCAATATCCAGGCGCTAAAATTGTGCACGATCCGCGCTTAACTTGGAATACAGTTGATATTGTTAGTTATTTAGCCGGTATACCGATACAAAGTAAAACTGGACATGCTTTTATTAAAGAACGTATGCGCTTAGAAGATGCTGTGTATGGTGGTGAAATGAGTGCACATCATTATTTTAGAGATTTTTCTTACTGTGATAGCGGGATGATTCCTTGGCTATTAGTCATTGAATTAATTAGTCAATCTGGTAAAAGTTTGTCGCAATTAGTGGACGAACGTATGCTGAAGTTTCCGGCCAGTGGTGAAATTAATCGCACTATTTTAGAAGCAGATAAAGCAATTGCTAAGGTTAAAAACCATTATGAAAATCAAGCAGTTGCCATTGATTATACGGATGGTTTAAGTATGGATATGGGTGAATGGCGTTTTAACTTACGATGCTCAAATACTGAACCTTTAGTGCGGTTAAATGTTGAATCTCGTGCTGATGAAGCCTTAATGCAAGCCAAAACAGCTGAATTATTAGCCTTGTTAGGTTAAGCGTATAACAAACAAAATATTTAATCAGATAATCCTAAACTATATAATCCGATAATCTCGAGGCCTAATAAGGCGTTCATGCTGAGTCAATCTGTAGATCCTGAGCAAATCCGTTCATCCTGAGTCTGTCGAAGGATATTTTCAAACTGTGAAAATAAAAAAACTCTTCGACAAGCTCAGAGCGAACGGATTACTTTTTTATTAACTCCGGTACTAGCAACTAACTGGTACTCTTATTTAAGCCAGTTTTTGGTTGGGGTTGATATTTATATAACTTCGTATAATGTATATTATGTTAAATTGAGTATTATTCACAATTATACAATTTTTAGGCACTAACTCTTACTACAGGATGTATATAAGGATTCAGCTTATCAAATAGTTGTTTATTTTAAATTAAAATTAATTTGTGAGGCTTTGTGGATGATGCCAAACTCGGTCTTTTAAGGTTAATGCTGCATCATGAACGGCTTCTGATAATGTGGGTCTGGCATGAATTGTTCTGGCTAAGTCTTCACTACTTGCAGAAAATTCCATCGCTAATACCGCTTCTGCAATAAGTTCTGATGCTTGGGTACCAATAATGTGAATGCCTAAAATTTGATCTGTATAAGCATGCGCTATAATTTTAACTATACCTTCGCGCTTGTCTATGGCTAAGGCTCGTATGTTTGAATTTAACGGATAAATGGCAATTTTTATAGGTTCACCCATCGCTCTTAAGGCTTGTTCTGTTTGGCCTATCCAAGCAATTTCTGGCTCTGTGTAGATTACGCTCGGCAAAATGTCATAATTAATCGGATTATTTATTCCTGCAATAAAATCAGCAACAAAGATGCCCTCTTCTATGCCTTTATGCGCCAACATAGGTCCTAATAAAGTTAAATCTCCGACCGCATATACACCAGGCAAATTTGTGCGACAATTATTATCTACATACACATAACCATCTTGATCTAAAAGTAAATTTGCTTCTGGTGCGGCTAAATTTGCGGTATTAGGCCTGCTGCCACAAGCAACGATTACTTTATCAACTTTTAAAGTATGAGTACCTTCTTGATCTTGATACTCTATCGTTATGGTTTTATTAGACTTTTTGGCAGAAATTACTCTGGCACCTAAGCGAAGATCCAAACCTTGATCTTGGTACATGCTAAAGGCAGCGCCTGAAATTTGTTGATCTAGTACGGATAAAAAGTTGTCTTGAGCTTCTAATAACACGGTTTTTGAGCCTAAACGACTCCATATATTGGCCAACTCTAAGCCCATCACCCCTGCCCCAATAATAGCCAATTTACAGGGTACTTCATTGATATTTAAGGCAGCTTTTGCATCAAATATAAACTCGTTATCAATCGCAATATTTGCTAATGTTATGGCTTCTGAACCCGTGGCTAAGACAATCGTTTTTGCATTAAGTACTGATTTTATTTGCGTATCGTCGGCAATAATTTCAACTTGTTGTGGATTTAGTAATCGTGCACTAGCATGGATGTGGCCAATATTGTGACTGTTAAATAAATCGATCATTTTATTGCCAATTTCTGCAAGAATCTTATCTTTTCTTTGCAGCATTATTGTCAGATCTAATTTGATATCTTTGGCATAAATTCCGTGTTCTGCATATTCGTGAATTAGGCTGTGATATTTTTTAGCTGAATCTAATAGCGCCATCGTACCTATGTCTCCAGTATTTAAATGCGTGTCTTTATTATTAGCATCATGCCGATTATTAATACACGCTGTTTTTAAACCTAGTTGGGCACTGCGCACTGCACAGGCAAACCCAGCTGGGCCTGTGCCGATGACAATTACATCGTAATAATCGTTAGTGATAGTAGTCATAATATTAGATATTTAGTAATAAATGGGCTGGCGATTCAAGACATTCTTTGATGGTTACTAAAAACTGGACGGCCTCACGACCATCAACCAAACGGTGGTCATAAGACAGCGCTAAATACATAATAGGTCTAATTACAATTTGACCATTTTCAACAACTGGGCGTTCTTTTATGGCGTGCATACCTAAAATTGCACATTGAGGTGGGTTAAGAATTGGTGTAGATAACATGGAGCCAAACACACCACCATTTGTAATAGTAAAGGTGCCACCTTGTAAATCTTCATAGCTTAAGGTACCTGACCTAGCTTTTTCACCATAATTAGCGATGCTTTTTTCGATACCGGCAAAGTCCAATTGATCCGCATCATGTAAAACCGGGACGATTAAACCGCGTGGTGTACTAACGGCAATACCTAAATCATAATAACCGTGATAAATAATGTCACTACCGTCAATTGAGGCATTAATAGCTGGAAAGTGTTTTAAAGCTTCGATAGAAGCTTTTACAAAAAACGACATGAAGCCAAGCTTTACACCGTGTTTTTTATCAAAACGATCTTTATATTGATTGCGTAAATCAATGACGCTTTGCATGTTAACTTCATTAAACGTCGTTAACATGGCGGCATTTTGTTGTGCTTGTAACAACCTTTCAGCCACTTTAGCTCTTAAGCGAGTCATAGGTACGCGTTGTTCTGGCCTAATGCCAGCAGTTCTTGGTACGTCAGTCGCATTACTAAAGGTTGTTTCAGTAGCTTGGATGGGGGTATGACTCGCTGTAACTATTTTAGGAGACTCTGCGACGGGTGTTTGCACAGTAACAGTGCTAGTCTCTGATTGATTAAGGTGTTCAAGCACATCAGCTTTAGTTAGGCGACCGCTTTTACCTGAGCCATTAATTTGCGTGGGATCTAAATTATTTTCGTGAATTAAGCGTCTTACTGATGGACTTAACGGTATGTCATCATCATTTTTGTGTACTGGCGTTTGGTTGACGATAGGCTCGATAGGCGTTGATTCTTCAGCAGATTTTAATTGAATGATAGCTAGAACTTCTCCGCTGGTTACGATTGTCCCATTTTCTTTCAAAATTTGACTTAAGACCCCAGATTCAGTTGCTGTCACTTCTAAGACCACTTTGTCAGTTTCTAGGTCAACTAAGTGTTCGTTTTTATTGACAAAATCACCAGCTTTTTTTTGCCAGTTAATTAAAGTCGCGTCTGATACAGATTCTGGTAAGTTGGGGACTAGTACTTCGATGCTCATATTAATTTCCTAAAGTATTGCCGTATAAGGCTGATTGAACGACAGCTTTTTGTTGTTCTATGTGTACATGAAACTTTCCTACTGAAGGCGCTGCAGAAGCATCACGCCCCGCATAACTTACACTGACATTGGCAGGAACATTATCTGTAAAATGATGTTTGGATTGATACCAAGCACCTTGATTTTTTGGCTCTTCTTGACACCAAATGAACTCTTTTAATTTTGGATATTTAGCGAACTCTTGGCGTAATAATTTATCAGGAAAAGGATAAAGTTGCTCTAAACGCACGATAACGACATGCTCTAATTTGTCTTGATTACGCGCTTCTAGCAAATCATAATAAACTTTACCGGCACAGAGAATAAAACGGGTAATCTTTTTAGCATCTACTTTTTCTTGCTCACCAATAACTTCTTGAAAATGCCCTGTTGTTAAATCTTCTAAAGAAGAAACCGCCAATTTATGTCTTAACAAGCTTTTAGGGCTCATGATGACTAGCGGTTTACGATAAGGCCGAATAATCTGCCTACGCAATAAATGAAATATTTGGGCTGGATTTGTAGGGTTACAAACCTGAATATTATGTTCTGCACAAAGTTGCAAATATCGTTCTAAACGAGCGGAAGAATGTTCTGGCCCCTGCCCTTCATATCCATGAGGTAGTAACATAACTAAACCACAAAGCCGGCCCCATTTAGTTTCACCTGAACTGATAAATTGATCGATTACAACTTGTGCGCCGTTAGCAAAATCACCAAATTGAGCTTCCCATATAACCAATGTATTGGGTGTAGTTGTACTGTAACCATATTCAAAACCAAGTACTCCCGCTTCTGAGAGTAATGAATCAAATATAAGTGCGCTACCCTGATCTTTATCTAAATGTTTTAAAGGCGTATAGGTCTTATTATTAAGTTGATTATGCAACACTGCATGTCTATGAACGAAAGTACCTCTACCCACATCTTGACCGGTAATTCTTATCGGATGTTTTTCTAATAATAAACTGGCGTAGGCTAGATTTTCTGCAAACCCCCAGTCTAACGGCAAAGCACCTGCCGCCATTTTTCGACGATTTTCCATCACTTTAGCAACCCTAGGATGTAACTCAAATCCTGCGGGTAAGCGTTGCATTCTATCGTTGCAAAAACGCAAATAATCAATGGAAATAGCTGTATTACCTGGGGTGTCCCAACTGGTATTTAAAAATTTAAACCATTGGTTTGTATATGAATACTCAGGATTTTTTAAGATCGGTCGGGAGACCACCTCTCCTGCTTCTAATAATTTTTGATAGTCTTGCTCCATTTTAACGGAGTCGCTTGGACTAAGTACCTGCTCATGTATTAGTTTTTCAGAATACAGCTTACGCGTCGTTTTATGATTACGAATTTTTTTGTACATCACCGGTTGAGTTGCGGCCGGCTCATCGGCTTCGTTATGACCTAAACGTCTATAGCAAACTAAATCGATTACCACATCTTTATTAAAGGTCATTCTGTAATCTAAAGCGAGTCGAGTTACAAAAATAACGGCTTCAGGATCATCCCCATTTACATGAAATACAGGGGCCTGAATCATACTAGCCACATCTGTACAATACAATGTAGATCTAGCATCTAAAGGGTTGCTGGTTGTAAAACCAATCTGATTATTTATTACGATATGAACGGTGCCACCGGTATTAAAAGCCCGAGTTTGGGACATGTTTAAAGTCTCCATGACAATACCTTGTCCAGAGAAAGCTGCATCACCATGTATTAATACCGGTATTACGCTGCTGATACCTTCTTCTCCAGCTCTATCTTGCCTTGCTCTAACCGAACCTTCGACAACGGGGTTAATGATTTCTAAATGCGATGGATTAAATGCCAAGGTGACATGCACTGGGCCACCCGGTGTTTTTAAGTTTGATGAAAATCCCATGTGATACTTAACATCACCAGAACGCGCCCCGGGTAGTAAGGATGACGTACCGGCAAACTCGTCGAATAAACTGGCTGGGCTTTTACCTAAAATATTAACCAATACATTTAAGCGGCCGCGATGCGCCATACCAATAACGATTTCTTTAACACCTTTATGTCCTGAAACTTGAATCAATTCATCTAGAATAGGAATTAAGGATTCGCCACCTTCAAGTGAAAAGCGTTTTTGACCTACAAAGCGATGATGTAGGTGGCTTTCAATGCCCTCAGCTGCGGTAAGCAGTTTTAGTATTTCATGTTTTTGTTCAGGATTAAGATTTACTTTTGCTTTAGTTGTTTCTAAACGATTGATTAACCAGCGTCTAGTTTGGGTATCAACAATATGCATAAACTCTGAGCCAATACTCGCACAATAAATAGCTCTTAAATTTTCGATAATGTTGCGTAAAGGCAATCTATCAACACCACCTTGTATTGCGCCGGTGTCAAATAAGGTATCCATATCTAACTCGGTTAAACCGTAGTAAGAAGGATCCATATCAGTGGCTGCTTGCGTACCTTTACCAAGTGGGTTGCTATTAGCAATTTGATGTCCACGCACACGATAATGATTGATTAAGCGTGAAACAGCGGCTTGTTTCTTAACACTTTCCTCTGTAAAGCCCTGAAGTTGCGCTAAGCGGCGATGAGATTGGGTAGCGAGTTCGGCAAACCTTTCGACTACAAGACTATGAGCAGTTTCATAAGCAGTGCCCTGCTGAATTTCTTTAAATTGTTTTTGCCAACTCAGTTCTACAGATTCTGGGTCGTCTAAATATTGTTCGTATAAGCTTTCAATGTAACTAGCATTACTGCCTTGCAGAGATGATGAATCTTGAAAAAGTTTAATCAGGTTACTCATTTATGGGTATCCAATTTAATTAGAAGAGTAAATTTCTTATCTGTAATTTTTATCTTATCAACCTTATTAACAGCTAATGATTAAAAATTTTTTAATAGAATAAGCAGGTAAACGTATTTTTACAAGAGATTAAGCGTGTTGTGTTATAAAATATACGCAAATAAGACTCTAATTAAGAGTAATTTATCTTTATGCATCGATATAACTTAACGTTATTAAGTGCAATTCTACATAAGCGTTAGCCATTGGAGTTAAATAATGCGCATTATCCTCTTAGGAAGCCCCGGTTCTGGTAAAGGAACACAAGCTCAATTTATAACTGAAAAATATTCGATTCCGCAAATATCTACCGGTGATATGTTGCGAGCAGCTGTACGAGAAGGCACGCCTTTAGGTATCGAAGCTAAAAAAATTATGGATGCAGGTGGTTTGGTTTCTGATGACATTATCTTGGGCCTTATTAAAGATCGTATTACCTTAGCGGATTGTGCAAATGGATTTTTGTTAGACGGCTTTCCACGCACTATAGCTCAAGCTGAAGGTTTAGCTACCATGGGTATAAGCATTGACTATGTTATTGAAATTAATGTCGCTGATGAAGAAATCGTTACTAGAATTGAAGGTAGACGCGTACATCCTGCTTCGGGCAGAAGTTATCATGTGGTTTTTAATCCGCCTAAAGTTACAGGTATAGATGATGTTTCGGGTGAAGCTTTAATTCAAAGAGATGATGATAAAGAAGAAACGGTTAGAAAACGCTTAGCGGTTTATCATGCCCAAACAAAACCTTTAGTTGATTTTTATTCAGCAGCTACACAGAACGTAAAATTTGCAACTATTTCTGGTGTTGGCTCTGTTGACGAAATAACTAATAAAGTTTTTGAAATACTAGATTAAGACGTCAATAAGTCTATTGAAGTTAAACAGTTAACGAGACCTTTGGGTCTCGTTTTTAATTTAAGGATATTAAATCAATGAGTAAAGTATATAACGTAGCCGTGGTTGGCGCTACGGGTGCTGTAGGTGAAGCAATGCTATCTATTTTAGAAGAGCGTAACTTTCCTGTAGGTGAAGTATATGCCTTAGCCAGTAGTAATTCGGTTGGAAAGCGTATTCCTTTTAAAGGTGGTTCATTAAAAGTTGAAGATTTAGCCACCTTTGATTTTTCAAAAGCTCAAATCGGCTTGTTTTCACCTGGCGCTTCTATTTCAGAAATTTATGCCCCTATTGCAGCGGCGGCTGGTTGTGTAGTGATCGATAACACCTCTCAATTTAGATACGATGATGACATTCCATTAATCGTCCCTGAAGTTAATCCCGATAAAGTAGCGGATTATGTTAACAGAGGCATTATAGCGAATCCAAATTGCTCAACCATTCAAATGTTAGTCGCGCTTAAACCGATTTATGACGCGGTTGGAATTAGTCGTATTAACGTTTGTACTTACCAAGCTGTATCAGGCACTGGTAAAGAAGCGATTGAGGAATTGGGTAAACAAACAATGAATTTATTAAATTTACAACCTGTTACGCCAAAAGTTTATCCTAAACAAATAGCCTTTAATGTTTTACCTCAAATTGATGTCTTTATGGACAATGGCTACACTAAAGAAGAAATGAAAATGGTGTGGGAAACCCAAAAGATTTTGGGTGATGCAAATATTAAGGTGAATGCGACTGCGGTACGTGTTCCTGTTTTCTATGGACATTCAGAAGCTGTACACATTGAAACTATCGATAAAATAACAGCGGATAATGTTAAAAAACTATTAAGTAATGCACCAGGGGTTACTGTTGTTGATGAGCGTGTTGATGGTGGATATCCAACTGCTGTAACGGATTCATCTGGAAATGATGATGTCTTTGTTGGTCGGATTAGAGAAGATATTTCGCACCCTCAAGGTATTGATTTATGGGTGGTCGGCGATAATGTTAGAAAAGGGGCGGCACTTAATAGTGTGCAAATTGCAGAATTATTAATTAAAGATTATATTTAAGTAATCTACCCTATGTTTTAATATTTTTAAGTTAGTATTGATCTGAAATGGTTTTTTTAAATTGACAAATACATTCTATCTAGTTAGATTACGAATAAATTGTTGTTTTTTGTTAATTGAAAAAACCATTCCTAGTTATGAATATCGTTATAAAACCAATTCATCAGGGCAAAAAAAAGGATTTATTGTAAATGCCACGTAAAAAAAAGATTAAATTACTAACGTTTAGTTTGATCATGGCAAACGTAAGTTTTAATGTTAATGCTGAATCTGTTAACGAAATACAATTCTTAAGGCAGCAGATATTATTAGCTGAGAGCAATAATAGATTCGATATTGCTGAATCTGCTTTAGAACACTGGCTTTCAATTGATTCTGAAAGTATAGAAGTACTCTATTTGCAGGCTCAGATCAATATACTTAAGGGTGAATTGGATGATGCTAAGACAAACATCTTAAATATTGAAACAAAATTTCCTAATGATCCTCGCTTAAAACAAATAAATAGCCTTTACTCTGCCTACAGCACAGATAAATTAAAACTGCAACAAGCTCGATTTTTGTCTGGAAATCAACGTAGAGCGGAGGCAATTGCTTTATATCAAGAGTTATTTCCCTATGGAATGCCATCCGTTGCTTTAGATGTTGAATATATTAATTTACTAAGCTTCAATACGCCACAAGATAATGCTAAAGCTAAAAAAATTCTTAAAGAACGCTTAGTTGAGTTCCCCTACATTAAAGAATACAAATTAACTTACGCTAATTTAATTGCTAATAACGCAGTTGATCTAAAAAATTCTCTTACTTTATTTGAACAATTATCACAGTCAGAACCTTATAACCCAGATACTGCGGCTTCATGGCTTAAAGTTTTAGAAGATTCACCTATTGAAGATTTAAAGTCTACAGATATTGACAGACTAACTAGCGCTTATCCCTATGACGCAAATGTTAAAGCTAAAACTAATGTTTTAAAACTAACTTTGGCTGCATATAACAAAAAAATTAACGAACCAGGTTACCAAGCTTTAATTAAAGGCTTTAGTTATTTGGACGAATCGGAATACGACTTAGCTGAACAAAGTTTTTTAACTGCTAAGCGTTATCATCCTATTCAACCTCAAGTGTTTTTAGGTTTAGGTAGAACTAAACTAGGTCAAGCTAAATACACAGAAGCACTGGATATTTTTACTAGGGGTAAAGCCTTAAGGTTATCTAAAGGCTCACCTATTGATTGGGATAGTTTAATTTCATCTGCACAATTTTCAATAGAATTGGATAACGCTGACAAGTTAAGTGAAAAAAATCCTATAGCGGCTATTGATTTGTATCATATTGCTATAGCAAAGAATCCTAAAGAAATTACTCCCTATATCGCGATTGCAAAACTTTATATTAAACTTGCAAGATCTTCAGTAAATTCAGAGAAAACTAAAGAACAGTTAGTGTTAGGCGGCACAGAAAAACCGTCATTTAATACAACAGCGCTTAATGATTCCGCAGATAATCAGGGTATTAGCAACACTAATTCAAAAGAAAACTTAGTTAAGACTGATGAATATTTAATTAAAGCGGATCAGTATTTTACTAAAGCACTAGAAATTGATAAGACAAACTATCAGGCATTAGTCGGTAAATTAGATTTATTATTTGATAATAATAACGAAGATCAAGCATATATATTAGCCAGTACTTTTGATATAGAACAAATTTCTGTTATTTCAAGTTACTTAGCCGATAAAAAATTAGCAACTAGTTTAACTAATGCAGAATCTGCATTACAAAACCATGATACACAAACAGCAACAAGTATTATTAATACCCTATTAGGTGCTAAAGGCTCTGCAATTGAAGTTAAAGAATCTGAGAAAACTGAGTCTCCCATATCTCCATTCGATCTAAGTTTATCGAAGAGCAATCATAATCTTAAAACTCAAAATCCTTGGTTAACATTCAGAATTGCTAATGTTCTAAATCAATTAAATAGACAAAATGAAGCAAATCAATTTGTTAATCTTTTTTTGGCTAATAATAAGTCCTCTGATGAGATTAGTTATGCCTATGCACTTTATTTATCAAAAAATGGTCGCTTGATTGCTGCTCTTGATGAAATAAATAAAATAGATCCTGAAAAAAGAACAATCGGAATGATTGAGGCACAACAAAGATTATCAATGAATTATCAATTTGATCACTTTGAAGGTTTATTGAAACAAGATAGGGAAAAAGCAATAAACTATTTAAGTGTGATGGAAGATAACGCTGAAAATAATCCAATCTTACTAATCAAGATAGCCAATAATTTATATGACATTGATGTACATGAGCATACAAGAAAAATTGTTAATCAATTAAAGTACAGTAATAAATGGCCGATTTCCCTGCAATTAGATTATGCAAGGTTATTAATTAAGCTTAAAGACTTTAGCAATCTTGCCAAGGTAGACGAAGGGATAAACCTAAAACTTGCTTCGGTAGAACAAATTGAGCAATATTATCAAATTATTTTTGATTACAAGACTAACAAAGCGAAAGAGCAATTTGCAAAAGGAAATATTGTTGAAGCTAAAAATCTGTATGTTAGTGTCTTAAAAAACGATCCATTATTCATCTCCATATTTAAAGAATCAAATACGTTTGATTTTAGCGTATTAACTCAATTCGACATTGACTCATCAAACAAAGTTTCTGCTACAGATAAACGGAATGATCAAACATACAAAGTTGATCAATTAATTCATCGTTGGGTAGATATGCATGTTGAGCAATTAGTGATGCAAGAGCAATATTCAGACTATCCAAAAGTAAAAAGAATTCAACTGCTTGTTAACTTGGAGCAATATGATCAAGCAGAAAGGGCAATGTATGATCTTGTAAATGATAAAACATCTGAAGATCGTGCTTTATATACGGCGTCTCAATCAGCATTAGCCATTAAAAAATGGGAATTAGCTGAACAATTGAGTTATGCCGCTTTACAAATCAATAAAGAAAAAAATAATCCAAAAGAAAATCTATCAACTTCCCTACCCTCAACTATAGCCTTGTCTAACGCTGATAAAAAATGGTTATATCAAAATACTAGTGGTGATTGGTTAGCTAAAAA
Organism: Methylococcales bacterium; assembly: GCA_026399015.1. Lineage (GTDB taxonomy): Bacteria > Pseudomonadota > Gammaproteobacteria > Methylococcales > Methylomonadaceae > Methylobacter_C. The sequence continues at coordinate 46,505 of JAPLRS010000009.1, read as the reverse complement.
TGTGAAATCAGATATTGACGAATTGCGCAAAAAGTCAGATGGTTATGTGACATTTTTTCCAGATTATCGTTTTGGTACTAATACTAATTCTGTTGGCGCATCTATTGATGCGAAAGTGCCTGTTGATAAACTAGGCTTTGCCGTTTTTAGAGTTAATCCGGTTTCACTTGAGGGCGCTAATCAAAATATTTATGCTAAAGATTATGGTACCTCTCAATTACACTACAACGGACAGAATTTTTCGACCCCGACGACGACTGGCGTTGGTTATAATGTGGGCTGGATGGGAAACCATTGGGTGGCTGATATCGGAAGAACACCTGATAATTTCTTAGTATCCAACTTTGTCGGTGGTTTAAGAATTGATGGTGATGTTAATGCCTTTTCATGGGCTGTAAATGCTTCTCGTAGACCAGTAAGAAATACTGTTTTATCTTATGCTGGACTCTCCGATCCCTATACTAAAAATGTTTGGGGCGGAGCTACACAGTCAGGTGTAGGTGTAAGCTTAGGTTTTGATAATGGCTCTCCTGTTGGTGTGTGGTCAAATTGGCAATATCAGTCTATTGACGGAGAGAATCTAAAAAATAATGACAAAATTCAAGGCCAAATTGGCATTTACGGGGCAGTTTGGAAGGATCCTCGAAATATAGCAAATATTGACTTGGGGCTAAATACTTTAGCCATGCACTATACGAATAATCAAAATGAATTTAGCTATGGTAACGGTGGTTACTTCAGCCCTCAGGCTTATGCTTCACTTACATTACCATTAACTGTATTTGGCAGATACGATACTTGGGCTTATTCCGTTAGATTATCGGGGTCTTATTCATACTCAAAGCTAGAAGACTCTTTATATTATCCAAACAATTCAAATTATCAGAGTCAAGCTAGTGACAATGGATTGTCATCTGTGTATAAAGGAACTAGTACTTATGCATTTACATACGGTGTTGCTGCTATTGTTGAAAAACGTATAACTGATCATTGGTCGATCGGAGCTAGGGCGCAAATTCAAAGAACCCTATTTTATAACCCTAGTAACATTGGCTTATACTTAAAATATGATTTTAATGAACATTGGGACTCAATAGATACACCACCAAAAGTTCCAAATACCTTAGTTGATTATGCCGATTATTAAGTACAATATTCTTTTATTGAATACAAACCATCCTGAGATTCTATAGAATGAAGTTACGTCTAATTAGAAAAAATGATGCACTAAATAATGCGGCTATAACAGAAGCAACTGCCTCTTCTATTGGTGTTATTGATTTAGATAAAAAGTTTAGTTCACTTGAAAAACCAGGCTTATTTGTTTTATCAGCACCTAGTCTACTTATGGCTAGATCAATAATTGTTGAGACGATTTTAAATAACATAAGCAATAAGACCGCTTTGCTATCATTTGAAGATAGAAGTGATGTTTTTAATATCTCTCCTGAAAAAACAACGACATTACTCGCGGCTTACAGAGAAGAAAAACTATCATTAAATTTTATTTATGTAGAAGAACATAAAGATTTCTTTAATAAAATAAAACACGACATAGCGGGTAAAAAGTTCGCCGCCTATGACCTTATTATTATCGATATATATCAAGACATCTTCTTGTCCATGCCAGAAATGGATTTAGCTTTTTTACTTTCGTCTTGGCAAAGTTGGTTTTTAAGTCAAAGAAAGATTTGTTTATGGTTAGTTTATGGTGATCAGGCATCTGATGTTATAAATAAAAAGTTTTCTAAGTTTAACAACTTATTTAATGGCCTAACTGTTATTGATTACAATAAGTCTGAAATCAGATATGACATTGTTTTTTGGCACCTTAAAGCCTCTGTACAGGCGAACATTTCCTTAAAACTGCAATTTGATGATGAAAACCTTCAATTGTCTGTAGATAAATATAACAACCCTTCCTCCCAGGTAACGTTAATGTCCCCTTTAACAGGTCAAGAAACTACTTTAGTATTAAAACCAATTAATTCATTTGATGAAATTTTCCCGCGCAAATGGCAAGTTGTAAGTAATTTTGATGAAATAGATAAAATTATTAGCCATGATTCAGTAGCTACAATCATTATTTACATTACAGAAAATATTGAAATATCGCAAATTGCACATAATATTCTAGAAATACGAAAGAAAGGTGGTCGTCAATTAAAGATTATTTTGCGAGAAATGGTTCAACGGCTTCGTAATAGTGATGAAAAATTACTTGTTAATCTGGGTGCTAATATCATTATTCCTCAAGCAGTTGATTTTTTGAAATTTATATCAATGGTCTACGCACTACAAGGTAGTTATTTCACTAGAAGTATTCCCGATAATATTGAAGAATTAGAGCAAATAAATTTAAGTAATTATGAGAAAGGCAATTTAACGGTAAATGATTTTATTAATCAAACCAAAGGACTTGTCGATTATGCTCAAAAAATGGAAATTAATTCTTCATTGTTAAAATTTACGCTTAATGAAGCGGTGCCAATTGAAGAAATTTTAAATTTAATCAATATTAAAAGAAATGGTGATATCTATACACATTGTAATGATCACTTATATTTATTTTTATACCAATGTGAAATGGCAGCAATTAATAATGCCTTAAATCATCTTTTTTCTCTGCCATACGAAGACTTATTTTTAGAACAGGAGTTTTTTACGTACACAGATGAAATTCGTCATGAACTTAAATTAATGGCAAATATTACTAATACAGAGAATGAAATAGCTAATTCTGAAAGCATTCCTAAAGAGAACAAAAAAACAGTTAATCTTGCATCGGTAATAAGAAATCCTGCTCAGCCGCATAATATTCAATAAGAGTAAATGCATGAATTTTGAAGAATTTATAATTACTGTAACGATCTCTTTTTTAACCGGTGTAGGATTTGGATTAGTTATTAATAGTGTTTGTAAATTTCTCCTGAAATTATTTCGAATTATAAGAGGCAAACCCGAGTTTATTAAATCCGTAAAGTTTTCAAAGTATTTCAATACTAACGAGGAGTAAATTTGAAGTCTAGTGAATATACATTAGGAATTTGGAATATATATTTTGTTATCAAGATAGTTTTATTTCTTAATGGAATCATTGAATTTAATTTTTTAAGAAACTTTGCATTATTGGTTTTCTTATTAATACCTATTAAATCAAGATCATTTCTATTTATACAACAATTAATTGCGCTACCCCTGGCGATATTTGTTTTGTACGATGATTCTTATTTACCCCCATTGAATCGAGCTTTATCTCAATCATCACATATTTCTCAATTTGATACGGGCTATTTATTTGAATTAGCGACTCGTTTTTTTTCTGTAAATTTTTTGCTAATAACATTTATTTGTACTGCATTGTATTTTATGCTGTACAACGTGCTAAGAGTTACCTCATTAGTAATTACAGCACTTTTTATTTTATTTATCAGTCAGAATGGTAATGAATTAAATAAAATAGATAATTCTACTAATTTAGTCCAGTCAAATAATCCTAATCAATCTGTTGAATCTCCAAGTTCTTTTAACAATTCATCATTTAAAGATCAATTAATACATTACCAAAAAGATTTTTTCGAAAAACAATCTACGCTACAACTAAATTTAAAAAGTGATGCGGCTTCTAAAATTGAATTTGATATTTTAGTCCTCAGCATCTGTTCACTCGCTTGGGATGATATTAACTATTACCACTTAGAAAATCATAAATTATTAAAAGAATTTGATATTTTATTTGAAAACTTTAACTCTGCAACTTCATATAGTGGTCCTGCAGTTGTTAGATTATTACAGGCAAATTGTGGACAAAAAAGTCATAATTCCATTATGAGTCAAGTGTCTAACAAACAATGCTATCTAGCAAACAACCTTAGAAATCTAGGTTATGATTTTGAATTTTTATTGAATCATGATGGAAAGTTTGATGATTTTGCATCATTGGTTGTTGAAAAAGGTGATTTACAAGTCACGCCCAACCATTTTAATTTAAAACCTTATTTGTTAAATTTTGATAATTCATATATCCATCGTGATAGTGATATGTTTTCATTATGGTTGCAAAATCGAGCTACTAATAAGCACAATAAGAAATTCACACTTTACAACACTGTTAGCTTACATGATGGTGTTCATTTTCAATACAAAAAATCTATAAATGCGTCTGAAACTTATAAAGAAAGATTAGTTAATCTATTAGATGATTTTTATAACATTCTTGATGAATTAAAAAAAGCAAATAAACCGATCGTTGTTTTAATGGTTCCTGAACACGGCGCTAACATTCGTGGCGATAAAGTTCAAATTTCCGGCATGCGAGAACTACCAAGTCCTAAAATAACTAACGTACCTGTTGGTTTAAAAGTTATTGGTAATGATATAGAACGGTCAGGTAACCAAATTAGAGTTAAAGAACCTGCTAGCTTTTTAGCAATTGGTCATTTAGTAAATCAACTTTTAGCCCAAGATGTTTTTAACAAACGTGAATTTACGCCAGAGCAACTCTTAACGGATATTCCTTCCACCCCTCTGCTTTCTGAGAATGAAGGATCGATAGTAATGAAATATAACAATGACTTTTATTATTCGTTTAATAATAACGAATGGTTAAAATACCAAACAGAGCAATAATACGCTTATGAATTATGAGAAAAATGATGTCGATGAACTCTATAAAAGTTTAGGAATAAAAGATTATAGATATGTAGAAATTCAAGAAAATGAAGAGATTATTCAAATAATTAACAAATGGGCTCTAGTTAAAGAAATAATAAATTTCTGTTCTGAATCACAGAGTTCTCAAGAGGTTAAAACAAAATAAATGCCAGTTTTGTGTATTCAAGGTTTGCAGTCGCACATGGGATCATCCACAGTAATTGCTAATTTGGCTAGAAATTTACATGAATTGGATCAAGATGTATTGGTTATTGATTTAAAATCTAACAATTTATTACGCCTACATTTTAATATGGATTGGTGTAATCCTAATGGTTGGGCTTTAAATGTAATTAATGATCAACCTTGGTTTAATGCAGGATTTAAATGTGAATTTGGTATTAGTTTTATGCCATTTGGTCGTATTACATATGAAAATAAACAGTGTCTTTTTAACGAAAAAATCGAGAATAACTGGTTATCAAATCAACTTAGTATGGCAAATTTTTCAGATAAGAAGTGGATCATACTAAACGTAGAAAGTGAGTTAAATAATTTAAGCATACAAGCTCTTAATTATGCAGACAAAATTATAAGAGTGATTGAGCCACAAGCAACTTGTTTAGGGCAGTTTTACGATTCCATCCAATCAAACTACTTAAGTAATAATCCATCTTTGCATGATAAGTGTCTGTATTTAATCAATAAAATGATGCCACTAAGTGAATTAGATCATGAAATGAGCTTGGTATTTAAATCCCTTATACCTAATCAATTAATACCCGTAAAAATTCATTTTGATGAAAATATAAAAGAGGCATTTGCGCAAAAGACTACAGTTAATATTTATGCACCTAATTCTGGAACGGCTAAGCAATTTAGAACATTAGCGACTTGGTTAATGCTCCATTTTAGTCATAAAGGCGCTGCATGATATTAACTGATTTACTACAGAGAGGGTCCAAATATCCGCTACATCAATTTGTATATTGGATTTTTTTGCAGCCACAGGTAAGTCAAGATTGGCTTGTATTTAAAAAGAATTACTTCCATCAAAAACCAGAAACCAGCGGGATGCTTTTTGGGTTTATTGTGTTTGTTTTACTGCAGTTATATTGTCATGATTCAAAACGCTTATTTGTTACAAAATCAATACAAAAAAACCTACCTCATGTGCAATTAGCAAAACTAACTTTTGCTGACCCGCTGCGAATGCTAATCCAGTTTACTTGGTTAGCATCTATACAATCTGCAACGCCTTATAAAGATTTATTAGCTAATCTTAATTTTTTTAAAAATATTTTTTCTGCTGTAAGCAATGTTTTCTTTTATCCCCTTAAATTTCTTACAGAACTTACTGGAGAAGTTTTGGCGAATATTGAATTTTCAGCTAATTCAAATGATGGTGATTTCAAACCGCATATTTATTTAATCATTATTTTTTTACTGGCTCTTGTCTGTCTAACTATTCCATTTAATATTTCATCCCAATTAGTGTTTGTCTTCTTGATGTGGTTTGTAGCAATGTCAATTCGAACACACAACGGTTACTTGCCAAAATTAATATTGGTTATACTTTCTTTAACCTTATCGTCTCGTTATTTATTTTGGAGAGCTACTGCTACTATAAATACTGACAGCTCAGTTGATACCGTAACAAGTCTTATTTTATTTACTGCAGAGTTTTATACGTGGTTAATCTTATTATTAGGTTATTTTCAAATTGCCGGCCCCCTTCAAAGAAAGACATATTCATTACCTAATGACACAAATTTATGGCCAACAGTTGATATTTTCATTCCAACCTATAATGAAGATATTGGCATTGTAAAAACAACCACTATTGCTGCAATTAATATTGATTGGCCTAAAGATAAAATTAAAATTTATATTCTTGATGATGGAAATCGTCATGCTTTGCAAGACTTTGCAAATGAAATACATGTGGGTTACATAAGCAGAACAAATAATATCCATGCTAAAGCCGGAAATATTAACAACGCAATGCAGTTAACTGAAGGTGAGTATCTTACTATCTTTGATTGTGACCATATTCCGGTAAGATCTTTTTTGCAAACCACAATGGGATGGTTTATTAGAGATGAAAAATTAGCACTTATACAGACTCCGCATCATTTTTACTCACCAGATCCATTTGAACGAAATTTAAATAATTTTAAAAAAACACCGAACGAAAACAGTTTATTTTATGGTGTTGTTCAGGATGGTAATGACCTTTGGAATGCCGCCTTTTTCTGTGGTTCTTGTGCAATTTTAAAGCGTTCTCCTTTAACTGAAATTGGTGGAATCGCTCATGAAACCGTAACAGAAGATGCTCATACCGCTTTAAAACTACATCGTAAAGGGTACACATCTGCCTATATAAATATTATTCAAGCAGCTGGTCAAGCTACAGAGAGTTTATCTGCACATATAGGTCAAAGAATTCGTTGGTCACGAGGGATGGCGCAAATATTTAGAATTGATAATCCATTACTCGGCAAAGGATTGAAGATTAGTCAGCGATTGTGTTACGCAAATGCAATGTTACATTTCTTTGGAGGGATTCCTCGATTAATTTTTCTGATAGCACCTTTAGCATTTTTAATTATCCATGCCTACATTATTCATGCTCCAACAGTAGAAATCTTACTCTATGCCTTACCTGCAATTATACATTCCAATCTTGCAAACTCTTATATGCAAGGAAAACACCGTTATTCCTTTTGGTCAGAAATTTATGAAGCTGTACTTGCATGGTATATTGCGGTTCCTACAACTGTCGCTTTATTTAAACCTAAAGTAGGGACTTTTAATGTTACTGCAAAAGGTGGACTCATAAAAGATGAGTTTTTTGATTTGACTGTTTCTAAACCCTATTTAATGTTAATTTCTTTAAATGTTATAGGTCTAATATTTGGAGTTTATCGATTTTTTAATGGGCCAGATGATGAATTATCAACAGTTATCATTAATGTAATATGGGCTATCTACAACCTATTAGTTCTTGGTGGTGCCATTAGCGTTGCTCAAGAAACAAAACAATTAAGATTACACCACCGCATTGATGTTAAAACGGATATTACACTTAGAAAAAAATCAGGGCATTTATTAAGTGCAAAAATGAATAATTTCTCAGATGCAGGCTTGGGCGTACAACTCTATTCTGACGAAGTAAGTTTTGATAAGAATGAATCTATCCATGTCTTGATTTCACGTGGTGATAGAGAATATATTTTTCCAGCTAGAATAGCTTCTGTTAATAAATTATACATCGGAATTATATTAGACAATCTGACAGCAAATCAAAAACAAAATTTCATTAAGTGCAATTATTCACGTTCTGATGCATGGAGTGCATGGGAAGATAATTTTGATGTAGATAAGCCTTTAAGTAGTTTCCTTGATATAGTAACCGTAGGTTTTAAAGGTTATGTCGTTTTAACTCGGTCAATTCCAAGAAAGATTACGAAATATTTTATAAAAGGTCGTACATTTTTATTTATTTTAAAAACATTTTATCCACGAAACATTCACGCAGATACCATTAATCTATGAATAGATACAAAATCAAATCGTATTTTATTAGAAATACAATTAGTGCACTGTTTATAACTTTTACTTTCTTAGTATCAACTTGTTATGGCTCACAGCGTAATTTTTTTAATGAAACTACTTCATATTCACTTGAGACTCCACCTTCTATTCAGACTAAGTTAACTTTTGAGCAATTAGGCTCTAGGTTACCAATTAAGTTGCAAGGAAATTCATCAACTTCTTACATCAACTTTGGCTCTCGCCTTGATGAAATTATTACAGGTGCTACATTAGAACTAAACTACATGTATTCTCCTATTCTTTCTCCTACTGTTTCTCATGTAAAAGTATTACTAAATAATCATGTGGTTGGGTTTATTTCTGTTGAAAAAGATAAAGGAGGTATTAAGCAAAAACTTTTATTTAATCTGGACGCGCAATATCTTACTAAATACAACACCATATCTTTTGAACTAGTTGGGTACAGAGATACTAATTGTGGAAGTAGTGCTATGTCTGGACTATGGTTTGAAATTGACAATGCAAGTAAGCTTGATATAACTGCTCAACCCATTCCAATAAGAAATGATTTCGCTTTTTTTCCTAGACCATTTGTGGACTCTAAGGATTTTACTAATATTGAAGTGCCTTTTGTTTTTTCAGGCAGTGGTAGTGAAGATGCGATTGAAGCATCAGGTATTGCAGCGTCCTATCTGGGAAGTCAAACAAAATGGCAAGATTTGTCATTCCCTGTATTAATAAACAAACTTCCAAACAATCATGCTATCGTTTTTGCAACTAACAAAAATAGACCTGATTTTCTCAGAAACTTTCCTGACGTCAATAAACCAACTATTCAAATAATTTCTCATCCTAACAATCCATTTATCAAATTACTTTTGATCTTAGGTAGAGATAAACAAGATTTGCGTGTTGCAGTAGAGGGATTAACCCATGGTTCATCTGTACTTTCTGGTTCCTATACTCAAATTAATCAACCTAAAGAAATTGCTCCACGAAAACCTTATGATGCCCCTTTCTGGTTACAGTCTGACCGAGAAATACCTTTGCATGATTTGATTCAAAATCAAAGTGAACTACAGGTAACAGGAAGAGCTCCTCCAGAAATAGCGGTAAACTTTAATATTGCACCGGATTTATTTACCTGGCGAACTAAGGGAATACCACTCAATATTAGATATCGGTATTCACCAACAAAAAAAGCTGATGACTCTCAATTATCTGTGCTCGTAAATGATCTTTTTTTACAAGGCTATGCTTTAAATGAAAAAGGTATTGGTGATGGTTCTGAAGTTGATAAACTTAGAGTCCCTGTAGTTGATGATTTAATTTATGGCGTTAAAAATGAAATTTTAATTCCAGGATTTAGATTAGGTGAAAAGAATAAAATTCAGTTTGAATATAAATTTACCAAACCTGAAGGTGGGGACTGTAGCGATATTACATCTACCTATATGTATGGCGAAATTGATGGTGATTCCACTTTAGACTTAAGTGGCTTTCCGCATTATATAGCTATGCCTGATTTAAAATCATTTATTAACTTAGGATATCCATTTACCCGCTTAGCCGATCTTTCCGAAACAGCTATTTATCTATCTGAAAAACCAAGTGCAGGTGAAATAAGAGCTTTTCTTGAAGTGATGGGTGCAATGGGCTCATCAACCGGAATAACTGCAACTAAGTTTACGCTATTTCATACAGCTCCATTTGATGGTATAGAAAATAAAGATTTATTAATTATAGGCGTCATTCCAGAAGAATCTATGCCTAAAATAGAGGAAAACTGGCATACAAGCTTATTATCTGAAATAAAAAAAGTAATATCTTCGCCTCAAGCAGTAAATTTGAATACTTCGAATCATGAAAATCAATTGGGTGCATTAATCGGTTTTGAGTCTCCTTGGCAGGATAATAAAAGTGCCGTTGCTATAGTTGCTTCTGATGCAGATGAATTGAGAAACATTACATCAGCTTTTGTTAGTAAAAGACTTAAATTAACAGGAACAGCGACTCTGTTTAGAGGTGAAGAAATCGTTGGTGTAGAAGAAAATAAAACCTATTTTGTTGGAGAGTTACCACTTTATAAATTAATTTGGTTCCATTTTAGTGATAGTCCAATTTTATTAGGATTACTGACATTTTTAATGACGGGTTTGATAATTTTAGTAGTCTGGAGATTACTCAAGTATATAGCTTATGTTCGCTTACACAATTTTGATGATCCTACTTTATGAAAATAATAGTCTTTATTTTTTTTAACATCATCTCCATAAATGCGCAAGCAAATAAGTCGTGGCCAGAATGGGAAACTTTTAAATCTATATACATTAGCGATGCAGGTAGAGTTATTGATGGCAGTAATAGTCAATTAATCACTACTTCTGAAGGGCAATCGTATGCATTATTTTTTGCCTTAATCGCTGATGATAAACAAACCTTTTCAAAGCTCTTAAAATGGACTGAAAATAACCTTTCTAAAGGTGATATAACAATAAATTTACCGGCTTGGTCTTGGGGCTTAAGTAATCAAACTAAGGAGTTTGGCGTTTTAGATAGTAACTCAGCAGCTGACTCAGATTTATGGTTGGCTTATGTACTTTCAGAAGCTGGGCGTATTTGGGATAATCACTACTACAGTTCTTTAGGCTTTTTAATTGCCAATCAAATTCTTCAAAGAGAGGCTGTTCAAGTTCCTAATTATGGTTGGATGATTTTACCGGGACCAAAAGGCTTTATTACAAATGAAAAATCATGGCGCTTTAATCCTAGTTACTTCCCTATTCAGATTTTAAGAAGATTTTCTGAGTTGTATCCACAATCAAATTGGCAAGAGATTACTAACAAAAGTATAGATTTTATCATGCAGTCTTCACCGCTTGGATTAGCACCAGAGTGGGCTACCCTTAATGCAGAGGGCAAGATAGTGAGAGAAGTAGCTGAGCGGAACGTTGGTGGCTACAATGCTATCAGGGTATATCTTTGGCTAGGTATGTTGAATAATGAAGATATACAAAAACAAGAGTTAATGAGACATTTTTCACCTTTCATGGATATTATCGTAAAAGATGGGACGGTATCTGAATATTTTGATACGAAAATTGGCAAGCAAATTGGCTCTCAACCCATTGGATTTAGTGCATCCGTATTACCGTTTTTATATAGTTCAAATAACATAAATTTGGCAACACAATTTGCAGGCAAAATTATCAACAATAATTCTAAACAGCCAGATCATTATTACGACAGTGTACTCTCGCTGTTTGGTAAGGGTTGGTATGAGGGTTTATATGAATTTAATAATAATGGCCAATTAATTATAAAATGATCCAAATCTGCGGAGAGTTAGTTCGCGCCGCAGATTTATTCTTTTGGTATTTTAACTATTAGAACGGAATATCATCGTCATAAGGGGCGTCATAAGTTTCAGTATTCGACGTTTGTCTTGCTGGAGTTGATTGTTCGCGAGGTGAAAAATTTGCTCCACCCTCATTTCTTTTGCCAACTAAATCAATAATATTAGCGTTGAGTTCTAAGCTGGTTTTGGTAGTTCCATCATTTCCAGTATATTCACTTTGAGAAAGTTCACCTGAAACAAAGACTTGTTGGCCTTTTTTCAAATAATTCTGAAGTTGTCCTTCTGCACGTTTACCGAATAAGACAACTCTTACCCATAGTGTCTGTTGCTTATCACCAAAACCAATATTATTGGCAACAGTGACATTTAAAATCGCGACACCTGAAGGTGCATATCTCACTTCAGCATCTCTGCCTACAGTCCCAGTAAAGCTAAAAACGTTGCTCATGAATTTATCTCAATTTATTAATAAAATAAAGGGGAAACCTAGTAAATAGGCCAATAAGTTTAGTGCAGATTTAACAGAAGTAGAGATGCTGTGCTAGCATCTCTACTGAGGAGTTATTAGTTAAATGTAGTACCTGAAGTAGCTGGTAATACGGGCATTGCTTGTTTAGGGAATTGGCCTGTTAGAGTATTTAAAAACGCTACGATATCTGCAACTTCTTCTTTAGATAAATCTTTATCTAATTGAGTTTTCGCCATGACAACAACAGCCTCATCCAAAGTTTTTACCGCACCATTATGAAAATATGGAGCAGTTAATTCAATATTACGTAAAGTGGGTACTTTGAATAAATGTTCATCATCTGATTTTTTTGTAACTTCAGCTAAACCTTTGTCATCTTTAAAATGATATTTAGCGGCATACACTGGATTGCTATGAATTGGAAATTGTTGGAACATGCCTGGGCCATTGAATGCCGGGCCGCTATGACAAGAAGTACAACCTAAAGATTGAACCTTTTCCATACCACGAATTTCTTGAGCTGTTAATGCATCTTTATCGCCTGTTACATATCTATCAAAAGCACTATAAGGAGTTATTAATGTTCTTTCGTAAGCAGCAATCGCTTTTGTGGCATTATCTTTAGAAATTGAATCTTTTCCAAAGGCAGTTTCGAACGCCACTTGGTAACCTTTAATAGATTTTAATCTTACTACAACATCATCCCAGCTTTTCATACCCATTTCGATTGGGTTTGTTACAGGGCCTGCAGCTTGAGCTTCTAAACTTGGCGCTCTACCATCCCAAAATTGTACTGTATTAAACGCAGCATTCCATACTGTTGGGGCGCTTCGGCCACCAGTTTGACCATTAACGCCCATTGAGTTAGGTCTATTATCTTCGCCACCTAGCATTGTGTTGTGACAAGATGCACATGAAACAGTGCCAGTCGATGATAAGCGCGGATCATGATAAAGCATTTTACCTAGCTCAACTTTTTCATCCGTTGTTGGATTATCTGCAGGTGCGGGTGCAGAAGTTGGTAAAGCTTCCCAAGCATAAGCTACGGAAATTGAACTAACTAACGCTAGTGCAGTCACTAACGAACGAATTTTAAACATACTTTTCTCCAATTTTTATTATAGATTTTATTTAAAACAAGGTAATTAAGTCTTACTAGTTTGTAATCGAGATTAACTATGAGAATTTTAAATATAAATTCAGCAAGATACAATTAATTTACATCATAACATTGACTGATTGATAGTACTTAGCAATTAAATGACTTATTGCCAGCCGGGTAACCAGTTGTTTGGGTTTTTTAAGCTTTGCCATTCAATTTCATATTCACGATTATTTATAACGGCTTCAATTAAGCATGAAGTAACGACTTGCTCTTCATTTTTATTCACCTTAGTCACAATAAAATGTTTTTCTTTATTAACTGGTTGAGTTGCAGTCCACTTACTACTGAGTAGTTTATGTGGATTAATCTGATTCAATGCAGAATTATTCATGAATGGTGTATTACTTCGTTAATAGCGTCAGGTAATTTATTAAATTCAAAATTAAAACCCATTTCAAGTAAACGGTTAGGCACCACCTTTTGACTATCTAGTAATAAGGCTGACATTTCACCTAACAAAGTTTTCAATAAAAATGCTGGTACAGGAAATGGGGTTGGTCTATGCAAGCATTTTCCTAATGTTTTTGTAAATTCAGTATTTGTAACGGGATTTGGTGCTGTTGCGTTATATGCACCCTGCATGCTTGTATCATCAATCATGCTCAATACGATTGATATCCAATCATTAAGATGTATCCATGACATCCATTGTTCACCAGAACCCAAACGCCCGCCAAGTCCTAGCTTAAAGGGCAACAATAAACGCTGTAAAAACCCACCCCCTGCCCCAATAACCAGGCCGGTTCGTATCAAACAAACTCTTAATCCAAATTCAGTTGCTTCCGTAGCTGAGGATTCCCAATCTTCACAAAGTTTTTGAGAAAAATTAGCATGAGGTTTTGTCTGTTCAGTAACCACATTATCGCCTTGCTCACCATAATAACCTATAGCAGAACCACTGATTAATAATTTAGGTTTAATTGGCATTTTAGCTATTGCTGCAAGAAGCAATAGCGTAGTGCTTACTCTGCTTTCTCTAAGTAATTCTTTACGCTTTGCAGTCCAGTATTTATCAAAAATTGGCGCTCCAGCCAAGTTAATTAAAATATCATAATGATCTTCATCTCTTATATCTGTTAGCGTATTAATAAATTTAAGATTTAACGCGTTGATATTTGTTTTATGGTCTCTACTTAAAACAGTTACTGAATAACCTCTTTTTAATAGAGAATTGGTTAACACGCTTCCTAAAAAACCCGTTCCGCCAGTCATTAGAACTTTAGTCACACAATCTCCTTAACATCGCATATTAGAAAATAAATAATTATTGTACATGTTTTGTACAGTTAGTGTTTGACAAACACCCATTGACGGGTAAGTTAAAGAACAAAGTTTTAGTGACATAAATAGTTCATAAAACATTAAAACTTAACTGAATATGTAACTTGGTCTATTAAGCTAAGTTACTCCATGTCCTCCTCTATAAACCCTCCTTAACTCTTTGAAGGAGGGTCTTTTTTAGGATAAATTATAGTATGAACACATTCACTATAACTAAATTTACGGTATTACAAAAACTTATAGAGATTAACTTTTATTTCTCGGCCGCCTTACTAATCTGTGGCAGCATATTTTCAATTTCAGATGAATATACCATCTTCATTTTTAATGAAGATTTGTATGGTGCCTTAGATAATAATTTACGCATGATTATGGTCTATCTTGGTGTTATAGAGGCAGTCATGCTGATGTATTGTTTATTGAGTGGTAATTTTAGAATGATGTTACCTGTTGGTTTCTTCTTGGTAATGCTGATTGGTTCCTTAGAGTTTTATGGTGAAATTAATACCATACAAATCGATCCACAATTTCCATTATTCTTCCTCTACACTGGTATATCTCACGCGGTATATGGAATACTTGTTGATATGAAAGTCAGAACATCCGGTGATTCCGATAAAAAATATGAAATCGAATAGATTGATCAAGCAGAATAAATAATATCAAAGCTTTGATACAGATTTTCAACTTCAGCTCGTTTGACAATTTCAACTGATAAAGTCAAATTAGTTATATTTATGCCTCTCTCAAGCATAGATTCTTCTTCAATATATAACTCTTTAACGTCATAAAGGGCTAGTGCATTAAATATAGCACAAGTATCTTTAGACTTAGAGTAACTGACCTTCTGATCTTCCTTGAGTTGAAAAACCGCATCATCTAGTAATAGAATGGCAACTTGTTGATCAAAAGCCGCGGTTGTTAAAATTACATCTAGGGTTTCTTGTAAAGAAGTGCCGCTGTGTGCTGATTTTCGTAAGACAAATAAATATTTTTTCATGTTATCGTTACCCAAATACAATAAAACGATCAGCGATTAATGTAGCTTCAACCCACTGCCCTAAACCTGATATTCTGAACCCCTTCGCTAAATCATCATCCGTTTTATTTTGTCTATAGGCTTCATAGCTTGATAAAAGTCCACGACGTTGGCCAGCTGCAATACAAACCACTAAATCTAACTTATACAGTTCAGCTAATTCGCTCCATTCTTTAGTTAGGTTTAGTTCATCATCAAGAGGGGTTGCGTGTTTAAAGGCATTAAAAATACCCTCGTGATAAAAAAATACTCTAATAATTTCATGCCCCTCCTCTAATGCTGCTTTAACAAATTGTAAGGCAATTTGACTGATTTGAGACTCATAAGGGCTAGTATTGACTTGAATTGAAAATTTCATTTATAAGAACATAATTTAAAATAAATGGAAAAACACAGAAATTTTATTATAAAGTACAGTTATTCTATAATATAGATAAATTCACCTATTCTTTCACAAAAAATACTCAGTTAATAATCGAGAATAAATGTTCAAACACACCGCACTTTCACTCGCCTTATGTCTGATACTTTTCCCAGAGCATCAAAAAGCAGAAGAAATAACCAAAATTAATTTGCCAGATATGGGGGATTCGTCGGGTACTTTAATTTCACCAGCTGAAGAGAAAGAGTTTGGAGAAGAATTTTTTAGAAGTTTACATTCACAAGTTGTCATAAATCAAGACCCTGAAATTCAAGACTACATCCAAGCCGTAGGACAAAAACTCACTGCAAATAGTGATGCGCCTAGTCATCCGTTCCATTTTTTTGTGGTGATGGAGAATGATATCAACGCTTTTGCTGGCCCAGGTGGGTATATTGGCGTTAACTCTGGATTAATATTGATGACAGAAGCAGAAAGTGAACTGGCCTCGGTTATGGCTCACGAGGTGTCACATGTCACACAGCGCCATTTATTTAGAGCAGCAGAAGCCGCTGGACGCTTATCAATACCTAGTGCAGCAGGCATGTTAGCGGCAATATTACTAGGCACTCAATCTCCGGCTATGGGGCAAGCTGCTATCATGGCTATTATGGGTGGCAATATTCAATTTCAAATAAATTTCACTCGTGAAAACGAAGAAGAAGCAGATCGTGTGGGCATGCAAACATTATCCGCCTCACATTTTGATCCTAGAAGTATGCCAACTTTTTTTGAGCGCTTACAGCAAGCCACTCGTTATTATGGACAATCAGTACCCGAGTTCTTGAGAACCCATCCTGTCACAGCTTCTCGAATTTCTGATACTCGAGGTAGAGCAGAAACTTACCCTTACAAACAATATCCAGATTCCCTTGGTTATCAGTTGATAAAAGCTAAAATTCGGGTGATTTCAGACGCTAATCAAATTGACACAAAAAATTACTTTAATTCTAGATTGACTCAAGGAACCGCAGAACAACGAACAATTGCTAAATACGGCCTTGGCTTAGTGGCCTTAAAAAATGAAAAATTTTCTGAAGCAGAGGCTATTTTTCAGGAACTTGCTAAAAGTAACCCTGAGCAATCTCATTATGCTAGCGCATTAGCGCGCACTTCGTTCAACTCACATAATTATCCGCAAGCATTATCAAGATATAAAAAGTTACTAGAGCAATTTCCAGATAATGATGCCATCAAATTAGAGTATATAGCCGCTTTATTAAAATCTAAAAATGCTGAATTGGCAAGAACACAACTGTTGGCACTAAGCTATGAAACTCATAAAATTCCAGTTTATTGGGAATTATTAGGTCAAGCGTATAGTGAATTAAACCAACCCGCTGAATCACATCGGTACTTAGCAGAATATTATTTTGCTATGGGTGAAATCCAAGACGCTATTTTACAACTTAGATTAGCCAAAACTTCACCTGGTCTTAACTTTCAATTATCCTCAATCTTAAATGAGCGACTCAACTTTATTTTAAATAAACAAGCGGAAGCTAAACGCAATAAATAACACTTTAAAACGCTGGTTAGCGCTCTTATATTGCAATTAATTGAAATATCCCCACCCATCTCCCTCTAATTTCTTTTTTTATTATTATAGATTTAATAAAAAAATTAACATATTTTTAACATAAAATACTTAACCCAGCGGACTAATCATGTTTATTTTTCCCATATGTGAATATAGTTAATTATTCTTACCTACTGATTTTAAGTAGTTTTTTATAAGTAATATAACAAAATAAAAATCTATCTATTACCTGTCTTTAACATGAAATATTTAGCATTTCACTATAAATAATTGTTTTTTAATTAGTAAAAATAAAAATAAAAATCAATTTTAAGTTAAGTTAAAAAACTTATTTACTTATCCTAAATAGATGGTATGATTTATTTAAATGTTAAAAGTTTTAATTTAACCTGACTTGTAACTGTATAAATATTATTTTTATAAAAGTGGTGATATGTATGAATACTAATAGTAAGAAATTGAATGAACGAAAAAATCAAAGGACTATTCTGTCTGCTTCAATATTACTTGCCTTAGGCTTAACCGTAAGTGATGCATCTTTTGCAGGACCTGGTTTCGTTAAAGGATGTGGGGATCCAGTCATTGCAACTAACGGTCCTTGCACAACTCCATTAATAGATATACCCACTTATTATGCAAATAGTCCTTTATTAAGAAAATTTGTTGATACTTTACCTGGCCTAACTTCTGCTGGGGCAAGTGCTACATTGCCAGACTCCTACATACCTTTAACGGTAAAAGATCAAACCTCTTACGCAGGTTCAGATTATTACGAATTAGCGGTCGTAGAATATAGTCAAAAAATGCACAGCGATTTGATTAAACCTACTACGCTCAGAGGCTATGTACAAATTGATCGCGAAACATCAAATGCACTAGCACCTAATACGGACTCAAATCATCAGTTTTCATTGAAGTATCCTGATGGTTCACAAATATACATCGCTAAAGAAAAAGGTCTGGTGAATGGTGTTTGGGATCATACTTTAGTAAAGGATATTGCTGGCAACCCCATTATGGTTCCTGCTATTGCTTTTGATAAACCGCATTATTTGGGCCCTGCAATTCTGGCAACTAAGGGTGTAGCAACCCGTATTAAAATGATCAACCTACTACCAAAAGGTAGAGCTGTTACTGATGATATTGGTTACGCTGGTCATGTTACGCGAAACGGTGACATGTTTTTACCTGTAGATGAATCTTTACCAGGTGCTGGGGACAGTATCATACCGGGAAGTACTTTTCCACAAAACCGTGTAGCTATCCATTTACATGGCGGCGATTCACCTTGGATTAGCGATGGTACACCACATCAATGGTTCAGTGCTGAAACTGATTTGACTATTGATCCTATTTTATTACGTGGGGATAGAGCTTTTAATGTACCTGATATGCCCTACCCTGGCGTAAATGCACAAACTCTCTATTGGCCAAACGATCAAAGCGGACGTTTAATGTGGTATCACGATCACACCTTCGGTTTAACACGTCAAAATGCCTATGTTGGCATGGCTGCACCTTATTTAATAATTGACCCTACAGAAGAGTCGGTTTTATCCCCAGCTGTCCCTAGTACAATGATTCCATTAGTTTTACAAGATAAAACCTTTGTACCTAGTGATATCAGAGTGCAAGATGCAAAATGGGACCAAGAACATTGGGGTAAAGAAGGTGATTTATGGTATCCACATGTCTATGAACCAAATTTAACAGATCACGACATAGAAACAGGTCAACCTTTAAATAAAGTGTTAGCAAACCCTGCTGGACGTTGGGATTATGGCCCAACTGATCCATTTGCTCCAGAAGCCTCAGTATTAAAACTACCCAATGGTAATTATGGACAAGCATCTGTCGGACCAGAAGCGTATATGGATACGCCAGTCATTAATGGTGTCGCTTATCCAACTTTAACAGTCGACCCTAAAGCCTATCGCTTTAAGCTACTTAACGGCGCCAATGATCGGTACTTCAATTTATCATTATGGGTAGCTAATAATAGCGTTAATCCAATTGATGCTTCTGATAGAGTTAATACAACTGAAGTTAAGATGGTGGATGAAATACTGCCGGCGGAAAACTTTATGACATTTACTGTGGTTAACGGCGGAGCAGGTTATGTTGCCCCAGTAGTTGATATTACTGATGTTCCCTATGAGGTAACTGACCCGGGAACAGGGAAAATTACAACTATCCGTGGTCAGGGTAAAGACGCAACTGCGACAGCAACTTTTGACGCAAACGGTACGATAACAAGTGTCAATATACTTAATGCTGGTACAAAGTATAAAAACCCAAAGGTTACCATCAGAGACACTGCGACACCTAGTATAGTTGCAAGTATTGACGCCAAATATACTGCATTTAAGATTGATAATGGCGGTCAAAATTATACAAATCCAACAGTAACAATTTACGATGATATGGGGGGTTATGGAAGTGGAGCACTTGCCACTGCAACCGTAGTTAATGGTGTTATCACAGATATCAAATTGGATAATCCAGGTTCTGGTTATACAAATCCAAAAATCAAAATCGAAGATTCGACTGGCAGTAGTGGTAGTGGGGCAATAGTCACTTTAAATACGGAAATAGGCCGTCCAGAAGGCGTTCCTGATCCTGCTAATGCGGGCCCAGCAATTATTCAATTTGCTAATGAAACAGGTTTAATTCCTAAGCCTATTGTGCATAAGCCAAGATCCATGGATATGATTATTAATAGAGACCCTATTACTAATGAATTTATCAGTGTTACAGAAACCAAAGGCGGATTTTATTTAGCAAATGCTGAGCGAGCCGATACAGTCATCGATTTTTCACAATATGCGGGTAAAACGCTTATTTTATATAACGATTCAACAGCTCCAGTTCCCGATGGAGATACGCGTTATGATTATTTTACTGGCGGTCCAGATCAAACATCGATTGGTGGTGCACCTACAACAGCTCCGGGTTATGGTCCTAATACGCGTACTTTGATGCAAATTAAGGTGGCTAATGCTAGTGCTGATGCGCCTTATGACCCACAAAATGTAGGAGGTGCATTAGCAACAACGCTACCAGCACTTTATGCTTCAAAAGCAGATGCAGATATTGCAACGCGTTTTGTTGCTGATGGCCAACCTACAGGTAAAACTTTAGCCCAATGGCAAGCAGAAAACCCTACTATCAAACTGGTTGCTAAAACTATTGAAGGTGCCTTTGATGTTAACTTTGGACGCTTGATTGCAAATTTTGGTATTCAACTGCCGACTTTGAATAAATCAACCCCCTTAGCATATATTGATGCGCCTACTGATATTGTAGAAGATGGAAAAATTCAATATTGGCATATCAAAAATATAGATGCTGACAACCATCCTATCCATGTGCATTTATTTAATGCGCAAGTTATTGCTAGAGTTGATTCACTAACTGGACAGATGATTAATCCAACGCCTGATGAAGCTGGTTGGAAAGAAACCATCCAAAACTGGCCAGGCCAAGATGTCATCATTGCTTTAAAACCTAAAACCCCAGAATTACCTTTTGGTTTAGCGGATAGTGTCCGTTTAATGGATCCAACCTTAAACGCAAATGACACGACAAATACTTCACTTGATAGAAACTATTTTTCAGAAGGTATAGCAGCACCACAAATTCCATTAGCGTTTCAACAATATAATTTAGCGACTGGTGAGGCTATTCCAGCCATTAATGGCGTACCAGGTGTAGCAAATGAAATTCAAAACTACGGCTGGGAATATGTTTATCACTGTCACATCTTGGGTCATGAAGAAAATGATTTAATGCGCCCTATGGTCTTTTTACCAAAGACCGTTGTAACACCTGATGCGCCCTCTAGTGTGACCCTTGATACAACAACAGGTCGAGTAACTTGGTCAGATACCACACCTATTAGTGCTTCTACAACTAAGGCAAACCCACAGAATGAAATTGGTTTCAGAGTTGAAAAGGCTCCATTAATTAACGGCGTAGAATCAGCATGGACAAAAGCAGCGTCTCTAGATTTTGAAGATCCGTTAACACCGATTCCTGGCTTAGTAAATGGAAATCTTAGTCCAGTGGGTATTTCTCAAATTAATACAATTGCTAACAGAGAGTATTTTGACACTAAGTTAAGTGCATTAACTGCCAATACAGATTATCACTACAGAGTTGTCAGTGTTAATCAATCTGGTGAATCCGCTTCTGTGCCTGTACTTTTTGAACAAGCTCCTGCCACTGTTCAAGATTTAGCCGTTAGTTTAATTACCGGAACCGATTTAACGTTAACATGGACTGATCTCAGTAATGAAACTGGCTATGAAGTAATGTCCAGTTCTGATGCAGGAGTGACATGGACTTCAGTTACTTCATTACCTGCCAATACAAATGGTGGCACAGTAACTTATCAAGTCACTGGACTTACCATGGCAAGTAATTATCAGTTTAAGGTAAAAAGTATCAAAACTTCTTTTACTTCTAGTGAAAGTACCGCCGTTACTGCAACAACCTTAGGTGTAGTTTTAGCACAACCAACTAATCTGGTTGCTAATACAAATGCAACAAATAATGGCATTGCCGTTTCTTGGACAGATAACTCTAACAACGAAACTAAATTTGTAATCGAAAGAGCCCTTGTCACGGGTGGTAATGCAGGTACTTTTGCAACACTTACTACACAAGCAACAACAGCAAGCGCAGGTACATCTGGCAGACAATCCTATGAGGATACGACAGCAGTCATTGGTGATACCTATGTGTATCGGGTTAAGGCAATCGATGATGTAACTGACGGTGTTACTTCTGAGTCTTTAGTTTCAGAACAAAGTGCGTCATTTGGATTAACTTTGACTGACCCAAGTATTTTTACAGCAACTGTAAATGGTACTGGCATCAATTTTAGTTGGTTAGATAACTCTAATGTAGAAACGAGCTTTGAAATTGAGCGAAATGAATACAATACGGTAACCCAAGCTAAAGTAGTGGGTACAACAACTACTTTTACTGTACCTAGCACCGCATTGATTAATTCAGCCGTTGATACATTAACTTACATAGATACAACTGCAGTTGCCGGTATAGACTATCAATATACTATTAAAGCCAAAAATGCAGCTATTGCTAATGGCCCCTTCTTATCAAATGCGGTCAGCACTACTCCAGCAACCGTTGTTGTACCTAAACAAGTAGCAACGCCAACTAATTTACTGGCAACTAGTTCTACTGGAAATGGTATCAGTTTATCTTGGACAGACGCTTCAAATAATGAAACCGCTTTTATTGTAGAAAGAGCAGATGTTACAGGGATATCGGTGGGTAGTTTTACAGCCTTACCTGCAGGGACTGTCACTGTATTAAACGGTGCATCAACAGGAGGAAGGGTAAGTTTTGAAGATACCACAGTCGTTCTTGGAGGAAATTATGCTTATCAGGTAAAAGCTATCAATGTATCTAATGGACATACTTGGACATCAGCAGTTTCTAATAGTGCAACATTATCACTAACTCTTGCTGCGCCAAGTGGTTTAACGGCAATACAATCTGGTAACTTTGTACAATTAAATTGGACAGACAACTCAAGCTTTGAAAAAACTTACAAAATTACGCGTACTGCATTTAATTCTATAACAGGTGTGCAAGTTGGAGTACCTACAGTGATTTCTGTTAACTCTACAACAATTGGCTCTGTGGGTGGTCCGGTTTCTTATACCGACAATACCTCAGTACTGGGTGTGTCATATACTTATACAGTGGGGGCTGTTAATGGGGTAAATAGTTCAACTGTTGTGGGACCAGTATCCATATTAATGCCTATTGCAGCACCTAGTGCATTAACTGGTACCCAAAATGGCACCAATATAACCTTGGCATGGACTGATAATTCGACTAATGAATCTTCTTTCCAAATATCTCGTACTGTAGTTGACCCCATTACTGGTGTGGTAGGGGCTCCTACTTTAATCAATGTAGTGAGTTCTGCTGCGCAAAAAACGGCAATTGGAGCAAGATCTTATGTTGATGCAACCGCTTTAATTGGTGTCAAATATCAATACTCTATAGCAGCGATTATAGGTACAGGATCTTCATCTGCAATATCGATGACGCCAGCACAAATCATTATTCCTTTAGCGGCGCCATCAAGTTTTGTGGGCTCGGTTGCTGGCTCTAATGTGATTTTAAACTGGGTAGATAACTCAAATAACGAAACTGGCTTTAGTATTAGTCGTAGCGTTGTTGATCCATTAACTAATTTAGTTGTTGGCACAGCCACTAAGTTTGCTATTACCTCTACCAAAGCACAAATAACAGCGGTTAATGCGGGTATGACCTATACGGACACCACTGCCTTACCGGGTGTTAAATATCGATATAGCATTGCTGCGGTTAAAGCAACAGGTAGTTCAGATATAGTGACATACGGCACTGATATTACAACAGTAATTAACGCGCCTACACTACCTACAGTAACAATTACTAATGCAACAAGTATAACTGTGGGTTGGACAGATCAATCAACTAACGAAGCTGGTTTTACTGTACAACGCAGAATCACACCCGTTGGTGGAGTAACACCCGCTTGGACAACTCTTGCAACCGTGGTTAGTACAGCGGGTAACAAAACCACTATTAATCGTTTGGTCAGCTATGTAGATAATTTGGTTGCACCAGTCGCACAAGGTACTTATGAATATCAGATTACGGCAATTAACGGAGCGGCCTTATCAAGTCCTATATTCACTACACCTATAAACTTTACTGCTCCAGTTGCGCCTAGTAACTTGCTTTATGTACCTACGGTGCCAGCAGTTGCTAAAACAGTCAATTTAACGTGGGCTGATAATTCAACTAACGAGACTGGCTTTACCGTTGAAAGGTTAACGAGCCCTGCAACCTTCCCTGCATTAGGCGTAACGGTTCCTGCAGGTACTGTGTCTACGGTAGTGGCTGGGGCAAATGCAACTAGCAATAAAAGCTTAACGGTGACGGGGCTTAAAACAGGTACGGTTTATAACTTCAGAGTGAAAGCCACAAACCTAGCTGGAAGCTCTACTTACTCAAATGTTATTACTGTAACAGCACCTTAATATGACTTACGCAAAGTTATTATTAATACTATTAATACTATCTAACTCAGAGTTACTCGTTGCAGCCACGAGTAACTCTGCAAAGAGTCAACAAGATATTGATGCATCCATAAAGCGTGGTATGCATCTTTACCTTGAAGGTAAACGTGACAACGGACAACCATTAACAGCGACTGGTGCAGGAGAAAGTAAGTTATCAGGCACACAATCTGGGTGTATTAATTGTCACAGACGCAGTGGCTTAGGCGGTGTAGAAGGTAACGAAGTTATTCCACCCATATCAGGAAATGCGCTTTTTAGTGCTGAAAAGCCTGTTACGGTACAAATTGATAAACGTTTTAATAGAGGAGTTTCGGTCGCAAGTAAGATTTATGATACGCATAGCTTGTCAGAAGCTATACGTCTGGGTAAACATAGTTCGGGTAGAGTATTAACTCAATTAATGCCTAGATATAAGGTATCAGACGCAGAGGTTTTGGATATACAAGCGTATTTAAGAACTTTATCTGCGAATTGGGCGCCTGGCGTTGATGAGAAAGAAATTGCTTTGGCAACTGTTATTACTCCAGAAGTTGATGCGAATGCGCGTAAGATATTTTTAGATACTATAAATACTTTAGTTAATCAGCATAATCTTAATGTTAAATCAGGCCAACGCCAACGCATCGCTCCCATTGAAAGACGCTTAAACAGTCGTCGGTATTGGAAGCTTAATGTATGGGAGTTAACCGGTAACAGTGATACTTGGGAAGCTCAGCTTATTAAAAAACAATCTGAAACACCGGTATTTACCCTTGTGTCAGGCTTAAGTAAGACGGATTGGCAACCAGTACAACACTTTTGTAAATCAAATAAAGTACCTTGTTGGTTTCCAAGTGTGGATCATGTCATTAGCAAAAATGCTAATGATGAATATGGTGTGTTTTTTTCTGAAGGCTTGCAATTAGAAGCTAAGGTGATGGCTAAAGAGATATTAGCTACTAAAGAAAAAACCAAAAGTGTTTTACAGATTATCGGTGAACAAGCAATAGCGAAATCTGCAGCACAAACTTTAGCAGATTTAATAACAAAACAAGGTATTCAGGTTATTAACCTTAATGTAGCGCCTGAAAATTCGCAAATAACAAACGCACTTAGAGCACTTGGTGATAATGACATTGTGGTTAATTGGCTAGATATAACCGAAAAAGACACCTTAATCAAAAATCAAACCGCACCACCTGGTGCTAGTTTTTGGTCAGCTACCTTACTCGGTGAAAAAGCAGACGTAACATTAGGTGATTGGGCTAAAAACGCTGTATTAATAGATCGCTTAGAACTACCTAAAATTCGGGCTGCAAACTTAGCGCATTTTAAAGATTGGTTAACTTTTTGGCGTGTACCTTTAGTTGATGAAAAAATGCAGTCAGAAATTTATTTCGCAGTAAATTCGTTTGCATGGATGACATCGTCTATGTTGAATAATTATTACACTGATTATCTAATGGACCGTGCGGAAGCTACCTTATCGATGCGCGATGCCATGCAAGTTCAAGAAGAAGTACAGGCAATGATGATGGGGGGTGGTGGTCGTAAGCCAAAGCTTGCTAATACTGAACAGATAGCTAAAACAGATTCAAATGTTACTGCAATTCATTCTGTAGACAGTAATGTATTAGCCAAAAGAGAAAGTATCAGTGCTTATCCTCGTATGAGTTTAGGTAATAATCAACAATTTGCTTCTAAAGGGGCTTATGTAAGAAAGTTTAATAGTAAAGAAAATAGTTTTGATGAGGTTAACGCAAACTGGGTTATTCCATAACCTTAAGCGATCAGGCAAGTTGTATAAAATTGATAAATATCTTTGGAGACATACTATGTTAGTAAGAGTTTTAGCTAGTTCATTATTTTTAGTCACGCTTAATTGTTGTGCTGCTGCTGAGTCGGTTAATAACCAAATTAGCACTGAACAATTAATTAATAATAAATACCATTCATCAAAAGATGGCCTCTACAGAGCCTGTAAAGCAGAGGCTGAAAAATTAAATCTTAATAGTGATGAGCGCAGTGCTTATATTGCTAAATGTGTAAAAGCAAAAAGGTAAAGTAAATTTAGGTTTATTAAACCAACATATTTAAGCTTTAGTGGGCTCAGAGATTTCTAAATCAGCTAACCAATCCCGCCATATGGACATTAAAACAGCCATTAAGGCGGGGCCTAAAAATAGCCCCAGCATTCCGCAGGTTTCCATACCACCAAAGATGCCTAATAAAGTCCATAAAAATGGCAGCTTTACACTACCACCAATCAACAAAGGTCTTAGATAATTATCGGCAATCATGGTTAATATCATGCCGTAAGTGAATAAGCCGGTAGCTTCGGCGATATGATCTTGAGCAACTAATACAATTGCACAGGCGCTAAAAATAAGTTTTGCCGCAAACGGAATCATGGCAAAAACACCGGTCAAAGCGCCTAATATAGCTGGATTGTCTAAACCCACAAAGGCATACCCTGCCCCCATTAATAAACCTTTACCCAGACCTATCATTAACATGCCATTAACAGTTGACCTTACTGCGTTATTGGCGTGCACAGTATACTGATAACCTTTTTCCCCAAAAATCTTTCGGCTACTATTTAGTATCTGTTGGCCTAGATTATCGCCATGTTGATAGACAAATAAGAGTGTTAATAAAATAAGTAAAAAACCAAAAAATCGTTGTATTAATTGATTCGCAAAATCTTTTGTATAGTTAAAAATACGCCCACTATCTAGCCACTCTAAAGAAGTTTTAGCAGATTCAGTACTCCCCAAAAACTGTATCCAATACTGCTTAGCATGCACACCTAGCCATGGTAAATTTTGTAGCCACTCAGGACAAGGAATCCCTGTGGAGGAGAGTTGTGTCATGATATGACCAAAGGCTTCTGCTTCTTGAATTAAGCGATTCAAGCCAAATCCTAATGGTACAAATATTAGCGTCGCTATTATGAGGGTGAGGCTTAATGCCACTAAGTTGATTTGTCCGTGAAATAACTTTGCTGCAAGTAGGCCTTGATAGATAGGCCATGTCGATATCGCTAATACTACAGCCCAGGCTAATAAATCCAGATAACTATGTAATACCCAGAACCCTAATAAAAGTAACGCTAAGCCACCTATAAAACGCGCTCGCACTTGCATAGTTTTTTCCATACAAAAGATTGACTAAATAAAGCCAATTATTCTAATGGAGTTTAACGTCAATAATATGACATCAGGTATTAAGTTTTTTTGGGGGAATTGACTCAACAAATAACACGATTAAAAGATACATAGCCAATAACGCTGTGGATATTAGCCAAGGTGTTTGCCATGCAAAATGCACTGGGATAACATCTTTAGATAAAAATAAACCGATGCCTAAACTTATATAAGCCAAGATGCGGATAAGATTGTAATTTATTGGATAGTAGTACCGACCTAATAAATACGAAATTAATGCCATAAACACATAACATATCAAAGTGGCCCATGCAGAACCTTCATACCCAAATAAAGGAATCCACCATATATTTAAAAGTACGGTAATAACAGCACCTGTTAAAGAAACACAAGCACCAAGTAAGGTGCGATCAGTTAACTTATACCAGATTGATAAATTTACATAGATACCTAAAAATAAATTGGCCATTAATAAAACAGGCACAACCTTAAGCCCTACTCTAAATTCAGCACCCAGAAAATATTTAAAAAAATCAATGTATAAACTTACTAATAAAAAGATAAAGACACAGAATATAACAAAATAATTGAGTATTTTTGCATATACGGCCTTAGCATCGTCTTTATCAGCATACGCAAAGAAAAAAGGTTCCGCTGCAAATCGAAAAGCCTGAATAAACAAAGACATTAAGATTGAGAGTTTATAACAAGCACTATAAATTCCCAGCATCTGCATATTAGTTTCTGGATCATAGGGTAATAAGAATTTTAATAATGCCCTATCCAGCATTTCATTGATAATACCTGCAAAACCAATAACCACCATTGGCAGAGAATAACGCAACATTTTAATAAATAAAGTCCGGTTAAAACCCCATCTTAAGCCTAAAAATTGCGGAATTAACACTATAAATTTAAAAGCACTGGCCATTAAATTAGCTAAAAATATATAGCTAATACCTAGATTTGGATTGTAAAACGGCTTAACCCAAGAGTCTTCGTTCAAAGCTAAGGCTTTAGGGCAATACACTATAAAAAATAAACTTAATAAAACACTGATAAGAATTTCTAATATTTTAATGCCCGCAAAGACAAAGGCTTTGTTCTGCGCTCTTAAACGCGCAAATGGAATAGCAGACAGCGCATCTAAGGTTAAAATTGCACTAAAGCACAACACATATTCAGGATGAGTTGCGTAATTAAGGCTACTGGAAAGCTCATTATTTACAAAAACAATAAGGCCTAAAAACAGTAAATTGATGACTAAAACAAACATAAGTGCTGTGGAATAAGCAACGTCGCGCTGAATCTCTGCTTTATCTCTAAATCTAAAATAACCGGTTTCTAAGCCAAACAATAGTAATACTGAAAAAAAGCCAGCATACGCGTAAAACTCTGAGACTATGCCGTATTGTGCTGCTGAAAAATAATAAGTATAGAGTGGAACTAATAAATAATTTAGAAACCGCCCAAAGATACTACTAAGGCCATAAATAGCAGTTTGTGAAGCTAGTTTTTTAATAATTCCCATAAGGCTTAAAGTAAGCTCCAAACTGGGGTTATTGAGGGAGGTAATTGCGCAATTCGTCCGAGCTCAACATAGGGATTATTCTCATTATGAAAATCTGAACCTACAGAGCCTACTAATTCATAATTTTGGGCGTAATTGGCTATTAAGCGAATTTCATCTTGATTAATACGGCTAGTAATAACTTCAATGCCTTGCCCACCAAAAGATTTAAACTCCGTTAATAAGCGTTTCATCCAATTAGCCGATAACTTGTAGCGCAAGGGATGTGCAATAACCGCAACACCACCCGCACCAGTAATCCACTTAACCACATCAGCTAGTTCTGGCCAAATAGTAGGCACATAAGCTGATTTACCCTGCCCTAAATAACGATCAAAAGCTTCTTGTTGGGTATCCACATGATGTTGAGACAACAAAAAGTCAGCGAAATGGGTGCGCGTAATCATACCTTCACCTGCTGCAGCTTTTACGGCAGCTAAAGCGCCAGGAATTCTTTTTTTCTCTAACTTTGCAGCCATTTTTTCGGCGCGTTCATAGCGAGTATTCTGCAGAAAATCAGTTATTTCAACTAAAGGCTTATAGCTAGGGTCTATGCCTAAACCCACAATATGTAAGCAGTGTTTTTGCCAATTAGCAGAGAGCTCTATGCCAGGGATTAATTGCAGACCAATTTTATCAGCAGTGGCTTGTGCGGTCGCTAAGCCGGCGACGGTGTCATGATCGGTTAAGGCAAGTGTGGTAACACCTTGGTGTTGTGCTCTTAGTACCACATTTTCTGGAGATAATGCGCCATCTGATGCAGTTGAATGGCAATGAAGATCGTAAACTTCTGTCATGTTATAACCTAATATTTATTGATATTCGCCGTATAATTTGGCGTATAGCCCATTTTGATTGATCAGTGTTTCATGGTGTCCTTGTTCACAAATAACACCTTCTTCAAACACATAAACATGATCGGCTTGTCTGACTGCACTTAAGCGATGGGCGATAATTAAAGTAGTGCGATCTTTCAAAAACTCAGTCATGGCCTGATGCAATTTATGTTCTGTTTCAGTATCTAACGCCGAGGTGGCTTCATCCAAAATGACTACTTTAGGGTCAGCAACTACCATGCGTGCAATTGCCATACGTTGTCTTTGTCCGCCGGATAAACGCATACCCAAACGGCCCACAATGGTATCAAGCCCCGATTCTAGTTCTTTAACCGTGTCGAATAATTGGGCAATCTTTAATGCCTTCCATAGCACCTCATCGGTCACTTTTTTACCTAAAGTTAAATTAGCTCTAATGCTGTCATTAAATAACACGGGGTGCTGTAAAACGGTGACTACATTTTCTCTGACAATATCTAAGCCTATTTCTTCTATAGGCACACCACTAAATTTAATGTGACCCGAACTTGGTAAATATAAGCCAATAAGGGTTTGAATTAAGGTGGATTTTCCACCACCACTAGCACCCACTAAAGCAATTTTTTCGCCGGCCTTAATGCTTAAATTAATGCCATTAAGAATTTTTTCTTGGCCATAACTAAAGTGCAAGTCCTCAATGCTAATAGCAACTGTTTTGGTCTTTAAAAAAGGATTATGTAAATGCGGATAATTGGGTTCTTGCTGTAAAGCAGTTAAACGATTAATTCTAATTAAGGCGGCTTTTGCCGCAAAAAAAGCGTATTGAATACCTAAAATTTCTTGAACAGGTGCCATCATAAACCACAGATAACCAAAAACAGCCAGCATCTCTCCGATACTTAAATCAGAATAAAACACCATTAACATGGCACAGGCCCTAAATATATCAAAACCAAATAAAAACACTAAAAAACTTAACCGAGAGGCTGCATCGCTCTTCCACGCATAAGCCGCTGAATAATCCTTTACCGAGCGCGCAGATTCAATCAATTCTTTACAATAATGCTGTTCTCTATTGCTAGCTCTAATCTGATGAATAGCTTCTAAAGTTTCTGTAAGTGATTGTTGAAAAATCTCATAAGCTGAATTTTCTTTAGACTTTAGATCTTTAACTCGGGCGCCCACAAGACGCGTTAAGTAGATAACAACTGGATTTAAAAGCAAAATGAACAAACCTAATTGCCAGTGCATCCACAGCAGAATAGCAGCCGTACCGATAATTGTAAGCATTGCAACTAACAATCTACTCACGGTAGTGCCAATAAAGGCATCGATGGTATCTAAATCTTTAACTAAATGACTAACCACGCTACCTGAACCTAAACTTTCATATTCAGACATTGAAATAGTCTGTAGATGGTTAATTAGATTTTTTCGGATACGAAAGATAATATCTTTTGAGATACAAGAAAAATGCCGAGCTTGTATAATGTTAAAAGCACTGGCAATGAGTCTTAGTAAAAGACTGAGTACCAATATAACTGAAATATATAAGACCGGGAGTTGCCATTCTAATGGCGACCAACGATTAATAAATGCTATGACCCAGCCGGGTTTATTAAGTAAGACTTCATCAACCAATAAGGGCATTAACAACGGCACCGGAACACTGGCGATGGTGGCTAATATGGCAATGAAATGGGAATAAATGAGGATTTTCTTGTGCTCTAAGGCAATTTTGTATATGCCTTTCCAGGTATAAATCGATTTATTGGGTTCTAATTGCACAAAAAACTTAGTTTCTTTAGGTTATATTTTATTGAATTATAACACTTTATTGCTTAGCATTTAAGCGACTTTTTAGATATAGCACAGTAATACTTAGCACCTATGCACACTCTATCTAAAGCGATTGAATGTTTAAGAATGCCAGAAATAGCTTCATTATAAAAAGAACAACCCTTAATTATGTGACACTTAAAAAGACTAACGGAATGCTCGGTTGGTTTAGTTGAATGCTCAGTTGGTTTAGCTGAATGCTCAGTTGGTTTAGCTGAATGCTCAATTGGCTTAGCGGAATGCTCAGTTGGTTTAGCTGAATGCTCAGTTAACTTAACTGAATGCTCAGTTGGTTTAGCTGAATGCTCAGTTGGTTTAGTTGAATGCTCAATTGGTTTAGCTGAATGCTCGGTTGGTTTAGTTGAATGCTCAATTGGCTTAGCGGAATGTTCAGTTGGTTTAGCGGAATGCTCTGTTAACATAACAAAACAATAATCTGTTTATAAGAGAACTATAAAAAGTACAGCACGCCACAATAGATAAAATAAATAGTAGCGTGCTGTTGCTTTAGAGTTGTATCGAAGAATTAAGCAGAAGCTAATAATTCTGCAACAATAGCATCACCCATTTCTACAGTACCGCATGTAGAATTTGGATTGATGTCTTTGGTCACAAATTTACCTTCGATAACTACTTTTTCTACTGCTGCTTTAATTCTATCTGCGGCTTTAGTTTCGCCTAAATAGTTAAGCATCATAACACCCGCCATAATAACAGCGATAGGATTAGCTAAGTTTTTGCCGGTAATATCAGGTGCACTGCCATGTACCGCTTCAAATAAGGCCGCATCTGCACCAATATTAGCGCCAGGTATTAAACCTAAACCACCCACTAATCCAGCGGTAAGATCCGATAAAATATCACCAAACATATTTGTTGTTACAACGACATCAAATTGTTGTGGATTCATTACCATATGCATACAAGCTGCATCGACGATTTTTTCATCAAATTGAATATCAGGATATTTAGGCGCTATTTCTCTAGCGACTTCTAAAAATAAACCTTGGCTATATTTAAGGATATTAGCTTTGTGGCAAACAGTTACTTTTTTACGATTATTATCACGCGCATATTTAAAGGCATAATCAATAATGCGTTCAGAAGCTACACGCGTAACCACGGCCAAACTTTCTGCAATATCTTTTTTAGGCGTTAAGTAATGCTCAAGACCCGCATATAAACCTTCTGTGTTTTCTCTTACGATGACGATATCAACATCATCATAACGCGTGACGATGCCTGGCCAATTTTTAGCAGGACGCACATTAGCATATAAATCATATTGTTGACGCAATGCAACATTGATACTTCTAAAGCCAGTACCTACAACAGTCGTTAAAGGGCCTTTAAAGGCGACACGAGTTTTATCAAAAGAAGTTAAGGTTTCTTCTGGTAAAGGCGTACCAAATTTTTCGAAGGCAGATAAACCTGCATAAGCTTCTTCCCAGTTAATTTTTACGCCTGACGCATCAATAACTTTTACCGCTTCATCCATGATAGACGGACCAATTCCATCACCTTTTATTAACGTGACATTATGCATAATTAACTCCACAGATTATTTAAAACTTTCGCCTAACGGCTGGTGAATTTTGAGGGGGCAATCAATTTTGATCGGCCGTAGTGATAATAACAAGTCTTGAGGCCTGTAGTCCAATGTTTACGCCATATTTTCGTAAATATCGACCGTAAACCGTGGGCTACAGATGGCTAAGAAGATTAAATCCTCAGGGCCGTTGTTAGTAATGCTTTGTGGAGACATCGGCGGAATAATTACCACATCTCCAGGCGCTAAGTTTTGTGTGGGTTCACCAGGCACATCAAATAGTCCACTACCAGAAATAATAACATAGCGCTCAACCACCCCCTTTAAACGGTGTAACTTTGTCGTAACACCTGGTTTAACTCTTGCTCTGGCTATTGATACCTCAGGATCATTAGCGGTATTAGATAATTCTAAGATGTAACAACCCTCATCAAAATAATATTCTTCTGTTTCATTAGCTTTTAATACTAGTGCAGTCATTGCTTTACTCGGTTGGGGTTAGTAACACTAACAAATTTGTAACAAATTCAATTTTTTCAGCTGTTGTTTCAAAGGCTTTGATATATTTTAATTTATCAGCGCCATCAAACTTAAACACACTAGCGCGGGTTTGGATTAAATTAATCAGTTTCTCAGCATTAATTTTAGGTTCAATGCTAAAAATAATCCGACCACCGCCGCTATTTGCTTCAATTTTTTTAATACCTAATTTATCAGCTTGTTGTTTTAACTCCGCAACACTAAACAAAGTTTTAACTTGCTCCGGCAATAAACCAAAGCGGTCTATCATTTCAATTTGCAACTCGCGTAAATCCGCTGCCGTTTCAGCACTTGATATACGTTTATACAACACTAATCTTGAATGAATATCAGGCAAATAATCTTCTGGTATTAAAGCCGCTGCTTGTAAATCAACTTCTGCACCATGATCCATAGGCGCATCTAATTCTGGTTGTTTACCCGATTTTAAGGAATTAACCGCTCTATCTAATAATTCTGTGTAAAGCGTAAAGCCAATCTCTTGAATTTGACCACTTTGACCATCGCCTAATAATTCACCCGCCCCTCTAATCTCAAGATCATGAGATGACAACATAAAGCCAGCGCCTAAATCGCCTGAAGCCTCTACCGCTTCTAAGCGTTTTTGCGCATCTTTAGTTAACAGTGATTTTGGCGGTACAATAAAGTAGGCATAAGCCCGATGGTGAGAACGCCCAACGCGGCCTCTTAATTGATGCAATTGTGCTAAACCTAATTTATCAGCGCGATTAATAATAATCGTATTAGCACTAGGAATATCAATACCACTTTCGATAATTGTTGAACAAATCAATAAATTAAAGCGCTGGTGATAAAAATCCAACATGATGCGCTCAAGTTCACGCTCAGGCATTTGACCATGCGCGATTTCAATACGAGCTTCAGGAATTAACTCGGATAACTCACGCGCCATCTTCTCCATGGTTTTGACTTCATTGTGCAAGAAAAACACCTGACCACCGCGTTTTATCTCACGCAGGCACGCCTCTTTTACTTGCGCATCAACCCATTCGGTTATAAATGTTTTAATCGCATGCCGATTAGGCGGTGGACTTGCGATAATCGATATATCGCGCAAACCAGACATCGCCATGTTTAAAGTTCTGGGTATCGGTGTTGCAGTTAAGGTTAAGAAATCAATTTCACTACGCAACTTTTTAAAATGTTCTTTTTGACGCACCCCAAAACGATGTTCTTCGTCAATAATAACCAGTCCCAGTTCTTTAAACTTAAGTTCTTTAGATAAGAGTGTATGCGTACCAATGACAATATCCACTTTGCCATCTGCTAAATCGGCTGTAATTTGTTTTATTTCTTTAGCGGTCACAAATCGAGACATCACTTCAACTCTAAAAGGCCAATCAGCAAATCGGTCTCTAAAGTTTTGGTAATGTTGTTGAGCTAACAAAGTAGTGGGTACCAATACTGCGACTTGCTTACCACTTTGTGCAGCAATAAAAGCCGCACGCATTGAAACTTCTGTTTTACCAAACCCCACATCGCCGCAAATAACGCGATCCATGGGTTGTCCACTGGACATATCATCAAGGATAGCTTCAATAGCGGTTTGTTGATCTGGGGTTTCTTCAAAGGCAAAATCATCCGCAAAAGTTTGGTACTCACTCTGATCTATTTCAAAAGCATGACCCGATTTAATCGCTCGTTTTGCATGAATCTCTAATAATTCTGCGGCGACGTCTCTAATCTTTTCAATCGCTTTTTGTTTTAGCTTTGACCATTGCTCGCCACCTAATTTATGCAAAGGTGCATCATCAGGATTCATGCCGGTGTATCGACCAATGACATACAAGGTTGAAACAGGTACATATAATTTATCGTTATTGGCATACTCTAAAGTTAAAAACTCGGAAGTAATTCCGCCAATTTGTAATGTTTGTAAGCCTAAATACCGCCCTACCCCATGATCCCTATGCACAACGGCTGAACCAATAGTGAGTTCATTAAGATTATTAACAATGTTTTCTAACTCTTTGGTTGCAGATTGTTTTCTTCTGCGTCTTTGTAAGACTTTTTCACCCGATAATTGGCTTTCAGTAATAATTGCAATAGCTGGGTTATCTAAACATACCCCGTTTTCCATCGGGGCAACAATAATACAAGGCGAGACTTCCGAATTAAGAAAGCCTTGCCAGTTATCAACGACTTTTACATTAATTTTGTAGGTACGAAGTCTATCAATTAAGGCTTCTCTGCGCCCGGCTGACTCAGAAACAAATAATATTTTGCCAGCAAAAGAGTCAATAAAACTTTGTAAGTTAGCGGCTGGCGTGTTGGATTTAATATCCAACATAACCTGAGGTAACGGTAAACAGGGTGAGGCATTGTCCGCCCCTAGGGTATGTTCAGACAGGGTAATTCGAGCAAATTTAGACAGGTTTTCTGCCAATTTATCAGCAGATAAAAATAATTGCTCTGGCTTTAATAAGGGGCGCTCAAGATCATATTTTCGTTGCTCATAACGCTCTTCTGCTTCACTATAAAAAGCTGTTGCTGTGCTATTGATATCTTCTGAAACAACTAATACGGCAGATTTGGGTAAATATTCAAATAGAGTCGCGGTTTGTTCAACAAATAAAGGTAAATAATACTCTATGCCGTTGGGAGTAATGCCCTTGCTAATATCGACATATAGGGTATTTTTTGGGGAAGTATCCGGAAATTGGGTTCTAAAAGCTTGTCTAAATAACTTAATAGATTCATCAGTAAACGGAAATTCGCGGGCTGGGAATAATTGGATTTGATCAATCTTTTCCAGCGAGCGCTGCGATTCAGGGTCAAAAGTTCTTATAGACTCAACTTCATCATCAAATAATTCAATTCGATAAGGTACCTTGCTCCCCATAGGAAATAAATCAACTATAGCGCCTCTAACGGCAAACTCGGCATGTTGATATACCTGTGATACACACTGATAACCCACACTTTCTAACTTAATTCTATTGAGCTCTAAATTAAATATATCCCCAACTTTAATACAAAAACTATTCGCTAAAACATGCTCCCTAGGTGCCAGTCTATGCATTAAGGTGGTGGCCGATAAAATTAAAGCCCCTCGTTTAACTTCGGGTAATAAAGCTAAGGTTTTTAAGCGTTCTGAGATAATTTCGGATAAAGGACTAAAAACATCATACGGTAAGGTTTCCCAATCTGGAAAATGTAATAAAGCAATATCTGAGGCTAAAAAAAAGGCTAATTCATGTTCTAGTCGTAAAGCTGTTTGACTATCAGGGGTAATAATTACAAATAAATGCTTTGAATTATTAATGGCAGCAGCCAAACTTAAGGCATCAGCACAACCCGTTAAACCTGACCAAATGACAAGGGATTCTTTAGAGCTTGGAACACTAGGTGAAAAGATTGAGGAATTAGACATCAGAAATCGTGCTTATTTAAATATAAAGGTTGGTTTTAACTTAAAAACATGGCATCGCCATAACTAAAAAATCGATAAGACTCATCAATTGCATGTTGATAAGCCCGCATAACAGGTTCATAACCTGCAAAGGCAGAAACAAGCATTAATAATGTCGATTCGGGTAAGTGAAAGTTTGTTAGCATCGCATCGACAGATTTAAATTGATAACCAGGGGTTATAAACAAATCAGTATCGCCAAAGCCAGTGCTTAAAACACCACTTTTAGAAGCAGATTCTAAAGCCCTAACGGCTGTGGTACCAATGGCTATCACTCGTCCACCTCTTGCCCTAGCTGCATTTACCGCTTCGACTGTTTGCTCTGAAACAGCAAAATATTCTTTATGCATTAGATGCTCAGCTAAGTTTTCTACCCTTACCGGTTGAAAAGTACCACTGCCCACATGCAAGGTAACAAATGCCGTCGCTATATTTTTAGCTTTAACTTTATCTAGCATGGCTAAATCAAAATGTAAGCCAGCAGTCGGTGCTGCCACAGCGCCAGATTCTTTAGCAAATACGGTTTGATAACGCGTTAAATCAGAAGCGTCATCCGCTCTGGTAATGTAAGGTGGTAATGGAATATGGCCAATTTTGTCTAAGAGATCGAGAATATTTAGATGATTGAAATCTAATTGAAATAAATCATCAACCCTACCTTCAACCGTGCAGACATAGCCGTCATCTAACTCGATAAGAGTGCCGGGTTTTGGGGCTTTGCTAGCCTTAATATGTGCTATTGCTTGATGAGAATTTAGAACTCTTTCTATCAAAATCTCAATTTTGCCACCGGTCTGCTTTTTACCGTATAAACGCGCGGGAATCACTTTTGTATCGTTAAAGATTAAAAGGTCATGCTCATTAACTAAGTTTATAAAGTCAGTAAAATACCGGTCATTTATTGCACCCGTATGACGATCCATGCATAACAAGCGACTTGCGTCGCGTTCTGCTAAGGGTTTTTGGGCGATTAATGCGTCTGGGAGGTTATAATTAAAGTCACTTTTTTTCATAGGCGCTGATATTATCAGGTTAAAGCTGATTAATACATCCCAAAATTTAGTAGCTTTTATTTTAAAGTGTCCTTATAATAACCTTACTTTGCCGGGATGGCGGAACTGGTAGACGCGCCGGATTCAAAATCCGGTTGGGGTGACTCAGTGCCGGTTCGATTCCGGCTCTCGGTACCAATTAGTTGTACAGAGAAGTGCAAAGTAATACAAAAACCCGCAAGCCGAAAGGCTTCGCGGGTTTTTTATTGTCCAAAATAAATCCATAAAACACAAATACGGTTCCATTTGGTGTAAGTCTGGTGTACTGAGAATATTTGCATAGTCAAAATCTAAGCCCCATAATTACAGCACATATCCTAATTAGGAAAAATAATGGCAACTTATATAAAGCGTGGAAATAGTTGGCGGGCGCAAATTAAACGAAAAGGCCATGATCCTATTTCTCGTACATTTGAGACCAAAGACAGAAGCTGAGCGATGGACGGACATTTAGTTCAAGATTCATGGAAGTGATAACGGTTTTTCCCTGCTTGCTTGGCTTTATACATGGCTTGATCTGCTTGATTAATAAGTGTATTTATTTCTAAACCTTGCTGTGCAGATTCACGTCCATACAGACTGACGCCAATGCTAGCAGTGATACTGAGTGTTAATGATTGCTCTAAAATGGGTGTTGAGCAGGCTTTTAATAAATTTTTAACTGGTGTTATCACCATGTTTTGAAGTGTGAACTTTGGTAGCACGACAATAAATTCATCACCCCCCATACGCGCAACAGTATCGGTATTACGAAGTGCATTTTTCATGCGCAGACTGATAGTCACTAAAACCTTGTCCCCCATTTCGTGTCCATAAATATCGTTAATTTGCTTAAAACCGTCCAAATCAATGTAAAGTAATGCCAAATATCCCCCTTCACGATTGATTCGAGCCATCCCCTGCCCCAATCTATCCAATAATAGGGCTCGATTAGGTAGTCTTGTTAAATTATCATAATAAGCAAGACTCTTTAATTGATCACGACTCTCTACCAGCGCGGTAATGTCACTAGCAATTGCTAAATATCGAATTGGATGACCGCAGTTATCAGAGATGGTGCTAATACTAGTGATGGCAGAATAGAATTGGCCGTACTTATTTCTATTTGTAATTTCCCCACTCCAAAAACCGGTTTTGTTAATAGCGTTCCAAATGTTGGTATAGAAACTTTTGTCTTGCGCACCAGATTTTAAAATCTTGATATGTTTACCAATAACTTCTTCGCGATTGTAACCTGTAATTTCTAAAAATTTTAAGTTAGCATCCAAAATAATTCCATTTAAATCAGTGCTATAAATTATTTCATGGGAGATATTAAAAAAGTCACTTGCTGCCTTAGAGTTTCTGATATCAGTTACATCTGTACAAGATCCTATATACCCGTCAAATTCACCCAGATGATTAAAATGAGGTACTCCATTATCATCAAACCATCTGTATTCACCATCAAAACGGCGTAACCGATATTCCATTCTAAAAGGTAATCGTTGCTCAAAATGGGATATATAATTTTCTAAACATCGCTGTAAATCCTCCGGATGTACCCCCTCTGCCCAACCATTACCCGCTTCTTGTTCCATAGTGCGACCGGTAAAAGCTAACCATGTTGCATTAAACCAATAACAAAGTTTATCTGGTCCTGACAACCAAATTAACACGGGGGCCGCATTGGCCAAAGATCTGAAACGCTGTTCGGAGGCTATATTTTCAGCTTCTAAGCGTTTACGGTTTGTAATATCATTGTGAAAATAGATGAATTGACTGAAATTACCTACGCGATCGAAGATTGGATTGATATTTATTTCACTCCAAAACTCAGTGCCATCTTTCCGTAATCCTAGCAATTCAGTTTGATAAGCTTGTCGACTATTGATTGCACTTTTAATCTTTTGTAATTCTGTACGATCAGTATTTGAACCTTGTAATATATCGTATATTTTGCCAAGTAAATCTTGAATTGAATAACCAGTGATCCGCTCAAGAGCTGGGTTAATATAAATAATCCGATTGTTAATATCAGTTACTATGACCCCTTTAGTTAAATTATCTAAAATAGTATCGCTCTTAAGGGTCATATCTTGCAAACTAACGTGATCTGTAATGTCGACTCCTACAACATAAAAGCCCTTTACAGAATCTTCAGAAATATCTGGTAAATACCTGGTTAAAGTATGTATAGGTTTGCCCGTATTGGCATCTGTGATAAAGCGCTCATAACTTTGTTCTTTGCCTGCCAGAACTCCTTCGATTTCAAAAGTAATGCTATGATAAAGTTCGTCACCCAAAACCTTACGAATGTGCTTGCCTTTAATTTCTTCTGGGGTTAATCCAAACCAACGCGAATAAGCATCGTTACTAAATTGATTTATTAATTGATTATCCCAATAGCCAATTAATGCAGGCGTATGATTAATTATGTAATTTAGCTTTATAAGTTGTTCAGCTAAATTATTGTGTTGATGTGTTGATAAGCTTGGAAACTCGGAAGATTGTTCAGACATAACCTACCCCAATACGATTTGATAAGCACAGTTAATAATTGAAGATATGCAATTAAAATGGTACTTATTTAAGTTGATGATAGTCTAAATATCGTCACAAAAATGTAAAGAACTATTTCATAGTATCCAAATAAAACTATGTGAACGCAGTTCTTTATATTAAATTATAGCGCTGTATAACCTAATCTATTAAGACTTAATAGATAACATTGTACAGTTAATGATTCTGAGACAATGCGTAATAAAAGCAGGCATAAAATAGCGCAATATAATTGCTTTAGTTATTTTTTAGCGAATCCTTACAGCTTATGTATTTCGTTTTATACCGTTATTTGTTGCAACAACTGCCCGCCAAAATTATTAGATTAAAGGGTTTGTTTAGAATTCAATTGACCGCAGGCGGCTAATACATCGTCGCCTTTTGCTGTTCGTATTAAAGTAGGAATTTTATAAGTATCTAAAATTGTTTTAAATTTTTCTATTGTATTTGAATCTGGTTGTTTGTAATCAGATCCTGGGAATGCGTTAAAAGGTATTAAATTAATATAAGCACTCTTACCTACTAATAGTTCTCCCAGTTTATTAGCATCATCAGTTGAATCATTTAAATCTTTAATCAGAATATATTCATAGGTAACAAATTGTTTCTTTTGCAACGGTATCTTATCAATATAAGACAATACTTCAGGTAATGGATATTTTTTATTAATGGGAATTAGTTCATTACGTTTTTCTTCATATGGTGAGTGCAATGACAAAGCCAGATTAACTCCTGGTATTTCTTCGCTCCATCTTTTTAATCCTGGAAGATAGCCCGCTGTAGAAATAGTAATTTTTTGAACACCAATAGAGGCGCCATGTTTAGATAAAAAAATCTCACAGGCTTTTTTAACGGCGTCAAAATTATGTAAAGGCTCGCCCTGCCCCATAAAAACAATATTTAAAATACGTTCTTCACCAGGTCTATTAGTTGCTAACCAACGCCAAGCTTGTATAAACTGCCCGACAATTTCACTAGTCAGCAAATTTCTATGCAATCCTTGTTTGCCAGTAAAACAGAATGAACAATTCATCGCGCAACCCACCTGGGATGATAGGCATATGGAATATTTATTATGAAATGGTATCAATACAGTTTCTACTTTATGTTGATCTGTTAACTTAAAAAGAAATTTTACAGTGCGGTCATGGGTCGACTGATGGACAGTATCGAGTTCGGGTAAAGAAAAATCGAAGTTACTTTCAAAAAACTTTATAGCAGGTTTAGCGATGTTATCGATACATTGCGTGGTGTTTTTTTTCTTATAATGCCAGTTAAATAGTAGACTAGTCACTGAAGTATTAAAGTTATTTTGCTTTATTATCAAATCTAAATCAGAAAAATTTAAATCATAAAAAGAGTGCTTAAGTTTTAGTTTATGCATAGCCGTTGTTTAATGCTTACAGTAGATTTAGAATGTTAGTGGTATTTGTATTAAAATTTGGTATAATTACCTGAAATATATAACTAGACGAATAAAATTAATTGTATTTTTAATCCCTTATATTGCATTATCGCCCTTACAATTACTGGGATATTTTTTGATATAATGAGTTATTTAATGAAATAAAACTGTTAATTAATAAGGCGTATAATTGACAACTGAAAGAATATTTATACATTTTATCTTGGTTTTTAAAATTGACGAGTCCTAAAAGATATAGTTTTATTTTATGCCTTATCTGTAGAGCTCTGATCGAACTTAGGGATGCATTGTTATTTAATAGAAAAAACACTGCTCTGATTACCATGTTTGAATGTAGCGTATTTTAATATACTTTTGAATGCTTACAATCTAATAGCGAGTTTAATATTATGAAAACTTATACCCCCAAAAAGAGCAAAACGGCTGAGTATGTTAGTACACAGATT
The DNA here is from genome assembly GCA_026399015.1 of Methylococcales bacterium. Taxonomy (GTDB): domain Bacteria; phylum Pseudomonadota; class Gammaproteobacteria; order Methylococcales; family Methylomonadaceae; genus Methylobacter_C. The sequence continues at coordinate 3,552 of JAPLRS010000009.1, read as the reverse complement.
AAAAAAAGCCCACTCTCACAAAAACAAATTTCTGAAGCTATAGGATTTAAAACACCAAATTTAATCACTATGATTAAACAAGGTTCAATCAAAATTCCTTTGTATTTAATTCCAAAACTTGCAGAAACACTTAACGTAGATTCTGCAAAATTATTAGCAATGGCCCTGAAAGAATACAACCCTGACACTTTTGAAGCAGTTAAATCTGTATTTGGCTATCCCATTAGTGAAACAGAAACTAAAATTTTAGAAAAACTACAATCTGCTTTACCTTACAATGAAGTTGAAAGCCTAGATGAATTAAATGAGTATCTAGATAAATTGGAAAATCATCTAAAGTAAATCGTCGTCCAGTTTAGGACATTCTTTATCGGATTTGATATATATCACAACAGCGTGGTGCATTATCAAATCCGCTCCCAGCCTATAATGATCATATACTGACACGTCAGATCATGACATTACCATCTAAATTATTTCCTTTTATAATTTTCTAAATACACTGAAATAACCAGCAGAATATTTGATTCAGCTATATTTTTAAAAAAATTAAATATACTTATCAAATGCTTAAAGAAAAAATTTTACATTAATCCGCTTGAATAATTTTTTTGTCCCTACACGCCCATACCAAGAATACTGTCTAATCTTACTCTTTAAAAGAACTAGCGTTATTATAGATAAAGCCTTAAAGATATTAATTGATAAAAAGTGAAATAAAGCTAAATAGTTAAATCGGTAATATAAACTATTGCAATAAATATGAAATATTTAGGGTATAAAAAGTGATTTTAAAGTGACTTCGTCGACGTTTTATACGATTCGACATTAAATTTATATGAAAAAAATAGCCGGGATATTTATCGACCAACGAAATTTAGAAGTTTTGTGTATTAACGCTCTTAATATAAAAAACTTTGGTGTCACTGTTTTTTCCGATTCAAAAGTTTTATTTAAAAACATTTTAAATGCTCAAATAGATTTATTGATAGTCGATAGCTGCATCCAATCTGAAACTATTGAAATGATTGAACGCTATCTGATGATGAGCCCTAAGCTACATATAATTGTATTAGGAAACAATGAAAAGCAGCAAAAGGATTTTATAGATATAGGTTGTAAAATCTATACCAACGAGAATAATATTTTATTTGAAATCGATAATTTAACTATCGATTTACCAACAAAACATACTAAAAATATTGAGAAAACGGGTAAGTGGCGACTATCAATTTTAGACTACAACTTATATACGCCTTGTAATAATAAGATTAAATTGACGGTTAGAGAGTTTAAATTCTTAAAACTGTTGTTTGAGTCAAAGAATGTAGTGACTAAAGATGAAATTAAACGCCATGTTATTACCGGCGATTACTATACTTCAGATCAACGCATCGCTTTATTGGTAGCCAGGTTAAGAAAAAAAGTGAGTAAAGAATCTACACAGGTATTACCCATTAAGTCGGATTATACTAATGGATATGTATTTGCTGGTCCCTGTTGCGTTCAAAATCAAGATTAAATAAACTGCGCTAAAGAACGCATATCAAATGATCACACTAGCCAATTTATAAATTGATTAAAAGTGCAGGTATCAAGCATTTTTAATCCGATTAACAGCTAAACTGATTATATTAACTGTTGTATAAAGTACATTATTTTTCTCATAGACAAAACTATAATCCGCGTAACAAGGTTCAGCATTTGCATCAGTTGTTGGATTAAATTCTAGTTGAGCTATATCAACCATTGCAATTTTTTGATTACAAGCCACATTTATATTATTTAATGTCAATGTGCCTGCTCTAGGTAAGTTAATAATAGTAATGCACTCAAATAAACTATCTCTAATATTTTCATAACCAAAATCGGCGGCGCTAAAGGTATAGCTCGCATTATCTTGATTAGTGTTACAAATGGTAGATTTATCTTTAGAAGATGCCATATGATTTTTACCTGTATCTAAGGATTTTGTTTTAAGTTTTAGCATTTGTATTTTGTCTTTTAATCAGAGATTTAATAAGTTTAAAGCGACAAACCTAATAATATCATAGTATTGATTTGGTTATTATTGCTTCAATATTACATTTTAAGTTGTATCAATATCATCAGTTGAATACTTATTCAAATTCGACCATAAAATAAATTATGGTTTAAACCTCTATATTTTATTCGTTAGTAGTCAACATAATTTTTTTCAACTTCATTAATGTATAGTTTAAAGATTTTTAACATTATTACTATTGCCCCAAGGGGCAGTATTTGAAAAAAATTACTATTAATAATTAATAATGGGCTAAGAAACTAATTGTCTCATTTTCTACCAAACAGGCCTTAGTGCAATTGCCCTAGACTTCTAAATGGGGGGTAGAAGAACTTAAATTTAACGTTGCGAATTTTCGTTCAGTTAATAGAAAAAAATATTTGTGGTTGTTTGCCCACGATAGAGGCGAGAAATGGCAAGGGATCCTAATGACCATTTGTTTATAGAATTGTCTAAAGATGATCTATAACAATCTTAAAACAGTTGTTGATAAAATTTTTTGGAGGTGAGGAATGCTTGTAATTAATTTAGCTAATGACTATTAAATATTTTAGGTACAAACAGGGTAAGTTTTTTCAAAGCTGATTGACACCTCTTTTATTCACAGAGGTGTCAATCAATTTTATATTTATTGTGATGCTAATTCTCAGACTAGTTATTCGACGCCTCATCTTTTGATTGTTACAAGCTTGTTTAAGCTTTAAAATTATTTATCGTATGTTTGGTATTGAAAGTTTTCTAGCCCAACATTAATCTATAATTGTCGATAGCATTTTGGTTTGTGTCAGAATCAGAATCTAAATTGTTCGATGTCGCAATTACTATTCCGGTAATATTACTAAGCCATGTAATATTTGGTGAAATATGAGTTGAAGTATCAATGATTTCTCTAGGATTAGGATTTATTAAGTTTTTTGGATGTTCCATTTTAGACGCCTTTTATAATTAAACAATTTAATCATCAACTATAAATTCAAATGTAATTGATTATTAATATGTTAAGCTTAAATTAAAGATGATTTAGTATTTTTATTAACTATAGCATAGATAAAACAACACTCAGCGCGAGTAAAAAATTAAAAATAAAAACTACATAAATATAGAGGGAGCTTTATAACTGAATAAATTTTAATATCTTATGCAATACTAAAACCCCTGTTAAGGCAACAGAGGCTTTAGGTTTTTTAAAAAACAAATAGCTTATTTGTTTTTACTTTTTGAGCCGCTTACGCTGCCACTGCTTTCACCTTGATTTCTGTGTTGATGATCTTCACACATTGAACTATCGTCTTCTAGACCATCTTCAACGCCGTCATTACCTTCATCACCATCAAGACTATCATCTAAGCCATCGTCATCAGAATCGTTATCAACATCATCCGAGATGCCATCATTGTCACTGTCGTGATCACTGCTATTATGTATGCCATCATTATCTGAATCATCATCTAAATCGTCAGTAATGCCGTCATTGTCAGAATCAAAACAAGTGTTATGGTCAAGATGAT
>JAPLRS010000039.1 GCA_026399015.1 Methylococcales bacterium | reverse complement strand
AATTCCTGAAGTGTCAGGCAAAATTATGCATCTTCATCCTGATTTTGTTGCTGGTGGTTTTTTTGAACAAGGGGATACCTTAGTCAACATTGATGCGCGGGATTATGAGGCTGGTGTTGCTTTGGCGCAGTCACAAATTGCTGAGGCTAGACGTATGTTGGTAATGGAAGAAGCGCAAGTCGTTCAAGCTAAAAGTGAATGGCAAGCTCTTGGCCAAGGAGATCCAAGTGACTTAGTTATGCGAGTTCCTCAATTAGCGGAAGCTCGCGCCAAACTTAAAGCAGCAGAAGCAAGTTTATTGCTAGCGCAAATAAAGCAGAGTCGTTGTGAAATAAAAGCACCTTTTAGTGGGCGATTTAAGAGTAAAAATGTGGGTTTAGGTCAGTTTGTCCAACCTGGTGATAAATTGGCAAGATTGTATTCCACTGACATAGCTGAAGTTAGATTGCCGTTAACTAACACGCAATTAGGTTATTTAAATTTGCAATTGGGTCAAATAAAAAATACCGGCAATGTAGGGTCTAAAGGTCCAAAAGTGATACTAAGTGCCGATATTGCAGGCGTGACGCAAACTTGGCACGGAAGCATTGTTAGAACAGAAGGGGCTATTGATGAGAGTACAGGTGTGCTATACGTGGTGGCAGAAGTAATTCAGCCATATCAGCAAAAAGCTAAACAAATGCCATTATTAGCGCATTTATTTGTAAAAGCTGATATAGAAGGTAAAGAGCAATCAGGCATATTTCCAGTACCGCAAGTTGCTGTGACTAGTTTAAACACAGTGTTAGTTGTTGATAATCAGAAACAAATTCATAGTAAAACCATAGAGGTAATACGTAACGAACCTAATCAAGTTTTAGTTAAATCTGGGCTTAATGCCGGCGATAAACTGATTACTTCAGGTGTAGATGTACCTCTTGAAGGAATGAGTGTTAGGTTTGAGTGATGAAATCTCCGCAAGTTTTAAAGACTATTGGCCTGATGGCTTGGTTTGCTGCTAATCCCGTTGCCGCAAATTTATTAATGTTACTGATTATGGTCGGTGGCTTAATGGGTTACCAAAACCTCGATAAGGAAGTTTTTCCGCGGTTTAATCCGCATAAAATCATAATTTTGGCGTATTTGCCGGGTGCAGGTACTTTAGAGATAGAGGAATCAGTTTGTATACCCATTGAAGTAGGAATACATGATGTGACGGGGGTTAAACGAATTTATACCGAAATTAAAGAGGCGACTTGCGTTATAACGGTATCAGTTTTAGCTGATGAGAATGTTGAGCAAGTGTTAAACGCCTTAGAAGGGCGTGTACAAGGCATACCACGCTTACCCAAAAATCTTGAAAAAATTACTCTGCAATTAGGCCAGCGGGATGACGATGATGGCGTTATCTGGGTGTCTTTACATGGTGTAACTGATCCACTGTCATTACAGCATTATGGCGATAAGATTCAGGCTGATTTAGAGAGAATTTCTGGTGTCCGGCTGGTTAGAAATTATTTTGAAAGACTCTACGAGATAACTATTGAAGTCACCCCTGCTAAATTACAACAGTATCATTTGTCTTTACATGAAATTACCGAAGCAATTCGTAGAGTTTCCTTAGATCAATCAGATGGCTTAGTTAAAAGCCCTGCGGGAGATTTGCAATTACGTGTTAAAGGTAAGGCACAAGATGTCAGTACTTTAAATCCATTGGTATTACGTACATCTGTCGATGGATTAAGACTCTATTTAAGCGATGTGGCGGTAGTAAAAGATGGTTTGGAAGAACGTACTGCTGAATGGCGCTATGATGGAAAACCTGCTCAAGGCTGGGAAATTCATACTAAAAATAGCGCAGTTGAAGTTGCAAAAAAGGTAAATGCTTATGTGGCTGATCAACAAACAAAACTACCTGAAGGCTTGGAAATATCAACATGGTGGGATGACTCTCAAGCCTATGATGAACGTATTAATAGCTTAGTCGAAGATGGAATACTAGGCTTTGTATTAGTCTGTTTGGTGCTAACCCTCTTCTTACGATTAAGAGTTGCTTTGTGGGCAGGTGTTGGTATTTTTACTTCAGTATTGGGGGCTTTATGGATAATGCCTATGCTGGATGTTTCTTTAAATATGTTATCTCTGTTTGGCTTTTTATTAGCAATGGGGATTTTAGTTGATGATGCCATTATTATTGGAGAAAGCATTTATGCACATCAGCAAGCCGATCAAGCGAAAGATTCTCAAGCAACTTTACGTGCTGCGATTAAAGGCGTACAGGCCGTAGCTTTACCAGTAGTGTTATCGGTATTAGTAGCCTTAGTCGCCTTTCTACCCGGTTTATTTTTGCCAGGTTGGGCGGGGCAAATGATGAAACCTATTTGTTGGGTGATGATTCTAACCTTAGTGTTTTCTTTGATTGAGGCTTTGCTAATTTTACCTGCGCATTTATCAGGGCTAGAAGTTAATCGCCCATCTAAATTAGAACGTTGGCGCTTTAAACTTAATAAAGGTTTAGAGGCTTTTGTGGATTTATTTTACAGACCTTTTTTGCAAATAGTATTGGCATGGCGGTATTTAACTATTGCTGTTTTTATAGTGCTGATTTTGGTGTGTTTAGCCTGGGTTAATAGTGGTCGAATTCGGTTATCTATGCAGGCAGATGTTGTTAAAGATAGTTTTTGGGTGTCATTAACAACGCCACAAGATTTACCGTACAGTGAAGCCAAATTGCGTGCAGAGCAAGTAGAGCAGGCGTTTTTTTCTTTACGTGATGAGTTAGATGCAGGTAATAAATCATCGAGTGTGGTGTTGGGTTTAGAGACCATAGTTTGGGAGCATGGTGCGGGTTTTTGGACGGAGTTTTCTGCGCATGGCAGAAAACGAATTGTCGTGGAAGATTTTATAAATCAATGGCGAAAACGTATTGGTGATTTGGGGCGGACAAAAATTGATTTCTTATATAAAGAAGGCGATGTGCCTTACGATTTAGAATTTGATTTGGGGGCTACTGATGCCGCGTTATTGCCTGACGCGGCTGAAGTCTTAAAGCAAATGTTAGCCGTTTATCCAGGTATCTTTGATATTGTTGATTCTAATGAGACAGGACAACCGGAAGTCCGTTTAACTTTAAAGCCTGAGGCTGAAAGATTAGGGGTTAGTCTAGAAGATTTATCTGCTCAAGTTAGACAGGCGTATTTCGGTGATGAAGTACAGCGCTTACAACGTGGTCGAAGCGAAGTAAAGGTCTTAGTGCGATATCCGCAATCAGAAAGACAATCTTTAGATAATCTAACTGTTATGCCCGTACAATTAGCTAACGGCCAACAAGTAGCCTTAGGTGTTTTGGCTGATATAAAGTTAAGCAATGGCATTAATACTTTAATACGGCAGGATCAACGACGAGTTATCAAAGTACAGGCAAGAGTAGATAAGCAAAAAACTGATATAAATTCGGTGTACACAGCGATAAGGAATAAAGATTTAATAGAATTGCGTCAACGTTTTACTGGTTTAAGTGTGGATATTGGACAAGAATATCAAGATCAACAAGCCATGACCGAGGCGTTAAAACAAAATACTTTGATGGCTTTATTGGTCATTTACATATTAATAGCTGTCCCATTTCGATCATACACAAAGCCATTTATTTTTTTATTAGCTGCACCCGTGGCATGGAGTGGGGCGGTAATTGCCCATGCAATTGTTGGCTTACCGTTATCAATGGAATCTTTAGTGGGCATGATAGCTGCCAGTGGTGTGGTGGTAAATGATAGTCTGGTTTTATTGGATTATTTAAAAGAACATGAACAGGAGAATAAACCGCTTAGTGACTTGATTTGTGATGCCTGTACCTCACGATTTAGACCTATCTTTTTAGCATTTTTGACTAACTTCGCTGGCTTTTTACCCACTTTATTAGAGAGTAGTCCGCAAGCACAATTCTTAATTCCAATGACTTTATCTTTATCAGCTGGTTTGTTAATGGGTATGGCTGCAAGTTTAATACTAACACCTGTTTGTTATGCGGCTTTGGGTGAGTCATCGTATAAAAACTGTGGCATATGACACACTACAATGAACAGTTTTACTCATACTATCAATGAATTATTTTTGAATCAGGGGCAGTCGCTAATTCATACTTTATATCGTATTGTTGGCTGTTCGCAAACTGCGGAAGATATAGCTCAAGAAGCTTATTAAGGTTATTACAAGTATCAAAATATCAAAATATTTCTCATCCGCACCCATTTTTATTTCAAATTGCGCGGAACTTAGCTTTTGATTATTTACGTAAACAAAAAGTACGGCAACGTGATTACAGTGTTGATTTGAATTTTTTGGATTCAGAATCCACAGTGGTTAATGTGCCGGTGGTTGATCTTACGCCCGAGCAAGAAGCGATTGATCAACAAGAGTTTGAAAACTTGCTCAAGTCTTTAGAAGACTTAACTGAGCGTCGTCGGCAAATTTTAGTTTTAAATAAGATTCATCACTGGAAGTATGAGCGTATTGCTCAGCACTTTGGTATTTCGCGGAGTGAAGTTTTAGCACATAAGTTAAGTAGGGCGAGCAAACACTAAAGCCGGTTGCCCACTCATCTCGTATTCGTTGATACATAAATACCTTGGATAACCCTACTCATTTTAAGGTGGACTCGGGTAATATTAAGGTAATGTACTGAGAAAAATGTTTCCCGTATAGAACTAAAGTTTTAGGAACTGTCACTTTAAGTTTGGTAAGAGAAACTAATTTTGTAAGGTCTGTCATTTTAGGTTTGGTAGTTGATACTAACGTTATTGAATAAAGGCTCAGGGGTTTCTCGGATAACCAGCTTATGCTTACTAGCAAGGTACAGTCTTTTGAAGGTAAATATATAAATTTGCCTGATGCGGTACTTGAAACCAAGTCTTTAAATTATCCTGGTATTTGATAATATTGTTTAAATTTCTAGTTTAAGAAGGTTTTATGGTTAATAAATTGATGATGCTTGCGTTGGTGATTTTTTTTAATGTGTCTATCTCTGAAGCCGGTAATGTGGTAAATGGAGTTTGGGTGCCTAGCCATTGTGGCTCTAAGCAATCTGCACCAGTTATCGATGAGAGCAGTGTTGATGCTTATAATAAAAGTATTAAAGAAATTAATGATTGGCAACATTTGGCTAATGATTATATGAATTGTTTAATCAATGAAGCTAATGCAGATAATGCTTTAATTGCTAAGACTGCTAATGAGGAGCAGGCTAAGTTTAGAGCAGAAGTTGAGGATATTAAATTTAAAACCGATGCAGCAAAACAAAAATTAGATAAACAATAAATGATAAAAAGGGGCCACAGAGCCCCTTTAAATTGTTTTATAAAATAGCTGATTTAATCTAATAAAACAAAATCATCTTTACCGACACCACAGTCTGGGCAACGCCAATCATCTGGGATATCTTTCCATAAAGTACCTGGTGCGATATCTGAGTCTGGATCACCTTCTGCTTCATCGTAGAGATGCTCACACACTTCACAGATATACTTTTTAAAATCAGCCATGCTTACTCCTTTACGTTAAAAATACTAAATCTTTGTTTAGGTAGATTGAATGTATCAGTTTTTTAATAAATTTCAATAGTAAGAGTTTTAGGGGATTTATGATTTGTTTAAGGCGATTGTAAGTTGATCTAGTTCTTCATAGGTGTTTATATTAGTAAATATATGGCTTTGATTGCTAAAGTCAGTTATTTTCCAATCGTGTTGTTTTAGCCAAGTCTCTACTTTACGCTCCCCACTTTTTAAATAAGCTTCTAAGCTAGGTTTTAAATTGGTTTTGAGCCCGAGAAATACCGAATGTAAGCGTTCGCCATCAAATGCAACTGTTAGGTCACAATGTTCTTTTGTTAGCGTTTTAAGTAACTGTTGTAAATGCTCTGTTTTAATTAAAGGTGAGTCACAAGGCACGACTATTAAGACATCAGCTTGTGTTGCACTCATGACACTAAGAATACCTGCTAAGGGACCAGAAAAATCTGTGCTCAGATCGGTAATAACCGGATAACCGAATTGTGCATAAGTATTTACATTTCGATTAGCACTGATATAAATTTCATCAAGCAGTGTACTAAGCTCCCTAAGTACATAACTTATTAAAGGTTTATTGTTTAAAGTGACTAAGCCTTTGTCTGCGTTGTTCATGCGTCTTGCTAAGCCACCAGCTAAGATGACTCCGGCTACGGTATTTTGTTTTGGGTTCATGTGGCTAATTAACAATAGTAGAGCAACAAAGGATTTTTCAGTTAAAATGTGGGTAAGGTTATTTTAACAGGCTATCAGCAATCTTTTAATTCAGAGTGCGCGTGGTATGTCTATTTTTTTAAAGGATAAAGTGTTTACTATGAGAAATAAATTTTTTTCTGCTGTTTTAGGTAGTACGTTAGTGGTTTTAGTAAGTTGTACTGCCGTGCCTGAAAAAACGGTTGAATTAACTCCTGTAGCAACCCCTACAGTATTAGCTAATGATTACCCAACAAGAGATCGTGTGGAATATGTTTTAAATTGTGTGGCTCAGCACGGGGGCTTAAATTATATCAATCAGTACGCTTGCGGTTGTAAGATTGATAAAATTGCTGAAAAATTGAGTTTTAGTGATTATGAATCAGCTAAAACCTTTACTTATTTAAGCAAAGGTCAAACAGGTGATGCGGGTGCTGTGTTTAGAGATCCTGCCCAATCAAAAGACTTACGCACCCGTTTAAAAGAAGCAGAAGCGGCAGCAGAAAAGAGTTGTTTTATTAAACCTTAAGCTTTAAGAAGGTATTAATCTGAGTGCTTGGATTAATACCTTTTTATACTGTTATATCAAAGGCGGCTAGAAAACCGTTTTCATCAAGAATTTTAATCCCTAAGGCTCCGGCATTTTTAAGCTTTGAGCCTGCGTCTCTTCCTGCAACAAGGCAGTCTGTTTTTTTAGAGACTGATCCCGCTACTTTAGCTCCTAAGTTTTCTAGAATTTCTTTTGCCTCACTGCGTGTTAGTTTCTCTAGTGTTCCGGTTAATACCCAAGTTTGACCTAATAGAGGTTGCTCGTTAGGTGAGGGGGGTATTTCATCTGGCCAACTTACGCCAGCAGCAATAATGTTTGCAATGATTGTTTGATTGGTTTCATCTTTAAAAAAATGTTCGATATTTTTAGCCATGACGGGGCCAATATCGGGTACTGTCAATAGGTCTTCAAGTGTCGCTTTGGAAATGGCGTCTAGTGTGCAAAAGTATTTAGCCAGATTTTTTGCACTTTCTTCACCTACTTCATGGATACCCAGTGCCCCAATAAATGTGCCTAATTTAGTTGTTTTTGAGGCTTCAATGGAATCCAGTACATTTTGGGCGCTCTTTAGACCTTGGCCTTCTAAATCAGCAATATCAGCACTTTTAAGTTGATAAATATCAGCAATCGTTTTTAGCGTGCCTGTTTCATAAAGTATTTCTATTAATTTGGTGCCCAAGTTATTGATGTTCATAAATTTGCGCGACGCATAATGTTTAATGCGTTCAGCACTTTGGGCGCCACAGGTGAGGCCTCCGCTACAGCGATAGGAAGCTTGGCCCTCGGTGCGATCAACTGTTGAGTTACAAACTGGACACTGCTCTGGCATGATAATTGGGGTTCTGGTATCACCGGTTGCGGTTACTTTTACAATCTTAGGGATAACATCGCCAGCTCTTTGAATCTCAACTTCATCACCGATACAAAGACCCAAGCGGTCTATTTCATCCATATTGTGTAAAGTTGCGTTGCTAACTGTAACACCACCCACAAATACTGGCGCTAAGCGCGCAACTGGAGTTAATACACCGGTGCGACCTACCTGAAAATCAACGGCTAATAATTGGGTGGTTTCATTTTGAGCGGGAAATTTTCTTGCCACTGCCCACTTAGGTGATCTGGCTATAAAGCCAAGCTTGGTCTGTAACTCTAGATCGTCGATTTTGTAGACGATACCGTCAATTTCCATCGGTAACTCTGACCGATGTTCAGCCATAAATTCGTAGTTTTTGGTGAGGTTTTCAAAGGTGCCGATAAAATTAAAACAATGCGGATTTTGCTTAAAACCAAGGCCATGCAGACAGTTCATGATAGCTGAATGTTGGGTAAACTTTATTTCACCATCATACGTACCAATGCCATAGGGAATAAACTGCAAATCCCGTTCTGCGGCAATTTTAGGGTTCATTTGTCTAATACTGCCTGCCGCCGCATTTCTGGGGTTAACAAATAATTTAGTGTTATTTTGTAATGCTAGGCGGTTTAGCTTTTCAAAAGCCTTTTTAGGCATGAATACTTCACCGCGTATATCAATTCGCTTTGGCGGTTTATCACTGGCAAGTTTGAGCGGAATAGATTTTATGGTTTTGATGGTATGGGTTACATCTTCACCAATTTGGCCATCGCCTCGCGTTGCCGCGTAAACTAGATTTCCGTTTTCATAGTATATTGAAATTGCTAAGCCATCTAATTTGGGCTCGCTATACACATTAAAAGAAATTGCGTCATAGTCTAATTCTTTGGCGGCTTTTTCAAAAAATGCATAGGTTTCTTCTAAGCTAAACGCGTTAGACAGCGATAACATACGCACACTGTGTTCAATTTTTATGTAATCTTGAATGGGTGTGGCTCCCACGCGTTGCGAGGGTGATTCTGGAGTGATTAATTCTGGTTGGGCTGCTTCTAAATCAAGTAACTCTTTAAAAGCTTTGTCGTATTCAGCATCAGAAACAGAGGGATCATCGAGAACATAATATTCATGATCCCACTGGGTGATTTTTGATATTAAATCAATATAACGCGTATTCAATCTTAAGGGTGTTTTAAAAGGTCAGGAGGTACAGTTACAAACTTAAGCGAATTGCTTGAATGGTTGTGTCTGATAAAATTTGTTTTTTATGATCTAAAATAGTACCGTCCAGTTCTATCGCTAATATCTGCAACGTTTCAACAAAATCATCAAAAATTTCTTGCGCATTATCTAAGACACCGGGTTGCATAAAAAATACTAAGCCTGGGCAGTAAAAGTTTTCTAAATCTGTATCAGGAAATGTCCCCGGTTCCATCATGCAAGCTACGCCATAATCTACTAATCGGTTAGCATCTAAGCGCTCATATATTTTTAGACTACCATAGACTAAGCCAACAATACTAAAAGCACTTTGTAAGTCTAAGCCATTAAATCCGTGTTCAGAATTTGCAGCTAGACTAAATTGAATGAGACTTGGAGTTTCCATGCGTGGCGCTGGCTCAAGCTCTTCTTCATCTAGAGCAGTGACTTCGGTTTCAATTTTTGGTTCAGCAACGGGAGCAATACTCTGTTCCGGTGTTTCTGGGGTGCTATTAGGTTTAATTGATTTTAAAAAATTAAGGTTAAAGTCTACATAATCTGAAAGATTGAATTTTGGTTTAGCTGGTTCATCTTCTACTTGATAGTCTTCGTCTAATTCTTTTAGTGCTTTTTGATTTTTAATATAACTCCATAGCATAATGCCTAAAATAATCAATAGGCCTGTTGCTATAATCACACTTCTTAATAGTTCTTTATCCATTAGACTTCCGCTAAATTTATTGCTTCTTCAATATCAACTGCGACCATTCGGGAAACACCCGGTTCTTTCATCGTAACGCCGGCTAATTGTTTGGCTATTTCCATAGTGACTTTATTATGAGAAATATACAAAAATTGCACAGATTTCGACATTTCTTCTACCATTTTTGAAAAACGCCCGACGTTTGCGTCATCCAAGGGCGCATCAACTTCATCTAATAAGCAAAATGGCGCTGGATTTAATTCAAAAATTGAAAATACTAAGGCTACTGCCGTTAGGGCTTTTTCTCCACCTGATAACAAGTGAATAGAACTATTACGCTTACCAGGTGGTCTTGCGATAATATTTACCCCGGATTCTAACAAATCTTGCTCTGTTAGTTCCAGATATGCTTGCCCGCCCCCAAATAGTTTTGGGAATTTTTCTTGTAATCCTGTGTTTATTTTATCGAAAGTTTCCTTAAAACGCAGTCTACTTTCTTTGTCTATTTTATTAATAGCCTGATCAAGTATGTTTAGGGCTTCGATTAAATCGGCATGTTGTTCATTTAAGAAGTTCATGCGCTCAGATTGGGTTTTATATTCTTCTATTGCTGTTAGGTTGATAGTACCTAGTCGCTCAATTTGTCCTGTTAATTCGTCAACTCTATTTTTCCATTGTGATTCATCAGCTTGATCTGATAAAGAGGCTAAGATTTGTTCAGGATCTGCTTCAAATTCTTTAAGCTGTTCCGTGATAGTTTGTTGCCGTACCTTGGATTCCTGATATTCAAAACGGATGACATCTAGTAATTCTTTTTGTTTTTCTAGGTTTCTTTGTGTCCGAACATACATTTCAGAAAGATCTGATATTTCGGCTTCAATAGTATCTTGTATTTCTCGTTGTGCGAGTAATTTTTTTTCTAATAACTCTTTTTCAATTCTTTGTTCTGCTAATTGGTTTTTTTCAGTATCTAGAGGACTGAGTGTGAGTTGTAATTTACTCTCGAGATTATTTAACCATTCAACGGCTTGTTGCTGTTGTAAGCGTAGGCGCTCAATTTGAGTGATACTTGCAGTTTCTGAGGCCTTTAAGGCATCTTTTTTAGCTTTTAGACTATACGTTAATTGTCTATGCTCATTAAGCGTTGCATCTGTATGGCGCTGTTGATTTTGTAAGTCTTGCTGACGATCTTCAAGTTGAAGTTTAATCTCGTCTTGTTGTTCAAGAACTAACTCTGCTTCTTCTTGCAATAGCTTAGCTTCTGCAATAGTTTCAGTGTATTCATTACTTTCTCTTAGAATTTCTTCTAAATCATTAGCAATATTTTCTAAACGGCGTTGTTGATGTTCCCAACGAGTTTTGTAAGCACTAAATTCTGCGCTTTTTGACGAAAGTTCAGTGCCTAATTTATTGTCCTGTTGCTGAATAGATTCACGTAATGATTCATCTTCTTTTAGGGCAACCTCAATGCTGGAGAGTTGTTCTTCAAAAGTAAGAATTTCTTCACTGATTTGCTCTAAGCGAACTTTGTGCTCGCGTAGTTCTTTTTCACGCTGTAGTACACCAATTTTGTTATCTTTGGCGTGGGTGATTTTTAACCAGTTTGGTCCCAACCATGTGCCATCTGGAGTGATAACTGATTCATGTGCTTGTAAGTTAACCGCAAGGCTTCTGGCGGCTTCTTGCGTATTAGTACAATAAATGCCCGTTAAGAAGGGGCTGATATCACTAGGCGCTTTAATTTTGCTTAATAAAGTGCTTTTGCTAGGGTCGGTAATAGCCTGGTTGCTATTAACTTTTGCAACGGTATCAAATAGGGTAATTGACTCTTTGTCCAGTTCTGCAAGATTAACCATTAATGCATCAATATCATCAATACAAATGGCTTCTAAATAACTATTTAGCACTAATTCTACAGCGGTGTCCCAGCCATTTTCTACTTCAATAAACTCAGCTAAACGTTTTTTATGGGTTAAGTTTGTTGATTCTAGCCAAGCACTTAGTTTTTTATTATCTTTGCCCATTGCATGTTGTTGCAAGAGTTCTAAAGAGGTGATTTTTCCTTTTAAATTCTGACTCTCTGTGCGTCTGCTGTGTAAATAATCATGCAATTGTTTTATTTCAACGCGTTGATCTTTAATTTGATGATGTAGCTGTTCCAACTGGGCTTGGTAGTCATCGCGTTGAAAGTTAAGTATTTCTATATCAGCATCTAAGGTATCAAGTTCATTTTGTAATGGCGTTGCATTTAATTCATTACGCTCTGTTTGTAATTTTTCTTGACGGATTTGAAGTTGTCTCAGTTGATTTTCAATTTGACTGATTTTGACTTTATTAACTTCGGCAAGCTCTTTATTATTAGAAGACTGCGAGCGATAAGTTTCCCACTCTAGTTGCCAAGCCGCATTTTGCTGGTTATTTTCTTGCTGAAAATCTAATAAATGCTCTAGTTTTTCTTCATTTATTTCAAGACTTTCTTCTGTCGCTATAAGATTTTCTTTAATCTCGTCTAAAGCGAGTAAATCTGCTTCAAGTTGAGACAGATATTGTTGGGCTTGTTGTTGGGTGCGCTCAATTTCATTAAGGGTTTCTGCATGATTTACTTCATGATGTTTTATGGCTTGCTCTAAACTGCTGACGGTTGCCACAACATTATAAAAGGCTTCTTGGGCTTTATTGAACTGGCTTTGTTGGTCTTTATAGCCAAAGCGTTTTTCTTCTATTGATTTTTCAGCTTCCCTAGCTTGAATAAACAATTGATTATGTTCTGTTGTTGCGTCTTTTAGTTTTAGATCTAATTGTTGCCCAGATTGGTAGTAATTATTCCAACGCATAGCTAACAGTTCAAGCTTGTAATGCTTTTCTTGTTGTTTTAGCTCGGTGTATTTTTCAGCTTTTTCAGCTTGTTTTTGTAGATGTTTAAGTTGCTTTTCAACTTCATCTTTAAGATCTTCAAGACGCTCTAAATTTTCACGCGTATGTCTCATCCGTGTTTCAGTTTCACTACGGCGTTCTTTGTATTTAGAGATGCCGGCGGCTTCTTCTATATGGACTCTTAACTCGTCTGGTTTGGCTTCAACCATACGAGAGATGGTACCTTGTTCAATAATGGCATAACTTCTTGAACCTAAACCAGTGCCTAAAAATAAATCTGTAATATCTTTTCGTCGGCAGCGAGAGCCATTCAACAAGAATAGGGACTGGCCATCTCGACTTACTTGTCTTTTGATGGCTATAGAGTCGTACTGGGCGTATTCACCGCCCAATTTATCATCAGAGTTATCAAAGATGAGTTCAACAGATGCAGTACTAACCGGTTTACGCCCAGATGAGCCATTAAAAATAACATCCGTCATATTACCGCCACGCAGATGTTTAGCTGAGCTTTCACCCATAACCCATCTTACTGCATCAATAATATTAGATTTTCCGCAGCCATTCGGACCGACAATAGCTGTTAAATTGCCATTAATTGGGATAACAGTTGGGTCAACAAAAGACTTAAAACCCGAAAGTTTAATTTTCTCTAACTTCATGTGCGGGTTAAGATGTTTTTAGCGGTTTTAAAAAAACTAGGCATTCGGTTTACAACTTAAGCGAGTTTTGATGTTGTTTAAATAAAGTGTTCTTTGCGATTAATGCAAGGTGTCTGATGACACGTCTACATTATCTTCATTTAAAGCTTTAGCGATATCTATAGCGTCAAATTGGTAATGTGCACCACAGAACTCACAGTTAACTTCTATTTTACCTTGTTCAGCTAAAATACTATTGAGTTCTTCTGCGCCTAAAGCGCGTAAGGTTCTTTCAATGCGTGGTCGCCCACATGAACATTTAAATTGCACAGCTTCTGGCTCGTATAATCTAACCGTATCTTCATTAAATAGTTTGTATAACAGTTCTTCTGAACCCCAACTTAAGGCTTCTGTTTCAGTAAGCGTATTAGCTAATAATTGTACGCGTTCCCATTCTTTTGAGTCTAAGTCTTTTGAGGGGAGTTCTTGTATTAATAAGCCCATGGCCGTATGCGCATTTGCAAATAACCAAACTCGAGTGTTAAGTTGTTCAGATTTCTCAAAATAGGTTTCTAAGGCATCGGCTAGATTGTTGCCATCTAAAGCTACAATTCCCTGATAAGGATTAGCATCGTCTGGCTCAATTGTTAAGACCAGTCTGCCATTATTGCCAAACATTTCGCTTAGTGTACCAGTAGTTACTTCAAGTTCACTGCGAATAAGTCCTCTGATATTACGATCATGAGTTGATTGAGCAACTAAAGCTTTAAAATCTCCTTCACCTTGGATTTGCAAGATCATAGAGCCATTAAATTTAATAGTGGCAGACAATAACGCGACAGCGGCTAAACCTTCTCCCAATTGTAGTTGTGCGTTTTCTGGGCCTTCTTGATGATGTTTTGCGGTTTGCCAACTTGCTGTTATATTGACCCATACACCTCTTATGCCTAAATCTTCAAATAAAAAACGGCGTAAGACATCTTCTTCAATCATGAATCTCTCTTTGTATAGTGGGGTTTGTTTTGAGTATAAACATTATTAGCATGATTTTAACATTAAAAAAGTTAACTTTGCCTGAACTTTCGCAAGTTCTACCCGGAAGAAACACTGAAATGAGAGTCACTGATAAACATTTTGTTACTGGTGAACCCATAAAAGCACCTTTTCAGGCGCATTTAGCAGAGGCATGTTTTGGTATGGGCTGTTTTTGGGGGGTAGAAAGACGGTTTTGGCAACAAAAAGGTGTAGTGAGTACTGCGGTGGGTTATAGCGCTGGAATTACGCCTAACCCAACTTATGATGAAGTTTGTTCTGGTTTAACTGCTCATAATGAGGTGGTCAGGGTTATTTATGATCCAAGTATTGTTTCTTACGCACAGTTGTTGCAGATTTTTTGGACGTCTCATAATCCTACACAAGGCATGAGTCAGGGAAATGATGTGGGTACGCAATATCGTTCAGGTATTTATACATTTAACGAAGCACAGTACGAGGCTGCTATAGCGTCTCAGTTACATTATCAGGCCCAATTAGATTTAGCGGGTTATAAAAAAATTACAACTGAAATAAAACCTATCGATGTTTTTTATTATGCCGAAGATTATCATCAACAATATTTAGCTAAAGATCCACTGGGTTATTGTGGCTTGAGAGGTTTGGGTGTGGAGTATTAAGAGGGGTAATAGGGTAAGATTTCGCAAAAAAAATGGCGAACTTTATAAAAAATCGCCATAGAAATATTTAGGAGAGATATTACGCAACTTTCAGCAAAAGTCTGTAAGACTTTTTAAAGTTAGGTAAATCATATCAGGTGCTTAGGCAAATAAAAATGTGACAAATTGTCGCAGTAGTTTGACTGTAGATGTTTCTGATTAGTTAACTTAAGCGGCTACAGCCAAGCTATTATGCTTGTTTAGGCAATGATCCAGCCATTTTTGTAAGAAATAATTCAGTTCCCATTTGTATTGCATAATTTCGTGACTCAAACGCTTATCTTTATAAATTTTTTGCACGATTTCTCTATCGTTATCACTTAATACTTCAGCAATTTGCATATCAAAATAGATTCGGACTTGAATAGCTGGGGCTAGTAATTTGTGTTCATTGATATTTAAACAATGGTTTAATTCAATGGTCATTGTGTAAGGTGATAGTGTAATTAAAGTAATTTGCAGTCCCGCATTCATCTTAGAGTTACCGATATGATGCTCTGTAAATAGCGGTAAATCGGGTATTAACTTGAGTAGTTTTTGAAAATTAGATTCACAAACCTTTTCAAGGCAGAAGGACTTGTTAACCGGATTGACAAAGCTCATGAATCGAAAACTTAGTCTTCTTGATAGCAGGCTGAAGCGCTAGAGGTTTCCCATAACACTACTTGTGAAACATTGAACCCGGCTTTTTTAATATGTTGGTAAATCATTTTGCTAATGACTTCTGCAGTTGGATGCTCTTTAATGGCTAGAAAGCGTTCTTTATTGGCTGTTAATGCGGGAATAATGGGATCATTTTCATGGAGTAAAAAATTATGATCTAGGTGTTTATCTACAAAATCTTCAACGCAATCTCTAACATCAGCAAAGTCAACGACCATTCCGTCTTCATTTAGGTGCTTTTGTTGTATTGAGATGGAGGCTTTTACACTGTGTCCATGTAAATTACGACATTTACCTTGATGGTTCATAAGTCGGTGGCCATAACAAAAGTAAACTTCTTTAGTAATTGTATACATCGCTAGTGTAGTGCTGGATTCAGAGTTGAGTTAAGGTATTGATTCGGTTTGTTTGCGGCGAAATTTTACTATAAAACCAGTGTGTACGTTCGCCTACTATGACAAAAATATGAATTTATTTAGTAATAATGCGGAATTTTCTATAAAATTAGCGGAATTAATATAACTGCACACAATAAGTTGACTACATGGATCTAAATTTTCTCGATTTTGAACAACCTATCGCTGAATTAGAAGCAAAAATAAAAGAACTCCGTAATGTTGAGTCTGACAATGAGATTGATATTTCAGGGGCCTTAAAACAGTTACAAGATAGAAGTTTGTCGCTCACTGAGACTATTTTCAGTGATTTATCTGATTGGCAAATTTCAAGATTATCCAGACATCCTGGTCGTCCTTATACTCTCGATTACATTGAACATATGTTCACAGATTTTCATGAGTTGCATGGCGACAGGGCTTATGCCGATGATCCAGCTATTATTTGTGGTCTAGCACGTTTAGATGATCAACCTGTTGTAGTTATTGGTCATCAGAAGGGTAGGGATACTAAAGAGAAAATTCACCGTAACTTCGGTATGCCGCGTCCTGAAGGTTATCGTAAAGCCTTACGTGTTATGAAAATGGCCGAACGCTTTAAATTACCAATTATCTGTTTAATAGACACTCCAGGTGCGTATCCTGGTATTGGTGCCGAAGAGCGTGGGCAAAGCGAAGCTATTGCAAAGAACTTGTTTGAAATGACCACGCTTAAAACACCTATTATTTGTACAATTATCGGTGAAGGTGGTTCGGGTGGTGCTTTAGCGATTGGTGTGGGTGATCGTTTAATTATGTTGGAATACAGTACTTATTCGGTTATTTCTCCCGAGGGCTGTGCTTCTATCTTATGGAAAAGCGCCGAGAAATCTCAATTAGCTGCGGAAGCAATGGGGATTACTTCAGATAGAATTCGTGAACAAGGCTTTTTGGATGAGGTGGTTAGAGAGCCACTGGGCGGTGCGCACCGTGATTATGCCGCTATTAGTGGCAATTTAAAAGAGACATTAATCCGACATTTGAAAGAATTGAAGTTGCAAGATGTTGATAAGTTATTAAAAAATAGATATCAACGAATAATGAAGTTTGGTGTTTATACTGAAGCTTAATCGTTAGTAAATCTGTTAAGTGCCATTAGTTCAAAATCTAATGGCACTCAATCTGATATCTGCGCTTATTGATGATAAAGCGGACTATAAGTGCGCACAGCATCCACCATTGCTTTAACATGTTCTGGATTTATATCAGGCAAAATGCCGTGGCCTAAATTAAAGACATGCCCAGAGCCCTTGCCGTATTTTTCTAAGACAACTTTTACTTTTTCGGTAATTACTTCAGGATTTGCATACAGTGTCACTGGATCCATGTTACCTTGAAGCGCAACCTTGTCACCGACTCTGGTACGGGCATTATGAATGTCAGTTTGCCAATCTAAACCTAAAGCGTCATATCCAGAATCGGCCATCGATTCTAACCATAATCCACCACCTTTAGTAAATAAGATGCTGGGTATCTTTTCGCCGTTAGGTCCGTCGTTTAATAATGCTTTTACTTGTTTTGCGTAATTGAGTGAGAACTCATTATAGTCTTCAGTGCTTAGCATCCCGCCCCAGGTATCAAATACCATAACCGCTTGTGTACCTGCAGCGATTTGGGCGTTTAGATAGGCAGCGACAGACTGAGCTAATTTATCCAGTAAAGTGTGTGTTAAAGCGGGCTGTTCATACATCAGACTTTTAACTTTTTGAAAGCTTTTGCTGCTACCGCCTTCAACCATGTAAGTGGCTAGCGTCCATGGGCTACCAGAAAAACCAATTAGTGGCACAGCCCCAGCTAAAGATTTTCTAATAAGGCTCACTGCGTCAATCACATATTTTAATTCAGCATGTGGATCAGGAATAGGCAAGTTATGAATATCGGCAGCTGTTTTAATTGGGGATTTAAATTGTGGGCCTTCACCTTCACTAAAGTACAAACCTAGACCCATTGCATCTGGAATAGTTAAGATATCTGAGAATAAAATAGCGGCGTCAAACTTAAAGCGTCTTAAAGGTTGTAAGGTAACTTCGCAAGCTAACTCTGGGTTCGTACATAAATTAAGGAAACTGCCTGCTTGCTCTCTAACTTGACGATATTCAGGTAAATATCTACCAGCTTGACGCATCATCCATACGGGAGTTCGATCAATAGGTTGTTTTAATAGCGCTCTTAAAAATATGTCGTTGGTTAAAGCAGTCATAGTGTGTTGGTTTTAGAGTAGGAAATGATGGTTTTAATTAAAGTCTGTTAAGAATTAGGTTGATCTGTTGTTGGCGTTATAGTGCTATTGATCGTAGAATTAAGGTTGGAGATTTTATTTCTCATATCTGGATCAGTTAAGAATTGAGTCACTAAAGCTAGTAATACTAAACTAATTACTGCAATTATTAAAAATAGCAGTCCATAATTACGCTGCTTTAAAGTTTGTGTTGAAGGTAATAACGCAATAATTTTTCCGGGTAGTCCCTGGGTTTCAGCATAAATTTCATCAATCTTAAACTCATCATGTTCAAGATAGTTACTAAAAGATGGGTCTAAAAATTGTAAGAAATCTGCACACTGTGTTTTAGTGAGCGGTGAGATTTCAAGTAAATAACATGCATTTAAAATAGTGTCTGTTGCTGTTTTAAGCTCATATTCTTCATGGGTAAATAATAATATTACCCGAAATTGTTGGCTCTCTAAACTTAGATTAATGATGGTATCAATAATACCTGCTTGTAAATAAGTGGCATCATCAATAATCAGTACGAATTGTTTGTAGCGTTTATCAAAAGCATTTTTGCTTTTAATTTTATCAATATGCGCTTTTATGGTTGCCAGCGTTAATGCCGGTTTCGCGTTAATAATGCAGTATAGCCAACAGTCTTTTTTTCGCTTTTGTAGAATATCAATTAAAGTTGATTTTCCAACGCCCTCTGGACCTAAAATAACTAAGCTCGCATTTGAATTATCAATAAGGTGGATTACAAGGTCAACTTGCTTAGTTATTTCTTGAGTAATAAATGAGTGGAAGACCTGATTTTTTTGAAATAACAGCGGTAGCTTAAATTTTTCAAAAGTATCGTTATCTTCCATAGGTGTCGAGAGTTTCTCGTAAACTAGCTTTATCTACCCCTATCGGTAAAGTGGCTACGCCTATTTGTTTTAATAAGATAACGCGTATTTGCCCATCGATATTTTTTTTATCGACTGACATTAAGTCAATAAAACGCTCGGAATCTAAATCTTTAGGTGGGGTAGTGGGTAAATTACATTGTTCGAATAACTTAATGATTCGTTCAACATCTTCAGTCGTTAACCAGCCTTTTCTTCTCGATAAATCAGCTGCTTGGCAGGTACCTATTGCAACAGCTTCCCCGTGTAAATACACGCCATAGCCTGAGCCTGTTTCAATGGCATGTCCAAAAGTATGACCCAGGTTTAAAGTTGCCCTAACGCCCGTTTCTGTTTCGTCTTCTGAAACAATTTCAGCTTTATTTAAGCAGGATTTTTCAATTGCGTAAGAAAGAGCATTTTTATCTCGGGCTAATAAAGCGCTGATATTGTTTTCAAGCCAGACAAAAAAATCTAAATCCCTAATTAAACCGTACTTAATAACTTCGGCTAAGCCGGCTGCAAGTTGTCTATCGTCTAAGGTGTCTAAAACATCCGCGTCAGCTATAACACATTGAGGCTGATAAAATGCCCCAATCATGTTTTTACCAAGAGGATGATTTACGCCGGTTTTACCGCCAACAGATGAATCTACTTGTGCTAATAGGGTGGTTGGAATCTGAATAAAATTAATGCCTCGTTGATAACAAGCGGCTGCAAAGCCCCCCATGTCACCAATTACACCACCACCTAAGGCTATTAAGGTTGAGTTTCTGCTAAATTTATTAGCGAGTAATTCGTCAAAAATACGCGTGACATACTCTAAAGTTTTATATTGTTCACCATCAGGTAATATCACGCTTTCAACTTGAAAACTAGATAGCTGTTTTATAACAGTTTCTAAATAAAGCGGGGCGATTGTCTCGTTGCTAATAACAACAACCTGCTTTGATTTGATGTGTTGTGTATAAAGCTCTGGATTACTTAATAAATTTGAACCTATATAAATTGGGTAAGTACGGTTACCCAATTCAACTAATATTTTATTCATGGAACTAGTATTTTGCGGATTTATATTCATCAAGAATGTGATGCACAACGGCCTTGCTTTGCATAATACCGGTATCTACAACAAAGTCTGCACAAGATAAGTAAAGCGGTTCACGCTCTGTAAACAAACTCTGAATACGCTCTTTAGGATTTTCTGTTTTTAATAAGGGTCGTTGGGTATCTCGTCTTGTACGCTCTAAAATACGATCTACTGAGCATTGTAAATAAACGATATAACCATGTTCTTTTAATAAGTTTCGGTTTTCTTCTCTTAAAACTGCACCACCACCTGTCGCTAAAACAATGCCTTTTAGCTGAGTTAACTGTTGCAACATTTTTTGTTCTCTATCTCTAAAGCCATTTTCGCCTTCAAATTCAAAAATGGTAGGGATATCAACGCCTGTACTTTCTTCAATTGCTTTGTCACTATCATAGAAAGGTAAGCCTAGGTTTTTAGCTAATTGGCGACCAATTGTGGTTTTCCCTGCGCCCATTAAGCCAACTAAATATATATTTTCTGATCTGGTCATCAAATTACCGTGATGGTTTAAAACTTCCCTATTAAGGGGGGTGTAAAAAATTGATAACACCGCGTTATCTTATGCTTTTGCGAATTTTGTATTTTCTAGAATTACCGTGATGATTTATGTTTATCAAGGGTAATTAACATCAACTATGAATAATTAAACGAAAGTCATTATTCAGTGTGTTTTTAAAGAACACGTATTATAAGATTAAATGCTACCCAATTGGGAAGATTATCATGCTAATTAATATTGATAAGGTTTTCAATTGCTAGCCGCGTTGTCTTTTATAATTTTGGGAGTAATAAAAATAAGTAGTTCTTTTTTATCATCTGTATTAATGCTGCGTTTAAATAATGCCCCTATGAAAGGCAAGTCGGCTATGTAGGGCACGGAGTTAGTAGTATTCACCGAGGTGCCTTCAAAAACACCGCCTAATACTACTGTTTCACCGTCCATCACTTGAACTGTTGTTTCAACCTCACGTTTTGTTAATGGTGGAGGTTGGTTGGCTTTTTGCAGTAAATAATTGGGTTCATTTTTGGTTATAGTGAGCGCCATAGAGATACTACCGCTAGGCGTGATTTGTGGAATTACATCTAATTCTAAAAGTGCATCAATAAACTGAATATTTGCTGGAGTGGTGGGGGTAGAGCCTGATTGGTAAGGTTCTTGGGTACCTTGTTTAATTTTTGCACCGCAACGGTCAGTTGTCATCACTCTTGGGTTTGAGATGATTTCGCCTTTCCCCTTATCTTGAAGGGCAGATAACTCAAGGTTTAAGACATAATCAGCGCCTCTTGCTAAGGTCATACCCAATTGGCCATATGGATTTGTGGCGGCTAGATCAACAAGTGCGTCATTTAACACTTGCGTACCTTTGATGCTACCAGTAGTGCCTCCTAAATCATTAACTGAGCCTACACCGCCGGAACTGCTACCAAACTTTACGTTGTTTCCTGCAACTCCAAATCTGACGCCTAATTGTTTAGCAAACGTATTACTCGCGATAACAATCCTAGACTCAATCATTACTTGTCGAACGGGGATGTCTAATTTAGCAATCAGTTTTTTAGCTTCATCTAAGCGTTTCGCTGTCTCCCGGATAATTAGAGTATTAGTTCTGGCATCAACTACAGCAGTTCCTCGTGGTGATAAAATTTTAAAGCTGTCTTTTTTATTGATTTTACTTGGTGTTTGTTCGGGGGTAGTCGGTGTGGGAATAATATTGACCGTATCTACAGCTAAAGAAGAAGTGTAATTGGCATGAGCAAGGTTTGATGAACTGAGGCCTGTGGTTTTGTCGTTACTACAACCACTAAATTGACTCGTATCTTGGCCGTTTAAGAGGTTTCTAAAGTTTTCGGCTTTTGCATAATTGATTTTTACATATTCAGTGATTAGCGGCTCTAATTGCTCGATTGCATTTTCGGTTTCTTGTTGCTGAGCTTTGTAATCTTTAATTTTGCCTGCGGGGGCAATTAAAATAACGGAGCCGGAGGCAAATTTTTCTAAGCCTTTGGTCATGAGGATAAAATCTAGCGCTTCATCCCAAGGAACCTCATTTAATTTTAAAGTGATGGTGCCGGTTATATCATCGCCAGCCACAATGTTTTGATGGGTAAATTCCGCTAAAATTGCAATGACACTCCTTACTTCAATGTCTTGAAAATTTAATGATAAGTGTTCACCGTTATATTTTTTGCTGGAGATTTTTTCAGAAACAGCAGGTGTTTTATTTGGATTACTGACAGATTTATCATGCGTGTTTATGAGTGTCTTATTCGATACAGTATCTGCAAGGCTGGTGTTGAAAAGACTTATTAATAGGACAAACCTCAGCAATTGTTTGTTTAATTGATTGTAATGTTTAGCTAGGTTTGGCCTGATGATAATTAGATGCATTGCGCCTCTCACTGTATTAAATTAATTGTGGTATTTTGTTCATGCCATTCGTTTTGTTGATCTTGTATAAGTTCAAGTACAGTGACTTTATCTGGGGTGATATTTATTACCTTGCCAAAATTTGTTCCTAAATAATTGCCAGTTGTAACGCGATATAACTCGCCATCTGCCGATTTAATGAGGGCCCAAAAACCGTTTCTGTATATAACATGGCCGAGCATTTTTAGAGTATTTAAAGGGTAAGCTTCTAAGATTTCTTTTGTTCTGTGTGAGTTAGGGGCGAGTGTTTTAAAGATATTATCTTTAGCGGCGAGTTTAGTCGTCTCAGTTACTTTAAAAGCCACAAATGGGTTTCGTTGATCTTTTGTTTCATAGTTAAAGGATTTAAATTCACAAACACTTGGCAAGGGTTTTATTTGCGATTTTACTTTAGTGGTTGTCGTAGCATTCAGTGATCTATTAAGCTCTTCAAGTTCATCATTGCTACAAGCACTCAATATAATTAAACAAAGAAGTGTCATGACGAGAATGCTTTTTAAGCACTTATTTTCAATTAGACATATGATCATTGCTCGGATGTATTTGGTTCAGGAGGGCTTATGCTTCTTATTGGATTCTTTTCGTTATAGCTTGAGATTATTCCTGTCATGATCAACTTGCCTTTTATATTGACTGATTCGAGATTGATTTCACTTAAAGTTACCAGTCTTGGTAAAGTCGATAAGCCACTTGCAAATAAACAAATTTCCGCATAACTGCCGATGATTTTGATGCTGATTGGGTGTTCAGTAAAAAGCTCTTGGTTGATTGCGGGCATAGGTTTGAATAATTCAAACTTTAAACCTTGTTCCACGCCAATTTTTGAAATCTCTATAAGTTGGTCGTTTAGTTCATCTTGTGCTGGTATGGCTTTAATAAGACTATTCAGCTGCACTTCGATTTCTATTAATTCAGCCAAGGCTTCTGTGTAGTGTTGCGTTTGCAGATTTTGATTGATCAAGATGTTTTTTAGTTTTGATTTTTCTGTTTTCAATTGTGCTAAGGCCTGAAGTTCAGGGTATGTATCAATCAAAAAGCCGATGCTCAATCCTATTGTTATAGTAAGAAACACTAATATATATTTAGTGATCTTTGGTGACTGTATAAGTGCTGGTAAATTTAAAATGGGGTTACCTCAGCGTATTCAGCAAACTTTCACAAGGCGTCTGCAATATTGCTGTTAATGAAAAATCATTTAATAAAGGTTGATCTGCATACTTTTCTTTGCTTTCGATAACTTGTAACTTGGGGGTTTGTAGCCAAACAGATGTTGTTATCGCTTGCATAAAGATAGATACTTCATGATGGGATTGTGCTTTACCAGAAAAGTTTATTTCTCGGTTCTTTTGTGTCAAATGAGTTAAATAAACACCTTCAGGTAAAAGTGTTGGTAATTCTGCTAATAAATGCATCGTTTCTATACGACTTACTTGTAACTTTTGAAGCAAGTTAATTTTGCTGATTAGTTTTTGTCTGTTGAGTTCTAATTGTTGGATATCAAGCAACTTTTTATTTTGCTTAATGGAGGCTAGCTGAATAAATTGGATGGAAGTTAGTTGGGAAGTTTGTGCCGTTTTGAGTAATATGTGCAATAAACTAATTACAAAAATCACTAGTAGTACAGTCAGTATAAGTAGCTTACGAAAATTAATTATTTCTTGTTGCTGTATGTCTATGCGCCAAGGTAATAAATTGATGTTGATAATCATATAAAGCTTCTGATTGCTAAACCACTGCATACCATTAAGGTAGGTGCTATTTCATGTAGTGTTTTTTTATCAATGTGCTCAGCGATAGTCATACTTAGAAACGGATTGGTTTTAAAGGTCGGGACATTAATTGATTTTTCTAGACTTTCTATGAGATTAGGTAAGATTGCGCCACCGCCACATAAAAAAATACAATCAATTTTAGTGTTGTGATTTGCTGCGATGAAGTCTTCTTGGGTCAGTTGAATCTGTTTTATGAGGCTATTAATAAATCTTGTTAAGACAATGTTGGGGTCATTTATCGCTAAATCGATGCCGTAAATTATTTTTTGAGCGACTTCGTAAGTACATAGGTATTCTGTTTGTAGCGCTAAAATTAATTGGTTACAGCCAAAATCTTGGACATGTGTGTATATGACTTGATTATTACGCACAATAATAAATGTGTAATTTACTGCGCCTATATCTACGACTGAGATCGTTTGTTGATCTAAAGAGCGCTTAATGTATTCGGGTAGTAAGTTACAGGCATTGATTAAAGCATAACTATCGATGTCAACGATATGAGTGATTAACCCGGCTTGTGTGAGAATATCAATTTTTGTAGACACATTTTCTCTGCGGGAGGCAATAAATAATACATCCAGCATTTTGGAGTTGAATGGGTTTTCACCTAGAACTTTATAATCATAATAAATGTCTTCAAGGCCATAAGGTATGTATTGATTAGCGACTAGTAAGACATTTTCTTCGAATTCATTTCTAGGAATTGATGCGTCTAATAATAATTGTTTTGAGATGATAGTAGAGCTATTGACGCAGATGCTGGCTTTTTTATACGTACCTGGTATTTTTTGTAAAGCTTTAGTCAGTGCGTCGCTGATAAATGTAGGTGTTATCGATGCAAGTTCAGGGTTTGTCTCTGAACAAAAACTAAGCTTAGTATAATCTTTGACATGATATAGATTACGCTGTTTTTGTAAGGCTAATATTTTAATGGAAACTGCACTAATATCAATGCTTAGAACAGTTTGTGGTTTGGGTTGTAGCCAAGATAGAGCAGTACTCAACGCTTGTATCATTTAAGAATCCTTTGGAGCGTAGAGTAAAGTATTTGGGGTGGCGGATAAAAACCTAGGGGTTAATATCTGCGGACTGGTGAGCCAGTATAGACTATATTTTTAGGGAGTAGGTGCTTATCGTACGTAAATAAAAAATAATACGCAAAAAAAAACCCCACGCCGTAGCGATGGGGTTTTTTTAATACGAACAGTAATAAATTAAATTTATTATTTGCCGTATTTTTTCATGAATTTGTCAACGCGACCTGCAGTATCAACTACGCGTTGTTTACCGGTATAGAAAGGATGGCAAGAAGAACATACTTCCACTTGCAAATCTTTACCAATAACAGAACCGGTTAAAAAAGAATTACCACAACCACAGGTAACAGTAATTTGTTTATATTCTGGATGAATTTCTGGTTTCATAGTACTTACACATTACCCACAAAGAGATTACAACTGTATTAAAGATTCCAATATAATACTAATTTTATGACTATTTGGCAACACTTCTTGATCCTATGCGCGTAATTACTTTAAATGCAAACGGAATACGTTCCGCAGAAAAAAAAGGTTTCTATACCTGGATGCAACAACAAAACGCAGACGTGGTCTGTATTCAAGAGACTAAAGCGCAATTCCATCAATTAGATGACTCTACTTTCTGTCCTGAAGGTTATCATTGTTTTTATCACGATGCAGAAAAAAAAGGCTATAGCGGTGTGGCTATTTATGCCAAAAAACAACCTGATAAGGTGGTTCATGGCTTGGGTATAGAGGATATAGATAGTGAAGGTCGATACCTCGAAGCCCAATTTGGCGATTTAAGTGTTATCTCCTTATATTTACCTTCTGGATCTTCTGGCGATGAGCGTCAAAATTACAAGTTTAGTTTTTTAGAGCGCTTTAGAGTTTATTTAAAAACCTTAGAAGCGTCTAACCGCCATTATATTATTTGCGGTGATTGGAATATTGCCCATAAAGAAATTGATTTAAAAAATTGGCGGGGCAATAAAAAGAACTCAGGGTTCTTACCTGAAGAACGTGCTTGGTTAGATGAATTGTTTGCTGATGGTCAGTGGCATGATGCCTTTAGAGTCGTTAATCAAGAAGTTGATCAATACACGTGGTGGTCAAATAGAGGCCAAGCTTGGGCTAATAATGTGGGGTGGCGAATAGATTATCAAATTGTCAGCGCAGCCTTAAAGGATAAAGTGTTGGCCACTGCTATCTATAAAGATGAACGCTTTTCTGATCATGCGCCTTTATTGATGGATTACGCTATTTAAACTGTATTTTTAGTCGGCCATGGTGCTACTTTAAATAATAACAACATGCCTGGTAAGGTAATAGCAAAGCAAAAAATGAAAAAAGATTGCCAGCCAAATGCTTCTACTAAATAACCAGTCGTTGCATTTGCAAAGGTACGAGGTACCGAGGCAAGACTGGTAAATAAGGCAAATTGAGTGGCGGTGTATAATGGATTGGTGGTGTGGGCAATATAAGCTACAAAAGCGGCGGTACCTAAACCAACCCCTAGGGCTTCAATACCAATAACTATTGCTAAGCCTATCAAGTTATGTTCTAACGTAGTTAACCAAGCAAAACCCAATATTGCAATCATTTGGAAAAATCCAAATAACCATAAGGCGCGGTTAATGCCTAGTTTAATCATCCAAATTCCACCTAATAGGCCGCCAAACACACTCGGCCATAGTCCTGCATTTTTAGCAATTAAGCCAATTTCTGTTTTTGTATAGCCCATATCTAGATAAAACGGTGTGGCAAGGGCAGTTGCCATACTATCACCGAGTTTATAAAAAAATATAAAAGTCAAAATCCATAATGCAGACTTTAAGCCGTTGCGCTGAATAAATTCGTTAAACGGTTCTAATACCGCTGCTTTAAGCGTTTTAGGCGCACCCGATAATAGGGCCGGTTCTTTAACCAATAGCGTCATTAGTATGCCGGGCAGCATAAATAAACCTGTGATGGCAAATACCGTAGGCCAGGCTAAATGATCTGCAAGAATCAATGACAATGAGCCGGGAATTAAGCCAGAAATCTTATAAGCATTCACATGAATCGTATTGCCGATACCCAGTTCTTCGTCAGATAAAATTTCGCGTCTTAAAGCGTCCAGCACGATGTCTTGAGAGGCGCTTAAAAATGAAATTAAAAATGCAAGGGCAGCTATAGAGCTTAATTCTAGTTTAGGTTGTAACAAACCCAATGCCGGTAAAGTAATAATTAGGGCTAATTGCGAGATAAATAACCATCCGCGTCTTCTGCCCAACGGTGGGCTAAAGCGATCAAATAGCGGTGACCAGAGAAACTTCCAAGTGAAGGGCATTTGTATTAAAGCAAATAAGCCAATCGATTTTAAATCTACCTCCGCAGAGCGTAACCAAGCGGGCACTAAAGAAATAAGAATATATAGCGGTAAACCAGAGCTAAAGCCGGTAAGTACACAGATTAACATCCGTTTGTTGAATAGCTTTTGCCACATACTTGTCTTTTCTTGCACGGTAGTTTTATAGGTAAGGCGGGGATTTATACAGAGATGGTGGCTTACAAAGCCAAAAAAAAGCGCCACAAGGAATGCGGCGCTTTTTGGACTAATTAATGGTTAATTAAATAGTGGACTACGATACTACCTACATAACCTGCTGCGATTGCAGGTGTCCATTTTAAATGGCTGAAGAAAGTATATTTGTGATCAGATTGACCCATTAAAGCAACACCAGCAGCAGAACCCACTGATAATAATGAACCACCAACACCCGCAGTTAATGTGACTAATAACCATTGATATAAGTCCATATCAAGGTTCATGTTTAATACTGCGAACATAACAGGAATATTGTCAACGATTGCAGAGATAACACCTACTAAAATGTTAGCAGTTGTCGCACCTAATCCATCATACATAGCGCCAGATAATAGTTCTAAGTAACCAATGTAACCTAAACCACCTACAGCGAAAACAACACCGAAGAAGAATAATAAAGTATCCCATTCAGCTTCTTTAACTTTGTTAAAAATGTCAAAACCAGCTTCGCCTTCTTCACGGTGACATTTTTTCAAATAATAACCGTAGAACATTAATACTGATAAACCTACCATCATGCCCATGAAAGGAGGCAGGTGTAACATTTGTTTGAAGCTAACTGCAGTAACGATTGTTAATAAGAACAAACCACAAATGACTAAACCACCGTGTTTTAATTCTACTGCTGCTTCATTAGTCGCAACTGGTTGCTCATCAGGCACTGCAAAATACATCACTGCAGCAGGAATAGCGTAGTTGAAAATAGAAGGCACAAATAATTTGAAGAAATCAAAGAATTCAGCATAACCCGCTTGCCACACCATTAATGTAGTGATATCACCAAATGGGCAGAATGCACCACCAGCGTTAGCCGCAACAACTAAGTTTACGAATCCAATGCTAACAAATTTTTCGTTATCAGAACCAACAGCTAAAACCACAGCGCCAACTAATAAAGCCGCTGTTAAGTTATCTGCAACTGCTGATAAGAAAAAAGTAATCACGCCTGTGATAACGAACAATTGGCGATAACCAAATTGTTTTCTTACCATCCAAGAACGCAGCGCTTCAAAAACATTACGCTCTGACATTGAATTGATGTAAGTCATAGCGACTAACAAAAATAACATCAATTCAGCATATTCTTTTAAGTTGTATTCAAAAGCTTCATGTACAGCTTCAACAGAAACACCTTTTTGACCTGCTAAAATTGCAGCATGAGCCCAAATAATGCCCGCAGCAAGAATAACGGGTTTAGATTTACGCATGTGCGTAAATTCTTCTGTCATTACAAAGCCATAAGCGATAAGGAAAATAAGCACAGTATAGATACCACGCTCAGTTCCTGTTAGGCCAAGACTTTCAAAGCCACTCGCCATCGCCATTTGTGGTACCAGCAACACTGATAACAATATTAATAAAAATCGCACAAAAAGTTCCCCCTAATTAGTTATTTTTAAAATGTAATAATTTCTGCCGGCAATAATATCATCAACCAATAAATTTTGTCATTTTATGACGCACAGTATATGATTACCAAAAATATTTATTAGCCCTAAAACTAGCCCCTACATTTCATGTATCAGTATACCGAAAACGATCAAACCCTCATTGATGAGCGTGTCGCTCAATTTAAACGTCAGACCGAAAATTACTTTAAAGGCGAGTTGTCAGAAGATGAATATCGTGCTTTACGCTTAAGAAACGGGGTTTATATTCAAACCCATGCACCGTTATTACGCGTTGCAGGGCCTTATGGATTAATTAGTTCTAAACAAGTGCGTAAGTTGGCTCATATCGCACGGACTTATGACAAAAATTATTGTCACTTTACCACGCGGCAAAATATCCAGTTTAACTGGCCTAAATTAGAGTTAGTGCCTGAGATTTTAGCTGAGTTGGCCACTGTGCAAATGCATGCCATTCAAACCAGTGGTAACTGTATGCGTAATACTACGTCTGATCATTTAGCCGGTGTAGCCGTTGATGAAATTGCAGATCCACGGCCTTATTGCGAAATAATTAGACAGTGGACAACATTGCATCCTGAATTTGATTATTTACCGCGTAAATTTAAAATTGCGGTGAGTGGTGCGCTTAACGACAGAGCGGCAACTCAATTTCATGATATTGGTTTGCATTTGGTTAAAAATGATGCGGGTGAGGTGGGTTTTAAAGTCTTTGTAGGCGGTGGATTAGGTCGTACTCCCATCATTGGCCAAGTTATTAAGCCTTATTTAGAGCAAAAACATTTACTGTCTTATCTAGAAGCTATCTTACGAATTTATAACCTATTTGGGCGTCGGGATAATAAATACAAAGCGCGTATTAAAATTCTGGTTAAAGAAACGGGTTTAGAAGAGTTTACTAAATTAGTTGATGCTGAATGGGCGCATCTGCGTGATGCTAATGAACTGAGTGCAGAGCGTGTTGATGAGCTAAAAGCTCATTTTGCTTCTCCTGCTTATGATTTGGCTGCAGATACTGACACTAGTTTTGCGGAACATAAAGTAAACGATAAAGCTTTTGCTACTTGGTTGGCGCATAACACTGCAGCTCATAAAGTGTCAGGTTATACGGCTGTATTTATTTCCTTAAAAGCCCCTGATATGCCTCCTGGTGATGTTACTGATGTGCAATTGGATGCGGTTGCAGATATTGCAGATGCATATAGCTTTGGTGAAATAAGAGCGACACATAGACAAAATTTAATATTAGCGGATGTTAAACAAGCAGATTTATATACTGTTTGGCAAAAATTAGCTGCTTTAGAACTAGCCACACCCAATATTGGTACAGCAACCGATATGATTTGTTGCCCAGGATTGGATTTTTGCTCTTTAGCAAATGCTGGATCTATTGGTGTTGCGAAAGAAATTAACGAAGCCTTAGATGATTTAGATTACATTCATGACATTGGTGAGTTAAAAATTAATATGTCGGGTTGTATGAACGGATGTGCCCATCAGAGTGTGGGTCATATCGGTATTTTAGGGGTCGATAAAAAAGGTGCTGAGTGGTATCAAATAACATTAGGTGGATCTTCAGAAAATAATGCGGCCATTGGTGAGCGTTTAGGACCTGCCGTTGCTAAAGATGAAATTACTAAAGCTATTACCACTATCTTAGACGTGTACGTAAAAAATCGTTTAGAAGAAGAAACTTTCTTAGAAGCCGTTAATCGTTTAGGTATCAATCCTTTTAAAGAGCAAGTTTATGCAAATAATTAAAGACAAACAGCGTGTAGACAACACGTGGCAATTTATTGCTGATGACGCAGCGTTGGTTGCAGGAGATATCACCGTTTCTTTGGATAGATGGTTGCAAGACCGTGCAGATTTAGTAGCTCATAATGGAAAAGTGGGTTTACGTTTAAAAGCCAGTGATAGCGTTGCAGATTTTGCTGAGGATCTAGCAAACATAAAATTAGTGGAGTTAGACTTTGCAGATTTTGCGGATGGTCGATCTTTCTCCCAAGCTTGGTTATTACGCGGTCGTTATGATTATAAAGATGAAATTAGAGCCATCGGTCGTTACCTTCCAGAGCAAGTATTTTATCTATCACGCGTAGGTGTTAATGCCTATGCGACTGAAAAAACGCCTGATTTAGACGCGGTATTAAACAACTTAAATGACTTTACGGTTAAGTATCAATCTTCAATAATTTAAGCTGTATTGCCCAATTACCCACACATTAGGAACTGAATGTATTTTCAAGGCGAAAAAAAAGCCATAGTCCGTAGGCCCCTTAAAAAACATTCAGCTTTATCACCTCAGTTACATCCCTTGTTAGAACGCATATTTCTAGCGAGGGGTGTAACTTCTGAAATAGATCTCGATAGAACTCTAGCAAAACTACCTTCCCCTTGGTTGTTGTCTGGCATGGATGAGATGGTTAATCATCTTATTGTGGCGGTTAAAGAACAGCAACGCATCAGTATAGTCGCTGACTTTGATGCCGACGGTGCCACAAGTTGTGCGGTTGCCATTAAAGGCTTGCAATTATTAGGTGCGGGACCGGTTGATTTTGTTGTGCCTAATCGTTTCGAATACGGCTATGGTTTAACCCCTGAAATTGTTGCGCTAGTTCAGCAACAAAATCCACATATCATCTTGACCGTTGATAATGGCATATCAAGCATAGAGGGTGTTAAGGCAGCTAATGCTGCAGGCATCAAGGTGTTGGTCACTGATCACCATTTACCCGGTGCTGAATTGCCTGAGGCAGATGTTATAGTTAATCCAAATTTAGTCGGTGACAATTTTCCTAATAAATCCTTAGCAGGTGTTGGGGTGATGTTTTATGTGTTAATGGCACTTAGAAGTCGCTTAAGAGAACTTAATTGGTTTGAGCTAAAAAAAATTCCTGAGCCAAATTTGGGGCAATTATTAGATTATGTGGCATTAGGTACAGTGGCCGATGTAGTTTCTTTGGAGCAAACCAACCGCGCTTTAGTACATCAAGGTATTTTGCGCATTAGAAATGGTCAATGTCATGCCGGCTTAAAAGCGTTGATAGAAGTGGCGGGTAAAAATCCTCAAACGCTAGTGGCAACAGATTTAGGTTTTTCGATTGGTCCGCGCTTAAATGCGGCGGGGCGCATGGATGACATGGCTTTAGGAATTAAATGCCTATTAACTGACGATGAGCGACTTGCTAAATCAATTGCTGTAAAACTGGATGGCTTTAATAACGATCGTAAAGAAGTTGAAGCAACCATGAAGCAAGAAGCCATGCTGTTAATCAATGACATGAAAATGTTAGATAAAAGTCATTTACCGGCGGGGGTGTGTATTTATGATGCTTCATGGCATCAAGGTGTTATTGGGATTTTAGCTTCACGCATTAAAGACCAAATACATCGCCCGGTTATTGCGTTTGCCCCCGCTGGTGATGATCTAATTAAAGGCTCTGCGCGATCTATAGTGGGTATCCACGTGCGTGATGTATTAAGTGATATTGCCGCTGCTTACCCTAAGTTACTCAGTAAATTTGGTGGTCATGCAATGGCAGCGGGATTAACCATTAGTATGCATGATTATCCTACGTTTGCCTTAGCGTTTGACGAGATGGTTACCAAACGTTTAGACGGTGTTGATTTGGAGCAAAAAATTCTCAGTGATGGTGAGTTAACAGAGGCTGAAACCACCTTA
>JAPLRS010000041.1 GCA_026399015.1 Methylococcales bacterium | reverse complement strand
GTCTTTGTTGTTAGTTAAAGCTGTTGCGAATGCAGTTTCAGCAGCTGAACCACGTGGGCCAATGATTAAATCGATGTGAGCGATTTCGTTGCCTTCGCCTACTAAAGATTCGCCTACGCGTAAGTTAGTAATTTTTGCCATTTTAAGATTGCCTAGTTAGGTTGAACGATTGAGGCTTTATAGCTCGAGAGCTTAAGATATAAAGCGTAATTAATTTACTTTTAAAAGGACTTAGTCTTATAAAAGTAAACTTAAAGATTTAGCCAATAATGAGGCAAAATCTGTTAAATAAATTACCACCGAGTTTGTGCTTTATCAAGCTATTTAATATTACAAAATATTACAGAAATATTGCGGAAATATAACAAAAAAATTTAGGAATTAATTTTGTTAATATACTTTATTATCATGTGCTTATAGTGGCTCATTCGGTGTTTTTTCTGTTGATATGGGCTGCTTTAAATATAAGTCATTAATATAATATTTTTATAAAGACAATGTGATTGCATCTTGAGATTTAATTTCAATCTTGGGTCCAATAAAAGCATAACCAGTACCACGGAATGTTTGAATAGATAGTTCAGAATCAAAGTCTGCTAGTTTTTCACGTAGCCGGCATATAATTGTATTAAGTCGATAGTCGGATTGTTTTTGTGATTTAAAGTCCAAAGCCTCACCAATTTGTTCCCGAGTAACAATTTTTCCTGGTGTTTCTAGTAACGCGAGTAGAAGTTTTGTATCGGATTTAGTGAGATGTAATAAATCACTTTTTATAGAAATGAGAATATTAGTTTGAGTATCTAGTACCCAGTTTTGGGGTTTTATGGGCGATAAGCGTCTGTGTATACTTCTGATACAGGCGTTTAGTTCACGCCAGTCAATAGGTTTAGTGAGATAGAAATCCGCACTTTCTTCTAGACCTTGGATTTTATCTGATATATCTGTTCGTGCAGTAAGCATAATAATACCTAGTTTTTTAGGATTGAAAATGCGTTTAGCTATCGAAAATCCATTTTCTCCCGGTAGATTTATGTCCAAAATATAGATGTCACTGGGCCACATTTCTCTTAACTTATCGAGTTGTTTTGCATTACCAACGCCTTTAATTTGGTAGTTTAGGTGTTCTAATTGGTGAACCAATTCTAGGCGAAAGTTAGGGTTGTCTTCAACCAAGGTAATTTTAATAGTTGGTGAGTTCATAGTCGTGTATTAAAAGGCAGTACCATCTTATTAAATATGCTGTATTTAATGTTACAGATATATAACAAAACTGTAATCATCCATTTGGATGATAAAAAAGTAATGAGGTGACACTTATTGTTTAAATACCTAGGTTGAAAGTGTGTCATAAATGTTATGAATTCATAGCTATAGGGATTTTTACAATAAAACTTAGTATTTTGTCGTTTAGTTCAACATGAATAGATCCTGAATGTTGTTCTATTTGTTTATGAGTTAAATAGAGGCCTAAACCTGCTCCTGCAATATTTGAACTTTCACGCCCTCTCCAGTATTTTTCAAATATTTTTTCTTTATCTTTAATTGAAAAATCATTGGTTTTATTGCTAACGATAAAACATAAAGAGTCATTAGCACTTCGTTGGATTTTTAACGTAATATCAGTATTTGCTGGGCTATATTTATAGGCATTTTCTATTAAGTTATTGAGAGCCACTTGTAATAAATTAAAATCACCTACAACAAGAGCGTGATAATCGCTACAGTCAATATTTAGTGTTTTGGTGTTGATATTATCTAAGCAGAGTGAGACAGAG
The DNA here is from genome assembly GCA_026399015.1 of Methylococcales bacterium. Taxonomy (GTDB): domain Bacteria; phylum Pseudomonadota; class Gammaproteobacteria; order Methylococcales; family Methylomonadaceae; genus Methylobacter_C. The sequence continues at coordinate 103,753 of JAPLRS010000041.1, read as the reverse complement.
TAGACGCCTGTATCTAAATCATCGGGTAAACTCTGATTATATCTATTGATCATGGCGTCAATTAAGTCATAGATAGACCAAGTATCTAAAATCAATTGGAGATTATGCTCTGAACCGAAGCGCTTGTTTATTAGTACTTCGCTTAATAACTGATTGAGTCGATTAATGGCTTGTCTTATCTTGGTATGGCGATTAATGGTATCAATTTGGTCTTTTTCTGTATTAAGCTCTAGACTCTGAACAATTGAATCGATAACTGCTAAAGGTGTTTTAATTTCATGCCCTAGCATATTGATAAAGTTAATGAGCTCTTTTCTATACGCGTATTGTTTGGTAATTTCTAATGCGGATAGTCTTTTTAATTCTGTATTTTTTTCTTCAAGTTCAGCAGTGACTGTGGCGATAAATTTAACTAATTTAGAAACCACACGAGTGTGGTTATTAGCATAAGGATCATCAATAATACTATTGGTATTGGTATTGGTATTGGTTGCAATAGGGCCTTCTCTAAAGGCTGCAACTACAATAGCGGAGTTTAGTAATTCTAATTCTGTGGATTGTGCCGCATATTCACCATAGGTATAAAAGCCAAAACTTGGCGCAATATCCTCAAATGTTAAAGTTTCTAAATCAGAGTCATCTTGCATTAAAAAGCGTCGACAACTACAAGAGTATAAAAAAATAGCTTCTGGCCCAAAGTTGCGTAGTTGTTGTTGCATCTTATGGTTGTGTTCAATGATGCTCTTAGGATCGCCATAACCAAGCCTAAACGTTTCACCTGTTTTTATATCTGCAACAAACTCCAAGCCGTCATGGGGTGTAATATTAACCGGCACGCGGGCAATGATTTGGTTATTGCGTTCTAGTAATAAAGGAAACTCAAGGGTGTTGAGAAAGAAATGCTCCTCTTTTTCAACGTCTAGATAGTTTTTATAGATATTAAAGGCAGGTTGATTATCAATGGTATTGATAATGGTATCTGTAGCATCGGTTATTGTCATGGCTTTACTTAAGGGCAGCCAACCCAAATAACTGTTGATCTCTACAGATAAAGATTTTCCAGTAAATACCACGAAAACACATCCAGATTCATAAGTGTGACCATCTTTAAAAACACTGGAATTATCAGTTAATTTATAATCACCAGCGCCGCCACCAAATATTGTGATGTCGTTTTGTTCTAAATGAATATTGTCGAATAGATGCCTAATGTTCAGATTAATGGTGGTAGAGAGAAATAAAATAGCTTTGATGGGATCGATAATTTTATTAATGGTTTCGCTAATAGAATAGCCCATTTTAACTTCTGTGCCAGAGATGCCCGTTATGGCCGTTACATGAATTTGTGCTGTAGTAAAAAAAGAAAATCCGATAATCGTTTGTGCTGTTAATGTGTAACCATTTGCTATTTCTCCAATGGTACTAGCACCAACAACAATAGCTTTAGGTATGGCTAATTTTATTTTTGTATTGATGTCTTCTAGTGTGTCTGACTCTTTTTTTGCATAATAAACTTGCACTAGAACTGCATTACTTTGAATTTTGTTTAAGCAAATCTCAGGAGATTTAAGAATATCTTCAAGTGTATCTATATCATGGATGACATAAGAAAAATGTTTCATTCAGAAATGTTTAGATTGGCGTTATTGTTATTATTAATATTACAAATTATTGTAATATTTGGTTATTTTTGTTTTATTTATGATGTTATTTGAATTCTATTAATATATTTGATTATTTACAATTAAAAATTTTAGCGACTTAACGCTTTTTTAGAAGGATACATAATTTGTGCAGTGTGTTTTTTGGTTGACTTAACAATCAAACTCGCGGTAATCCGTGCTTAAAGTTAGAATAGTGCGTTTTATGACGTGTCAATGGAATCACCAAATGAGAATAAAAGTTTTTGTAGTGCTGCTATGTTTGAGTGTTTTTGGTAGCTGCTTAGCGGTTGAAAAAATGCCTATGCGTATAGGTGTGCAAGCGCTAGGTACTTTAGAGTGGGAATTGCAAGCTTTACAGGCAGATCCTGAGTTTAAAAATTCAGATATTCAGTTACAGGTAGTGCCGTTAGCTAACGCTGAGGCAGGTAAGATTGCTTTGCAATCTGGATCTGTTGATATGATAGTGTCAGATTGGATTTGGGTATCAAGCATACGGGCTTCTGCTGGAGATTTAACTTTTTATCCGTATTCAAATACCTCAGGCGCTTTAGTGGTGCCCAAAAACAGTGCTATTCAGTCAATTGCTGATCTTAAAGGTAAGCGCTTGGGAATAGCGGGCGGGGAATTAGATAAAAACTGGTTGTTATTGCAGGCCTTGTCTCAAAAAAGCAGTTTAAATTTAAATGAATTAGTAGAAAAAACCTTCGCGGCTCCGCCTTTATTAAATGAGCAGATTAAGCAAGATCGCTTAGATGCGGTGCTTACCTATTGGCATTTTGCTGCGCGCCTAGAAGCTCAGGGTTATCGCCAAATTTTAGATGGTAGTCAAATTTTACAAGGTCTAGATGTAAAGCGTAATGTGCCGAGTTTGGGGTACGTGTTTAAACAGGCCTGGGGGCAAGCACATAAAGTTGCGCTAAATAATTTTTTTAAAGCAACAAAGCAAGCAAAGTCACAGATTTGTTCTCAAGATGCTGTTTGGCAAAGCATTGTTCCGTTAACGCATGTGGATGATGCGCAAACTTTGGCATTATTACGTCAGCGATATTGCCAAGGTGGTGTTGAGCAGTGGGGTAGTGCAGAACAAGAAGCTGCCCAGGAAATTTATCAGTTGTTGCGAGGTGTTAGTCAAAATAAATTAACCGGTAATGCTGAGCATTTACAGGCCGGTACATTTTGGACAGTAGATTAATTTGAATATTGTTAAGTCTTTTTTACCAGTTTTGTCGTTATTGGCTTTGTTATTAGCTTGGCAGAGCTTGGCTGTATTTTTAAATAGTAGTACTTTTCCAAGGCCGGTGCTTGTTGCTGAAGTTTTTTGGCGGGCCTGTATATCGGGTGAATTACCTTATCATTTGGGCATGACTTTGTTGCGCTTAATAGTCAGTTTTTCTATTGCTATGTTATTAGGCTGTGCAATGGGGATTGCTTTGGGGCGACATAAAAAATTAGATGCTTTCTTTGATAATTGGTTGGTAATTTTTTTAAATGTTCCGGCTTTAGTCACAATTATTTTGTGTTATGTATGGTTTGGTTTAGTTGAGTCCGCGGCTATTTTAGCGGTAGTGGTTAATAAGCTACCCAATGTGATTGTTACTATTAGAGAAGGTACTCGGGCTTTAGATCAAGATTTAATGGATATGGCTCGTAGTTATCGTTTAAGTAAACGTAAAATCTTGTTAGAAATTATCTGGCCACAATTACATCCATTTGTAATGGGGGCAACGCGTTCGGGCTTGGCTTTAATTTGGAAAATTATTTTAGTAGTTGAGTTATTAGGTAGAAGTAACGGCATGGGTTATCAGTTACATTTGTTTTTTCAGATGTTTGATGTGGCCAGTATTTTGGCTTATACCTTGGCATTTGTTGGCGTTATTCAGTTAATTGAATTGTTGATTTTAAAGCCTTTAGATCAGCATGCGTTGCGGTGGCGACGATGAGTGCTATTAAAATAGATATTCTTAATAAGATATTTCCAGGTGTTGGTGAAGCGACTGGGCATTTAGCCATTGAAAATTTAAATTTGACGATTAACTCACAAGAGTTTGTGTGTTTGGTTGGACCTTCGGGTTGTGGTAAGACTACCTTATTAAATATTATTGCTGGTTTAGATACCGATTTTACAGGAGAGATTTCAGTAGGGCGGGTAACTAAACAGTCAAAGATAGGTGTGGTATTTCAAAATCCGCGCTTATTGGCTTGGCGCACGGTGCGACAAAATATTGAATTAGTGCAAGAGCGCTTTCAAAATGCGGAGTTAATTGATGAGTTGTTAGATGTTATGCAATTGACAGCTTTTCAGAATGTTTATCCTGAGCGTTTATCATTAGGCATGAGTCGCCGCGTGGCTTTAATTAGGGCGTTTGCTGTTAACCCCGATTTATTGTTGATGGATGAGCCTTTTGTGTCGTTAGATGCGCCCACCGCAAGACAAGTGCGAGATTTATTATTGTTGCTATGGAAAAAACGGCCACATACCGTTTTATTTGTGACGCATGATTTGCGCGAAGCCATTGCTTTGGCAGATAGATTGGTATTTTTATCAGCTGCGCCGATGGGGTTTGTTGCAGATATTAAGGTGTCTATTCCTAGAACAGAAAGAAATAATGAGCAAGCGATTGAGGATTTTCGTCAACAACTCATTAACGAATACCCTGCTATAAAACAACTGATATAAACTGAAGACAAAAAAGCCGGAGTTTTAGGCTCCGGCTTTTTTCAAAGTGAAAGCTGCTATTAATTAAGCGATTGCTTTTACTTTTGAATTCAGTCTGCTTTTGCCGCGTGCAGCTTTATTTTTGTGGATAATACCTTTGTTAACTGCTGAGTCAATGATAGGTACTACAACTTTAAAAGCGGCTTGGGCTTTTTCTTTGTCGCCAGATTTAACTGCGGCAAGAACTTTTTTCACGAACGTACGTAAGTTGCTACGTTGTCCGGCGTTGCGAATACGGCTTTTTTCCGCTTGTTTCGCGCGTTTTTTAGCTTGTGCTGTATTAGCCATAGTGTCTCAATGTGTTGATATGTTAGTAAATAGCCCCGCATTATCTTTTTAAATGCTATTATTGTCAACATAAACCTTGTGAAAAAAGGAATTCTCTTGAGTCGTCAGCTTTTAAAATCTACTGTTATTGTCAGCAGTATGACCTTAATCTCGCGTATTCTCGGTTTTGTGCGAGATATGTTAATAGCCAGATTATTTGGCGTTGATGTGACAACTGATGCTTTCTTTGTTGCTTTTAAAATACCCAATTTTTTCCGTCGATTGTTTGCAGAAGGGGCATTTGCTCACGCCTTTGTACCTATTATTACTGATTATAGAGAACAAGGCACTAAAACGGCTTTGCAATTGTTTGTAGATAGAGCATCGGGTACTTTGGCTGTATTTTTATTTGCGTTAACTGTTTTAGGCGTTTTGTGCGCCCCTGTCATCATTTTTATAATTGCGCCTGGCTTTGCTATGCAAGGAACGCAGTTTGAATTATCTGTTCTTTTGTTAAAAATCTGTTTGCCGTATTTATTTTTTATTGGCTTAGTGGCTTTTGCGGGTGGAATTTTAAATGCGCATGGGCGATTTGTGGTGCCGGCTTTAACGCCCGTATTTTTAAATATCTGTATGATTATTGCGGCGGTTTGGTGGGCACCTTTAATGACTCAGCCAGTAACCGCTTTAGCTTGGGGTGTTTTCGCGGCGGGTGTTGTGCAGTTATTATTTCAAGTTCCAGCATTACTGCAATTGGGATTATTTCCAAGATTAAAGTGGGGTTTTGCTGATCCGGTTGTTAAAAAAATGTTGCAACAGTTAGTGCCCGCAATTTTTAGTGTTTCCGTTACACAGATCAATTTATTACTTGATACCCTTATTGCTTCATTTTTAGCTGTCGGTAGTGTGTCTTGGCTATATTATTCTGATCGACTAGTTGAGTTTCCAGTGGGTATATTGGGTTTGGCTTTGGGAACTGTTATTTTGCCACGTTTAGCTAAAAGCTACGCTTTACAGGTGCAAGGGGCATTTGCAAATACTCTGGATTGGGGTTTGCGTTGGGTCATCTTACTAGGAATGCCCGCTACTATAGGCTTAGTGGTGTTAGCAGAGCCAATGATTTCGACTTTATTCCAGTATAAAGAGTTTAGTTTATTAGACATGCAAAACTCTGCGTTGAGTTTAAGAGCTTATGCAGTGGGGTTGTTAGGTTATATTGCTATTAAAGTGTTGGTTTCTGGTTTTACTTCCCGTCAGGATATGCAAACACCAGTACGTTATGGCTTATGGTCTATGGGCTTGAGTTTGGCTATGAACGTCGTTTTAGTTTTTCCGTTGGCACATGCAGGATTGGCTTTAGCCACTTCATTGGGGGCGCTTTTTAACGCGGGATTGTTGTTGTTAAAATTATATAAAGATCAGGTTTATCGGCCAATGTCTGGTTGGGGATGGTTTTCTGTTCGAGTGCTTTTAGCTAGTTTAGCGATGTTTTTTGCTTTATATTTTTGGGTCGATGTAAATGCATGGCAGCATTGGCAATCTGCAGAGCGGGTTATGCAGTTGTTAAAATGGATAATAATTGGGTTATTGATTTATAGCGCTACCTTGTTATTATCAGGCTTACGATGGCAACATTTGTCGGATGATTGCCGCATTTAAGTGCGGTGCGTGGTAGAATAAAAATCTTTTATTCTTTAAAAAGATTCATGCGTTTAATTAGAGGCTTATCTCATTTAGAGTCATTTAAAAATGGCTGTGTTTTGACTATCGGTAATTTTGATGGTTTGCACTTAGGTCATCAGGGTGTGATTAACAAATTGGCAGAGCGTGGCAAGGCTTTAGGATTGCCCGTGGTTGTCATGACATTTGAGCCTCAGCCTTTAGAATATTTTTTAGCAGATAACTCTCCTTCTCGTTTAATGTGTTTGCGCGAAAAAGTGATTGAGTTTACTAAATTACCTGTTGATAACTTATTAATAGTTGGTTTTAATCGAGACTTTGCAAACTATGACGCAGAGCAATTTATTGATAGTATTTTAATCAATAAATTAAATGTGAAGCATGTTGTCGTTGGGGATGATTTTCGGTTTGGCAAAGCCCGCCGCGGTAATTTCACCATGCTAAAAGATAAAGGCTTGCGACATGGTTTTACGGTTGAAGATACAGGCTCTTATCAAATTGCTGGCTTGCGGGTAAGTAGTACTCTAATTAGAGATGCTTTAAACGCAGGTGATTTAGCAAAAGCCGAGCAATTATTAGGACACAATTATTCTATCTGTGGACGCGTTGCACATGGCGATAAGCGTGGGCGCACAATAGGTTTCCCAACGGCTAATATCCAAATGTTTAGAAAAAACACTCCTATTAATGGTGTGTTTGCAGTCACTATGTCAGGGATTGATGGTTTAGTGTTTGAGGGTGTTGCCAATGTAGGCAATCGCCCGACGGTAGATGGTGGATCTAAAGTTATTTTAGAAACGTATCTATTCGATTTTGATAAGGAAATCTATGGGCGTTATGTAGAAGTACATTTTCATAAAAAGATTAGGGATGAGTTACGATTTCATTCGCTAGAAGAACTAAAAGCCCAAATATTAAAAGATGTGGCTGAGACTAAAAAGATTTTTGCTGAGATAAAAAGATTATGACTCTAGATTATAAAAAGACCCTAAATTTACCGACTACTGAGTTTCCAATGAAAGGAAATTTAGCGCAACGTGAACCAGAACGCTTAAAGAAATGGAATGAAGCGGGTTTGTATCAAAAGATCAGATCAAATTTTGCAGGGCGTCCGCCTTTTATATTGCATGATGGCCCTCCGTATGCAAATGGCGAAATTCATATCGGCCATGCTGTTAATAAAGTCTTAAAAGATTTCATCATAAAGTCAAAAACACTGAGTGGTTTTGATGTGCCTTATGTGCCTGGCTGGGATTGTCACGGTTTACCGATTGAGTTAATGGTAGAAAAGAAAATTGGTAAAGCCGGTGTTAAAGTTTCTCCAGCAGTATTTCGTAAAGCTTGCCGTGAATATGCGGCTAAACAAGTAGAAATTCAAAAAGAAGCGTTTATTCGCTTAGGTATTTTAGGTGATTGGCAGAATCCTTATTTAACAATGGATTTTGGTTTTGAAGCCGACATCGTTAGGTCTTTAGGTCAAATTGCTAAAAAAGGCCACATTACTGCGGGTGCTAAACCAGTGCATTGGTGTACAGATTGTGGTTCAGCTTTAGCAGAAGCAGAAGTTGAATATGAAGATAAACATTCACCTGCAATTGATGTGCGATTTAACGTGGTGGATGAATCAAAATTTCTAAGTTCATGTCATCATGCTCCTGAGCACGAAGGCCATGGGCCATTATCAGTTGTTATCTGGACAACGACGCCTTGGACATTACCTGCTAATCAGGGTGTCGCCTTAAATCCAGAATTAGAATATGTCGTTGTACAAACTGAAACAGAGCGTTTAGTTGTTGCAGAAGCATTATTAAAAGACGCTATGCTACGTTATGGTGTAGAAAATTATCATGTATTAGCTTATGGGCTTGGTTCGGTTTGGGAACATCAATTAGTTCAACATCCATTTTATGACCGCCAAGTACCTATCATCTTAGGTGATCATGTGACAACGGATGCGGGCACGGGCGCTGTCCATACCGCACCTGGTCATGGCCAAGAAGATTATGTGGTGGGTCAAAAATATGGTTTACCAGTAGAAAATCCAGTCGGTGCTGACGGCGTGTTTCTAGCTAATACTGAGATTTTTGCGGGTCAGCATGTTTTTAATGCTAACGCGAAAGTACTTGAGGTTTTAGAAGCTCAAGGTAAATTGTTGCATCATCACGCTATTCTGCATAGTTATCCGCATTGCTGGCGCCATAAAACTCCGATTATTTTTAGAGCCACTGCGCAGTGGTTTATCTCGATGAATAAAAATCATCTACGTGATTTAGCGTTAGCCGAAGTTAAAAAAGTAGACTGGATTCCAGATTGGGGTCAAGCGCGTATTGAAAGTATGTTAGAAGGTCGCCCAGATTGGTGTATCTCTCGTCAACGTACTTGGGGTGTGCCAATTACTTTCTTTATTCATAAAGAAACGCGTGAACTGCATCCGCGTACTGCTGAATTAATTGAGGTAGTGGCTTTACGCATCGAAGAAAAAGGCATTGAAGCGTGGTTTGAATTAGATAAAGCTGAGTTATTGGGTGCTGAAGCGGATGATTACGAAAAAATGTCAGATACCTTAGATGTTTGGTTTGACTCTGGGGTTACTCATGCTTGCGTATTGGCTAAACGTGCGCAATTAAGATATCCAGCCGATTTATATTTAGAGGGTTCAGATCAGCATCGTGGTTGGTTCCAATCTTCATTATTAGCATCGACGGCGATGCATGACGTGGCACCCTATAAAGCTGTGTTAACCCATGGTTTTACCGTTGATAAAAACGGTGAGAAGATGTCTAAATCAAAAGGTAATGTGATTCCTCCGCAAGCGGTTATGAAAAACTTAGGTGCGGATGTGTTGCGTCTATGGATTGCCTCTGCAGATTATCGTAGTGAAATGCGTGTATCTGATGAAATTCTAGAGCGAACCTCTGATGGCTATAGACGTTTAAGAAACACAGCTCGATTCTTATTGTCTAGCATAAACGATTTTAATCCTGCGCAAGATTTAGTGGCAACAGAAGATTTATTGGCCTTAGATCGTTGGTTATTAGATAGAGCCTTTGCCTTACAAGAAGAAGTTAAGTCGGCTTATGAAACTTATCAATTTCAGCAAATTTTCCAAAAAGTTCATCATTTCTGCGTAATAGATTTGGGTGGTTTTTATTTGGATATTGTTAAAGACCGTCAATATACGGCTAAAACAGATGGTTTGGCGCGTCGTTCTGCGCAAACCGCTATGTATCATGTTGTTGAAGCATTAACGCGTTGGTTGGCGCCTATTATTAGTTATACGGCTGATGAAATTTGGCAGTATATTCCAGGTGAACGCAGTGAGTCTGTGTTCTTAGAAACTTGGTATGAGGGTTTAGTCGCATTGGATGACAGTGCGACTTTAAATCGTGATTTCTGGCAAAAAATAATGTCAGTTAGAACGGCGGTAAGTAAAGAACTAGAGAAGAGTCGTGCAAAAGGTGATATTGGATCTTCCTTAAATGCAGAACTTGAGTTGTATGGTAATGCCGAATACTTAAGTGCTTTAAGCCAATTATCTGGAGAGTTACAGTTTATTTTTATTACATCCGCAGCGACTGTTAAGTCTGAACAAGAAGCACCGGTCGATGCAATTCAAACTGAAGTCGATGGGCTTAAATTAAAAGTATTAGTATCAGAACAACATAAGTGTGTGCGTTGTTGGCATCAGCGTCCTGACGTTGGCGTTCATGCCGAGCATCCAGAGTTGTGTGGTCGTTGTGTTGAAAATATTGTGGGTGAGGGTGAGCATAGACACTATGCATAATTTAAAAATGTTGAAGTGGTTAGCGTTATCTTTATTAGCTGTGGTTTTAGATCAAGCGAGTAAATGGGCTGTGGACAGCTCAATGCAGCTTTACCAGTCCATTCCGTTAGTGCCCTATTTTAATTTAACGTATGTACGTAATACAGGTGCGGCTTTTAGTTTTTTAAGTGAAGCGGGTGGCTGGCAACGCTGGTTTTTTGCAGGTTTAGCGGTTGTTATTAGCATTGTTATCACTGTATGGTTAGCGCGTTTAAAACAGCATGAAACTTGGTTGGCCGTTGCTCTCTCTTTGGTATTGGGCGGAGCAATTGGTAATTTGATTGATCGCCTAGCCTATGGCTATGTTATAGATTTCTTAGATGTTTATTATCAAACTTGGCATTGGCCAGCTTTTAATATTGCGGATTCGGCTATTACGCTGGGCGTTGTATTAATGTTACTGGAATCTTTTGATTTAGTGGGTTCAAAACAGCCTGAGTAATCAGCAAAGCTTATTTTAAGCGTTGCCAGTCAAATGTTGCACCTGGATCTGTTTTTCGGCCGGGTGCAATGTCACTATGCCCCGTAATATCTTGCTTTGATAGCGTTGGATAATGCGCTAGTAGTAGCGTTACTATTTTATTTAGTTGTTCGTATTGTGCGTCTGTATAAAGAATGGTTTCGGAACCTTCTAGTTCAATACCGATAGAAAAATCATTACAGCGTTCTCTGCCTTGATAGCTTGACGCGCCCGCATGCCAAGCGCGTTTATTAAAAGGAACGTATTGCACGCAACTGCCATCACGTTTGATAACCAAGTGCGCGGAAACTTTAAGTTGGTATATATCCTTAAAGTAAGGGTGGTCATCTGGCTTAAGTTGGTTGCAGAATAATTGATCAATATAAGGCGTATTAAATTCATTCGGCGGTAGGCTTATACAGTGAATCACAATCAACGATATATCAGATTCATTGGCTCTATCGTCATAATTTGGCGAGGGATTTAAGGTGATATCGGTCAGCCAGTGTTGGTGAATATGCATAGTCTTTAATTTCAGTTAAACCACAAACAAATTTGATAGTTCTGCGATAAAATAATCTTAATCGCTTAGTTTTAGTGTTAAATCATAATCATTTATTAATTTACCCACAATGCTTGATTTAAAGAACGCTCTTGTTCTTGAATCTTATTGCTCATTAAGTTGAGTACACAGAGAAAATTTATGACCCATTTAGTTTGTGAAACTGTAATTAAAGGCTTTTTTATTGTCTTGTTAACAGCTTGTGCAAGTGAAAAAGCAGTGCAGACACCTGTAGGTATGACTAATATCGTCCAGCCAATAAAGTCACCGGTAGTGCAATATCCGGGTGATGTAGTAGATCAGCCAAGTCAAACTGGGAAGCCACCTTATTCGTCTAAGTATGAAGCATTTGTTTTAACAGGCGCATATGCACATTCACCTGATCTATTAAAGTTTATTAAGCATATGGTGCATCAGCATCGATTTTCAGAAACTTATTTAAATGGCTTGTTTTCTAGAGCAAGTCGATTAGATTATGTTATTAAATTAGAAACGCCAGAGCCAACAACAGGACCTACAAAACCAAGTATAGGTAGTTGGACGCGTTATCGTAATAAATTCTTGACCGATGATCATATTAACAATGGCGTAGAATTTTGGCGCAATAATGCGTCGACTATTCAACAAGCTAGTTTAGTTTATGGTGTGGACCCCGAGTACATAGTTGGAATTATTGGTGTTGAAACTTATTTTGGCAGAAACTTTGGAAAGACGCGGATTTTTGATGCCTTAACAACCTTATCTTTTGATACCCAAAGACGCTCTAAGTATTTTATGTCAGAGCTTGAGAGCTTTTTGCTTATGGCTAGAGATGAGCATTTTGATCCATTGCAACCACAAGGATCATGGGCAGGAGCAATGGGTTATGGTCAATTTATGCCCAGTAATTTTAAAACGCTAGCCGTAGACTTTAATAAGGATGGCAAGCGTGATTTATGGCATCCACATGATGCAGTGGGTAGTGTGGCGCATTATTTTTCTAAAAGTGGTTGGCAGTTACATAAACCGGTTACTAAACGAGTCGCTGATGCGAAAGATCCTGCAGCGATAGAGTTAAGCACTTATGAGGGTAATGAGTTTTGGCAAACCTACCCTAACTTTAAAGTGATTAAAAAATATAATAACAGTAACAAATATGCCATGGCCGTCCATCAGTTGGCTCAGGCTATTAAGTCGCGTTATCAGTAAGTTAACATGACTTAGTTGCTTCATTTTACGACTAATAGTCGGTTAATTATGCAGAGATAGCCATAAGCTACTGTGGTTAAAACCATTAAAATTGGTAAGATTTTTATTTGATATGAAAACGCATTAAAAATTGAGCTGATTTTTTTTAGTGTCTGTTAGATAATATGGACTTATAACAATAATAATTACTAAGGTATACGATAAAAATGCAGAAACAGCATAGTTTTACGCGCGAAGAGCTATTACAGTCCGGCAGGGGTGAGCTATATGGACCAAAGAACGCGCAATTACCCTTACCCAATATGCTGATGATGGATCGTATCACGTATATCTCAGACGAAGGTGGCACATACGGTAAGGGCGAGATTGTTGCAGAACTCGATATAACTCCTGATTTATGGTTCTTTGATTGTCACTTCCAAGGTGATCCAGTTATGCCAGGTTGTTTAGGACTAGATGCCATGTGGCAATTAGTCGGATTTTATTTATGCTGGATGGGTGGTCCAGGTAAAGGTCGCGCTTTAGGCGTTGGCGAAGTCAAATTCACCGGTCAAGTACTACCTACTGCTAAAAAAGTAACTTATCGAATCAATTTAAAACGCTTAATTATGCGTAAACTCGTGATGGGCATTGCGGATGCTACTATGGAAGTTGATGGTAAGGTAATCTACGAAGCAACAGATCTTCGAGTAGGTTTGTTTACATCTACAGCAGATTTTTAGGATCACAGTAATGAAAAGAGTTGTAGTTACAGGTTTAGGTATTGTTTCAAGTATAGGTAATAATTCAGCAGAAGTGATTGATTCCTTAAAGGAAGGTCGTTCTGGTTTAAGTTTTTCTCAAGTGTACGCAGACTTAGGTTTTCGTAGTCATGTACATGGCGCTATCAATATTGATTTAGATGAAGTCATTGACCGTAAAGTTAAACGCTTTATGGGTGATGGAGCTGCTTTCAATTATGTTGCGATGCAACAAGCGATTGCTGATTCAGGTTTAGATGATGCTGAAGTTTCTAACTTCAGAGCCGGATTAGTCATGGGATCAGGTGGACCATCAACTTCTAATGTTGTTGACGCGGCTGATATTCTTCGTGAAAAAGGCGTAAAAAAAGTCGGGCCTTACATGGTGCCTAGAACCATGTCGAGCACTAATACCGCTTGTTTAGCAACGCCCTTTAAAATTAAAGGTGTCAATTACTCAATTAGTTCTGCTTGTGCAACCAGCGCGCACTGTATTGGTCATGCCATGGAATTAATTCAAATGGGCAAACAAGATGTCGTCTTCGCCGGTGGTGGTGAAGAACTACATTGGACTATGTCGGTTTTATTTGATGCGATGGGTGCTTTATCATCAAAATATAATGATACTCCAGCAACGGCATCAAGAGCTTATGATGCAACGCGTGATGGTTTTGTTATTTCTGGTGGTGGCGGTGTTTTAGTTATCGAAGAACTTGAACATGCTAAAGCTCGTGGCGCTAAGATTTATGCAGAATTAGTCGGTTACGGTGCTACATCAGACGGCTACGACATGGTACAACCTTCTGGCGAAGGTGCGATTCGTTGTATGCAACAAGCCATGGCGACTGTAGACGGTAAAATTGATTACATTAATGCGCATGGTACTAGTACACCTGTTGGTGATACTAAAGAATTAGAAGCATTACGTGCAGTCTTTGGCGCAGGTAACGTGCCGTGGGTAAGTTCTACTAAATCATTAACCGGTCACGCTTTAGGCGCTGCTGGTGTTAACGAAGCGATTTACTCATTACTCATGATGCAAGAAAACTTCTTAAGTGCATCTGCTAATATTACTGAGCTTGATCCTGCGGCTGAGGGCATTCCAATAGTGCGCGAGCGTCAAGATAACATTACGTTAAACACTATTATGTCTAACAGTTTTGGTTTTGGTGGTACTAACGCAACTTTAGTTTTTCAGCGTTATAACGGCTAATAATTCTTGTCGAGGCCTATTATTAATAGGCCTCGGATTCCTTTCCTCTTATATCATTCAAAATTATTCTGACCATGTCAGATTCAACGCAAAAAGCTCGATACGAATATAATAAAATCCAGAAACGCTTAAGACATACAGTGGGCGATGCTATCGCTGACTATAATATGATCGAAGACGGCGATAAGGTGATGGTGTGCCTGTCTGGTGGTAAAGATTCCTTTACTTTATTAGATGTTTTAATGAATTTACAGAAAACCGCGCCTATTAAATTTGAAATTATCGCGGTTAATTTGGATCAAAAACAACCCGGATTTCCAGAGCATGTTTTACCTGCTTATTTGGAATCTATCGGTGTGCCTTACTATATTATTGAGAAAGATACCTATAGCGTGGTTAAGCGGGTTATTCCGGAAGGCAATACTACTTGCGGATTATGCTCGCGGTTGCGTCGCGGTACTTTGTATGGATATGCTGAAGCTAATGGTGTGACTAAAATTGCTTTAGGTCATCATCGGGATGATATTTTGGAAACTTTCTTTCTTAATATCTTTTATGGCGGCAAACTAAAGGCGATGCCCCCTAAACTATTAAGTGATGATAAAAAAAATATTATTATCAGGCCCTTGGCATACACCCGTGAGAAGGATATAGAGCGTTTTGCCGCCTTTAAAGATTTTCCAATTATTCCGTGTAACCTATGTGGTTCGCAGGAGAATTTGCAAAGACAAGCCATGAAAACGATGCTGACGACTTGGGATAAACAATTTCCCGGGCGCTTAGAAACCATTTTCACTAGCCTACAAAACATAGCGCCGTCACAATTAGTGGATAGAAACTTATTTGATTTTGTTAACTTGATGCAAGCACCGCAAACTGATGAGAGTTCATCTGCAACTAATTCTGGGTTAGATGTATTAGAGTTTTGATATAAAGCCGTTACTCCGGCGCATAAGATTTCGACATAACCCATTGCCTGTGTCTTTGGATAATTTTAAATAACGGCTCGTGTAATTAATGACACCCATACAATATATAAACACCCCCGATCAATTAACTGTGCTGTGTGAACAGATTAAAAAAGAGTCTTGGTTGGCGTTGGATACTGAATTTTTACGCGAAAAAACGTATTACCCTAAATTTTGTTTATTACAAATCGCAACCCCTGAATGGGTTGCTTGTGTTGATCCTATCGCGTTACCCAATTTGGATCAGTTATTTGAAGCGATTTACAATCCTGACATTGTTAAAGTTTTCCATTCTTGTCGACAAGATTTAGAGATTTTCTTTCAAGCGACAGGTAAATTACCTGCGCCAGTATTTGATACGCAAGTGGCTGCACCCTTATTAGGTTTTCAGGATAATCCTGGCTATGCCATGTTGGTATCTAGTTTCTTAGGGATTAATTTAAATAAGGCTCACACTCGAGCAGATTGGAGCAAGCGCCCCTTAACACCCTCAGAAATTGAATATGCTGCGGATGATGTGATTTATTTATGTAAAATTTATCAAATCATGGTGGATAAACTCACAGAGTTAGGGCGTATTGATTGGTTAATACAAGACTTTGCTGATCTATCAAATCCTGAGCATTACAGAGTCGATCCAGAAAAAGCCTGGTTTAGGGTTAAAGGTAAAAATAAATTAACTGGTAAACAATTGTCCATTATTCAAAGTTTGGCTGCCTGGCGTGAAAGAATCGCCCAAGCAGAAGATAGACCTAAAAGTTGGTTATTGCGTGATGAGTTGTTATTTGATTTAGCTAAGCTACAACCAGAAAATGTGCAAGAACTAGCGCGAGTGCGAGGTATTAACGAGCGCTCAGTTAATAGGTATGGTAAAGAATTATGTCAATTAATTACCGAAGCAAAAAATCGTCCTCCCCAACCATTAAATGACAAAGATCGTTCTGCTAAAAAAACGCAGCAACAAGAAGCGATCTTAGATATTTTAACGGCCTTGGTGCGAGTACGTGCCGAAGAGAATGCGCTTAATCCGAGTATTTTAGCGACGCGTAAAGATTTAGAAGACTTATTATTAAATGACGATGATGAGTTACCTTTATTACATGGTTGGCGTTACAGTATGGCGGGTAAAGAATTAGTTGGCTTGATAAAAGGTGAATTATTGCTAGGTATAGCGGCAGATCGATTAGCGATAATTGAAAAATAATTAAAACGAAAAGCAGTTGGCATATAATACCGAAGTTTTTTTAAGTTTACATTGGGAGTTAGAATGAAAAAAGTTACATTTATTACTGCAGGTTTACTATTTTTATTTACTGCAGTGGCTCATGCGCACGGTCCAGTTCGTCAAAAAGCCGAAGAACAAATTACAATTAATGCTCCAGCTGCAAAAGTTTGGGATTTAATTAAAAATTTTGGTGATATGTCTTGGCATCCAGGTATTTTTAGTACAACTATCAATGGTGGTAATGAAAAAGGTGCAACACGCGTTTTAACTTTAAAAGATGGCGGCACTATCACTGAAGAACTAAAAAAATATGACGAAGCTAAAAAGTCATATGCTTACAAAATTACTGATATCAGTATTGCAAAAACAATCGTTCATGCTGGTGTAGAAGAAAAAGTACCTGCTTTACCTGTTGATAACTATTCAGCAACTATCGAAGTAGAAGATAAAGGTGCAACAAGTGTTGTTTCTTGGACAGCAGGTTTTTACCGTGCTTACACTAACAACAATCCACCAGTTGAAATGAATGAAGAAACTGCTAACGCTGCAGTTAATGAAGTATTAAAAACAGGTTTATTTAACCTAAAATCACTTGCTGAAAACTAAGAGTTCAGTCGGTGTTTTTTAATAAATACCCAGTGGTAGCGGCGCTAGTCGCTACCACTTTTTTTTGCGCAACTGTAGACGCAGCTCCCTTTGCTTATATCAGTAATCAGTTGGGCGATAACGTTTCAATTATTGATACGCAAACCGCTAAAGTGATAGGCACTGTCAATGTGCAGGGTAAACCAGCAGGTGTTGCGGTTTCTCCGAGTGGTGATAAAGTTTATGTCAGTACACCAGAAGCCCATGGTTTTGCGGTTATTGATGCTAAATCACAAACTGTCATTAATACCGTACCGGTTAGCGAAGGGGCTTTAGGTATTGCCGTTGGTGCAGATGGTAAACGCATTTATGTTGCCGATTGGTATAACGACAATGTGGATGTGGTTGATGCCAGCAGTTTAAAAGTGCTTAAAACCATTGCCGTAGGAAAATCACCCTCTGGCTTAGTTGTAAGTCCGGATAATCATTGGCTGTATGTGGCTAATCGTTTGAGCAATTCGGTTTCAAAAATTGACTTAGAATCATTAACGGTTACAAAAACAACGTTTGTGGGTAGTCATCCTTTTGGGCTTACCATTGATTCTAGCGGTCAGCGAATTTATGTCGCAAATGTACAAAGTGATGACGTTTCTGTATTAGAAACCAGAGGTTTGCTGAATATCGCTACGATAAAAGTAAGCACTTTGCCTTACGCAACGGCTCTCGCTTTAAATGATTCAAGATTATTTGTAACGAACCAAGATGATGGTTCTGTTTCTGTGATTGATACAGAGTCATTAACAACAATTGGTTTAATAGAAGTAGGGACTAAACCTGAAGGTATTAATACCCATCCAGATGATCGTCATGTGTATGTGGCTAATTGGTTTGATAATACCGTTTCGGTAATTGATGCTAAAACGCTAAAAGTCATAGAGACAATAAAGACTGGAAAAGGTAGTCGTGCTTTTGGACAGTTTTTTGGTAAATAAAAACACAACCGTTTTCCTAGCGGTTAATAGCTAATAAATAAAAGAGAATAAAATGGCTGAAACAGTAGAAGAGTTAACAGTAACCTACGAAGATGGTGGCGTTGAGACGGTTAAAGAACTGGATAAAAAGGTTTTAACTAAAGGTGCTTGGGCCACAGTCATGTATCGTTATCAAGACTGGAATCGAGCCAAAGAAGAATACGGCCCTGATAAATATACGATTCGTCGTTATCAGAAGCGTAATGGTGAGTATCAACAAAAATCGAAATTTAATATTTCTAGTAAAGACCAAGCAAAAAGCATTATTGCCGCTTTAGAAGCATGGGTAGATCTTGACGATTAGAGTGATACTCTATTTTTACCGCAGATGGAGAATTAGTTATGCCAGCTCAACGCGGATTTTTTGTACAATTTCTACACTTGGCGGGCCCTTTTTGGAGTTCCGAAAATAAGGTCGTTATTCGCCAACAAACATTAATCTTTATCAGTTTAACCATACTCCAAATGGTGCTTGCAGTTATTATCACCGAATGGAGTGCGGCTTTATTTAATGCCATCGAGCAACATTCAATGTCTGCATTGTTGACTCAGATTGGCTATCTTATCTTAATCTTTGTAGCCAGTTTAGCGGTTACGGCTTACCATCTAAAAGTAAAAAGGCGCATACAAATTGCGTGGCGAGCTTGGTTAACTGAGCGTGTTATTGGGCAATGGATGCAAAAAGGGCATCATTATCAGGTAACGCATATTCAAACAGCTGAGCATGATAATCCAGATGGCAGAATTGCAGAAGATATTAGAATTGCAACCGATGAGGCTATCACTTTATCGCACTCTTTATTTTATAGTGTGTTGTTGTTGATTAGTTTTACTGAAATACTCTGGACACTTTCTGGACGCATTGAGCTTAATTTAGGCTTGTTTACTGTGCCAGTCTCAGGTTATTTAGTGATTGTTGCCATTATTTATTCATCCTTAGCATCCGTTTTAGGTTGGTGGGTTGGGCAACCGTTAACCATCGCTACTAATGCCATGCAAACGGCAGAAGCTGATTTTAGATTTGGTTTAGTTAAAGCCAGAGAACATTCACAAGCGATTGCTTTAATTCATGGCGAAGGCATTGAAAAGAAACGCTTCCATGATTTTTTTCAAGAAATCATTAAAGTGTATAACCATCAAACCACTGCCTGGTCAAATATCCTGGTTTTTAATTCTGGATATTCGGTGTTATCGACTGCATTTCCTGTGCTTATTGCTGCGCCCCGCTATATTTTAGGCAATATCACTCTGGGTGCGTTAATGCAATCAGTGCAGGCGTTTCAACAAGTGTCTACGGCATTGTCTTGGCCAGCTAATAATATGGCAGCAATTGCACAATGGCGAGCCTCCGTTGAGCGGGTATTAAGTTTAGTAAAAGCCATGGATGATCTTGAGGCAGAGATTACTAAGCATGATCCACGGCGTATCTTGTTAGAAAAACCCGAACAAAATGTATTGGTTTTTGACAAGTTAACACTCTCTAAACTAAATGGCGAAGAAGTTTTATCAAGTTTTAGTGAAAGTGTCTCGCAAGGCGAGCGGGTTTTAATTAAGGGTGATGCGGCAAAAGGCTCTAAATTATTTAAGGCAATTGCGGGGCTTTGGCCATGGGGTACTGGGCGTATTGAACTTCCAGATGGTGATCCGATGTTCTTTATGTCACCAAGACCGTTTTTACCTGATGGAACATTGCGCACTGCAATTTGTTATCCTTGTTTGCCAGAATATTGTCGCATTGCGTCATTAGAAGATTTCTTTAAGTTAGTGGGTTTAGAAGAGTTAATAGCTCAATTAGACCAAGTGGATGAATGGGATGTGGCTTTAACGCGAGCCCAGCAGCAACGCCTTGGGGTAGTGCGTTTATTACTTTATGCTCCTAAATGGATATTAATTGAAGAGGCCTTTGACTCCTTGGATCCAGAAAGTGAAGCGGCTATGTTAAGACTTATTTGTCAGCAATTACCAGATGCAACTTTGCTAACCCTATCTAATCAACCCACTGCTGAAGCTTTTCATACGCGACGCATTATTTTATAAAGGTGTCTATACATGTCTAAGCAAACCGCCAAAAAATTACGAGGTGTAAATTTAGGCGGTTGGTTAGTCCTAGAAAAATGGATGACACCCAGTCTATTTGAGGGACTGCAAGCAACCGACGAAACCAGTTATTGTTTAGAGTTAGGTTTGCTTGCAGAACGGTCACTTAAAACCCACTGGCAAAAATTTATTACCCAAGCAGACTTTGCTTGGTTAGCGAGTATAGGCATCAATGCGGTTAGAATTCCGGTTGGGCATTGGATTTTTGGCGATGATTATCCGTATCATCCGGCTTATGGACAAAATCAACATCCCTATGTAAAAGGCGGGATTGATATCTTAGATCAAGCCTTTGTGTGGGCCGAAAAGTACCATTTTAAAGTAGTGTTAGATTTACATGCCGCACCGGGTTGTCAAAATGGGTTTGATAATGGCGGCATTCTTAATGTCTGCGATTGGCATACCCATCCTGATTATATTAATTATTCTTTAGATGTTTTAGAGCGCCTAGCCCAGCGTTATCAAAACAGTTCTGCTTTACACGCCATTGAAGTACTCAATGAACCCCATTGGGATATTTCTACCGATATTTTAAAATCCTATACCCAAGAGGCGTATTTACGGATTAGAAAACAGTGTTCGGCTGAGCAAGTTGCTATTGTGTTTCATGATGGTTTTAGATCATTTCATGAATATGAGGGGTTCTTAAATGAACCAAAATATAGCAATGTAATTTTTGATATGCACCGCTATCAGTGTTTTAGCCAAGCTGATTTAGATTTAGATATTTATGGGCACATCAATAAAACGATTAATGAATGGAAGCAAGAGGCCGACGACATTATTAAGCATTCTGGTCATGCTAGTTATATTGGTGAATGGAGTTTGGGCTTAGATTTAAAGACCGAGGCTTTATGGCAACAAGGTGCTTTTGATTATGCATTAGCAACTATTGATGATTTTCAGAGGGCATTACTTTATAAAGGCTATGCCAGCGCACAATTACTAACTTTTGAGAAATACTTAGGCTGGTTCTTTTGGAGTTATAAAACCGAAACCGCACCGGCGTGGAGTTTTAAAGATTGTATAAAAAACGGCTGGCTACCAAACCGGTTTTAATTAGGTGCTCATTTCACTATATTTAATCATACCGTTCCCCTATTAGGAGGGGTAACACTTTTCTGGCTTTATTTATGTTCGTGTTATAGTACGTTATACGTATAAATATTTGGAGACGACAATGCATAAAAAAATGACAATTACTCTAGATGAAGCAGTTTATGACGGACTTTATAGAACTATTGGTAAGCGCAAAATGAGTCAATTTATCGAAGATTTATTGCGCCCTCATGTCCTAGATACTTCTCTAGATGCTGGTTACATGGCTATGGCTGCTGATCAAGAGCGTGAGAATGACGCAATGGAGTGGGTAAACGCACTGGCTGGAGATATGGAAAATGAAGCGAAGTGAGGTTTGGTGGGTTGAATTCGATCCTTCGATTGGTAGTGAAATACGTAAAACTCGTCCCGCGGTTATTGTTAGTAATGACTCGGCTAATCGTAATTTGTTGAGAGTTGTTGTTATACCGTTAAGTACAAATACTAGTCGAGTTTATCCAGGAGAAACATTAGTTACTCTTGAAGGTAAACAATGTAAAGCCATGGCTGATCAAATAATGGCAGCTGATAAGTTGCGGTTAAAAACTAAAATAGGTGCGTTGTCAAAGGGTGATATGCAAGGAGTTGAGCAAGCTATTTTAGTGCATTTGGGTATGCCAAAATAAAACCGTTGTTATGGGATGAGGTTATTCTTCAGCAAATATCCATTTGTAACAGCGACGAGCAAGGTAAATAAGGCCGATTAAAAAGCCTAATTTAGCGGCTAATATCAACATTGCGGTAGTAGATTCAGTTCCTGTCGTGGTAAAGATGTCGTTGATATCTACTATAAGACTTAAAAAGAAATATTTAATGAAGGTCATATAAAAATTAACAGTGGGTAATAAATAGAATTTTTAACGCGTTAAAGTGCTTTCTAAAAACAAAGCATACAGTGCTACTTTTGCTCGACTAGCGCCCACATAAAGCCATTCAGGGTGAGAGACTGCTTGATTATCTAAGCCCACTAAAATCACTACATCAGTTTCTAGGCCTTTAACGCCTTGATTTGTAAAGTTCATTTTATTATGTAAACTATTTATTAGACATGTGTATTCAGTGATTCTTTATTGGGTTAAGGTAATAATATCTATTGGATTAGTATATAATCCGCCTAAAGTTTTTTTTAAAAGATTTAAGTGTAAAAAGTTTATTCTTGGATCTACAAATTTTTAATACTTTAATTTATGGATCTAAATATGAATAATAAAGTTAACGATGAAAATAATGTATCTCATAAAACGTTTCAATGGATCGTTATTGTTTTTTCGATTGTTTTTTTAATTGTGTTGGCAAATGGCTATTATAATCTTTTAATTAACACCAATAGATTGTTGGCTTTTTTTATTGGATGTTCATTAGCATTTTTAGCTTGGAATCTTGCAAAATTTATTGGCTCAAGTTCTGAGAAAATTCTAGGTAATTTTCCTTTATTTATCCTACTTTTAGTCTTAAGTGCACTAGGGGTGTTTAATTCTCTTATGACAAATTTAGAAGGTAAAAGGATATTTCAAGAAACAATTGATGATTCATCTTTAAAGTTTAGAGAGTTGCCTATTATTGCAAAAGAAATTTCAAAAAATCCTGCTATTGAAGCGAAACAAAAGAAAGTTGAAAGTTTGAAGCAAATGTTTTTTGAAGAATTACGTAATCCTCAAAATTGTGGACAAGGGGCAACCGCAAAAAATATTGCTGATCAAATTAAGAATGAATTGCCAGCGTTTCAGATATTATCGGGTAAGGTGAATTGTAATAAGATCGAGCCAATTATCTCTAGCTATGATGAGTCAATAAATAGATTATTAAAGAATAGTAAAGAATATATTGACGGTAATCAGTTAGAGTTAGAAAAACTTGCTGGTGAAGTGCTTCAGAAAGAAAAAAATGCACAGGAAAAATTGAATCAAATAAGAACCGAAATTAATAATGGAGGTAATATTCTTGTGGATGCTAGGTTGGGTTTAGAGGATCTAGCTACTTTATATCAAAATACAGCCTTAGAGCTTTCAAAAATAGATTTGAATTCTAAATTACCACCAACATTAGAAATGAACTCTGTTCGAAACCTGGGTGAATGGAGTCAAATAATTAATTTAATTATTTCTCGACTTGATAAACCATCAACATATGTTTATTTATCACTAGCTTTTTTCTTTGATTGGATTTTGATTTATTTGTTTTCACGTTTAAAAGAGTTAGCTAATAATTTGAGTGTTAAAAAGGTGAATGAAAGATCAACTAAAATTTCTAGCCCTTGGTAATTAAATTAGGAGAATCTATGGATATTGAAAATAAATTTGAAATTACCGAGCCATTCGAAAAGTTTGAGCTACCCCCAATAAATGAAGAGCCAAAGAAGAAAATTTCTCTTCTTAAAGAAACAGTAAAAACTGATAATAATTATGAAGTTGATCGCTCATCATTTAATGAGAAGGTGCCAACTGAACAAGTTCAAAATGTTGATCAAGCTAAAATTGGTCAACAAATAGCCGAACAAATGGCTGCGCAGGGGTATCATCCTGTTGTTATATTTGGATCATCAAACTCAGGAAAGTCTTCTTTATTAGGATCATTATTAAGTTATTTTCAGATTGATATTAAACAATCAATTGGCATATATCTTGGTGAGCCTCTTATCTCTATTAATACACCTCATGGTAAATGGGCTTATTCTGAAGCGGAATCTTTTTTTTATAAAAGTGTTCAGGAGTTTTTAGATGGGACCGCACATGCAGCTACAAAATCTAGGCATCCATTTTTTATACCTATTATTATTAAGCCAGCTAATCTCCCTGAAATGAAATTTGCATTTATGGAAAGTAATGGTGAATGGTATAAGCCACTTAAAGATACAGGCAAATACTTTCCTGAGCTTAAAGAAGAAATTAATTCAATATTAAAGCATTATCAAGATGGTATTTCTTTCATTTATGTTGCACCGTATACACAAGTAAACGCGTGGTCGAGTAATCAAATCGATATTGATAGAAACAACGAAGAAATAAATGACGCTAATTTGGCGTTAGTTGGTGTACTAAATTCATATGATCAGATGAGAATTTTTAAAACTGATGATAGTCATATGTTTTTAATAACTAAGTGGGATGCTTCTAAAGATGCATCCAAGCATGATAGCTTGCCAGAGCATTTGCAGAGTGTGGATGTGGAAACTGTGGAAGATGTTGCTTCAAGTTTATACACAAAAGGGTTTTCTGCTTTTAATAATTTAAAAGTTAGTCCTGCTAATAAGAACATCATGCAATATTGTTCAGGTGTTATATCTGGATCAAGCATTATTAAGGCTTCACCGGAACTAAAGCCAATTATAAATAGATATCCGCAAACCATGTGGAATTGGCTTTATGGTAATGCAACAAGATCTCATCACGAAATTAATACACATTTAGTATTAATTCCAAAACCCAAACCACCTAAAAAGACATTTTTAGATAAGATAAATCAATTTTTTACTAAAATTTTGAATTAAGAATAATTATGGATAATATTAATTTGTTAGTTGAATTGCATTATTTCTCTGGCGGTTTAAAAACCAGTATTTTTGGAGCTGATGCTCGGCCAAATTGGCTTCCAGCTTTTGACCAAGTTGGACTTCATAATGATGTCTATTTAAATGAAAATGAGTTTGTAATTGAATTATCTCGACATCAACGAGACGGTAAATTTATAACTTGGGTGGGTGTTTATTCAAGTGGTAAAGATGCTGTTTATGGTGATAGATCTAATTACATCGGGTTAGGTGTTTGGCTGGTAAATTTAATTCCCATTAATTCTTATTTGATTGTTGATGCATTATATAAAATCTGTAAAGCATTGACACAAAACGGACCGAATCAACATTTAAATGAACATTGTAAACAACTTGTTGAAAATAAATCGTATCTTCAAAATTGGGTTACTGGCACGTCAATTTTGCCTAGTTTGGATGAGGGGTTAGTCTTTGATTCATCACAACATCCTGAAACTACATACATTAATTGTTCTAATGCTATTGATGATATTCTTATTAGGAAAATTGCGGATTCAATTCTCTTAAATTGCATAAAAGCGGATGATGCAATTAAGTCAAAATCACGTATATTATATTTGCTATTAGATCAGTCGACGACTAGCGAAAAAAGCAAACAGGCAAGCTCTCTTTCGGTTAATTTATATCCAGTTAAGCTGGTTTTAGATTATTTTAATATTTACCTACAAGAAAGTCGGTCAACTATTTCTTCATTTAATGATCGATACTTAGAGTCAAAAAAGGTGATTGATCACTTAGTTGAAAAAAATCATGAATTAGAAGGGGGGGTTGAAAGACTGCAACTTCAAAATAAGGAAATAGATCAGCAAAAGCAGAATCTAATTAATAATTATAAAGAATTAGAAATTAAACACGATGCTTTGTTAAAGTCACGATCTCCTAATCAGTTATTGCAACAATTAAGAAATAATATTCAAGGGATTAATAATTCTGACGTAAGTCAGATTGAAAGTATCTTAAATCTAATTTCAGAAATTGATAAGAGCATGGTTTTATCAACTAGTATTGATTATCGAGATAATCAAGAAACCGTTACACATGAAGTTAAGAGGGTGTCTCAAGATGTGATAAGAATACATCAAGGCATCAATAAAATATCTCAAGAAATTACTGGTGATGTAAAAAATATTGAAAATAGAATTTTGAGTTTAACAAGTCAATTTCAAGAACTTAAAACTATTGTAAATAAACAAAGGCAAATTAGTGCAATTGCAGAAAAATCTCAAAATGATTTTGGGAAAAAATCTCCGGATAAAAAATATGAGGAATTATCACCAGTTACTATTGGTGTTATGTCCTTTATAGGGGGGGTGGCGCTTTCTATTTTAGGGTATGTAATATGGTATGTGATTAATAAATAATATTATTGATGACAAATTTTTTGAATTGCTCAGATTTAAATCGAAGCGTTCCAGCTAAAAAATTACGGCACGCTTCGTTCAATTGTGTGTATTTATATTGTGTATCTAAACATCAATACCATAATGTTTAGATAATGTAGTTAATCCACCTGTGTACCCTTGTCCAATTGCTCTAAATTTCCATTCATTATTATGTTTGTATATTTGGCAAAAGATCATTGCTGTCTCAGTAGACGCATCTTCACTTAAATCATAACGGACTACCTCAGATCCTGTATCTTTATTAACAACTCTTACAAAAGCTTGTGAGACTTGACCAAAATTCTGTTTACGTATTTCAGCATCATGTATTGTCACAGTTATAAAAATACTACAAATATCAGTGGGTATTTTGTCTAGAGACACAATAATTGATTCGTCATCACCGTCGCCTTCCCCTGTTCTATTATCACCAGTATGTTCTACAGAACCACATTCTGATTTTAATTGATTATAAAAAATAAAATCACTGTCCGAACGAACTTTGCCATCTTCTTTAACCATGAATGCACTTGCATCTAAGTCAAAATCTGTGCCATCTGTTGCTCTGACATCCCATCCTAGACCAACTATAAGATTTTTGAGTGTTGGGTCTGTTTTTGATAAGCTAAGATTTGCGCCTTTAATTAATGATATTGCCATATTTCAATTGTCCAAATTAATGCTATTTGTTGTAGTGCTGATTTTTAAATATAAGTATCATGAGTTATTAACTAACTTAAGATTGCCCAAAATATATTAATACAAAGATTATGCTTAATAAAGCAAACTTGCTCAAGAAGATGCTTTTTATATTTGTAGAAACTGTCTATTGATTCTATTAGAAATAATATCAAGTAATAAAATAAATTCAAAATTATGAGCGTTGTTTTAAATATACTTTAATATTATTGTATAAGGGCTTTTATTCTTTGAATTGCAATTTCTTCTTTTAAAGAGCCCTTTTCAATTAAACCTACCATGCTTTCTGCTCTTGCGTCCGTAATTAGATTTTTTTCTAATGCTATGGATAAGAGTTGTTTTAATTCTATAAGAGGCGAATCATTATCTTCAGGGTTGGTTAGCGTTGCTATGCGTGCTTCTAAACGTTTAATTAGTTGTTCTCTGATTTGGTCTTGTTCACTGCCTGATCTAACTAATTTAGCAATACCGTAACCTGCTACACCTGCGACAGCAGCTGCACCAATAACCCAACCAACAGGAGTGGTTGTTACAAAGACACCACCCAAAGCACTTGCTAAAGATGTTGAACCTAATAAAGTTGAAGCTCCGGCAGCACTTGCAACAGAGCCAGCTGCTGCAGCACCTGCAGCACCTCCCCCAACACCCGAGAGTACTTCTCCTAATACACCAATTTTGTCTTTACCTTTGAGTTTTTCAATGGCTTGATTTAAGTGTTCATGATTACGTTTTGTTTCAGATATCGATTCCTCTGTGGAAGTGTCTGATGTAAATCCGGTTAATTTTTCTTTGTATTGGTCGATTTGATCTGAGGCTATTGAGATAATATCTTTAGTTGTGTCAGTTAATTTTGTTGATAATTCAAGATTATCCAAATTAGTGTTTTTAATAAAATCAACTGATTTATCTATACTAGACATTAATGATTCTGTGCTTGTCTTTCCGATTTCTAAACCAGATGAAATGGTTTTGTCTAAGGTATCTTGTACAGAAGACATCTCTTGTTTAGCTAATTCGGTTAATTCTGAAGACAACTTTGATAGCCCATTTAAATAATCTTTCATAGCGGAGTCTTTATAAGGGTAGTTATTTATTTTTCCAGTACTGAGAGACTGCTTTCATAATACGGACAAACAGCTCAAAAAATTTATCAGCAAGTGCAATTGCTGCTGTAAGTGGAGATGCAGAATAATCACCTTTTTGCATTGCAGCACCTACCCCGGCGCCGTATAGTGTTGCGACAAGTGTTGATAATGGGAGTAATAAAGGGCCAAGAATTGGAACCATTAGCAATAAGGATGAAACGGCGGCTCCAATGGCTATTCCAGCTGTAATTGTTGAATTGGCTTTCAGGAAATTAATGATTTCAATAACAATAATTTTTCCGATCGTAATAATTTCCCCAGCGATTTCCTGGGTAGCATCCCAAATGTCTTTAAGACGGGTTAGTATTTCTGGTGGAATTCCTCTCTTAAGACCTTCAATCATTACATCATCGAACTCATCTTGAGCTCGTTCTGCATTGAGCATTGAAAGTTCAAATAACCCTTGTTCTGGAGTTAATTCTGTAATTGATTGTGAAGTCATAGTTAACCGCCTAGGTTTATAAAATAATAGATTGAAAGCTGAACTGTAAATTGGAAGTCGAGTTAATTTTAAACGTTGTTATCATGAACTATTGGATTAATTATTGCCAGTATTTTTAGGCTATTTATAGATGAATTTTGTTAAAGGAATGTGTAATTTATTTAAGATGTTTATTTGGGGTTAATCTTTTTCGTTTAATCTATCAAAAAAGAAGTCCTTAACGCTAACTCCATGTAATAAGGATCTATTTTATTTATCGCTTAAAATGTTTTTGCCCTTAAAAAATCATAACTATCTGTAAATGGTAAAAATTACTCCAAATATAGAAATGTTTACTGTGGATACAGAAATTTTTTGGTCCTAAATGATATTAAATTAGCAAAATATAATAGTTGATTGGGAGTTTTAATTTCTTTTTACAGACAATATAGTTTTATTTTGTGAGTTTTAATTTCTATTTTGGTAGTAAATATTTCTATTTAGTGGATAAACATATTTATATTGGCACTAAAAATTTCTATTTAAGGTCTAAAAATTTATTTATTGACCAAATACATTTCTATTTACGCCTAATTAATTTATTTTTTATATGAATATAGATTTAAATCTTCTAAAAACATTTATTGATGGGTCGTAAAAACTTCTACTTTAGTCTTAAATAAATTTTTATGTCATTAAAGATTTAATTTTAATCGCCGTGTCCTAAATACTCATTTAAGCTTTTTTCAATTTCTAGTTGTAATTCTTCAGGGCTAATCACTTTAATATGCGGAATCCAATACCGTACGATGGGTATTATTTGATTACTGTGGCCGACTTTTGCAGAAATGATTAACCCACCATCTTCTAGTTCTTTTTCTATTACTTGGTTGGCGATTAATTTGCGGCGTTTAAAATAGCCGGCTACTTCTGCGCGTACTTTTAAAACGACTTCTTGTTTAGCGTCGGATAACCAGATGCCGTCATCTTCATTCAGTTGTTTATCAATAGTTGGGTCAGCTTTAAAGAAGGTCTCTAAGGTGATTAAACCGGATAATTTAGTAAGGCTAAATGATTTAAGTTTGTCGCCGTCTTGAGCCACTAAATACCAGATGCCTTTATGGTTAATAAGTTTATAAGGGTTTACGGCTTGATAGGTTTTGGAGCCTTCGGATTTTAAGTAGTTAAAATTGACGGGGTGGTGGGCAACAATGGCTTTTTCTAAGTCTTTAAATAATTTGGCTTTATCACCGATGTTTTCGTAATGATGGCCTTTAACTAACACGGCAGATTGCAATCTTGAGTCAAATATATCGCGTAGAAAATCATTGGCTAAGGATGGAAACAAGCCTTTTACGCCCGCTAAGCTTGCGAATCGATGTATGTCTTTAATACTAATTTTGCCTAAAAAGCTGGCGTCCAGATGATAGTAGCCATCGGTTTTTTCTAGAGGCAAATAACCAAAGCGTTCGTTAAGATCGCGTTGAATGGTTCTGACATTAACACCAAACTCTTCAGCCAGCGCTTGTGGCTCAAGCTTCTCACCTTGATTAAGTTTAATCAGCATCTGTGCCAAACGATAAACCAAGGTGTCGTGATGATTATTGCTCATACTTAAATCCTATAATTTTTTGGCGCTATTATGCTGTTTTTTGGTGACAGGGCGTGTCGTTTTTTAAACGCCTACAATCATAGTTCGTCGCCCATTAACGGTTTTAACACGTTGTTGGATAATGCCTAAATCGACCATTTTTCATAAGTTAGATTGGGTCTGTCCCAAAAAGCCGAGACTCTGGCTCTATCCCACAAGGAGTGGTTAATTTGCGTCATATAAGACTCAATAAAATACGTTATTCTTTCTGAGCCAGTAACGCTTTTAGGCGTTCAATCTCTGCTAAGGCCAAAGCCTCTCGCTTATTCGCTGCTTCTTCTCGCTTATTAGCCAACTCCAACTCAGATTGAATGGTACGCTGCTCGCGCAGGTACTCTTGGCGGGCTTGGTATTGATAATATTGCTGATCTTTTTCTGAAAACGTACTTAAAGTGCTCATGGCTTGTTTCATCTCCTGAGTAATCATCCAATCGGGTAGGGCTTCATCATTTAAACACTCACCATCTTTAAAGAATTTTAACCAACGTTGGTCCTCTGTTTCAACTTGATTTGCATTAAACTTTTTTAGTTCTAACAACCAAATGCCACCATGCGGCGTTAAGGTCTGGCCTTGCTCATCACGCATTTTATAATGATGCACATAGGCATTATCATCGACTAATAGATTTTCTGCTAGTAACCAAATCGAGTAAGTCGGTCTAAGCTCAAGATATTCTTGGCCGCTTTTAAGTTGCTGATTGTAAATGTCCGCCCAATTGTAAATAATACGAGACGGTAAATGCGCGTAACTGGTTAGTTGAATCTCGATTTGATAAAGCTGATCATGACTATCTCGAGCTTTAACATCAACAATGCTCAGCTTATCACTTAAAAACTCCTTATCATTATAAGGGTTCAGAATATCAACCCATACTAAAGGTTCTGATAATTCCTGCGCTAAAAAGGCATTTAAAAAGTGAATCAACAGGTTACGGTTTTCTTCTGAGCCTAATAAGGCTTTAAAGACGCAATCTATTTTGGGGTCGATGGCATGACGCATGATGGATGCAAGCTCCTAATCTTTATTAATCATATGCGTGGCTAAATCTTGTAGAGCTGTTTGTAAGCTGGTTTTTAAACGTGGATCCATAGGGACTTCATCTATGGCTTTATTCATGCAAAGCATCCATTGATCACGTTCTGCTTCACCAATCGCAAACGGTAAATGTCGTGCGCGTAACATGGGGTGGCCGTATTCTTCTATGTATAAATTGGGCCCACCTAACCAACCGGTCATGTATTTAAATAATTTAGTTTCAGCTGATGTTAGATCGGCTTGATGTATATCACGAATGCCCTTGGCTTCTGGCAAGGTGTCCATGTAATAGTAAAATCGGTTCACCAAAGTGCGTATGGCTGTTTCGCCGCCGATAACTTCATAAGGCGTAATGGTTGTCATTGCTGTGCTCTTTTATTGGTTATGAATAGGTCTTAGTTTGTATTGACATTATACAGGGCAGGGCATTGCACGACTAATGGTGCTTAATTTGAAAATAAGTCTGGTTTTTATTAATATGGTCATCCTAATCATTAATTTAGCCTTGATTTATTGGATAAATCTAAGGCCACTCCCGATACAAATGCCTAAAATTATTTTATTTTTTCTGTTGTTATTACCTTTTCAATCAATATTTGCTACGCCTTGTTCGGGTAAAAAAATGGGTATTTCACATTGTGAAGGTAGCCAGTTTGTATGTAACGATGGCAGTTATAGTCGTTCACCTAAAGATTGTTCTGAGTATTTTGCCAATAAAGTATCAAAGCCTAAACGGACAACGTTTACAGAAAATAAGGTCACTTCTATAACCGAAAACAGGGCAACATCCCCCTTCATGCAAAGCCCTGGCGAGCGAGAAAGATCCAGTAAAATTTTAAAATTAGATTATCCAGGATTTACGATTTGGTTAGATTGTGAAAAACATGGTGCAGTAAAGTTTCAGTATGTTGCGCAACATGATTCTGGAAATGCCAAACGTTTTAAGCGATTTTTTCTGGATCCGAAAGTTCCCGCTGAATGCCAACAAACCACCGCAGAAGCTTATGGAATGCATTATGACAGAGGGCATCAAGTGCCGGCTAATCATTTAGATGCTTCTCCAGATGCCATTAAAGCGACTAACGCAATGCCTAATATTTTGCCTCAAGCCGCTAATATGAATAAAGGTGCTTGGCTGCAAACCGAAGAGATTATTGAATGTTATCGCGATATTGATGAGTTGTTAGTGGTAGGCGGTGCGTTGTGGGGGCAAAACTCTAATGATTATTTTGTGCATACGCATGGTGTTAAAACGCCCGATGCATTTTGGAAAGTAGTCATTCGCGGCACAGGTCAAGATGAACGCGCCATTGCTTGGATAGTCCCCAATAGCCAAGCAGCGACTAAGGATAATCTTGACCGCTACTTAGTCAGCGTGGCAGATATTGAACGCATAACCGGTGAAAAACTCCCCGTTGCTGATTATGTAAAACACGAAAAGCCCGCCGTTTCTTGGACTATCCCAAGAGGATGCCGAAAGGGGTAAGGTTTGTCAGATTTTAAGAAGCAAACTTGAGCTAAAACTTTGATATCTTAGAAAATATCATATATGCGCCCTGTAAAAACTAAGAGATCATCAAAAGTTGAAGAGGGGCCAAAAATATTGAATTACTCTGGGCCGACAGTTTTTTTAGATGAAATGGATGAAGCCATTGCTAAAGGTGCGGAGCAATCATCTTTAAAGGCCTATTAACAGAAATAGAATTAATCCATAAATTGGAAGTAAAACAAAGCTTCCCCATGAATCTTGATAAGCTGTGCTGATCATTAAGATTCCTTCAATCAGAAATGTTAAAGATAAGAAACTATAGAATTTATCTAGTGATTTAGCTGATAGATGTCGCCAGTAACTTGGGTAACGTGGATTATCAAAAGCTTTTTTCTTCCTCCAGAAACGCAGACCCCCACTTATCGTTATCAAGATAAAGCCGATAAGTGGGTTATCAAATGTCATGTTTAAAATTAATCAAGTTTAGGTAGTTCTAAACCACACACTTTGTTTTCATTATTTTCGGCATCTTCAATTTCAAGCGTTTTTAAAATTTCTTGAGTATCTCGAATATTATCGCAACCATCTTTTATATCTAAGCCTGTCACTACGAGAATAGTTGCCGTTCCAATAAAAGGAACTGCCTCAGCTACAACAGAACCAACGTTTATACCTACATTTTTTATTATTCTTTTAGTGATACGATTTGAGACTGAATGCACTGCTACTTTTGTAGCTTTTATTTTTTTAATAGGACTGTTTTCTAATAGACCTTCATAAGGCACGTAAGAAAGTAAATCATATGCATATTCATGAAAACGTGCGTTTGTGATAGTTAAAAAATTACAGGTTACTAAACCCACAAAAGTCAAGGTTACTATAAGACGTTTTAATAGTGACATAGATAACTCCGCGATTGCTTAGTGAATTGTTAAGACACTGCCATTATTTAAAGGTAATTCAATTGCACAGGGCTCATTTCCACAATAACTTTTGTTGTAATTAAACATGCGTTTAGATGAATTAGGCTCATTATCAAAAATTACTACTATGTTTTTATAAAGAATATCTTTGTTGTTATTTTTGATAAAAGCGTCAAAGTCATCGGCTAAGCTTTTTGCTGACGTTTCATAAAAACTGTTTAGAAGTTTGTGACCTTTTTCATCAAGTTTTGCAGAAATTTCCTTCATAAAATTATCTAGGGTGTCGCCGCAAGTTGCTATACCGGTTGGAATACAAATTCTTTTTAATGTGGCCGTATCAAAAGTAGGAGTTGATAAATAGAGATGTGGAACATGAAAGACAAGTGCGTCATCTTCAAGCGTATATTTGAGTTCACTCAATTT
The DNA here is from genome assembly GCA_026399015.1 of Methylococcales bacterium. Lineage (GTDB taxonomy): Bacteria > Pseudomonadota > Gammaproteobacteria > Methylococcales > Methylomonadaceae > Methylobacter_C. The sequence continues at coordinate 69,720 of JAPLRS010000041.1, read as the reverse complement.
AATATGGTATTTGTATGAAGCAATCAAAGAAATGCTAGAATCTTTCCTCCCAGTTACAATGTCTGTATTGGGTACTTTATAAATATCATGTTTTTCAAAGGTTTCTGCTGTTGTTAATTCGGAAATTATAAATTCATCTTTACCCTTTAAAGATACCCATTGCGAGGTGTCTGATGTATATGTCTTTTTATCTAAAAGTCTGAAGTTAAAGTGGGGGAGTTTAAAGTAAGCAAATGTTAGTAAAATAATTGCTAAAGTTATGGAGATTAATGTTTTCATCATAAGTTGATTTTAGGTCTTTTGGATAAGGGCAGATTTAAGCGGGTCCATCATAATAAGTCTATTAAAATAAACAAATTAATTGGTAATTAATATCATTACTTAAAAATTGTCTAATTCAATAAATAGAATATTACTTTAGATTTCTATTTACTTGTGTCGTATAGTAAAGCCCCGTCCCTGAGATGCCGATACTAAAATATACTTTCCCTTGAGCGCTTAAACCCACGCGAAACAGTCCTAGATGAATAGTCCAGCCTACGCCACTATTAGAAACATTGGCTTTAACTGGCCCCATATTGATAGACTTTCTCCACCTTAATCCCACATGTTTCTCCGCTATTAAATAAATTAATCACCCAATAAATACATTTACTTTTTATTTGTAAAATGTTCTTCTTTCCACAATCGGTTGCCGGAGGCATCGGTTGGTATGGTTTTATTACCTTCGATACGATAATGCACGTCATTCCATTTGCGGTTTCCAGAGGCGTCAACCGGGATTACCTTATTTCCTTCTGTGCGGTAATGGGTTTCACTCCATTTGCGATTCCCCGATGCGTCGGTCGGAATAGTCAATTTGCCTTCAGTTTTATAATGAATTTCATTCCATTTACGATTCCCTGACGCATCCGTGGGGATAGTTTTATCTTTCTCCACACGATAATGGATGTCGTTCCACTTACGATTGCCTGATGCATCAGTAGGTATTATTTGTTCTGCCGCCAGAGTCGTTTGGACGATAACTAATAAGCTGATGATGGTAAGTAATTTTGGTTTCATAGTGTTAATGCTCCATAAAGTTTGTTTAACGCGGTCATTTTCTTAAATCCTAATGACAGGTTATGTCGTTTAATTAAATTTTTTTGGCCTTTAAAAAACGACATCACCTGTCAGATTTGCCATGCATCATGTTTCACATCTTAAACACACCAGAGGTGAAGCATTATGTTTTGGGCATTTTCATTATTAGTTGGCTTAGGTTTTGTATTTACAAAATTGGGCGCTTATTCCGTCACCGTCGCTATTTTATCGGGCTCTTTAAAGTTACTGGTATTGTTAGTGATTATTGCTGCAATGTGGTTATTCTTTAAAAATAAGCCGTCATAGTATCGGGTTTAAGTTTTAATTAAATATTGTTCAGTATATTTAACATTTTAATCTTAAATTGATTGATATGAGTTGTTTACACATTATAATGTTTAAAATTTTAAACAATTTTGTGTGATATATGGAATTAAATGTTTTTGTTAATAAGGTTAAGGTCGGTTGCTTAAAAGAAATAGCGCCTGAAGATAATAGTTCTAATCCAAATCCTCGGATTCAATTTAGTTACTTAGATTCAGCAACTGCTTTTGACATAATCTCATTATGCATGCCAGTTGCAAGGAAAAATTATATCTATCATGAAATCCCCCCTGTCTTTGATATGATTTTGCCCGAAGGAGTTCGAAGACAGCAAATCGCTCTAGTAGCTAAGGCAAAGCGAATAGATGATATGGGGTTGTTAGCTATTGTTGGTTATAACACTATAGGTCGTGTGCAAGTTTGCCAAGGTGAACTAATAGATGAGATTCCTGTGTTTAATCTAAGAGATTTGATGCATTGTACTGATGGCGAGGCGTTCTTTAATGAAATCTTGCAACGCTCAGGATTTAAATCTGGAGTTGCAGGTGTTCAACCAAAGTTTTTAGCTGCGAAAGCTAGTGACATAATAAAATTTAGAACCGTTAATACCTCAACTCATATTATTAAAAGCTTTAATCCCCAAGAATATCCATGGTTAACCGTTAATGAGTTTTTTTGTTTAAAAGCAGCCCAAAAAGCCGGTATTGAGGTCCCTAAGTTTTTCTTATCGCAGGACGGACTGTTGTTAGCAATTCAGCGATTTGATATTAAAGATGAATCAGTTGGTACTCATTATGGTTTTGAAGAAATGGTGTCACTTTTAGGTCGTAAATCGGCTCAGAAATATGATGGTTGTATTGAAGAGCTTGTGAATTGTATTGATGATTATATCGCCGGTGCAGATTCGATAGATGCATTGCAGAGTATTTTTAGGCAAACTGTGTTTAACGTTTTGGTTGGTAATGGTGATGCTCATTTAAAAAACTTTGGGTTACTTTATGATGAGTCTTTGATTCGATTAGCACCTGCTTACGATATAGTTTGCACGAAAGCGTATATAGAGAATGATATTCCAGCTTTGGCATTGGAGTATGAAAATTATAGTAAACGTTGGTGGTCTAAAGGTGAACTCATTAAGTTTAGTCAGCGCCATTGTTTTTTGGATGAAGATCAAGTTGACCTAATATACAAAGAGACGATTATAGCTCTTGAGGCTGTGATGGCAGATATTTCTGACTATATACTAGAAAATCCTGCTTTCAGTGTTCTAGGTAATAAGATGATAGCTGTATGGCGAGCATCAATTAAATCGGTTGAATTTAAAAGTGAGAGTGCATTATGAGGGTTAAATGCAATCAAGTCGTGTCGGATGCGATTAGAGCTGGGCGTAAGAGACAAAAGGTAACTCAAGCTCGATCTGCAGCGGCAATTGGTATCAGTCGAACAAAGTTGGCGTTAATGGAAGTTGATGGTGCCGCGCTGGGCGCTGCTTCTTTTTTTAGCGTGCTTAAAGCAATACAGGCTGCGGGGCTTGAGTTACATTTAATAGAAAAGCCCGCCCCTAAGACCCTAGATGAAATTCAAGTCGCTCAGAAACTGGCTAATCAGCAGAAATTAGAAACGGTTTAAGTTTTAAACCTTACTAAAGATAATATCCCAAACGCCATGGCCTAAGCGGATGCCGCGTTGCTCAAATTTAGTGAGTGGGCGGTAGTCTGGGCAGGGGCAATAATCTTGAGTGGGGCTAGTATTTGCTAAACCTTTATGGGCAGATAAAATATCTAACATCCATTCGGCATAGTTTTCCCAATCGGTTGCAGCATGAAAATAACCGCCAACTTTCAGTTTTTTGTCTAAAAGTTCAACAAAACTGGGTCTAACGATACGTCTTTTATGATGTTTCTTTTTATGCCAAGGGTCCGGAAAAAACAAATGTAAGCCGGCTAAACTATGGTCGGGGCATTTGTTTTCTAAAACTTCAATGGCATCGTGACAATAGATTCTGACATTAGAAATACCTTGCTCGTGCAATAACATCAAGAGATGTCCTACGCCGGGAGTATGTACTTCTATACCAATATAATCCTTGTTTGGATTAGCGGCTGCCATTTTGGCTAAGCTATCGCCGTTACCAAAGCCTATCTCCATAAATAAGGGCGCTTCACGGCCAAAGACTTCGGTAAAGTTATAATCCGTTTTAGGATCTAAGCAATAAGTTGCCCAGTGATTATCAATAGCATATTGCTGGCCGGGAGTTAACCGGCCTTGTCTACGAATAAAACTGCGGATTCTTTGTGGTAGAGATTGTGCTTCTTCAGTCATTGATTTTAAAAGAACAATCCGTCAATCGGTGAAGATGCAGAGGCAAAACGTTTTCTCGGCATACGGCCAGCTAAGAAAGCTTCACGACCAGCTTCAATACCTTTACGCATAGCAGAGGCCATTAATAGTGGGTTTTTAGCTTCTGCAATCGCAGTATTCATTAATACGCCTGCACAACCCAATTCCATAGCAATCGCCGCATCTGATGCGGTACCTACACCAGCATCTACTAAGATAGGCACATTGGCGTTTTCAATAATCGTTAAGATGTTATACGGATTACGAATACCTAAGCCAGAACCAATCGGTGCAGCTAATGGCATAACAGCGACACAACCAATATCTTCTAATTTTTTAGCGGCAATAGGATCGTCGTTGGTATAAACCATCACGTCAAAACCATCTTTTACTAATAATTTAGCGGCGGCATAGGTTTCTTCTACATCTGGAAACAACGTTTTTTGATCCGCTAACACTTCTAATTTAACTAGATTATGACCGCCCAATAATTCTCTTCCTAAGCGACAAGTTCTAATGGCATCTTCTGCTGTATAACAGCCAGCTGTGTTAGGTAATATGGTGTATTTATCTGGTGAGATAACATCTAATAAATTGGGTTCACCTGGGTTTTGACCAATGTTAGTTCGACGAATAGCGACGGTGACAATTTGGGCGCCACTCGCCGCTATCGCTAAGCGAGTTTCTTCTAAATCTTTGTATTTACCTGTGCCCACTAACAGTCTTGAGTGATAGGTTTTGCCGGCCAGTACAAAAGAATCATCTTGACCGCCACCAATGGCGTGAACAACTTCTAAACAATCACCTGCTTGCAATTGTTGGGTTGCGTAGTTCTGAAAAGGTAGGATTTCTTTATTTAACTCAATGGCAATTTTTTTGCCCGTTAAGCCCATGGCGTCAACAACCGCAGCAACACAACTGTTATCTGGGTAGTTTTTTTCTTCACCATTAACATAAACATTCATTAATTTGCGCCCTCTTTAGTGCTGTTTTGTCTGCGAGTTTTAACTGCGGCGGCTAATTTGCGTAACAAAGGATCAGTGTCTTCCCAAGAGATACAGCCATCAGTAATACTTTGTCCATAAACCAAAGGTTGGCCTTCAATGACTTCTTGGCTACCGCTTTTTAAATGACTTTCTATCATAACGCCCATAATTCTATGGTCGCCATTAGCAATCTGGCCACACACATCTTGCCCAACGATAAGTTGGCGTTGGCATTGTTTTAAGCTGTTTGCATGGCTAAAATCAATCATGATATTCGCTTTTAAATTTGCAGCCACTAAGCCTTCTGCCACTTGCTCAACACTCACTTCATCATAATTAGGGCGGCCATTACCGCCTCTTAAAATGATATGTACATCTTCATTGCCAGTAGTTGAGAAGATGGCAGAGTGACCGGCTTTAGTCAGCGATAAAAAGTGATGCGGGCTCATGGCCGCTCTAATCGCATCAATAGCAATTTTGATAGTGCCATCGGTAGAGTTTTTAAAACCAATTGGGCAAGAAACCCCAGAGGCTAATTCTCTATGACCTTGGCTTTCTGTAGTGCGCGCACCAATAGCGCCCCAAGCGATAAGGTCAGAAATATATTGGGGTGAAATTAAGTCTAGATATTCTGTGGCAGCGGGTACGCCTAGGTTTGTAATATCAAGTAACACTTGTCTAGCGAGGCGTAAGCCTTTGTTGATATTAAAACTAGAGTCTAAATCAGGATCATTAATTAAGCCTTTCCAGCCGACAGTGGTGCGAGGTTTTTCAAAGTAAACTCGCATGACGATAACTAAGTCTGCTTCTAGTTCGTCTTTAATGGCTTTTAAGCGTTGAGCATAGTCAAGTGCGGCTTTAGTATCGTGAATTGAGCAAGGGCCAATGACGACTAATAGTCTGTCATCATTACCGCTGAGTAGCTCATGAATTTCTGATCTTGCCTTAAGCGTTGTTTCTGCGGCTGTGTTGCTGAGGGGCATTTCATCATGAACTTGGACCGGTGGAATCACTTCTTTCATTCCACAAATTCTCAAGTCATCAGTGTTATATTTCGTTTGCATGCGGCTACCAAGCTGTTGCTTTTACAAGGTGATCATAAATCGGGTTATTTTAACCGTTTTCAGGTGCTTCTTGTGAGTTTTTGCGGGTTTTGTGCTAGTTTGTTCTGCTAAGTTTTAAAAAACTATAGCTAAAATTAACAGATGGATCATCAGAGATGTCTTCTCTTGATGCTTCTGACCATGCCTTAAAATCAATCTCGGGAAAGAAGGTATCACCAGTAAATTCTTGGTTGATTAAGGTTAAATACAGATTATCAGCGAGTGGCAAAGTGGCTTTATAAAGTTCTGCACCGCCAATAATAAAGATTTCTTCAGACTCTTTACTACTCGCTGCTATGGCAGTTTTAATATCATTAAAAACTAAGCAGTCAGTCTGTTGATAGTCTAAATTTCGGCTGATGATGATGTTACTGCGGCCAGGTAAGGGTCTGCCGATGGATTCATAGGTTTTTCTACCCATTACAATCGGAGAGCCCATGGTGATGGCTTTAAATTTTTTTAAATCGGCTGATAAATGCCAAGGCATTTTGTTATCTAGGCCAATGGCTCTATTGGTTGCCATCGCAACAATCAGTGATATTTTCATTTTTTAGAGCAGAGTGTTTTAATAGTTAGCAAAATTAACAATTTGAATATCATACTATCTATGAAACAGGTTTTGGTTATATTTACAGGTGGCACCATAGGCTCTACAGTCTCTGCAGGTGTTATTAATACCGCAAATACGCAAGCATTTAAACTCTTACAACAGTTTAAAGACGCTGATCCTCAGGCTCAAGATATACAGTTTACTACTTTACAGCCTTTGCACATTCTTAGTGAGAATATGGCGCCAGCGGCTTGGCAGATATTGATTAATGCTATCGAATCACAAAATTTAGCCAGTTATGATGGCATTATTATTACGCATGGTACCGACACCTTAGCCTATACGGCAGCCGCTTTAAGCTATTATTTTAATGCGCTTAAAGTGCCGATGTTATTAGTGTCGAGTGATTATTCTTTAGATGATGCTAGAGCCAATGGCTTATCTAATTTTAGATGTGCGGTAGATTTTATTCGCCAAAATATTCGGGCGGGTGTGTTTGTACCTTATGCTAATCAAAACCAAACGATGCAAGTGCATCATGCTGCGCGTTTAACGTGTTCTTTACAGTTAACCGGTGATTTTTATAGTGTGCAAAACAAACCTTTTATGCACTATGACAATCAGGTGTTTACGCAGTTGGATGCAAGTTTGCCGGTAGAATCGGGTATTAGATTGTCAGCTAAATTTTCCGAAAGAATTATCATGTTAAAGCCTTATCCCGGTTTAAATTATGCAGCTATTAAACTGGTGCAAGGCGATGTGGTTTTACATGATTTATATCATTCAGGCACCGCTTGTGCCTCTAATGAATGGGGTGACTCATATTCTTTAGTGGCTTTTATTGAACGTTGTGTGCAACAGGATGTAAAAGTTTATTTGGCGCCCGCTATTAAATCGATCTCTGCTTATCAAAGTACTCGAGTGCTTTTAGATCAAGGTGCCGAAATGTTATGGAATATGTCTATTGAATCAGCCTATGTAAAACTGTTATTAGCCTATGGTAATTTTACAGACCCACAGCAAATACAGACATTTATAGAAACCAATATTGCTGGAGAGCAGGTGCAGACTGTTAATTAATGTTGTGGAGTGCTTATGCGATGCAATAGAATGCCGTTATTAATTATGTTTTTAAAATTAATCTCTTAGTATTTAATCACTTTTGTATCTATGAACATTCTCTTTATTCATCAGAATTTCCCCGGACAATTTAAACATTTGGCACCGGCTTTAGCTGCCGATCCTAAGCACACGGTAGTTGCTATGGCAATGCGGGATATGGGCGCAAAAGACTGGCAAGGCGTTAAGTTAGTGTCTTATTCTAGTCAAAAAGGCTCAACGCCAAATGTGCATCCATGGGCTGGTGATTTTGAGACTAAAACTATTCGCGGTGAAGCGTGTTTTAGAGCGGCATTAAAAATGAAAGCCGCTGGGTTTTATCCTGATGTAATCATTGCACACCCGGGTTGGGGTGAAAGTCTGTTTATTAAAGACGTATGGCCAGATGCAAAGTTAAAGATTTATAGCGAATTTTATTATCATGCAAAGGGCGCTGATGTCGGCTTTGATCCAGAGTTTGAAAACGCAGATCAAGATGTTATGTGTCGAGTGCGTTTAAAAAATGCGAATAACCTATTGCACTTTGAGATTGCTGATGCGGGTATTTCACCTACCCAGTGGCAAGCAAGTACTTTTCCAGATGCGTTTCGCAAAAAAATTACCGTTATTCATGATGGTATTGATACCAATGCCGTCACGCCAAATGCGAGCGTGAGTCTGTCCTTAAATAATCCCGAAGGCGCACGTCAGTTAACAAAAGCGGATGAGATAATTACATTTTTTAATCGTAATTTAGAGCCTTTACGTGGTTACCATATATTCATGCGTGCTTTACCAGAATTGCTTAAGCGCCGCCCCAATGCTCTGGTGTTAATCGTAGGTGGGGATGATGTTAGTTACAGTATGAAACCAAAATCTGATCAATCCTGGAAAGAAATCTATGCTAAAGAAGTGCGGCCTTTAATCAGTGATAATGATTGGCAACGGGTACATTTTTTGGGTAAAGTGAGTTATCCGGTTTTTGTATCTTTGTTACAACTTTCGACGGTACACATTTATTTAACCTATCCTTTTGTCTTAAGTTGGAGTTTGTTAGAGGCCATGAGTGCAGGTTGTGCGATTGTGGCGAGTGATACAAAACCTTTGCATGAAGCGATAGAGCATGATCAAACGGGGCGCTTGGTGGATTTTTTTGATATAAACGGTTTAACTGATCAGGTGTGTAACTTATTAGATGATGAAGCCGCGAGACAACGTTTAGGAGCAAATGCCCGCGAGTTTGTTATTGCAAATTATGATCTTAAAACGGTTTGTTTACCCAAGCAAATAGCCTGGGTATTGTCTTAAGCGCGTTGTATTAAATCGATTTTATAATTAAAGGTAAAGTTTTGAAGCGTATTTTATTGGGTGTTACTGGGGGTATTGCGGCTTATAAGTCAGCTGAATTAGTGCGCTTATTAAGAAAACAAGGTGCTGAAGTGCAAGTGGTGATGACAAAATCAGCAATGCAATTTATCAGTCCGTTAACATTTCAAGCCTTGTCAGGAAATCCTGTCCATACAGAGTTGTTAGATGCCGATGTAGAAAATGCCATGGGTCATATTAGTTTGGCGCGTTGGGCGGATGTGTTATTGATCGCTCCTGCGACTGCTAATACCTTAGCAAAATTAGCGCATGGTTTAGCAGATGATTTATTATCGACCCTCTATTTAGCGGCTACTTGTCCGGTTTATGTGGCGCCAGCTATGAACCAGTCGATGTGGAATAAAGTAGTCACTCAAGAAAACATACAGACATTACACCGCCATGGCGTTAAGTTTATTGGCCCAGAACAAGGTGACCAAGCGTGTGGCGAAACAGGTTATGGTCGCATGTCTGAACCGGCGGCTATTTGTGCAGATGTCTTAGCGTATGCTGAAATTGCCGTCGCAACAATTGAACCCTATTTAGCGGGGCATAAAGTATTAATTAGTGCTGGACCTACTTGTGAGCCATTGGACCCGGTGCGTTACCTAACCAATCGTAGTTCAGGAAAAATGGGTTACGCATTAGCGACTGCTGCGTTAAAAGCCGGTGCAGATGTAAGCTTAATAAGTGGCCCCGTTGCTTTATCTGCCCCCGCTGGTGTTGATTTAATTAAAGTAACAACAGCCGAGGAAATGTATCAAGCGGTGATGTCAAAGGTCGCAACGCATGGCATATATATCGGTGCTGCAGCGGTAGCGGATTACAGCCCAGTGCTGACTCAGCCTGAGAAGATTAAAAAACAAGCCGAGCAATTAACCTTAGTACTGCAAAAAAATAAAGATATCTTGGCGGATGTAGCGGCGCATACGCCTCGGCCTTTTACAGTAGGATTTGCCGCAGAAACACACGATCTTGAGACCTATGCACGCGATAAGTTAACTAGAAAAAATTTAGATATGATTGCAGCAAACTGGGTGGGTCAAGAGCAAGGCGGGTTTGATAGTGAAGAAAATGCCCTGCAAGTTTTTTGGGCTACTGGTGATAAGTCTTTACCTATGACAGATAAAGCTCAACTAGCAGAGCAGTTAATGGCTTTAATCGCTGAGCGTTTAAAAGCGCTTTAAGGCTTATTTTCTAGCTTCAATTAATTTAATTAAATGACTGCTGCGTTGGTCAACACGCACCCAAGCGAAGCCAGCGGCTTTAACGTTTCTTAGGGTATTTCTATTTATATTAGCGCCAACTAAGTTAAGCACGATGGGGTTAATAAAGTTCATGAGTTTAGCTAATAAAGCGTTGCTGCTAATCACATGCTCCAGTAATAATACTTGCCCACCTGGCTTGCAAACCCGATGCAGTTCTTTTAAGCCCTTAAGCGGTTGCGGAACAGAGCAAAACACAAAGCTAGCAATCACCGTATCAAAGCTATTATTGGCAAACGCGAGTGTTTGAATATCCATTAGGTCTAGGTCAACCTTTATGGCTTTCTTAGTTTGTCTATCTTTAGCCAGCTTGAGCATTTCTGTACTAAAATCAATCGCAGTAATCCGCGCTTCATCTGGGTAATACTCAAAGTTTTTACCTGTGCCTACGCCTACTTCAAGAATATGATGGCCTTCAACTTTCGACCAGAGTTTTTTACGCCAAGACCTAAAAAACAAGCCTTCCATCATTGCTTCCATCATTTCAAAATAAGGTGCAATACGGTCATATTTCTTTTTAATTAAGTCACTGTCTGTTTTCATAATGCTTTCAGGGTGTAAATTAAGTTGCTGAATATTACAGCGAGATATAAAGCTTCATCAACATTAATCTTATCTGTCGTGTAAAATAGCCTTAACAAGCAAGTTTTTATTTTTGCCCAAGAGTTCTGGGTAACAGTATTTGGATTTTTATAAAAGTGATAGAACAGGTAGAAGATTTAGTTCAGACCAGACTCCCCACTGAACAAGGTGAGTTTGTCTTACATTACTACAGTAATACAATTGATAATAAAGAGCACATGGCTTTGGTAAAAGGCGATGTAGCGAATAAAGACGATGTGCCCGTGCGTATACATTCCGAGTGTTTTACTGGCGATGTTTTAGGCTCAAGACGCTGTGATTGCGGTGAGCAATTAGCGATGGCCATGCAACTGATTAATGATTTAGGTTACGGTGTTTTAATCTATCTACGTCAAGAAGGTCGTGGTATTGGCTTGTTAAAGAAGCTACAGGCTTATAACTTACAAGACGAAGGTATGGACACCGTTGATGCCAATATCCATTTGGGTTATTTAGCAGATGAAAGAGAATATAACATTGCAGGCTTGATACTTGGAAGCTTGCAAGTAAAGTCTGTCAGAGTGTTAACTAATAATCCTGAGAAAATGGAGTCTTTAACCAAGTTAGGTATCAATGTGACTGGGCGTATTCCGGTGCAAGTTGTGGCTCATGATGAGAATGTAGGTTATTTAAAGACTAAAGCTAAAAAAATGGCGCACATGTTGTTCGAACCTAAGCCTTAGAGCCTAAAGTAATCTCCACTAATTTAACCCAATAAGCCGCACCGATAGTTAAGATCTCGTCATTAAAATCATAATGCGGGTTATGCAGTAAACAACTATTTTCAGAAGATCCATTGCCTATCCAAAGATAGCAACCGGGTCTTTCTTGCAACATAAAAGCAAAATCTTCAGACCCCATGCTCGGTGTGGGGTTAGTATTCACTCCCTCAGTACCAGCAATAGCTCTGGCTGCTTGCAAGGCGATAGCGGTTTCAGTTTCGGTATTAAAAGTCACTGGATAACCCGCGTTTTCTGGATTAAAAACGAGTGTTGAATTAATTTCAAAACTGGTACAAATATGCTGAACCAGATGTGTTAATTTATCGGCAATTAAGGTTTTTACCGTATGGCTAAAGCATCTAAAAGTACCTCTTAGTACGACGGTTTCTGGAATGGCATTCCAAGTATTACCGGCATGTACTTGGGTAATACTAACGACGGCCGCGTCGGCTGGATTTACATTTCGACTGACGATGCTTTGTATCGCGGTGATTAATTGTGCTGCGGCTAAAATGGCATCATTACCTAAGTGTGGCATGGCAGCATGTGTAGCTAGTCCAGTGAGGGTGATTTCAAAACAGTCAAAAGAGGCCATCATTGCCCCGGTTTTTACCGCAAAGTGACCGGCTGGAATGTCTGGAAAATTGTGCATACCAAAGACGCAATCGGCAGGAAATTGCTCAAACAGGCCATCAGATATCATTTCTTTTGCACCTGCTCGACCTTCTTCGGCAGGTTGAAAAATAAAATACACCGTACCGTCAAAATTTTTATGTTTAGATAGATATTGAGCGGCACCTAATAACATCGCAGAATGTCCATCATGACCGCAGGCGTGCATTTTGCCTTCATGACAGGACTTATGAGCAAAGGTGTTTTGTTCTTGGATAAATAGGGCATCAATGTCAGCGCGTAAGGCAATTTTTTTATGGCTGTTACCTACTGATAGTGTCGCAACTACTCCAGTTTTTCCTAGGCCTTGGTGCACTTCTAGTCCAAAGCTAGTAAGTTTGTCCGCAATAAATTGTGCGGTTTGAGTTTCTTCAAAGGCAGTTTCAGGAAATTGATGCAAATGTTGACGCCATTGACGCATGTCGTTGTGCAAATATTCAAGGTTAGCTATGACTGTCATGGGTGGGTTTGTAGTTGAATTTAAATTTTGATATGATACACGGTTATCTTGTAATGATATTAATCATATATGACTGATACAACTAAAGATTGTAGTCTTTGCGGTTTACCTATACAAATAGTATTGTTCACCATGCCAACCAAGCAGGGCGAAAAAATATTTTGTTGTGAAGGCTGTGTAGCTGTATTTAAGTTGCTTAAAGCAGATTTGTTGCTACCTGAGCCAAAACCCAAGCCTGATTCCAAATCAAAAAAGAAATAGAATTTAAACGCAGGTGATTTAAACCTGCGTTTGTATAAGTTGCCCCTCTGTTTCAGAGCAGTTAAAACATATTATTGTTCTATTGAAACAAATGCCATTTTAGTAATACCAACATGTTGAACTGTGGCCATGACTTGCGCAAGTTTTTCATAAACAACCGCTTTATCAGCGTATAAATGTACGCTAATTTCTGGGTCTTTTTCTAGTTCTGTTTTTAAATTACTTTCAAGCGCCCCTAAGTCCGTAATGGAGGTTTTATTTAGCGTAATAGCGCCTTGAGCATCAATACCTAATTGTAAGGGCTGTTTATGGATATCAGCGGTGGTTTGGGTTGTTTTAGGTAAACTAACATGCACGGATTGCGTCAGTAGCGGCGCCGTGACTAATAAAATAATCACCAGTACCAACATGACATCTACAAGAGGCGTCACGTTAATATCACTTAAAGCGCTTTCATCTTCTGATTGTGGTTTAAAAGCCATGATTCAGTCCTATTAACTTTTGTTGGTAAGAGCTACTGTCATAAAAGTAGCGACAAAGTTTTCCATATCAGAGCGTTGAATTTTTAATTGGCGAAGGGCAAAGTTATAAGCTAATACTGCAGGAACCGCCACCGCAATACCAATTGCCGTAGCCACTAAGGCATCACCAATTGGGCCAGCGACAACATCTAAACTCGTTGAACCACTTGCAGTAATTTCATGCATGGCATGCATAATACCTAAAACCGTACCAAATAAACCCACAAATGGCGCAGTACTACCAATACTGGCTAATAGGGTTAAGCCATTTTCTAATGAGTGTTGTTCTTTTTGTAATTGGCCGCGTAATTCTTGTTCTAATAATTCCGTGATATCGCCCGTATGTTTAAGTTGTTTGCCGGCAGATTGTTGGTTTTCTTCTAACCAAGTAGTACCAATATAAGCAAGACGCGCTTTAGTACCTAAAGCTATTTCTGCAGGTAAGTTTTTAAGTTGTTTTAAATCTGCAAGACGCCAAAAGTCAGCTTCGAAGCGTTTGTTGCAACGCTCATTATGCATAAATTGCCAAGTCTTAAAGAGAATAAGCGTCCAAGTAACCACTGAAAAAAAGATCAGCGTATAGAGTGTGCCGTCTATGATGATTTGAGGTGAAATGTTATCAAGCATGTGATTATTTTCCTTAGTGAGAGATTTTTAAGAGTTAGTGTTCAAGTTTAAATTGGAGTTTCTGAACTGCGCGCTGACTGACTGCGACGCCATCCACGATTTTTCCTTTAAATTTCCATTGTTCAATGGCTGTTAGTGCAGATTCGTTAAAGATGTTTTCTGGTTCTGCATCAACAACAACGGCATTTTCAACAGAGCCATCTGGCGTAATAGAAAATTCAATTTTTACCCAACCTTCTATTTCTCGGCGTTTTGCAATAGCCGGGTATTCTGCTTCTACGCGTGAAATAGGAACTACCCCCGAACTGACAGTAGGTGTCGATGTGTTTGCTTTATTGCTGGTCGGTGTGGCGCTGACCGAACTAGATGGCGTTACTGGGGAGGGTGTTGATACCGGTGGTGAAGCAACAGGTGTTTTTGTGGCCATGGGGATTGGTTCAGCCTCTTTTGCTTTTGGCAAAACAGGTTCCGTTTTTTTAATAATGGGTTGCGGCTTAATAGGTTTAGGCTTTTCGGGCGCTTTTATAACCGGTGGCGCAGGTGGAGTGACTGTTTTTGTCTCAGTTTTTTGGGCATTAGTCATTTCCACGGCCATGGTAAAGATAGGCTTTACCTCTTTAACCTCAGGGCGCTTTATCAAATAAATGGCCACGCAAAGGTGTAACAACACAACCACACCAAAAGTGCTGCTGGCAATTATGTGCTGTTTCTTTTTAGAAACGAGAGGGTTAAAACTCACGTTATCAAATTGAGCTGTTTTTATTAGTGACATGTTATTTGAGGTCATCTTAAAAATTAACAGTGATGGTGCCTCTCACCATTCTGGGTTCAACAGGGTGCTTCATAATGCCATATTGAGGATCAGTACCTGCGCCAGATGGATAGCGATAGTCATAAGCGTAGGCTATGTCATTGGCGTTGGAGCCAAAAATATTAAACACATCAATTTCAAGCTTAAAGCGTTTTTGTTGATAACCGGAGCTTAAGTTAACAATGGTGGTATCACCTGCCCAAAATGAACCGGATTTATCCAACGGTACTTCACCAAAGTGTCGTAAGCGCACTGAACCAAATAAGCCGTTGGGTGCGACTACAGTAGCGCCGGTGGTAATCACTCTTCCTACTGAATTAGGGATGTAACTGTTTGTTTCACCCACAGGGGTTTGAGCAAAGTGTGCAGAGGTAAACGCAAAATCGGCATCTAAAGTTAACCATTCTGTCGCTTTGTAGTAGTTAGTAAATTCAACACCATAACGATTAGATTTGCCATTAATTTCGGTATTGCCTTGGTCACCCTTAAAGACAAGTTCTTGGCTACTTTCTAACCACCAAAATGCGATGGTACTGTTTAAGTTTTTAATAAAATTACTGCGAATACCTGTTTCTGCACCACGTGATTGAGCCATAGGCGAAATACGTCTTGAATTTGCACCTAATGCATTACCATCACTGGGATTAAATTGTAAGGTAGTACCTCTGGCATCATTTGAATGATAACCATAACCGCCATTTACAAAGTATTCAGTGTTGTGCCAAGGGCCTAATACTAAGCCAACTTTTGGACTAAACACACCTTGGCCAGATGTGCCAGAATTGCCGGCATTTATCAGTGGATTATGAGTAGTAGTATCCAATACGGTGACATCATTATTGATAAAGTCGCCTCTTAAACCAACCGTAGTGCGCACTTTTTCATGCCAATAAGTTTGGTTTTTAAAGTAAGCGCCACCGGTACTTTGGCTAACATCATCATGACTCACAGTACTTAAATATTGTCTGTTTTGGGTATGGTCTAGGCCAACATTCATGATGCTATCATGTCTAAATTGTAAGCCGTAGCTGTTGTCCATATCGATATTAAACAATTTGTTATAGCGAGTATGTTCAATATTGCCACCGGTTTGGACGCGCTTCTCAAATTGATGGATTTGGTCGCCAGTGACGGGGTTATCTAAATAGCCGGTAAAGTTTGAATAAAGATCAACATCAGAATAAAGGGCGTAAATATTCGCGTCATTTTTCCAGCCTGTGCCTTTGTTCCAAATATTACTCGACAAACTGTAGCGGTTAGTTGTGCCACCATCTGTTGGATCCATAGTGCCATAAAGACCTAGATCACCTTTATCAATAGAGGTTTGGGCAATCTGATTGGTTGCAGTCCAGGCATTGTTATAAGCTTTAGCATTGATAGATGACCCCCAATTATCTTTGTCGATGCTATAACGCAACATGCCATTAAACTTTTTAGAGTCTTCGGGCTGTTGCCAAACACCGTTATAAAGATTGAACTCACCACCGTACAGCAAGTTACCTTCACCGACCTTGTGAGAGTTTGCTACTAGGGTTCGGTAATAATCAAACTCACCGGCCGTAAATTTGGCAATCCCATTAGGTAACGTATCCATGCTGAATAACTTTGAATAACCTGCTGCAGAAAAATCCCCTACCTCTGCATAATAAGGTCCTTTACCGTATTCAATATTTTTTACTAATTCGGGAATAACACTATTAACATCCATGTAACCTTGGCCATGGGCATGAGTTGGCATATTCATCGGAATGCCGTCCACATAAGTAGTAAAGTCTGTGCCGTGGTCTAAGTTAAAACCACGTAAAAAATATTGGTTGGCTTTACCTGAACCGCTGTGTTGGGTTGCTAAAACCCCGGGTACTACTTCTAATACCTCACCATTTCTGGACAGTGGGCGATATTGAAACTGGGCTTGGTTAACTTCTCCTTGCGAGGCTGAGCCGGTAATTCCGATGAGGTTTTTGGCGCGGGCATCTTCACGAATAACCATGTCTTTAAGTTCAATGGTATCGGTCTTTGGGTTTTTCTTACTGGCTTTAGGCGCTTTTTTAATTGGTTTTTTGGCGTCTATTAGTTTTGTATCTTCAGCGCTTGTGTTTGTAATCGAATGTTGCGACGCACTTTTTTCTTGGGTCTCAGGTGTGTTTTCTACTGCCTGAGAGAAATGACTAAAACCCAATAGAAAACTACAAGCAAATAGGATCAGGCCGGCTTTTTGTAGTTGTCGAGCCTGGCTTTTTAATACTAATTGCTGCGCAGAATTTATTATTTGTCGGGTCATGATGACAATCCTTTAAAGGTCCAATATTTATTATTATTTTTGATGGCCAATTCGGTCGTGTGATAGGCGAGTTGCCCGTCTGTTAGCAAGAAGCACGGCTGAAGTTGAGAATTACTGAAAACGAGTTGTTTGATTGCAAGCGGCAATCTGAGGTTTTTTAAAACAGAAGAAAAATAAAATGCGGTAACAATGCAGCAGAGGAATACAACGATAACAACTAGATCAGAAGTTGGGGGTGAGGTTGCACCAACGCCGTTTGTTAAAAAGCTAGTTGCGAGTAAGTAAAGATTTTGTAAGCGGGTGTAGTGATAGAGAGATGAGAGAAGTCTATCGCTAAGAAAGGAAAGGCTGAAGTAGTTAATAACTGGGGAGTCAAAATAACAAAGTTTAGACAAAGTCAGCCATAACGGGGGCGAAGTTAAACCTACGCCGTTGGTTAAAAAATCGATACCTGTTTGATAATTAAATGCACTAAATTTAAATAAGGCGCTTTCTGTGATGAATAGCACCGTGTTAAATGCTTTATTCAAATTACTCGGATGATCCGTGGCTATTATAGGTGGTGGATTAACCGCTTGCGTTATATCTTGTACGGATGCTGAATCAGGATTTGCGTTTAAATGGGTACTGTTTTCAAGAGTATAAATAGTAGATACTGTGGCTGAGGTTTTTATACTGAGGACAGCATCATTATTTTGTAGTGGTTCTGGATAAACAGCATGACTCAAAAATAATGCAAAAACAGCAATTAATAATCGCACAATAATAATACCAGTACCATGCAATAATAGCGTTGCTACCATAAAACCTAGGGTATAAGAGATTAAGCTGGCAGAAGTTGATATCTCTTGGCCATGTGCAAAGCCATGAAAGAAAGCAAAAAACGCTACTATACCTACATTGATTGGGTGACTAAAGCGTATGCGTTTAAAAATAAGGCCGATAAACGCTATACAAGAACAAAAGATAATGGCTTCTGCGCCGGGTAATAAAATGCCTGTTGCGCCAACCAGACCACCTAAACTCATTACGCCAACAAAAGTAAGTGGTAATAACCAGATAGCTGAACCGCGCAGTTGTGCTGCCCAGATACCGACAGCTAGCATAGCTAATAAATGATCAGAACCATGTAAAGGATGCGTAAAACCGCTAGACCAACCGATCAGGTCCATTGTCGTAAATTGTGTGAAAATGGCCAAAACAACAGTCAGCAACAAGCCCAAACCTAACGCTATGCGTGGCTTACTGAGGCGAGTTAGAGCAGTGGTTGGCTTAATTGACATTAAATAGAATCTGACGATTTAAATTTGAGCGCGAATTTTCGGCTATTTTATTAGATTAGGCAAGTATTTATGTCGTATTAGATATTTCTCTTTAGTATGAGTCTATGGAATACTGATGGCTGACTTTAAGATAAGCCAATGCTTTAAGGATGCTTCCTGAAAGCATTTAAAAACAATGCGTTGATAATATTTTTTGGCATTTTTATTGCTATAATTAATCTTAAATCTTATTAAATATCGTTAAACTCAGGTTTTACGCGGTTTTTTAATAGAAGCCTAGTACATTAGTGCGTCATTTAACGCATTAAAGTGTGTCATATCACGCACTAAAGTGAGTCATATGCCTTATTTTAGAATTATTAACGCAAGTTCAGTTTGTTGTAATAGGAATATATGAATAAATCAGATTTAATTAACACTATCGCAGAAAAACAAGCACATTTATTTCATAAAGATGTAGTTTTGGCTGTCGATTTAATTGTAGAAAGATTATGCCAGGCGGCAATTACTAATGAGCGGGTTGAAATCCGTGGATTTGGGGTTTTTTCTGTGCATCATTATGCCGCTAGGCAAGGCAGAAATCCAAAGACGGGAGAGATTGTTAGCATAACACCCAAATCTTTATTACATTTTAAGCCCGGAAAAGAATTAAAAGAGCGGGTGCATGAATCTTTAAAATACACGCAGATTGAATAAGACGAAAACGTGATGAATTAAATGCTTCAATTTTCACAATCTATGTTTTGGTATGGGTGGTTTAAGTTGAGTCCTCCTAAATCAGTCCGTTTGAACTGATTACTCTATAGTTTTACTGAGTCCGTGTTTGTATATATCTCTATGTAGAAAGATTGGGTATGATGGCTTTTTGCTTAAACCTATTCTTTTTATATGACTTCTATTGCACGCTTTAAATCAGAACTGGATTTACTCCCTGAGGCCATAAAAGCACCGGTATTTATAGCGTTAGATAAGTGGGATGCGCAGGTAGAGAAGTTAAATATCGATTTATTTTCATCTTCAGAACTGAGTTCTAGCTTCATTAAGGTCTGGGGTTCTAGTCAATTTGTCTCTGATAGTTGTATCAGATATCCGGAATTACTGATTGATTTAGTCAATACGGGCGATTTATTTAAGGCCTATCTACAAAATAGTTACGCCCTCAAATTAGCTCAGTTATCGGTATCAACTGAAGACGAGTTAATGCAAAAACTGCGATATTTTCGGCGCCAACAAATGGTTAGAATCGCTTGGCGTGATTTAGCGGGTTGGGGGCCTTTATCAGAAACTTTATCCGAGCTGTCTTGGTTAGCCGATGCCTGTATTCAATTCGCCTTGGCATTTTTATATCAAGAAGCTTGCGAGCGAAGAGGTACTCCTGTCTTATCAAATGGGTCACCTCAACAAATTATTGTCTTAGGCATGGGTAAGTTAGGCGCTTATGAGCTTAACTATTCTTCTGATATTGATCTGATATTTGCATATCCAGAAAACGGCGTATTAGCGGATAGAAAAGAAACTAGCTATAGCGAATTTTTTACCCGCTTGTGTCAACGCTTGGTTAAGGTGTTAGATGAAATCACTGTGGATGGCTTTGTATTTCGGACAGATATTCGCTTAAGACCGTTTGGTGATAGTGGCCCTGTGATTATGAGTTTTGAGGGCATGGAAAACTATTATCAAACTCAAGCCCGAGAATGGGAACGCTACGCGATGATTAAAGCTCGGCAGGTGGCGGGGGATTTTAATACAGGGGCGCAACTCATGGCGATGTTGAATGCTTTTGTGTATCGGCGTTATCTCGATTATGGCGCTTTTGAAGAACTGCGCTCCTTAAAGATGCAGATTACTCAAGAGTTGCTTCGTAAAGATCGCATGGAGAATGTAAAGTTAGGGCCGGGTGGTATTCGCGAATGTGAATTTATAGGCCAAGCTTTTCAGTTAATCCGTGGTGGTACCGATAAGTGTCTGCAAGTTAGACCTATTTTAGAAGTGTTGAGTCAATTAAGCACGCTAGGCTTGCTACCTAAGGAAGATGCTGAGCAATTAATGGTGGCTTATGGTTTTTTGCGCCGCGTAGAAAATCATATCCAGGAATATCAAGATCAACAGACTCATGATTTACCTGTTAGTTTTGAGGGGCAACAGCGCTTAGCGTATTCTTTAGATTATGCAGATTGGGATACCTTTAAAACCCATTTAGATAAGATGCGTGACGCCGTACAAGCGGTGTTTGATCAAGTTTTTTCTGTATCTAAGCAAGCAATAAAAGAGGAGCAAAGTCTCCAAATATGGACGGGATTAACTGATACGGGAGAGTTAGAAGCCTATCTAACGGCCTATGGTTTTAAAGATAGTGCAGCAAGTTTGCTAGCGATTCAGCAGTTTAAAACCGCACCGACAATTAGGCGCTTAACGGCGAAAGGTGCACAAACTTTAGATAGATTAATGCCACAACTCATTAGCGCTTTGCAAAAGGTGGCTAATCCAGATCTTACTTTAAAGCGCTTATTAGGCTTGTTTGAAGCAGTCGCTGGTAGAAATGTATATTTAGCCTTATTAGCTGAAAATTCAGATGCCTTAGCTCAGTTATTAAAGTTAGCGGCTGCGAGTACTTGGGTTTGTGATTATTTGGCTATGTATCCCATATTATTCGATGAGTTATTAGATACTCGAGCCTTGTACGAACCACTCAAAAAAGTAGATTTAGATTCACAAATAGCAAATGTAATAAAAACCATCGATAAGCAAGATCTTGAGCAAATCATGATCGCTTTACGGCAGTTTAAACATATTCATGTTTTAAAAGTGGCAGCGGCCGATATTATGGATGTGATTCCGCTAATGGTGGTGAGTGATTATCTGACTTATATTGCAGAAAGCATCGTGGCCCAGGTGATAGAAAGTGCTTGGTTAATGTTAGTCGATAAGCATGGGGCGCCACCTGACAGTGATTTAGCACATAAAGGTTTTGCTGTCTTGGGCTTTGGTAAATTGGGCGGTATCGAATTGGCTTATGGCTCAGATTTAGATTTGGTGTTTATTTATGATTGCTCCGATGGTAATGCATTAACACTAGGAGAAAAGCCCATTTCTTGTATGCAATTTTATGGGCGCTTGGGCTTAAAGGTTCGGCATATTTTAGATACTAAACTGTTATCCGGCGTGCTGTATGACGTGGATATGCGCTTACGGCCTAATGGTAATTCGGGTTTATTGGTGACTCAGATTCATACTTATGAGCATTATTTACAGGATGAAGCGTGGACATGGGAGCATCAAGCCTTAGTACGTGGCCGGTTTATAGCCGGTGATATAAATTTAAAAACAGCTTATGAAGCCATCCGCGCTTGCATATTGAGTTTGCCCAGAGATTTAGAAAACTTAAAAACCGAAGTGCGAGATATGCGCGAGAAAATGCGCTCTGCCTTAGCAACTAAAGTACAACATCAGTTTGACTTAAAGCACAGCCCTGGGGGTATTGTTGATATAGAGTTTATGGTGCAGTTTGGAGTGTTAGCAAAAGCCGCAATTAATCCTGAGTTGACGACCTATACCGATAATGTACGCTTATTAGTTAAGCTAGAAGCGGTTGGCTTTTTTACTAAAGCCCAAGCTGATTTATTAACTAAAGCCTATTGTATTTATCGAGATACCGGCCACCAGCAGGTTTTACAAGGTGAGAGTGTGCTAATAGATGCACAAGAAGTAGCCGAGTTAAGTCCGCAAGTGGCGCAAGTTTGGCAGTATGTGATGGAGTAGCAAAAATGTGAGTTAAAGCTTTCACAGACATTACGAAACCCTTAACAAGGTGAGTTAATGTTTTCACCGGCATTGCGAAACCCTTAGCAAGTTGAGTTAAAGTCTTTACAGGCATTGTTAAAGGTTAAGGAAGGCGAGTTAAAGCTTTCACCGGCATTACGAAAGTCTTAACAAATTGAGTTAAGGTTTTCAGTGGCATTGTGAAACCCTTAACAAGTTGAGTTAAAGCCTTTACCGGCATTGTTAAAGGTTTAGGAAGGTGAGTTAAACCTTTAACAGACATTTTCAAAGGTTAAGAAAGGCGAGTTAAACCTTTCACAAACATTGTCAAAGGTTTAGGTAGCCGAGCCCAACCTACATGACTACATAAACCGTCAATTGCTGATTGGCGATATTAATGTCCAGATAATCCTGTACCTCGACCGCTGTAGTGGTCAAGTTTTTTAAGACACTCTGATAGGTTCTTTTACGCTGTTTTTCACTTCATACACATTTGGAGATACATAGCCTAATTTAGAATGTAAACGCCGACTATTGTAAAAATTAATAATATAGTCAGTGATGTTCATTTTGGCTTCTTCATTATTTGCGTAATTCTGTCGCCAAACCCGCTCCATTTTCAAATTAAGAAAGAAGCGTTCCATGACGCTGTTATCCCAACAATTCCCCTT
The DNA here is from genome assembly GCA_026399015.1 of Methylococcales bacterium. Classification (GTDB taxonomy): domain Bacteria; phylum Pseudomonadota; class Gammaproteobacteria; order Methylococcales; family Methylomonadaceae; genus Methylobacter_C. Next base: position 46,917 of record JAPLRS010000041.1, on the reverse strand, counting down.
TCTACTCATGCTGCCTATAAAGTGCTGTTATGAGATAGATGGCTCTAGTTTAGAACACTTAATCGATTGAGATTTCGTAAAATTTTCTGGAACTCTCAGACTCTTTTCCGGATTTATTTTTCCAATTAAAATCGACACAAGACTATACTAAGTCTTGTTGCTCACATTGGAACTTAAAGATGAAGTTTTCATCCCAAATCAGACCTATCAGTTATCTTAAAAGCCATACGGCTGAAATTGTAAAAAACATTTCCGAATCAAGAGAGCCTTTACTCATAACTCAAAATGGTGAAGCAAAGCTTGTTGTTTTGGATATTAAAACGTATGAAGAGCAAGAGGAAACTTTGGCTTTACTCAAGATTCTTGCGCTAGGGAATCATGAAATAGAACAAGGAAAATTTCGTGATATTGAGGATGTATTTGAGGAGTTAGATAAGGTCGATCTAGAATGACCGTTAAGATCGTCATACTGGCATCAGATGAACAAGATATTAAAGAACTCAGAGTCTATCTCATTAAACAATTCTCGATTTCAACTTGGCAGGATACTTTGGGTAACCTAAAAAAATCAATTCGTGTGCTGAGTGATTTTCCTTATTCGGGTGCTATTCCCGAAGAATTCGAAAGACTTAATATTAGTCAATATCGACAAATTATCTCCGGAATGAATCGCATCATTTATGAAGTACGGCAAGATATTTTGTATATCCATATTATTGTAGACGCTCGACGTGACTTAAAAACTCTACTTATAAGACGTTTACTTCGCACAGTTTAATCCTTATTAGTTATTGCGTCATCGTGGCACAGGCTTCACGGATGGCACGCCCGAGTTTATTAAAAACTGGATCGATGCGCCTCCGTTGTCGGCGCATCCTATGACCGTGGTTTACTCGTTATAACTCTACCCTGATGCCAATTTCCATGATTTGATCAGCGGGGATTTTAAAGAATTCGATGGCGCTGGATGAGTTATGAAATAGGTAGCTAAATAAAGCGCGACGCCATTTTGGGAATGGATTTTTATTTCTGAAAGATACTTTCTCGCTACCGATGAAAAACGAGGTGTCTTTTGTATCTATTTCTAAACCATTATGCGCACATAATTCTAAAGCCCGGCGCACGTCTGCACTTTCTTTAAAACCATAATAAAGTTTGACGCGATAAAAGCCTTTGTTTTCTCCAAAAGTACGAATTTTAAGACGATGACTCTCATCTACAAATGGCTCGTTAGTGGTCACAATAGAGAGCACGATCATGCGTTGATGCATGACATGGTTATGAGACAGATTTTGTAATAAAACTAGAGGTACACCGTGCAAGCTTCGGGTTAAATAAATCGCGGTACCTGGTACTCGGTCTGTTTGTACATTTACCTTATCTTCTAAGTCTTCAAATAAAACTTTTCTTTCGTCCATGTGTTCAGATACTAAGGCTCTGCCCTTAATCCAAGTGGTCATCACAAGAAATAATACAGTGCCAACCACGAGAGGTAGCCAACCTCCTGTCGGAATCTTTAAGCTATTTGAAAAAATAAAGATTAAGTCGACAGCCAGAAAAATACTTAAGAATATATAGCTATTATACTTTTTCCATTTCCAAATCGTTTGAATCACAATAAACGCTAATAGGGTGGTGGAAATCATAGTGCCGGTTACAGCTAAGCCATAAGCTGAAGCAAGTGCGGTCGAGGATTTAAACGTTAACACCAAAATAAACACTGCGAACATTAATAACCAATTAATGGCTGGCACATAAACTTGACCTATTTCTTCACCTGAGGTGTGCAATACCGACATCCTGGGGCAGTAGCCTAGTTGGATTGCTTGTCTAGTCATAGAAAATGCACCCGAAATAACGGCTTGTGAGGCGATTACTGTGGCAAGTGTTGATATGATCAGTAGGGGATATAAAGCCCATGTGGGGGCTAGTAAATAAAATGGATTAGAAATGGCCTCTGGGTTAGTGATTAAAAGAGCACCTTGACCAAAATAGTTGAGTAATAAAGCTGGAAAGACTAAACCGAACCAAGCGTATCGAATGGGTTTAAGGCCAAAATGCCCCATGTCAGCATAAAGCGCCTCTGCACCAGTAATAGTTAATACAACGGCCCCCATAATTAAGAAGCCATGCCAGCCAGATTCAGCAAGCAATTGGATGCCATACATAGGGTTAATGGCTAGTAAAACAGACGGCTGTTTAATAATGTTAACAACACCAAGTACAGCGAGTAAAACAAACCAGATGCACATGACAGGTGCAAATAATCTGCCCATTTTGCCAGAGCCTTTGGCTTGTAACATAAAAAGCCAACCTAATATTGCAATTGTAATCGGCAATATAAAGCGCTCTAATGAGGGTGCTATTATTTGTAAGCCTTCTACAGCACTGATTACAGAAATGGCGGGAGTGATAATGCTATCGCCATAAAAAAGTACGGCTCCTATTAAGCCAACCGTCACAATATAATGTATTTTTTTATTATCACCTTTAGAGCCTTGTAGCGCTAAGGCTATAAGGGCCATGATGCCACCTTCACCTTTATTATCTGCACGCATAATAAAGATTGAATATTTGATGGTCACAATAAGCGTTAGGGTCCAAAAAACTAAGGATAAGGCGCCCAAGACATGCAGTTTATCGATAGTTAGTCCGCTTAAAAAAACTTCTTTAAGTGCGTAAAGTGGGCTGGTGCCAATATCTCCAAATACGACACCTATTGCGCCCATGGCTAGGGTGGCTATTTGTGATTTGGATTGGTTTTTTGAAGGTGTAGACATGGTTATCCTTAAACTTTATTAAAGGAGAATAAATGCTATATAAGATATAAGTGACTGCATTTTGTATCAAGGCTGAGCATTTTAGCACTTAAAATAGGGCGTTTTTCAGGTTTTAATAAAGCTAATCGCCAAGCCTGTTATTCCGCAAGTAATTATGACCGGTATAACACCTACTTTAAAGCGGATTAGCGCTAAAAAGGCCGCAAGGCTAATGATGATTGACGGGACATCGATAGGGCCTTTAAAGCCTGTAGGCCAGAATACATGCATTGCGAAAAAGACGGCTAAATTCAAAATAACCCCGACTACAGCAGCGGTTATGCCGGTGAGTGGCGCTGTAAATTTTAAATTACCCTGTGTGGATTCTACTAGTGGGCCACCGGCTAAAATGAATATGAAGCTGGGTAAAAAGGTAAAGTAAGTCACAATAATGGCTGCAATAGTACCGGCTATTAATAACTGCTCGTGGCCAAAGATTTCTTGATTCCATCCGGCCACAAATCCCACAAAAGTGTTCACCATAACCAAGGGGCCTGGTGTAGTTTCACCCAAGGCTAAGCCATCAATCATTTGTTGTGGACTTAGCCACTGAAAGTGTTCAACAGCGCCTTGATAAACATAAGGTAAAACCGCATAAGCACCACCAAATGTCATTAAGGCGGCTTTAGTAAAAAACCACGCCATCTGAGTTAATGCACCATTCCAGCCATAGTTTCCACACAGATAAGCCATGGCGCCGATCCATAACAACAAACCCGTAATAATAACGCTGCTCAGTTTAACCCAGTTAAAGACAGCATGACTTGGGGTGGGCGTGTCGTCATCTATCAGGGCGGGGCCATAAGACTTTTGACTGTTGCTATGTCCGCCACCTAAGCTGAACTTTTCGGGCAAAAATTTCCCTCCAAGTCCGCCTAATATAGCTGCGCTGAGCACAATCAATGGAAAGGGCGTTTTTAAAAAAAAGATAGCTAGAAACGCTAAGCTAGCCATGGCCCAGAGTAATGGGTTTTTAAGGGCTCTAGAACCAATACGATACGCGGCAAATATAACAATGGCAGTGACTGCGGGTTTAATGCCGTACAAAATACTAGCGATGGCGGGTAACTGTCCAAAAGCGAGATAGATCCAACTTAAGGCAATTAAAATTAATAAAGAAGGTATAACAAAAAGACTGCCTGCCACAATGCCACCGATATTACGATGCATTAACCAACCAATGTAAATAGCAAGTTGTTGAGCTTCTGGGCCAGGCAATAACATACAGTAATTTAAAGCATGTAAGAATCGCTGTTCTGATATCCAGCGCCGCTTTTCAACTAACTCCTGGTGCATGATGGCAATTTGGCCAGCTGGGCCACCAAAACTAATAAACCCCATCTTTAGCCAGAATTGAAAGGCTACCCAAAAATTAACCGGGTTAGGGCGGGCCAACTGTGGTTTTGATGATGCATTTGGAGTGTGGTTCATTGGCGGCAATGTCCAGTAAATGTGGTTGGTGGTGTTTTTAAATACTTAAGTTGTCTTTATAGTGTTGGAGTTTACTAGGATAACTGAGGCTAAACAATGTGTTGCTTATGATTAATTTTGCTATGTTTATCCATAATTATCAGATGGTTTTTTATAGCAAATCAGTAGGTCTAAGATTTTACAGGTACTGCTAATGCTAACTTTATAGTACAATTCGCACATTTTAACCGTGTCTATTTAGGTCCTATGCCGACTGTGTTTGATAGACCGACACTTTAAACAGATTGAGGAATTCCAAAGATGACAATGGACGATAGAGATGGCGTGATTTGGCTAGATGGCGCTTGGGTAGAATGGCGTGAAGCTAAAGTCCATGTGTTAACGCATACTTTGCATTATGGACTAGGCGTGTTTGAAGGGATTAGAGCCTATCATGCTACAAAAGGTACGGCTATTTTTAGAAATCAAGAACATACTGATCGCTTATTTAGATCTGCGCATATTATGAATATGCCGATGTCTTTTTCTAAAGAAGAAATCAATCAAGCGCAATTAGATGCTTTAAAAAATAATAAATTAGATAGCGCCTATATTCGTACTATGTGCTTTTATGGCTCAGAAGGGATGGGTTTAAGAGCTGATAATTTAAAAGTACATGTGATCGTGGCTGCTTGGCCTTGGGGTGCTTATTTGGGCGCTGAAAGTATTGAAAAAGGCATTCGTATTCGTACTTCTTCTTACACGCGTAATCACCATAACAGCACGATGTGTAAAGCGAAAGCGAATGGTAATTACATCAATTCTATTTTGGCATTACAAGAAGCTTTAGCTAATGGCTATGATGAAGCCTTAATGTTAGATCATGAAGGTTTTGCGGCAGAAGGCAGTGCAGAAAACTTATTTGTGATTCGTAACGGTAAAATTTATACACCCGAAACCACTTCTGCTTTAGAAGGTATTACCCGTGATACTGTTATTACTATCGCTAGAGAACAAGGTTTTGAAGTGATTGAAAAACGCATTACCCGTGATGAAATCTATGTATCGGATGAAGCGTTCTTTACGGGTTCTGCAGCTGAAGTAACCCCGATTAGAGAATTAGATAATCGTAAAATTGGTACCGGTAGTCGTGGTGTGATTACTGAGAAACTTCAGTCTTTATACTTTGATTATGTGCACGGTCGTAGAGATGATCATGCAGATTGGTTAACTTACGTACAATAACTTTTGAAAAAACCATTTAAGATACTGGTCGTCGGCCCATCTTGGGTTGGCGACATGGTGATGGCGCAGAGTCTGTTCATCACTTTAAAAAACAATCATCCTGATTGCCAAATTGATGTTTTGGCACCGTCTTGGTCATTGGCTCTTATGGAACGTATGCCAGAAGTGACACACGCGCTTGCTATGCCTTTAGCGCATGGTCAGTTCAACTTTTCTGCTAGACTCAAATTAGGAAAATCGTTGCGATCTGCGGCTTATGATCAAACGATTTTGTTACCCAACTCTTGGAAGTCTGCTTTAAGCCCTTTTTTTGCTAGTATCCCGTTACGCACTGGCAATGTCGGTGAGTGTCGATGGGGTTTATTAAATGATGCAAGGCGTTTAGATAAATCAGTGTTAACCATGACGGTACAGCGTTTTGTGGCTTTAGGCTTGCCGCGTACTGCGGCTTTACCGCCTGTTTGTCCGACACCTAGTTTGTCTATTAGCGTTGAGCAACAAGCTAAGGTGATTGAAAAATTTGATTTAAGTGCCCTGTTTTCTATGGTGTCTGAATCTGAAGTTCCTCAAGCATTACAGCCTATTTTAGCGCTCTGTCCAGGTGCAGAATACGGAGAAGCGAAGCGTTGGCCAGTTGAGCATTACGCCGCAGTGGCTAAACAAAAATTAGCGGAGGGCTGGCAGGTTTGGTTGTTTGGTTCAGAAAAAGATAAAGCCAGTGCGGCACAGATTAATACCTTAGCATCGAATGCTTGTGTGGATTTTACGGGTAGAACCGCTTTAGCCGAAGCCGTGGATTTAATGTCTTTAGCGCATACTGTGGTATCTAATGATTCGGGTTTAATGCATGTGGCGGCTGCTTTAGATAAAAATTTGGTGGCACTTTATGGTTCGTCTGATCCTGGTTTTACTCCACCGTTAAATGCAAAGGCGCAGATTGTATCTTTAAAGTTAGCTTGTGCGCCGTGTTTTAAACGAGATTGTCCTTTGGGTACATTAGCGTGTTTAAGGGATATTAGCCCAGATAATGTATTAAAGCTGATTAACGCCCCACTATGAAAATTGCCATCGTAAAGTTATCAGCCTTAGGGGATATCGTGCATGCCATGGTGGCTTTGCAGTTTATTAAAGCGACGATACCGACTGCTCAAATTGATTGGATTGTGGAAGCACGCTTTGCTGAGGTGTTAAGACATAATCCTGATATAGACAATATTATTACGGTAAATTTAAAGGCTTTAAAGACGCATAAGTTGGGTGTGTTTGCCCAAATCAAAGCTTTAAGACATCAGGCCCTTCAAGAATATGATGTAGTGATTGATGCGCAAGGGCTAATTAAGTCGGCTGTGGTAGCGGGTTTATTAGGTAAGCGTCGTGCTGGTTTTGATGCCGATTCTATCAGAGAAAAAGCCGCAGCTTGGTTATATCAAGTGAAAGTGGCGAGTGCTTATGATGCCAATACCATTGATAGAAATGCCACAGTATTAGCGCAGCCTTTGGGTTTAACTATTACCCCAGAGCAAATTCATCATAAAGCGCCGTTCTTGTTTTTTAAATCGGAAGACCAGCGCATTTACGATTTCTTATCGCCAGATAAACGTAATATTGTGTTGGTGATAGGCTCAACATGGGAAAGTCGAAATTATCCTGCTGACAAATTTGTAAAAGTAGCAGAAGCTTTGCAACAAAACTGTTTGGTGATTTGGGGTAGTCCAGAAGAGCAAGCTAAAGCCGAGTGGATGGCGCAACAAGCCAAAACCATTAAAGTGTTGCCTAGATTAGATTTAAACAGCGTAAAAGCTCTGATTGCCAAAGCGGATTTGTTGATAGGTAATGATACGGGTCCTACCCATATGGCTTGGGGCTTGAATGTTCCATCTATTACCTTATTTGGTCCCACGCCGGTAAGTCGGGTTTATCAAACGGATATCAATAAAGTGCTTAAATCGCCTTCTATTGTTAATCCGTTTAAATTAAATAAACAAGATTTCTCAATTCAAGAAATTGCTGAGCAGGATATCATTCAATTAGCTGAGCTCTTATTGCGGTATTAAATGCCGTAACGGCTTTGGTATTCTTTAATAGCGTTAAGTTGCTCGGCATTCGCTTCAGCTTTTAAATAGTCGATGATGTTTTCTAAAGTAATGATGGCAATTACGGGCATGTTAAAATTCGCTTCAACTTCTTGAATCGCTGAGCAATCATTTAAGCCTTTTTCTTGTCTGTCTAAAGCAATGAGTACACCTGCAGGTGTTGCGTTAGCATCATTAATAATCTCAACAGATTCTCTGACAGAAGTACCTGCGGTAATCACGTCATCTAAAATAATGACATTACCTTGTAAGGGTGTACCGACTAAATTGCCACCTTCGCCATGATCTTTGGCTTCTTTGCGGTTAAAGGCAAAAGGAATATCGTTACCGGTAATTTGCGCATAAGCAATTGAAGTAGCGCTGACCAGTGGAATACCTTTGTATGCAGGACCGTACAGAATATCAACATTAAGCTTTGATTGTATTAATGCTTGTGCATAAAAATGGCCTAGCTTACCTAATTGCGCACCGGTATTGAATAAGCCGGTGTTAAAAAAGTAAGGGCTGGTACGACCAGACTTTAAATGAAACTCACCAAATTTTAAGACGCCACATTCAAGCGCATAAGTAATAAATTCTTTTTGATAATCAAGCATGATAAAGATTGTCAGGTTAATGTTGGAGTATGGTGCGCTGCATTTTCGTTTAGTACACCTTGTGGGTCGTGTTAAGACTATCTTTAAGGGATAAATTTTTCTAAGATATTATCCATAAAATTCCAGCCTTGTTCGGTGCAATAATAATGGTTATTGCGATAGATTAGCAATTCTTCTTTAAGACAGTTTGAGAGTGCAGGATCTAAAGTATCAATGCTTAAGCCAGTTCTGGCTTGATAAGTATCGACAGTAAAACCTTGTTTTAAACGCAGATGATTCATTACAAATTCTAGCGGTAGCTCAGCGCTAGAAATTAAATCTGCTCCGCCATTTTTATGCGTATTAGCTAGATATTGTTCTGGGCTTTTAGGTTTAAAGCTGCGGGTAATAGATTGCGGTAGTGCTTGGGTGATTTTACCGTGCGCACCAGCCCCGATGCCTAAATAATCGCCAAATTGCCAGTAGTTTAAATTATGTTGGCATTGTCGATTTCTCTGGCTATAAGCCGATACCTCATATTGATGATAGCCATGCTCGGCTAGAATTTGTTGTGCCTGGTTTTGGGTGCTAAAAATGCTTTCATCGTTGGGTAATTGAGGTGGAAACTTATGGAAGTAAGTGTTCGGTTCTAGCGTTAACTGATAGAAAGACAAGTGCGTAGGTTTTAAACTGATCGCAGTTTTAACATCATTAATACTGTCTTCTGGATTTGAGTCGGGTAGGCCAAACATAAGATCCAGATTAAAGTTGTCAAAGCCCGCATGTTGGGCAATATCACCCGCCGCTAAGGCTTCTTTAGCGGAATGTACACGCCCTAGTTTTTGTAATAACACATCATTAAAACTTTGAATACCTATAGAAAGGCGGTTAATCCCTAAGGCTCTAAATTCAGCAAACTTCTGACTTTCAAAGGTGCCTGGATTGGCTTCTAAAGTAATTTCAATGTCGGGAATTAATGCGATGCGTTGTTTGATGCCACTTAATAAGCGCTCAAAAGATTCAGGGGCAAATAAACTCGGTGTCCCACCACCTATAAAGATACTGCTAATGGGGCGGGTTATTGCATATCTTTGCATGTCTTCTGTTAGATCATTTAGCAAAGTGTCTATATAAGCCGCTTCGGGGGTATCGCTTTTAACCGCATGAGAATTAAAATCACAATAAGGACATTTTTTAATGCACCAAGGAATATGAATGTATAGGCTAAGAGGGGGTAATGTCATAGTGTCTTAATGTCCTGCTACTTCGCCTGCATCGGGCGCTACTTTTTTAACCCATGGCATTAATAATAGTGCCATTAAAAAGATGATGGATAGAGTATGAAAAAGTGTATTTAAAGTTAATACTTCGGCTTCTCGCATTAATAAGCCCGATAATTGTTTTAAAGCGGCTGTTTCTGGATTGGGTACACCCATATTGGATAAACGCTCTGTTAAACCACCCAGGTAGGCTTCTGCTTGCGGTGAGCCAGGTGTGATATGTTCTCTTAGGACCGCGTAATGTAATTTGTTTAAATAATTCATCAAGGTATTGGCGACTGCCAAGCCTAGGGCACCGCCAAGATTTCGGGTTAAATTATAGAGGCCACTGGCGTTTTTTACTTCATCGGGTGGTAATGTACCCAATGCTAATGAATTGATAGGTAAAAAACAGTACATTAATGAGAAACCTCTGACTGCTTGGGGCCAGAAAAACTCCCAGTAGCCAGATTCCTGCGTTAAATTACCATTCATCCAACTGCCTAAAGCAAAGCCAGATAAGCCTAAAGCTAACATTAGTCGCGGGTCCATGCGTTTTGCTATTGGGCCAGCGACGAAAGCCGATAATAATTGAAACATACCGGTAACCATGATGTATTGGCCAATCTGTAAACTATTTAAGCCTTTTACATTAGCTAAGTAAACCGGAATTAAGAACATGAGGGTAAACAGACCAATACCTAAAATAAATCCTAGGGTACATCCAACTGCGAAATTACCATTTCTAAAGGCTTTTAAATCTACAATAGGATGGGCTATGGTTAATTCTCGATAAAATAAAGCGATGCCTGACAATAAGGCGATAACACTAAACAACACAATTTCTCGACTTTCAAACCATTGTTCTTTTGCGCCTTCTTCTAAAACAAATTGCAAGCTACCTAGAAAGATCACAATTAAGGCAATGCCTAAGAAATCAATCTTATCGAGTAAATCCCATTCGGGTTCATCGACTTTTACAAAACGCCATGTGGATAGGCAAACTAAAACCCCAGGAATTAGATTAATCAGAAATAAAGCTTTCCAAGACATGATTTCAGTTAAATATCCCCCTAAAACTGGGCCGGCTGTGGGGGCAATCATAACTACCATGCCGACTACAATCACCATTGCGGGTTGTAAGTGGCGGGGAAATAAAGTGTAAATGCAAGCAAATACCGTTGGAATCATCGCGCCGCCAAACAAGCCTTGCAAGGCTCTAAAGATGACCATTGAAGGTAAATTCCATGCCAGTACGCAACAAAAACTCATGAGTGTAAATCCACCACACGCTATAACGAATAAGGTGCGGGTAGAAAGTAGTCTGGCTAGCCAGCCCGATAAAGGGATGATAACAACTTCGGCCACTAAGTAAGCGGTCTGCACCCAAGTGATTTCATCTTGAGTAGCAGAAAGACCGGCCTGAATTTGTTCTAAAGAACTGGCAACGATCTGGATATCCAAAATAGCCATAAAGATGCCCAGCACCATTGAAAAAAATCCTATCCATTGCTCAGTGCTAACGGTTTTGGCTTCGGTTACCTCGGACATAGAACTTAGCGTACTTTTACTTTAATGGCGGTGGATAGTCCGGGTTTTAGTTGGCTAATATCGTTATCCGGTAAGAAAATAATTTTTACGGGGACACGGCGCACGATTTTAGTAAAGTTGCCAGTCGCATTTTCGGTGGGTAATAAACTAAATTCTGAGCCTGAGGCAGGTGAGAAGCTATCAATAACGCCTTTGAATTCTTGGTCTGGATAGGCGTCAACTTTGATTTCAACAGTCTGGCCGACTTGCATTTCTGTTATTTGGGTTTCTTTAAAATTACCGGCTACAAATAAGCCTTCGTTGGGTATTAAATAAGCTAAGGGGCTACCAGGTTTGAGTAATTGACCGACTTCTACACTACGGTTGCCTAAAGTGCCATTACTAGGGGCTGTAATACGCGTATTTGCTAAATCAATACGTGCTAATTCTAAAGTGGTGTTGGCGATTTTAATGCGAGCCCGGGCTTCTTCGATTTGAGCCTCTAGGGTTGCTAACTGACTTTCTTCTTCTAAGCGAGCGGAGGTGACTTTATTTAATTGGGCTGTGGCTTGTTTATGAGAGGATTCGGCTGTGTCTTTTGTTTGTGCAGAGATGGCACCTTCTTTAGCTAAATTAATAAAACGCTTAAGGTCTTTACTGGCTCTATCCAGTTCTGCTTTTGATGCTTCAATACCGGCAGACTCTTGCTGTACCTTTGCTGTTTGGCCACGCTTATCCATTTCTAGGGTTTTTATATGTGCCGTTTCTAATAAGACCTGCGCTTCTGCGTGCTTAACTTTTGCTTGAAAATCATGATCATCTATAACAACTAGCAAGTCACCTTGTTTTACCTTTTGATTGTCATGAAATAAGACTTCTTTAACATAGCCCCCTTCTTTAGGGCTAATCACCAAGGTGTGGGCTTTTAGATAAGCGTTGTCAGTAGATTCGTAGGGATGCACTACGTGTAACCAATACCAGATACCCGCACTGATAAAGCTAAGTAAAAATAGAATAGTGATGATGGACTTTTTAGACACGATAACTGGCATTAATTTTGTTGCTTAACTAATCGGGGTGGTTTAGTCTAAACAGTAAGCCAATGTTTAGCAAATGGCTTCTTATATTTCTAAAAGGACAGCGTAGTGAAGTTTAGAGTTGGTGGTTGCCTGGTTTTAATAAGTTTAGTGAGTTGTACGGTAGGACCTGATTATCACAAAGTGGAACCGACCGTTCCAAAGCAATGGCAGTCTGCATCAAATGAGCATATTCAAACCTCTAAAGCGCTTGATCTAAAAACATACTGGCTGAGTTTTGCTGATGCTGAGTTAAACACGCTAATTAATAAAGCCTTACAAAATAATTTAGATGTAAAAATAGCATTGGCTCGGGTTGAACAAGCTAGATCTGAGCGTCGTGGTGTGCGTGCAGAATTATTTCCTAAAGTTAATGCCACAGCAGGTGTGCAACGGCAAAATAATCCCTTCCCTGGCTTAGCTCAGGGCATTAAATATAATATGTTTGAAATGGGTTTTGATGCCATCTGGGAAATTGATTTATACGGTCGCCAACAACGTCGCTTAGAATCGGCTGTGGCTGAGCAAGAGTCTGCTACTGAACTGCATCATCAAGCCTTGGTGACTTTAACATCTGAGGTAGCACGAAGTTATATCGGTTATCGTAGCTTACAAAACCAATTACGCATCACCCGTTCTAATTTATCTGCACAACAACATACTCTAAAATTCACTGAGCAACTTTACACTGAAGGCGTTAATGCGCGATACGATGTGGTGCGGGCAAAAGCGCAGGTTGAATCGACGTCAGCACAGATTCCAGATTTAGAAGCTAATTTAATGGCCTCTTTATATCAGCTTGAAGTCTTATTGGGGCAACAGCCTGGTAGTTTAGCTAAAGAACTTAATGCGACAGACAAAATGCCTGTTATCCCAGGTCAGGTATTTTTATCAACACCCATAGCCACTATACAAAATCGTCCGGATATTCAAGCTGCAGAACGTCGACTTGCTGCGGCAACTGCTATGCAAGGGGCTGCAATTGCGGAGCAATTTCCTAAGATATCTATTTCGGCTTTTTTTGGTTTACGTAATACTGATTTAGATACTCTATTTAAATCGGCCGCATTTTCTTATGGTACGGCCGCTAATTTTGTGCAACCTCTGTTGGACTTTGGGCGTATACAAGCGGGTATTGATTTAGCAGAATCTAAACAAAAAGTGGCCTATTTAGAGTATGAGAAACTTGTTTTAGAAGCTTTGCAAGAAACTGAAACAACGTTAACGCGCTATTTAAAAGAAGAGCTTCGTCAACAAGCTCTGCTTAGATCAATTTCAGAACTTCAAGAGTCCGTGCGTTTATCAGAACTGCGCTATCAAGAAGGTGTTAGTACCTTTTTAGAAGTTTTGGATTCACAACGCACTTTATATGCCGCGCAAATTGATTTAGCTAGATCAGAGGCGGCAACCGCAACTTATTTAATCGCTTGTTATAAGTCGATGGGTGGTGGGTTTAGTTAAACTACTCTCCTTGAATAGTGGCTACAAAGCGTCGACTTCCTCCTCTGTTACGATGTTCACATAAGTAAATACCTTGCCAGATACCCATATTCAGAGTTCCCTTGGTTATCGGTAGGGTGACACTGTTGCCTAAAAGACAACTTTTAATATGGGCCGGCATATCGTCATCACCTTCATAATCATGTCGATAGTAAGGTGCTTTTTCTGGTACAAAGATATTAAAGTGACTTTCTAAATCAAGCCGGACTGTCGGGTCGGCATTTTCATTAATTGTTAATGACGCCGAAGTATGTTGAATAAAAAGGTGTAGTAATCCGCAATCAATTTGCTTCAATTCTGGCAGTGCTTTAATGATTTCATCCGTAATGAGATGAAAGCCTCTGGGTTTGGCGGGTAAATTAAATTCTTTTTGTGTCCACATAAGTTAACTGTGTATTCCTGAGGCTGTTTAGTTAAAGTTTAGATAATAATGTTTAATATTTTAAGCATAAAAGACAAGGGTTAGTTGAGATTCATTAACGCTTATTAGTCGTCTTTAAAGTGAGTGATTCAGGATTAAATCCATTCTGCATTGAATAACTATTATAATTCGCGCTAACTAATTGAGTTCATTCACCAAGATAATTCTATTCTCCTATCGTGTTAAATATTATTTGGATTTCTTTCTTCTTAATCGCTTTTTTAACAGCTCTTTTTAAGTTGTTTATCTTGGGTGATCAGCAAGTTTTTGCGCAGTTGATGCAAGCGATGTTTAGCTTATCAAAGTCTGCTTTTGAAATTTCTTTAGGTTTAACCGGTGTGTTGGCTTTATGGTTAGGCATTATGAAGATTGGAGAAAAGAGTGGTTTTATTGCTCTAATTACTCGCAGTCTTACACCGTTATTTAGTCGCTTAATGCCAGAGGTGCCAAAAGGACATCCCGCTTTGGGCGCTATTGTTATGAATATTTCTGCAAATGCCTTGGGTTTAGATAATGCCGCAACACCTTTGGGTATTAAAGCTATGCAAGAATTACAAACTTTAAATCCTAAGCCAGATACGGCTAGTAATGCACAGATTCTATTTTTGGTGATTAATACGTCTGGGGTCACTTTATTCCCCATCACCATTTTTACTTATCGTGCGCAGTTAGGCGCTTTAAATCCGACGGATGTATTTATTCCTATTTTGATTGCTACGTATGTATCTGCAATGCTGGGTTTATTAGCAGTAGCTTTTGTACAAAAGATTAATCTGCTCGATAAAGTAGTGATGGCTTATCTAGGTGGTTTTACTTTAATTGTTGCCGGATTATTGGCTTATTTTTCTAGTTTATCGCAAGCGCAAATGCTGGTGCAGTCAGGTATTATCAGCAATGTTATTTTATTCAGTTTAGTCATCAGTTTTATTATTGGCGCTGTTTATAAGCGAATTAATGCTTATGAGGCTTTTATTGAGGGCGCTAAAGAAGGCTTTCAAACCGCTATATTAATCGTCCCTTATCTGGTGGCAATGTTGGTGGCAATAGGGGTGTTTAGAGCGAGTGGCGCCTTAGATTTATTAGCGGATTTAGCCAGAATGGCCGTGCACAGTGTGGGTATGGATGCGCGTTTTATTGATGCCTTGCCAACGGCGTTAATGAAACCGTTTAGTGGGAGTGGTGCTAGAGCCATGATGATTGATACCATGAAAACTCATGGTGCAGATTCCTTTGCGGGGCGCTTAGCGTCTATTGTACAAGGCAGTACCGAGACGACTTTTTATGTTTTGGCTATTTACTTTGGTGCTGTGGGTATCAAACGTATTCGTCATGCTGCTGCTTGTGGGATAATAGCCGATTTTTCGGGTATTATTGCTGCAATTGTAGTGGGATATTGGTTTTTTGGATAATTGATGAAAGTTCACCTTAAAACATTGGGCTGTCGGCTTAATGAAGCAGAATTGGAAACTTGGGCGCAGGCGTTTCAAAAGTTTGGGCATCAAATTACGCGCCAAGCAGAAGCGGCTAATTTGATTGTGATTAATTCCTGTGCTGTTACCCAAGACGCGGCAAGAAAGTCTCGTCAATTAGTCCGTCGTATTCATAGGGATAATCCGCAAGCTAAATTAGTATTAAGTGGCTGTTATGCGACCTTAAATCAAGAGGAAGCGCAGTCTTTGATGGGCGTGGATTTGGTGGTCAGTAATAAAGATAAGGATCAGTTAGTAGAAAAAACCTTAACTGAGCTCACGATGGAAGTCATGCCGGCTATGTCGACAGAACCAGGCGAGATTTCTTTATTTACCCGAGGCAGGCAACGTGCCTTTGTTAAGGTGCAAGATGGGTGTCGTTATCGCTGTACTTTTTGTATTGTAACGGTCGCGCGTGGCGAGGAATCGAGTCGTCCGGTGCAGGCCGTTATTGATGAAATTAATGCTCTGCATCAACAAGGTATTACCGAGGTGATTTTAACCGGTGTGCATTTAGGGGGTTATGGCAGTGATTTAGGTAATAATCTTTCGGATTTAATTACGGCTATTTTGACTGAAACCACTATTCCGCGTTTACGATTAGGTTCTTTAGAGCCGTGGGAGTTGCCAGATAACTTCTTTACGTTATTTGATAATCCGCGTTTGATGCCGCATTTACATTTACCTTTGCAAAGTGGCTCAGATACCGTGTTACGCCGTATGGCAAGGCGTTGTAAAACGCCTGAGTTTGCTAGTATTGTTGGGCAGTTGCGTCAAAAAATCCCGCACTTTAATATCACCACCGATATTATTGTCGGCTTTCCTGGTGAAACGGAAGCAGAATGGCAAGATAGCTATGACTTTATCAAGCAAACTGGTTTTGGACATATTCATATTTTTACTTACTCTAGTCGAGAAGGTACTAAAGCCGCGACATTACCTGACCAGGTACCTAATGAGCTTAAAAAGCAACGTAGTCAACAATTGCATGCTTTAGCGCACACGATGAAACAGGATTTTTGCCAAGAAAATATTGGCGGAATTTTTCCTGTCTTATGGGAGGGTTATAGCGAGCCTTTGGAGGACGAAAAGCAACGCGTGTTTGGTTATACTCCGAATTATTTAAAAGTTGCTTGTGTGATTAATGCAGATGAATCTGTTGAGAATAAGACTTTAATGACCCGTTTGTTGGCGGTGGGTGAAGAATATATGCAGGGCGAACTCATTTAATTGATTCAGTTGATTAATAGAAATTAAGTTTGTTTTATTGTTACAAAAGTGTATATCGACTTCCAGTTGTTATGGGTAATGCTAGATATATTTTAGGGACTAATGGGATTTAAGCTTAAAGTTTGAGTTAAATAAAAATTAAGAATATGACTGTTTTATTGGCTTAAAAGTAGAATTTAGGTAATATTTCATTAACAATAATTATAAGATGGGTAGATATGACTAAAGCGATTGTTTTAACAGGTATTACCACCACAGGTACTCCACATTTGGGTAATTATGTGGGGGCGATTAGACCGGCTATTGCGGCGAGTAAAGATGAAAATGTGGCGCCGTTTTATTTTCTTGCTGATTACCATGCTTTAATTAAATGCCAAGAGCCAGAACGCGTAAGACAATCGAGTTTAGAGATTGCGGCTACTTGGTTAGCATTGGGTTTAGATACGTCAAATGCGGTGTTTTACCGACAATCTGATGTGCCAGAAATCACTGAGTTAGCTTGGATGTTAACTTGTGTGGCATCAAAAGGGTTGATGAATAGAGCGCATGCTTATAAAGCGGCGGTGGCAGAGAATGAACAGAGTGGTGAAAATGACCCTGATAAAGGTATTAACATGGGGTTGTTTAGTTACCCTATTTTAATGGCGGCCGATATTTTGATGTTTAATGCTAATAAAGTGCCTGTGGGTAAAGATCAAATTCAGCATATTGAAATGGCTAGAGATATTGCGGCTAGATTTAATCATGTTTACGGCGAGCATTTTACTTTACCAGAAGCGGTAGTGGATGCGCAGAGTGCTACTTTATTAGGACTTGACGGTCGCAAGATGAGTAAGAGTTATAACAACACGATTCCATTGTTTGAACCTGAAAAGAAACTTAAGAAACTAATCAATAAGATTAAGACCAATTCTCTAGAGCCAGGTGAACCGAAAGATCCTGATGATTGTACTTTGTTTAGTATTTATCGTTCGTTTGCTAGCAGTGAGCAATTGCAAGAAATGCGTCAACGCTATACTGATGGTATTGCTTGGGGTGAAATGAAAAGGGAATTGTTTGAACATATTAACGATCATATTACGCCAGCAAGAGAGCGATATGAGGCCTTATTAGAAGCGCCTGAGCATATCGAGCAACAATTGCAAGAAGGTGCAGAAAAAGCGCGTGCAGTGAGTGCGCCGTTTATAAAAGAGTTACGTCAGGCAGTCGGTATTTCTAAAATATCCATCTAATAATTCTTAATACTCCACAAGGGCGAATTACTTCGCTCTTGTTTAAGCATGCTCTATAGATTTATAAATTCTGAAAAAGTTTATGGGTTCGTGGTTAGTCTGTAGAGCTCTTATAGTGTCATGTTGTAGTGCATCGTTGGCTAAAGTTGCACCAATTTAATTAGTTTAGTGGCATTAATGTTGATCTGCTGGTTTTTCTGGGTAATAACTGAAAGCAGACTCACGCTATTAATGCGTTACAAATTCCTCAATGTCAGTCTATTGAAATATTTGTCTATTATAATATGTCAACTATTTCATATGGATAGCTTTTTTTATTCGCCTGATTTTTTTAATTGCTCTTATAGTTTGAGCTGTTAAGTATTGAGCATCGTATTTTCTGTCTAATAATGAGTGGATTTAATACAGATAAGCTAAGTTGGTGTAAAACTTGCATAAATTTTAAGGGTAAATTAAAGAGTTAGTCTGTTTTAAGCTCTTGTATAAACAAGTAATTCATGTTTTCTGAAGTTGGTTTTTTGTCTCATTGGGTACTAACAAGCAGAATTCAGGTGAATGAGTTTTGGTAGGTACTTTGTTTAAATTAATGGATTCACGGACAATCCAGCGCACATTAACTCGTTGACTATATGACTCAAAAATATACCCCCCTAAAAGATCACGATACTCCTATTAAGGTATTGTTCACTGGTTACCTTTGTACGGTTGGTGTTGGATACCTGTTTGCCTTGATACAAATTCTATTTACTCATGGTATGGCGGATGGCCAGTTTGGTTTATCCGTCGATGATATTGTGTATAGTTATTACGGCAACCGTTCCGGAACGATGTTGGAGCAAAAGTTAAATGGCTCTATGAAGGAGAATGCCCCAGAACAAGAACGCTTTAAAATAATGGATTGGGTGCGAGATGGTGCGGATCCTTATGAATATAAGGATGATGGCATTGAGAAGATAGTGCAAGAGCGTTGTGTGATGTGTCATAACAAAGAAGCATCTGGTATTCCAAATTTTAGTACGCTTGAAGGTCTTAAGCCTTATACCACTCAAGATACCGGTGCAACTTTTGCTTCTCTTACACGCGTATCGCATATCCATTTGTTTGGAATTAGCTTTATTTTTATGTTTGTGGGCTTGATTTTTAGTTTCTCAGAAACAACGACGACACAGTACAAATGTATTGCTATCGGTATGCCTTACGCGTTTTTAATTGCTGATATTATGTCTTGGTGGTTAACCAAAATTGATCCCGTGTTTGCTTGGCTGGTTATTTTTGCCGGTATGGGTATGGGTATCTCGTTTATGTTTATGTGGGTTACTTCTATATTAGAAATGTGGCTGTATAAGCCGATTTTTGTTAATGGTTTCGGGTCTCGGTATTTAGAGTGGCGAGATAGTGCGGAAGCGTCGATTCCTGATCGTGTGTTAGCTTTGTTTAAGGTTGCGATCGATAAAATTAAGCCTCTGGCATTGATTCTCAAAGCACAGTGGTTGGAACATGTCTGGCCAGTCATTAAAAGTAAATTGAAAAAATAAGTTCAGTTTTTGCTTGAGTTATAGATAATATAACGCAAGTTGTCAGTAACATTACCGAGCCTATCATGGCTCGGTAATGATCTTTAAGTCTTTTATCTTTCAATACATTTCAAATAATCTTCTATGACGGACTTGCTTTCAGCAGATTCTTTAATCTCCGTATTTAATAAATGTCGGCAGGCTAATCGCATCATTATTGGTTATAGCGGTGGTGTAGATTCGCACGTGTTGTTGTATGTTTGTGCAGGCATTCCCCTGTTAAAAGAGAAAATAACCGCTGTTTATGTGCATCATGGCTTACAAGTTGAGGCGGATGCTTGGGCTGTGCATTGTGCAGCGGTTGCTAATAAATTGGCAGTTGATTTTAAAATGTTACGCGTAAATGCCTTGCCAGATCAGGGAGAAAGTCCGGAAGAGGCGGCGCGTAATGCTCGATATAGCGCTTTAAAATCTTTAGTTAATGAAGGTGATGTGTTGCTAGTGGCGCAGCATAGAGAAGATCAATTGGAAACAGTATTGTTACAGTTGTTTCGTGGTAGTGGACTAAAAGGTTTGTCTGGGATGCCAGAATCTATGGTGTTTGGTAAAGGACAATTATTACGTCCCTTCTTAAATGTTTCTAAGCAGGTGATTGATGAGTATGCCGTGGCTAATGGACTTAAGTGGATTACCGATCCGAGTAATTTTAGTAATGATTACGATCGTAATTACCTGCGTAATAACATATTGCCGCTATTAAAACAGCGTTGGTCTGCGATTGATAAAACAGTTTCTCGGTCAGCAAAGCATTGTGCTACTGCGCAAGTTTTACTTTCTGAACTAGCTAATGATTTGTTTAATGCTGTTTTTAATACGGCTGATAAAACATTATCAATAAATCAATTACAAACATTAGATATTTCTAAGCAGGTGTTGGTTATTAGAGAGTGGTTTCAGTTCTTAGGTTTAAAAATGCCTTCAGAAGTTTTTGTTGAGCGCTTACGTACTGAGGTGATGCTCGCAAGACAAGGTGGCGATCCAATATTGGCTGGGCGAGGTTATTCTATTCGCCGCTATCGAGATAATTTATATTGTTTAAAGAATAAGGCGGATGATCAGATTGCGGAAACTATTTGGGGGCCAGGATTATTATCCGTAAGGATCTCAAGGCAGCAGGTTTTAAAAATATGCATTGCGGGGGATGGGATTCCTCTAGATAAATGGCAACAATCCGTTGTGACAGTTCGCGCTCGAAAAGGCGGAGAGAAATTACGCTTACCTAATCGAGAGGGGCGGCATGATTTAAAAGATCTGTTTCAAGAGGCGGGTATTCCACCTTGGGAAAGGGAATTTATACCTTTAGTTTATTTAGATGAGGACTTAGTTGCCGTTGGCGATTTATGGGTGAGTGCGGATTCTTATCAAGAAAACGCTGATGTTTCTTGTGTGCAATTACTGATGCTAAGAGTGTAGATCATTTATTTAAAGAAACAACATTGGGCAATATTGTTAATAGTAAATTTAGCTTTGTTGTGTAACTGCTTGACCTTATGATGCTTTATTAAGTTATCCCCAAAACCTGTGGATAACTTTGTGTGTAAGTGTAGTTTTCGCTTTCTAACTGCATAATTTTTATTGCGTTTTGTTAGATTGCCTAAAGATTAGGCTTTATAATTTTTTATTATAAATCAATTTGTTAGCATTGTTTCAATCGGGTGTAATATTACAAAAGTTGTGCTGATTTAATAAATAAATATTAGTATGAATAACTGTTAATAAGTTTTTTCGATTGAAAGGCTATTAAGATGAGATTGAGGTGTTTCTAGGTGGGGTCTTACAAATAAAAAAGGCCTTAATCTTAAGGCCTTTTTTATCTTGGAATGCTTTGATTGATTAAGCTGCGATGATCTTGCGAGGACGACCGCTTCTTGGTTTGTCTAATAAACCGCAGATGCCTTCTTTTGTCCATGATTTCAACCATGTTGCAGTAGTTTGTCTGCAAACACCAAAAATGTCAGATAATTCTTGAACTTCAAAACCCGAGTGGCTTAAAAGAATTGCATGAGCTCTCATGCGTGGCATATGGCCAGGGTGGCTCTTTTTCATGCTTTCTAAAGTGATTTTTTCTTCTTCGGTAAGTTCTTTAATACGAATCATGGTCAATATACCCTATTGTTAAGCGTCTAGTTGGATGTGATGTTCTGTTAAATAATTAATTTTTATTTTTTCTAGCAACCTTTATTTCTAATGGTTTGTAGGTTGAAGAGCCATAAAATCATGTTTCTTACTCGTTAATTGCAATGAATGTTAAAAAGGTTCAATGGAAAATGAAAAAAAGTTAAACTATTTTAAAATTTAAGTTAAGTAATGCACGCTTTTCGATATAAGTTATTAATTTTCTTGAGTTGATTGGTAGGAAATTAATTTTTATAAACCGTCGTCATTAACTAGAATATTGGGTGAAATTTATATTGAACCGAGAAGTTACTTTCGTATCGAAATTTAAAAATAATGAGCTTGGATGCCTAAAATTGATTACCTAGAATCGATTTGGAGATGATTTTTAATAAAAACGGTCATTATTTAGGTGGTTAGCCAAATAAAGACAATGACGACAAAGCCATTGTCGATTAAAATAGCATCGTTTTACATTAGCTGCGTGCAGTTTCTCTCTGAACTCCATATTTTAAATGACAAAATACATTTTCATTACTGGCGGTGTTGTTTCATCGTTAGGCAAGGGCATTGCTGCATCGTCACTTGCTGCTATTCTTGAGGCCCGTGGCCTTAAAGTCACTATGACCAAGTTAGATCCTTATATAAATCTTGATCCAGGCACGATGAGTCCTTTTCAACATGGAGAGGTATTTGTTACTGAGGATGGAGCGGAAACGGATTTGGATTTGGGTCATTATGAGCGTTTTCTCAAAACGACTATGGCTAAAAAGAATAATTTCACGGCTGGCCAAGTATACGACAGCGTTTTACGCAGAGAGCGTAAAGGTGAGTATTTAGGTGCAACGGTGCAAGTTATTCCTCATATTACGGACGAAATAAAGCGCCGTGTATATTTAAGTGCGGAAGGGATGGATGTGGCACTTATTGAAGTGGGTGGTACGGTTGGTGATATCGAATCATTGCCATTTATGGAAGCTATTAGGCAGATGCGTTTTGAACTAGGTGCTGAACGCTCTTTATTCATCCATTTAACTTTAGTACCCTATATTCGTTCTGCTGGCGAGATTAAAACCAAGCCGACTCAGCACTCAGTTAAAGAGTTACGCGCGATTGGTATCCAGCCTGATATTTTAATTTGTCGTTCAGAACAACCCATTCCTGTTACCGAGCGTCGTAAAATTGCTTTATTTACTAACGTAGAAGAAAAAGCAGTTATCTCAGCGGTAGATGCTGACACTATATACCGCATTCCATTGTTATTACACGAGCAAGGGTTGGATGATATCGTGGTTAACAAATTAAGGCTCAATGCTAGTCCTGCTGATTTATCTGAGTGGACCAATGTAGTAGAGGCCTTATCAAGTTCTGCAAAAGAAGTAACTATAGCTATTGTTGGTAAATATGTTGATCATTCTGATGCGTATAAGTCATTGAATGAAGCCTTAATTCATGCGGGTATTTCTACGCGTACTAAAGTCACTCTCAATTATATCGATTCAGAGCGAATTGAAGATGAAGGCGTGGCGAGTTTAAAAGATGTTGATGCAATCTTAGTTCCTGGTGGCTTTGGTGAGCGCGGTGTGGAAGGCAAGATTGCTACAGTACGTTACGCACGTGAGAATAAAATTCCTTATTTAGGTATTTGTTTAGGTATGCAAGCCGCTGTTATTGAATTTGCCCGTGATGTGGCCGGTCTTGAAGGCGCACATAGTACAGAGTTTTTACCGACTTCTCCGCACCCTGTTATTGGTTTAATTACAGAGTGGATGGCAGAAAGTGGCCAAATCGAAGTGCGTGATGAAAATTCAGATTTAGGCGGCTCAATGCGTTTAGGTGGTCAGCAATGTCGCTTACAACCCAATTCATTAGCTTTTGAGTTGTATCAAAAAGACGTTATTACCGAAAGACACCGTCATCGTTACGAATTTAATAATCAATATGTCGAGAAATTAGAAAGCGCTGGTATGCGTTTCTCTGGTAAATCAATGGATGGCAGATTAGTTGAAGTAGTTGAAATTGCTGATCACCCTTGGTTCTTGGCTTGTCAGTTTCATCCAGAATTTACGTCAACACCGAGAAAAGGTCATCCTCTATTTTCTGGTTTCGTCGCGGCTGCCGCTCAACATAAAAAAGGTACAAATTAATGGAATTATGTGGTTTTAAAGTAGGACTAGATCAGCCGTTTTTCTTAATTGCTGGCCCATGTGTAATCGAAAGCGAGCAATTAGCCCTAGATACAGCCGGCTATTTGAAAGAGTTAGCAGCAACATTAAATATTCCTTTTATCTATAAATCTTCATTTGATAAAGCTAATCGCTCGTCGCATGAGAGTTTTAGAGGCTTAGGTATCGATAAAGGTCTAGAAATTTTAAGTAAAGTTAAGCAACAAATTGGCGTGCCTGTGTTAACAGATGTACATGAAGATACCCCGTTAGCAGAAGTAGCGAGCGTAGTGGATGTCATGCAAACACCGGCTTTTCTATGCAGGCAGACTAATTTTATTCAAGAGGTAGCTTCACAAGGTATTCCAGTTAATATTAAAAAAGGTCAGTTTCTTGCGCCTTGGGATATGGTGCATGTCGCTAACAAAGCTAAAGCAACTGGTAATCAAAATATTATGGTTTGTGAGCGTGGCGTATCTTTTGGCTATAACAACTTAGTGTCAGATATGCGTTCTTTAGCGGTTATGAGAGACACAGGGTGCCCTGTGGTTTTTGATGCAACCCATTCAGTGCAATTACCTGGTGGACAAGGAACTAGTTCTGGCGGTCAACGCGAGTTTGTGCCAATTTTAGCAAGAGCTGCGGTTGCTGCGGGTATTTCAGGTTTGTTTATGGAAACGCATCCTGACCCTGCAAAAGCGTTAAGTGATGGTCCAAATGCGTGGCCTTTATATAGAATGCAAGAATTATTAGAAGTTTTATTAACCATCGACAGAGCTGTTAAAGCACAGACTCTGATAGAAACAACCTTATAGGAAACAACATGGCGGCAATAGTAGATATTCGTGCAAGAGAAGTTTTAGATTCACGCGGTAACCCAACTGTAGAAGCAGATGTAATTTTAGCTTCTGGTGTTGTTGGTAGTGCAATGGTTCCATCTGGTGCGTCAACAGGTGAGCGCGAAGCTATTGAATTAAGAGATGGTGATAAAGCACGTTATTTAGGTAAAGGTGTATTAAACGCAGTTAACAATGTTAAAACTGAAATCCGTGATGCGGTTATTGGCTTAGATGTTAATGATCAAGCAGCGCTTGATAAAGTAATGATCGAGCTTGATGGTACAGATACTAAAGCTCGTTTAGGCGCTAATGCTTTATTAGCAGTGTCTATGGCGGCGGCTCATGCTTCTGCTAAAGAAGCAGGTCAGCCTTTGTATCGCCACTTAAATAAATCAGGTGAATTTATTTTACCTGTACCAATGATGAACATCATCAACGGTGGATCACACGCTGATAACAGTGTTGACTTACAAGAGTTCATGATTTTACCTGTTGGCGCGCCTACTTTCCGTGAAGCGATCCGTTACGGTGCAGAAGTTTTCCATAACTTAAGCAAAGTTTTAAAATCAAAAGGTTTAGCAACTACTGTGGGTGATGAAGGTGGCTTTGCACCTAACTTGTCTTCAAATGAAGAAGCAATCAGCGTTATTTTACAAGCGATTGAGCAAGCTGGCTTCAAACCAGGCGTTGATATTTTCTTAGGCTTAGACGCTGCGGCTTCTGAATACTACTCAGATGGTATTTATGATTTAGCTTCAGAAAGCAAAACTTACACTTCAGCTCAAATGGCTGATTTCTTCGTAGATTGGGTAGATCGTTATCCAATTATCAGCATTGAAGACGGTTTTGATGAAAATGATTGGGATGGTTGGAAATTAATCACTGAAAAATTGGGTAACCGTATTCAATTAGTTGGTGACGATTTGTTTGTAACAAATCCAAAAATCTTACAAAAAGGTATTGAAAGAGATATCGCTAACTCAATCTTAATTAAAGTAAACCAAATCGGTACGTTAACTGAAACATTTGCAGCGATTGATATGGCTCATAAAGCGTCTTACACTGCTGTTATGTCTCATCGTTCAGGTGAAACAGAAGATGTAACTATTGCTGATTTAGCAGTGGCAACTGGCACTGGTCAAATCAAAACAGGTTCTTTGAGTCGTTCTGACCGTGTTGCTAAATACAACCGTTTAATGAAAATTGAAGAAGAATTAGGCAGCTTGGCTAGATACGCTGGCCATAGTGCATTTAGAAAACTTTAATATTATTTACGCATAAAGTGCCCTGTGTTTTGCTTTTAAGAGTGATGCATAGGGTGCTTTACTTAATTGTAATATTATGAAAATTCTTCTGGCATTAGTGGTTTTGTTGATCGTACTTTTGCAATGCCGACTTTGGTATGGTGATGGTGGCATTAAAGAGATTGAAGCTTACCAGCAGCAAATGGACGATCTAAGTAAACAAGTGGCAGAAAAAAGTGCGCGTAATAAAGCACTTTATGCAGAAGTTGAAGATGTGAGAAAAGGTCAAGAAGCTATTGAAGAAAGAGCCCGGTACGAACTAGGTATGATTAGAGATGGTGAGACTTTTTTTCAGGTTCTAGAATAATGTTATAAGCAGTATAAAGGCGGCAAGCTAAGAGTGGTCAGCACTTTTGGATTGTCGCCTTTTCTGTTTATGAGGTTTCGGAAATATAAATGACAACAGCTATAAAGTTTTGGGCAGTGGTTCCTGCTGCCGGTGTCGGTAAGCGCATGAACGCGGATAGGCCTAAACAATATTTGGAACTTGCAGGTAAAACAGTCATTGAACATACTTTGTTGCGCTTATTAAGTGCCAATGTATTTACAGCAGTTGCGGTGGCTATTTCAAAAGAAGATCCTTATTGGCCAGAATTAGAGGTTTCTGGGCATGAACAAGTGATCACCGCTGATGGCGGTAAAGAGCGAGCTGATTCAGTATTGTCCGCATTAAAATCAATTAGAGACTTGGCATCAGATGAAGACTGGGTCTTGGTTCATGATGCTGCTAGGCCTTGTATTACAGCGACAGATATAAATTTATTAATTGATACCTTGCGTGCGGATGAGGTGGGTGGGATTTTGGCTTTATCCTCTCATGACACTCTAAAAGATGTACAGGGTAAAAATATTGTAGGCACCTTAGATAGAAGTCATATTTGGCGGGCATTAACACCACAGATGTTTAAGTATGGTAGTTTAAAAAATGCTTTAGAGATTGCAGAAGGTAATCCTGCCATCACTGATGAAGCCAGTGCATTAGAGTTGCAAGGCTTACAGCCGAAGATAGTAGAGGGTCGTCCTGATAATATTAAAATTACCCGACCAGAAGATTTAGCCTTAGCGCAGTTTTATATGGAGCATCAAAATGATTAGAGTAGGTATGGGCTATGATGTGCATCGTTTTAAAGACGACGGTGATGTCATTTTAGGAGGCGTTAAAATTCCTTATGAGCAAGGCTTAGAAGCGCATTCTGATGGTGATGTGGTGTTACATGCTTTATGTGATGCTTTATTAGGCGCGGCCGCGTTAGGGGATATAGGAAAGCATTTTCCGGATACAGATCCTGAGTTTAAAGGTGCTGATAGTCGTGTTTTATTGCGCCATGTCTATAACATTGTGCAAGAAAAAGGTTATTTATTAGTAAACGCAGATATAACTATTATCGCGCAAGCGCCTAAAATGGCGCCGCATATTGTGGCTATGTGCACTAATATTGCCGAAGATTTAAAAGTGGCAGTGGATTGTATTAATGTTAAGGCTACGACGACTGAAAAATTGGGTTTTGAGGGTCGTAAAGAAGGTATTGCCGTTCAAGCTGTCGTTTTGATTGAAAAATAATATGTTACTAGCTAAGAGTCGCTCTGTTTTTTGGCATGGATGTAAATATATAAATTGCTATGGAAGATAACAATCAAATAATTGATCTACCTGAATGGCCTTATGTATACGGAGGCCCTTCAGGCGAGGGGAAGATTCGAGTTACATCAGAAGATTTTATAGTAACAGAGCATTTAGCCTTTGAGCCTTCTGGGGCAGGTGAGCATGTTTTTTTACAGATAGAAAAAACGGACGAAAATACCGAGTTTGTCGCAAGACAATTAGCGCGTTTTGCCAGTGTAAGACAGCGTGATGTCAGTTTTGCTGGTTTAAAAGATCGACACGCCGTTACTACGCAATGGTTTAGTGTTTGGTTGCCTGGTAAAGCTGATCCTGATTGGACTTTATTTAATACAGATAATATAAAGGTACTTCAGGTTATTCGGCATGCCAGAAAATTAAAGCGTGGCGTATTGTCTGGTAACAGTTTTAAGTTGCGTATTAAAGATTGGCAAGGTGATCAACAAAAAACGGCTCAACAATTAGAGCGTATTAAAGTTGAAGGCATGGCTAATTATTTTGGTGTGCAACGCTTTGGTCATAAAGGTTTAAATGTTCAGAAAGCCCTAACGATGTTTCAAGGTGCAAAGGTGGGCAGAGAGCAACGTAGTTTGTACTTGTCAGCAGTTCGGTCATATTTGTTTAATCATATTTTAGGGTATCGAGTAGCAAATCAAACTTGGAATCAGGCTTTGGTGGGTGATACTTATGTGTTTGATGGCTCGCATAGTAGTTTTAAATCAGATCAGCCCGATGCAGAAATTATGCGGCGTCTGCAAGCACAGGAAATACATGTTTCCGGTGCTTTATGTGGTAAAGGGGATGTCAGCGTATCTGCATTGGCTTTAGAGCTTGAAAGTTCAATTTTGAATAGTTATCCAGACTTGGTTCAAGGTTTAATTGTTGCTGGAGTAGAGAGCGATAGACGCGCTTTGCGCGTTAAAGTAAACGACTTAAATTGGCAGTTTATACAAGAAGATATATTAGAGCTCGGTTTTACTTTACCTGCAGGCAGTTACGCAACATCCGTTTTAAGAGAGATTATTAACCTTTAATAAAACAAATAAGGCGCCTGTACCGCCAGCGCTTTGTGGTGCAGAGCAAAAAGCTTGGACGTCTTTATGTTGTCTTAACCATAAATTAAGGTCATTTTTTAAAACGGGCTGACTATCTGCTGATCGATAGCCTTTGCCATGCACAATATGTACGCAACGGTAGTTTGAGGCAATACAGTTATTTAAAAAAACCAGTAGTTGATTTTTAGCGGCATTGCTCGTTAAACCATGTAGGTCAATATCGGCATCAAGTCCAAAGTGGCCTTTGCGTAATTTCTTTAACACATTGTTTTGTAAGCCTGGTGCTGTGTAGCTCAGGCTATCTTCAAGTCCGACTTTTTCTAAGTCGGTGCTTGTATCGTTAAATAATGAATCGTCTAGATCGGTCTTTGTAGGTTTGGGGTAAGGTTTAGGCTTGTCTTTTTGATTTAATAATACTTTATTAGAATCAAGTGTCTTTACTTGGCCAATACTTTGACGAAATAAATCTTTATCTTCTTGTGTAAGGTTTTTTTTTACCACGAAAGCTGATTTTATTGGTTATTGTTGCTAATATGTTTGATTTTATAGTTTCTTACGCTGAATGGCGAATTGATAATGCATATTTTGTTGAGTAATGATGATGGCTATTTAGCTGAGGGATTAGTAGCACTAGCCAATGCTTTAAGGAAATATGCTGAAATAACAGTCGTTGCGCCTGATAGAAATCGCAGTGCTGCTAGCAATTCATTAACCTTAGAAATGCCCTTGCGCGCGCATTCAACCGATAATGGCTTTATCAAAGTTGATGGTACGCCGACTGATTGTGTGCATTTAGCCATTACCGGTTTACTAGATAAAGAACCTGATATGGTATTTGCTGGGATTAATCATGGCTCTAATTTGGGTGATGATGTTTTGTATTCAGGGACAGTTGCCGCAGCAACAGAAGGACGATTTCTTGGTTTACCCGCTATTGCTATTTCATTGGTAGGAAGTAATCCTACGCATTTTGAAACTGCCGCAGAAGTTGCTGCCAATTTATTAAAACAAATTATTAATCAACCGTTGGCTAAAGATATCATTCTAAATGTGAATGTCCCCGATGTGCCTATTGCAGACTTAAAAGGTTATCAAGCAACACGTTTAGGTCAGCGTCATAAGTCTGAGGCGGTGATTAAAAGTGCCGATCCGCGTGGACGCGTTATTTATTGGGTAGGTCCCCCTGGTACAGAACAAGATGCGGGCGAAGGTACGGATTTTTATGCCGTCAGTAATGGCTATGTTTCGGTAACACCTTTGCAAATCGATTTAACAGATTATGAAAGTATTAACGCATTAAATGCGTGGTTGCCTAAGGTAGATTGTTTATGAATATAAGTTTACAAGGCATGGGAATGACCTCATTGCGCACACGCGAGCGCATGATTAAACGCTTGTCTGAACAAGGTATTAAAAATCAAAGAGTACTAGAGGTGATGCGGGATACGCCGCGACATATCTTTATGGATGAAGCTTTATCTAGTCGAGCTTATGAAGATACCGCTTTACCGATTGGTTATAATCAAACAATTTCTCAACCTTATATCGTTGCTAGAATGACTGAATTGCTGTTGGAAACAACAGGACATTTAGAAAAAGTTTTAGAGATTGGTACAGGCTGTGGTTATCAAACAGCTATCTTGTCGCCTTTTGTAGATAGGGTCTATTCTGTTGAGCGAATCTTGCCATTGCAACGCAAGGCTAGAACTCATATTGGTGAATTAAAGCTTAAAAACATCAGTTATCTTTATAATGATGGTAATGTGGGATGGCCAGAATATGCCCCTTTTAACGGTATTATTGCTTCTGCGGCACCTTCGGAAATACCTTTTCAACTAATACAGCAGTTGGCAATTGGTGGCGTTATGGTGATTCCAGTTGGTGTTAATGGTCAGCAAATGCTACAACGCGTTACGCGTAAAACCAGTGGTTATGAAGTTGAAGAAATTGAACCTGTCACCTTTGTGCCCTTTCTATCCGGAAAAGAATAAGGTTTGTACAATAATCGGTCACCGCGTAAAATTAGCCCATGATTGGGGTTTTACTGCACGACTAAAAGTTAAGGCTTTTTAGAAAGAATAGTTAACCTTTCTTAAAAATGCTTAGAATATGATTGAGTTATGACAACACCAAATCAAGAACAACCCCAGTCTTTAGGTCTAGAGCCTCCAAAAATGCCGGGTGCATTACCTCTCTTTGGGCACATGCTCAAGTTCGGCAAAAATCCTTTTTTATATATGATGAATCTTAGAAACAGCCTAGGAGAAATAGGCGAGTTTCGTATGTTTCATCAGAAAATGGTTTTGATGACGGGCCCAGAAGCTAATGAGGCTTTTTTTCGTGCGCCCGATGCACAGCTTGATCAAAGCCAAGCTTATAAAATAATGACGCCTATTTTTGGTAAAGGTGTCGTGTTTGATGCGCCTCCGCATAAAAAAGATCAACAACTCAAAATGCTAATGCCAGTTTTGCGTGATAAACCTATGCGTGGCTATGCGCAAGTTATCGTGCAAGAAGTCGAAGATATGATTGCCGGCTGGGGTGAAACAGGTGAAATTGATCTGTTGGAGTTCATGAAAGAACTCACAATTTACACCTCTAGTCATTGTCTCTTGGGTGATGAGTTTCGTTATGAGTTAAATGAAGAATTTGCCAAGATTTATCATGATTTGGAAAAAGGCGTTAATCCTTTAGCATTTGTCTTTCCGTACTTGCCACTCCCCGTATTTCGTCGCAGAGATAAAGCGCGAGCTCGCTTACAAGAGTTAGTGACGGGTATTATTGCTAAAAGAGCTTTAAAAGCTGAAAAAAGTGATGATGCATTTCAGTTATTAATCGATTCAAAATATGATGATGGCACGGCTTTATCACCCCATGAAATTACAGGTATGTTGATTGGGACTATCTTCGCAGGTCATCATACAACTGCTGGGACTGCCGCTTGGACTTTATTAGAATTAGCTAGAAGACCTGAGCAATTGGAGTTGGTTTTAACGGAATTAGATCAACTGTTTGGTTTTGATGGTGAAGTGACTTTTCAGTCTTTGCGTGAAATTCCGGTTCTAGAGAATGTTGTTAAAGAAGTCTTACGATTGCATCCGCCATTGATCTTTTTAATTCGAAAAGTGATGAAGGATTTTCACTTTAAAGGGTATACCGTTAAGGCAGGTAAATACGTATGCGCTTCGCCACGCGTTTCACATCGTATTGCAGAAATATTTCCTGACCCAGAAAAGTTTGATTTAGAGCGGTATTCAGAAGAACGCCAAGAAGATGCAAGACCGTTTAGTTGGATTGCTTTTGGTGGTGGCAAGCATAAGTGTACGGGCAATGCCTTTGCTATGTTGCAGTTAAAAGCTATTTTTAGCATCTTATTACGACGCTATACTTTTGAATTGGTTGATGAAAAAGACCAATATCAAGATGATTTTACGCAGATGGTGGTGCAACCGTTATCACCTTGTCGAGTGCGTTATGTTAAGCGCAAGAATCTACAGGCCAGTACTGAAGAAATTGCTGAGTCTAGCGTGGCGCAGACGTTAACCGTTGAACCAACAGGCTTTCAAATTTATTTAGATAGAGAATTATGTCAAGGGCATGCGACTTGTATGGCAGAAGCACCAGAGCTTTTTCAGGTAGATGACGAAGGCAATGTGACGGTACTTCAGGATAACCCTAGTTTAGAGGCTTTAGAAAAAGCCCAGCTCGCTGAAAAATATTGCCCTACCAAAGCAATTCTTATTAAAACCACAAATACGTAATAGAGACAACCATGGCGGCATATCCCAGAGCAGAACTTGAAGAAATGGTAGAACGTTGGTTACAAGCTAACCGTGACGCAGAAAAAGAAGGTAACTGGCCTAAATATTTAGGGGCAATGTATACCGATGATGCGGAATACCGTTGGAATATTGGTCCAAATGAAGAGTTTGTCGCGCGCAGTCGTAAAGAGATTGAAGAGTGGGCCTTAGGCGTACAAATGGAAGGTTTTGAAGAATGGCGTTATCCTTATCATCGTATTTTAATTGATGAAAAACAGGGTGAGGTTATTGGTTTATGGACCCAAGTTTCTCCAGCAGTGCGAGAAGATGGTACGCATTATCAAGTAGAAGGGATTGGCGGTTCTTGGTTTCGTTATGGCGGCAACTATAAATGGGAATGGCAACGCGATTTCTTTGATTTAGGTAATGTAAAAGCCTTGTTTTTTGAGTTGGCTGGTGATGGGAAACTAGATCCTGCAGTAAAAACAAAAATTGGTAAATTAGCAAAAGGTCAATTATTACCTGGTCATGAGCGCTTAAGACCACAGCCTAGTTTGTTTAAGAAATTCAAAGGCTTTATGGCAATGGTGCGTATTGCTTTATTTAATCGTTAAAAGCTATGCATAGTGTAAAACCTAGTTGGAAAAACTGGCAGTTATTAACTGAGCAAGGCCGACATATCTGGGCTTTTAAGCCAACATCAACGGATATCAATCAGCATTTACAAAATGCCCATAACATCTCGGCTCAGGAAATATCTTTAGCAGCGGAAGATTTTAAGTTTGATAAGCAAGTCAATCCCAACTCAGGTGATAAAGTCTTTAGATTTGTAGCGGTCGCTAATAACTTTAGAAGTTTTACAGGGGTAACGCCGCAAACAAATAATCCTGAACAGCAAAAAGTAGCGGACTCGGTTATAAAGGGTATCAACTACTTTGCCAGTTTACAAAGTGCGGATGGGCATTGGGCTGGCGATTATGGTGGGCCATTATTTTTATTGCCGGGCTTATTAATTGCCTCTTATGTCACTCACACGCCATTTCCAAAAGCCCATCAAGAAATGATGAAGCTTTACTTGTTTAATCACCAAAATGCAGATGCAGGTTGGGGAATGCATATTGAAGGTGAATCGACTATGTTTGGCACGGTGATGCAATATGTATCATTAAGGTTGTTGGGCGTAGATAAAGATGAGCCGGCATTAGTTAAAGCCAGAGCGTGGATTAAGCTTAATGGTGGTGCCACGGGTATTCCATCTTGGGGTAAGTTTTATTTATCCATCTTAAATTTATATGACTGGCAGGGCTTTAATAGCCTGTTTCCAGAGATGTGGTTATTTCCTAAATGGTTACCGTTTCATCCTTGGCGTTATTGGTGCCATAGTCGTATGGTGTATTTGCCGATGGCTTATTGTTACGCGCAACGTATCAAAATGCCCGAAAATGATTTGATTTTATCGCTAAGGACAGAGATTTATAGCGAAGACTATGCTGAGATTAATTGGCCTCAGCAACGTAATACAGTGTGTGATAAAGATTCGTATACGGTTTTATCGCCAGTATTAAAGTGGATGAATTTATTCACTAACAGTTATGAAAAAATCAGTTGTGGTTGGTTGCGTAAAAAAGCGACAGATTACATTTTGCGCTACTTAAATGCGGAAGATCAGCAAACGGATTACATTAATATTGGTCCAGTCAATAAAGTAATTAATTCTATCTGTATCTGGCACGCTTACGGTACTGACTCAGAACAGTTTAAACAACATGTGACGCGTTGGTTTGATTACCTATGGGTGGCAGAAGATGGTATGAAGATGAGCGGTTATAATGGCTCTCAACTTTGGGATACCGCCTTTTCAACGCGCGCCATACTAGAGAGTGATTTAGGCCAATTGTTTCCAGAGACTGTTCAGAAAGCTTATCAATTTATCGAGCATTCGCAAATCAAGTCTGAACACGCTACTCATTCGGAGTTTTTTAGACATCCTATGATCGGTAGTTGGCCGTTTTCTACGGCAGAGAATGGTTGGCCCGTTGCAGATTGTACGGCAGAAGGTTTAAGTGCTAGTTTGGCAGTTCATGAGTCGGGCTTGGTTAAGCCAACGATTGATGAGGAGCGTATTCAGCAAGCGGTGGATATTATTTTGTCATATCAAAATAAGGATGGTGGCTGGGCAACTTATGAGTTATCAAGAGCGCCTAAGTGGTTGGAGAAACTAAATCCGTCAGAAGTGTTTGCCGATATAATGATCGACTATTCTTGGACTGAATGTACGGCGGCTTGTGTTATTTCTTTAATAGAGATTCAACATATTTATCCAGACTATAAAAGCGCTGAACTCCATAAAGCCATTAGTGCAGGTTTAGCTTTTATACTTAAGCAACAAAAAGCCGATGGTTCTTGGTATGGTGGTTGGGCAGTTTGTTTTACTTATGCTACGTGGTTTGCCGTTGAAGCTTTAAGTAAAGCAAAAGGCAAAGGCTATTATAATGACACTGTATTAGCGGATAGTATGCAGAACGCAGTTGCGTTTTTAGTTAGTAAACAGAAAGCCGATGGCGGTTGGGGTGAGACCTTTAAGTCTTGCTCTAAGTTGGTTTATACTGAGGCCGAAACTTCGCAAGTTGTAAATACAGCTTGGGCTGTATTAGCTTTATTGGCTGTAGAGAATGTTGATAGAACGGTAATTGCTGCGGGTATTAATTTATTGCAAAGTAGGCAGACAGATCAAGGTGATTGGGAACAGGAGAGTATTTCGGGTGTTTTTAATTACAACTGCATGATAACGTACGCTAATTATAGAAATATATTTCCAATCTGGGCGCTTAATCGCTACTATAAGGAAATTATTCAAGGATGATAAAAATCCAACGAAATTTAAAGCATTTGGGCCAGTAGCTTAATATGAAAGCAGAATTTGATATTTGTATTATTGGGGCAGGTATGGCCGGTGCTACTATCGCGGCTTATCTGGCACCTAAAGGCATTAGAATTGCCTTGATTGATCAATGCTTTAAGGAAAAGAAGCGCATAGTAGGGGAGTTACTACAGCCGGGCGCCGTGTTATCTTTAGAAGAAATGCAACTCGGACATTTATTAGAAGGCTTCGAGGCGCAACCGGTTGATGGTTATGCGTTGTTACACGGTGATCAAAAAATAACCATTCCCTACCCAGCTAGTTATAAAGGCATGGGGTTACACAATGGGCTTTTTTTACAAAACATCAGAGCCGCCGCTTTAAAAAATAACTTCGTTACTCAAATACAAGGCAAAGCGCTGCAATTGCTAGAAAACGAGCGTAATGAAATTATCGGTGTGAGTTATAGAGAAGAAGGCACTTCAGAAATAAAATCTATACACGCGCCTTTAACTATCACCAGTGATGGCTTCTTTTCAAATTTTAGAGAAAGTTTAAGCAATAATGAGAAGTCGGTGACTTCGTACTTTATTGGCGTTATTTTAAAAGACTGTGCAATGCCATTCCCTAAGCATGGGCATGTGTTTTTGTCTGGCCCAACTCCATTTATTTGTTATCCCATTTCATCTAATGAAGTGCGCTTGTTAATTGACTTTCCGGGTGATCAATTACCTAGAAAAGCCTTATTACAAGAGCATTTAGACAGTAACGTCACACCTTATATTCCAGCAGAGATGCTTAAAAGTTACCAACAAGCCATGCACGAAGGTGGCTTTAAGGTAATGCCTAATCACTACATGGCGGCAAAACCGATTATTCGTAAAGGTGCAGTTATGTTAGGAGATGCTTTAAATATGCGTCATCCTTTAACCGGTGGTGGGTTGACGGCGGTCTTTTCTGATATCCAGATTTTAAGCGCGCATTTGTTGGCCATGCCTGACTTTAGTAACAATGATTTAATTCATACAAAAATAGAAGCTTATTATCAAGATAGGCAGCGCGCTAATGCTAATTTAAATATATTAGCCAATGCCTTGTATGGCGTGATGTCTAACAATCTATTAAAAGCAGCGGTGTTTAATTATTTAAAATGTGGTGGTTCTAACGCCCAAGAATCGATTAGCATTTTGGCGGGCTTAAATAGAAATAATTATGCGTTGATCAAGCAGTTTGCGTGTTTAGCTGTCTATGGGGCCTTTGATTTAGTGCGTGAAAACATATGCAATGTGCCTAGAGCTTTTAGGATTTTGTTGGATGCGCTCACGATTATCAAGCCTTTAGCTAAAAATGAATTGTCTGTTAGCGCGGTGGTGAGTGGCTACTTTAAGAAATAAAAGTCTTAATTAATTATTTTTAAGCAAAAAATTGTTAGAATTTGCAGTTTATTAACGGAGATGTACTTTTGCGGGAAGCATTTAATAAATCAATGACCATTATGCTTGGTAAATTTTATATTGATATTTAAAGAAACCACTTAAAATATCAGGCCCAGTATTCTGGTTACTTAACATCTTTTCAAACCATTTTATTCATACTTTACAATTCATATGAGCAAACCAAAAAAAGTAGCAATCCTCACAGCGGGCGGTCTAGCCCCATGCTTAAACTCTGCAATCGGCAGCTTAATTGAGCGTTATACAGAAATTGATCCCTCTATCGAAATCATTTGTTACCGTAGTGGTTACAAAGGTTTGTTATTGGGTGATTTTTACACAGTGACACCTGCTATTAGAGAAAAAGCTGGGCTTTTACACAAATTTGGTGGCTCATTAATTGGTAACAGTCGTGTAAAACTAACTAACGTTAAAGACTGTTTAAAACGTGGTTTAGTGCAAGAAGGTCAAGACCCACAAAAAGTAGCGGCTGATCAATTAGTAAAAGATGGTGTAGATATTTTGCATACTATCGGTGGTGATGATACTAATACGGCAGCGGCTGATTTAGCGGCTTTCTTAGCTAACAACAATTACGGATTAACAGTTATTGGTTTACCAAAAACAGTTGATAACGATGTATTCCCTATTAAACAATCCTTAGGTGCATGGACTGCGGCTGAGCAAGGCGCACGTTATTTCGCTAATGTGGTTGCAGAAAACAATGCAAATCCACGTATGTTAATCGTACACGAAGTGATGGGTCGTAGCTGTGGCTGGTTAACAGCAGCAACGGCTTTAGAGTACCGTAAATTATTAGATCGTTCTGAGTGGTTACCAGAATTAGGTTTAGACCGTAACGCATTTGAAGTTCATGGCGTATTTATTCCAGAAATGACCATTGATATTGCTGCAGAAGCAGAGCGTTTACGTGCAG
This sequence comes from Methylococcales bacterium, assembly GCA_026399015.1. Taxonomy (GTDB): domain Bacteria; phylum Pseudomonadota; class Gammaproteobacteria; order Methylococcales; family Methylomonadaceae; genus Methylobacter_C. Next base: position 9,394 of record JAPLRS010000041.1, on the reverse strand, counting down.
TAATGGATAAATATGATTGTGTTAACATCTTCGTATCAGAAGGCGCTGGCGTAGAATCAATCGTTGCTGAAATGCAAGCTAAAGGCCAAGAAGTACCGCGTGATGCGTTTGGCCACGTTAAATTGGATGCGGTTAATCCTGGTAAATGGTTCGGTGAGCAATTTGCAGAGATGTTAGGCGCAGAAAAAACCTTGATTCAAAAATCAGGTTACTTTGCTAGAGCGGCTGCTTCAAATGTTGAAGATATCCGTTTGATTAAATCATGTGCTGACCTTGCTGTGGAATGTGCATTCCGTCGTGAGTCTGGCGTAAGTGGTCATGATGAAGATCGTGGCAATGTATTAAGAGCAATTGAGTTCCCAAGAATTAAAGGTGGTAAACCTTTTGATCTTGAAACAACTTGGTTTAATGAGACACTTGCAGAAATCGGCCAAGTTAAAGGCGCAAAGGTTGAAGTAGCTCACTAAGTCTAATAGCGGGTAGAGGCCTTAGCGTCTACCCGCATTAATCCCTCTAAAACTGGAGGGACTCTGGTTTTAAAAAGTATTCAACAATCCTGGAATTTTTATGACTACCTGGCTAGAAACTTGTCAAGAACAGCTTGCCCGATTAGAAGTTACTTCTGTACTCGCAGATAAACTAGTAACGCTATGTAACAAAACGGGTGAAGATTTAGCACCGGAACTGGTTCAACGCCTTAATGTTGAGCAAGTACGCTTAAATCGTCAACTAGAACGCTTACATGCAAATCGGTTTGAAGTCGCTGTCATTGGTTTAGAAAAGGCCGGTAAGAGTGCCTTGTTAAATGCTTGGTTAGGCCAAGAGATTCTACCTTCAGCTCGGGAAAGATGTACCTTTACCAGCACAGAGATTTGGTCTGCTCAAACTGAACAAGATCAATTACTATTCATTCAATATTACACCAAGGAAGAAATAGGCACTTTACAGCATCAAAGGAAATTGGCGCTAGAAGGTCTGTTGAATGATAAAGAAAGAAAAGAAATCCAAGAGGATTATGATTACACTGAAAAAAATCTCAGTGCTATCTACGAATTTACGAAACAAAAAAGTGGCTATACCCAAAGTTTTATAGACATCAGTGAAGTGCATGAACAACTGCAAGCCGCTGTGTTTAAGAATCGAGCACAGTCACTGGCTATCAAACGTATTCAACTTAAAACAGTGCGCTTAAGAAGTGATAGAGACATTGTTTTTCATGATGTACCTGGTTTTAACTCAGGTATTCAAATGCATTCTGATCAAGCGATAGAGCGTCTAAAACATTGCGACGCGATTATCTATGCAAAAGAGATGAAGCAGCCTTCTATTACGGGACCAGAAAAAGAAATTCTGTTGATTGCGGATTCAGATGACCCAAGTATTAAAGTGTCTGACAAAGTGTTTTTAGTGTTAACACAAGCTGATGCTTTAGATGATCAAATAGACTTTAAAGAAACTCTACAAAAGCACAGAAATTATTGGCCAGATGTGCCAGAAAGACGCATGATTCCAGTTTGTGCGCGGGCCCATTTAGTAGAGTTTGGTATTCCATCAGAAGACACTTTAAGACGCACTAAAAACGCGGATGACAAATTAAAACTAAAGAAATTGGGTATTACCGATGGTATCGGTATCCTAAAAGAAATGGTTAACCATTATATTGATCACGAGCGTGCAGATGCTTTGCAAAGACGTTGTGACGCTTTGGTTGCCAACATATTGCAATATGCCGGTGATATTTTAGTCAGACTTGAACCCACTTATGCTGAGTTTGCCGAAGGTGATATAGAAGAAGATGATCTTTTAGGTAAAGACTTTAATCAGTGGTGGGGCCGTGAATGGCAACGCATTAAAAAAGATTTTGATGTCTGGTATGCCGAGAGTATTCAGGGTCGTAAAGAAGCCGATGCTTTAGGTGCAGAGCATCAAGAGTTAGCGACTTTACATGCCGCATACGATGCAAAAATTGAAGCCTTGTTGTCAAATCTGACGACCGGTCAAATGGATGAATTAAAGCGTATCTATACAGCGGGTAGAACCATTTCTATGCCCGATCCGCGGGAAGGTAATTATAAAATTCGTGAAGAGCTCTTTAGAGAGATTCAACAAAAATTTGAAACAGAACTAACTGATCAATTGGCACAATCTTTACAAGTATTGATTGATCAAATTGCCCAAAAAACGCAAGCCTTGCTTTGGGAAACCGAAGAAGTGCGTAAGACTTTATTAAACACGGATGAAAATGCCGAACAAGCTCGGATTCGTCATGGCTTTCAGGTGTTGTTCTTACGATTTGGTCGGGTAGCAGTCGAAGCCTTTATTGCTAAACCATTGCAAGCACGTGAGCGCTTATTAAACGAACGCTCTGCAGAAATTAAAACCTTAGAAGCGTTTTATCAAGGTCCTGATTTACATAAACATGATGTGACGCATTATTTGCGTTATGGCTTATGGTCACATAATGAGGTCGTGCCTGCCGTTGTGGGTAGAACCGTTAAAACCGCAATTAAGTCGGCTATTGGTCAAGATGCCAAAAATTTATCCGTTACAGACCAAGCTAATCAAGCGCGTAAGCTTATTGAAGACACCATTAAGTTACCCGAGCCCGTTAATTTTGAACAAGTGGTAGAAGAAATTAATGGCGACTTAGCAGCCCTAGAAGATTACTTAAAAAATAGTGTGTTCTATGCGGCGGGTTTTGTGACTTACTGTAATCAAGAATTAGAGCGCATTCGTAATCGCTTTAAAGAAATGGAAGATAACGATAGACAGTGGATCGGTATTATTAGAACTGCCGTTAAATATGAACGCAACTCTAAAATCCCTTATACCATTGCGCATTCTAGACGCGATTTTCGTATGCGTAGAGAGATTGCTATAGAGCTTAAAGAAATTAGAGAAAGTTATTCTCAAGTTTATTAAACAAACTGCAAAGTAAGCATAAATATTAACAGTCGCCACCCCTATTTATAATATGACTGTCATTAAAAATATCTGCGTCTATTGTGGCTCTAGTAATGGGCGCTTAGATGCTTATGGTGAGGCGGGTACTGCCTTAGCACAAGCTTTAGTCAAACATAATATGGGTTTGGTTTACGGTGGCGCAAGTATTGGTGTTATGGGTAAAGTGGCTGATGGGATTTTGGCATTAGGTGGTGAAGTGATTGGTGTTATACCTAAAGCGTTAGCGCATAAAGAAGTAGCGCACCATCACCTTACGCAATTGCATGTCACAGAAAGTATGCATGAGCGCAAAATGCTGATGGCTGAATTATCTGATGGTTTTATTGCTTTACCCGGTGGTATTGGTACTTTTGAAGAACTGTTTGAAATCTGGACCTGGGCGCAATTGGGTTTTCATCATAAGCCTATTGGTCTGCTGAATATTTCTGGTTATTACGATCATTTAATACAGTTTTTAGATCATGTTTTAGCAGAGCAATTTGTTAAACAGGAGACGCGAGATTTATTAATGGTTGAATCAGATCCAGATGTGCTTTTAGATCGATTTATCAATTATCAAGCGCCGCCTATTAAAACGTGGCTAAATAAAGCCGAAGTTTGATTTATTTTCGCTAGCTAATACTCAGGTAGTTAAACTTTTAAAACCTGTAGGCTAGTTGGAAATTTAAAATCCCCTTGTAAAACAATCCCACGTTCGTTTTCGGCTAAATGCCGAACAATCTTATAAACATGTTCAATTTGCGCACTGGCATCGGCTTTTTCAGCTAATTCAGTTAAAGACAACGCTTTATCTGCGACTTTTAAAACAGCAAGCACTCGGTGTTGTAAATTTAATAACGTTTCCGCCGCTTTTTTACCCGCTTCAACGCCGGGTTGGTTATAGGCATTAATATTAACTAAGGAGGCGTAGATACCCACCGCTCTTTCAAACAAGGCAATAAGTGCGCCTACTGTTTTGGGGCTTACTTCTTTAATGGTTAAGGTAATAGAATCACGACCATTATCATAAAGAGCTTGGCGTGTACCTTGTAACATACCGGATAAATAATCACCCGAAGTCGTTTCAGGATCAACTGTAATAGATGGGCCGTCTCGATCTTTTAAAACTTCAATAAATACAGCAAAGAAATTAGCCACGCCCTCGCGTAATTGTTGTACAAAGGCATGTTGGTCAGTTGAGCCTTTATTTCCATAAACAGTAAGGCCTTGATTGACGATATTGCCCGCTAAATCAACTTGTTTACCCAGTGATTCCATCACCAATTGTTGTAAGTATCGCGAGAATAATTGCAGACTGTCTTTATAAGGCAAGATAACCATATCTTTTTCGCCTTTACCGTTCGTCGCGTAATACCAACTTAAGGCTAATAAAGCGGCGGGATTTTGTTTAATATCGGCTACGCGAGTAGCAATATCCATAGTCTTAGCCCCAGCTAACAAGGCATTTACATCAATACCCATTAATGCTGCAGACAGTAAGCCTACTGATGACATTTCTGACGTACGGCCACCTACCCAATCAAACATAGGGAATTCTGCTAACCAACCTTCGTTGCGTTCAATTTCATCCATCTTACTACCCAGCATGGTAATAGCCACGGCATGATCAGAAAAACTAAGGTTTTGTTGTTCAAAGGCGTGTTTAACTTCTAGCATGCCATTACGCGTTTCAGGTGTGCCACCGGATTTACTCGTAATAATAACTAGCGTGCTTTTTAAACGGTCTTTAAGTTTAGCTAAGATTTTATCAATACCTGCAGGGTCAGTATTATCAATAAAATTAATGGCTAAATCACCGGCTGCAGGCGCCAAAGCTTCATCAACAAATTGTGGCCCTAAAGCGGAGCCACCAATGCCAATGGATAGTATATCCGTAAATTTGGGGGCACTAAGTGGGCGAATTTCTCCGGCATGCACCTGTTGCACAAAGGTCGCAATTTGCGCAAGATTATTGATGATCTCGGCGCGTAGTTCTGCTGGGGCTACATCAGGGTTACGCAACCAATAATGCCCAACCTGTCGGTTTTCATCTGGATTAGCAATAGCACCTTGCTCTAAAGCCGCCATGTCAGCAAAGGCTTTAGTAAATTTAGGCGTTAGCGCCTCAACTAAGGCATCATCAAAGCGCATGCGACTAACATCCACATACAAATCTAATTCGTTATTAAAATACAGCCAATCTTGATAGCGTTGCCAAAGGTTTAATTGAGTCATAAAGCCTAAAGTGATGAGTTTGTCTAAGGGTGAAGGTATCGCCTTTAAGAGAGTTAAAGCGTTAAAAGACTATTTTATCAATAAACACGATAGATAGGGTATTGATTGCGATGAATCATACTGTCAAGGCGATTGATAGGGATAAATTTTAATTAAATTATAGTTCGAAAGGGCTAAATAATACTTTAGCTACTCTGGAGTGACCTACTTTATGGCAGATAAAGGCTGGTTTACTTTAAAGCGCCCCACTTTAAGGTAAATAGGGTGCCATCTGCTTTAAAGTAGCCCTCGCTAACATAACTAAAGTTTGAATTGCTTAAAGTGCCCCACTTTAAAACAGATAGGGTGTTGTTCGGTCTAGAGTGGGGCACTCCAGACTGAACAACACCCTATCTATTGCAACCAAAGCATTATCTGTAGCAGAGAAAGAGTTATTTTATTTATATATTTCAATTAAATCAGCGTCTTATAGTTTGTTACGAGGTAAATAATAAATTATTTTCATAAAAAATACTATTTATAGTGTCTTTATTTGAAATGCGCCTATACTCTCTACGGTAACATTAAAACTCATCTGCTTGAAAAAGAGCATATTTTCAAAGCGGCGGCAACCAGCCCAGAAGCTAATAAACTCAATCTTTATAACTTTTCAGATCCCATCGAACAATATGTCCCGTAATTAATGTATAGGTTTATTGGGTGATTTTTAAGTGGCGCATTTTTTAATATTAATGCGCCTTTTTGATAGTGGACTGATTTAAGTTTATTCTGACATCGTTATTACTTTATTAATAATTTCCCTTGGCTATTTAGAATACTTCATCAAAAAAACTATCTTTATCTAAATCTTTTTGCCACGTTTGATGTCTTAGAACTGAATCCAATCGCTCTGTAGATTTAAGCGCTAAGAAACGGTTGGTATCAGTTGTGCCTAGTTTTTCAAGCAAAACCTGAACGGCTTGTTGAATAAGTTGAGTTTCAGTAGTTAAAAAGGCTTGTTCCATTATTGCAACTCCTCAGATGAGACGAATTCAAGTGGGTTCAAAGCAATTATTTTTGCAGTGACTTCTTTTTTATATTTTTTCAATAGTTTATCATCACAAGAGATAAAAACATCAGCTAAAACTTCAGCATATGCTAAATGAGCGGCATCAGCAATACCAAACCCCAGTTGATACAAATAGTCTGCACGAGATCGAATGGCTTGTTTATCACGGACGACAGGGCAAAAAAACTTTTCTAATTGAGCTTTTAACAACAGACGTTCTTCGATTGCACTAATCGCTTCGATTTCTTTAAGGTGAACAGGCGAAACAACTGATTGATAATGATTGTGTTGGATATGTTGCAAAATGAGATAAAAAGCTTCCGTTTCTAAACGTATGCGGAGGGCATCTTGGTTATCGAAGGGGCGGCAATAAGTGCATACATCTAAATAGATGACTTTCATTAAATTAATTCTATTTCAGACATCTCAGGAATAGAGCCAAAGGTTTTTTCAAAAAAACCGATCAGCCAATCGGTGGATTCAATATTCAATGTTATCAATCCTCTATTAATTTAATAACTTCAATGGTTCGGGTATATTCTTTGTCTTTAATCAAGCCCACAAATTTTCTCCAATCTTTAGATGTAGCGGATGTTGTTTCGGCGTAAGTTGATTTTTTGGAAATTCTTAAAACAACCAGTCGTTCATATTCTTCTAGTTGAACAGGCTTCAGTAATTGGATCATACCAGATTATGTGACAGCTTCAATCGCTTGATACATTAACCCTACTATATTGCTGATTAACTTAGATCTTTTCTTGTTTAGCTAATCTTATATCACTATCTAACGAAATTATAAGATTTTTTGAATGAGGCATGCTTTAAGCGGCAGATCGACTGATTTAAGTCTTAACTCAACCAAAAAAGAATATACAAAACAACTATTAAGTGCAGTCCCTGTTTTGAAGTAAGACTCTTTATTTCTGAACGCCTAGATGATTAATTTCTAATTCTGTTTTTTTCAATAACACTGATGCACAAGAGTATTTCTTAACTTACGAGCGACAATAAACGCATCTACACTATCTAAAACACCTACCTTTTCTGCAAGTTCTGCTTCTTTACGCGCTAATTCAAGAGAAAATATAACAATTTGTGCGTATTCAGGAAGATACCTCAAACTCATAACTCGATCCCCGTTTACCTAGCAATCTCCAAAACTGCAGCATTCGGAGTCTTAGGGTCTTTTAATAAAATATCTATTTTTCTATCACCCAGTTTACGTATCAACGCAGCATAAAGAGCACCTATTGCGTTAACTCGGTTGTTAAGAATATGCTCAGTTTCAAATAACAAATCAATATCACCGCCTTTTTTTTCGACATCAACTCTAGAACCAAACAAGATAACTCGTGAACCTTCACCTAACACGGAATAAGCCGTATCCTTAATAATTTTAGTTTGCTCAGAAGTCAGTCTCATAAGAGTCATATTTAGTGTTAATTCAAATAGAGGATCTATCAAATACCTGATACATGTCCCAACAAATGTAATTACCTAAAAGTCTATCAGGAATCAAAAACATAAACCACGTCAGTTTTACGTTGTACTAAACAAATCTGAAATAGCGTCAAAAGCCATTGCGGAATATGTGGTAAAGATGGTTGGGTTTAATAAAGAATTCTTTAAGATAGACAATGCTGCCTATATAATAGGCCTATCTTATATTCCTATCTGGAAAGACCATGAAAACCGTTAACGTAAGTGGCTTAAAAAACAACCCTAGTGAAGCATTGCGAATGGCTAATAATGATTTAGTCTTAGTGATGAATAGAAATGAACCTGATGCCTTAATGGTTGGACTTAAATCATCAAATATTATTGATTTGCCAGGCGTTAGAAAAGCATTGGCTACGGCATTATTTAAAGAAGGTGATTTATCCTTAGTTCGTGCTGCTAAGTTAGCTGACTTGCCGTTAGCGAGTTTTATTGCGCATATATCTCGTTTAGGCTTATCTGTGATAAGTCAAATCGAAGAGGATGTTAGTCGAGATGTTGATACTTTAGATCAGTGGTTAAAAGAAGTTTAAGCGCTCTATGTCACGAATAGTTGTTATTGATTCAAGTCCTCTAATAGGCTTAGCTTTAGTAGGTGGCTTAGAGTGGTTGCCTGAGATATTTGGAACTGTTTTTTTACCCGAAACAGTAAAGCAAGAAGTATTGCCAGGTAAAAATGCTCCTGGAGAAACAGCAATTTCACACGCTATTGATACTGGGTGGATAACGCTTTGGCCAGCACCTATTCTGCTAATGCTAGATATTGATCTTGATGTCGGTGAAACCGACTGTATTAACATCGCTTTAGGTCATTCTGATAAAGTGTTACTGATTATGGACGAGCGAGCAGGGCGATCCGTTGCTAAAGAAAAAGGCTTGATCGTGACTGGAACTGCTGCAATTATAGGGTTGGCTAAAAAACGAGGTTTAATTTCTTCTGCAAAAGGGGCATTCAATCAATTGTACCAATCTGATTTTAGAATATCTGCAACTGTTATTAATTCAATTTTAAAGAATGTTGGTGAGTTTTAAGTAGGTATCACCAAAATAAATACAGACCTTTGCTTGATTAGGTCATATTTTTGAAATATTAGCCTAAAGCTAATTTTTAAACTTATTTCGATTAACAATCACCGCATTAAATTCTTTTTTTCCTAAATCTGACGAAAACGCCAGATCGTAGAATGGTTGATCAGCAGAAAGTTGTATAGCTACTATCCAATCGTGAGTTTACTCTGACTCCAGTTATTATACGACCGGCAAGTAAGGCTGAAAGACTCAGGTATATGAGTTTTATTCATTAAATTTATAAGAATGATGGGTAGTAATTATTATGACTATAACAGTTGAACGAAAAAACGGCACGACAGTACAGTTTATGAAAGATGGCACTCAGCAAGTGCTTGCCGACAAAACCTATTGGGCACGGTTAAACGCATTAACCGATGCAGAGATTGAGGCGGCGGCTGAGGCCGACTTAGAGAATCCCTTATTAACTGATGCTGAGCTAAAGCAGTTTCGTCCAGTACCGAATCCTAAAGAGATTCGTAAACGTTTAAATATGACGCAACAGCAATTTTCTCAGCAATTTGAGTTGCCTTTAGGCACCCTCAGAGATTGGGAACAGGGTACGCGTGAGCCAGATAGTGCGGCTAAATCTTATTTGCGCGT